>JAFZNG010000028.1 GCA_017551025.1 Paludibacteraceae bacterium | reverse complement strand
TGAAGAAAGAGGGCAAGAACCCGATGCCGGAGATCATGGTTCCGCTGATCGGTATCCTCTATGAGCTCAAGCAGCAGAAAGAGATCATCCAGCGCGTAGCTAAAGAGGTATTCGCTGAGTACGGTATTGAGGTGGAATTCGAGATCGGTACGATGATCGAGATCCCGCGTGCTGCCCTGACTGCAGATCGTATCGCAACGGAGGCTCAGTACTTCAGCTTCGGTACGAACGACTTGACGCAGATGACCTTCGGTTACAGCCGTGACGATATTGCATCGTTCTTGCCGGCATACCTCGAGAAGAAGATCCTCAAAGTGGATCCGTTCCAGGTACTCGACCAGAATGGTGTAGGTCAACTCATCAAGATGGCCGTTGAGAAGGGTCGTGCCGTTCGTCCGGGATTGCGTACCGGTATCTGCGGTGAGCACGGTGGAGAGCCCAGCTCTGTTAAGTTCTGCGCTCGCGTAGGTATGAACTACGCTTCCTGCTCGCCGTTCCGCGTACCTATCGCACGTCTCGCAGCCGCTCAAGCAGCCGTTGAGGACGAGAAGTAAAGGCGAATGGCGAAAGGCTAATGAGCTCTAAACAATTCTATCTACCGTTAGTAGCCCTCTTGTGGCTCGTTGCCGGTTGTAGCAAACCGGCAACAACGGTAGTGGAATTGAGCGGAGAAGAAACGTTTCGCGACGGAGACCTGATCTTACGGTGCGGACACGGTCTGGAGAGTCAGGCCGTGACCTATCAGAGCGGATCTACTTACTCGCATATCGGGTTGCTGCAGTATGACAGCCTACAACACGTATGGATGGTCATTCATGCCGTACCGGGCGAAGCGCCTCAAGGCGAACCCGAATACCTCAAGCGGGAACCTATCCGCGAGTTCTTCCTGCCCGAACGGGCTACCGTAGGTGCTTATGCACGCGTTAACTGTTCGGATAGTATCGCTCGACAGGCAGCACGCTATGCGGAGCAGAAAGTGAGCGACCGAGTTGTCTTCGACAACGACTACGCCCTACTCGACACTTCGCAGCTCTACTGTAGCGAACTCGTATGGCAAGCCTATCTCCACCAGGGTATCGACCTGAGCGACTCCGTGCGTCAGGAAGTACCGTGGACCTTTTGCCGGGAAGGGGAAGCTATCTTCCCGAGCACCATAACCAATAGTAGCAAACTACTATATGTCAAACCATTTAAAACAAAAACATTATGAAAAAAATTCTTGGAATCCTGAGTCTCGCACTCGTTATGTTCGGTTTTGCAGCCTGCAATTCTGCCACCAGTTCCCCTGAGAACGTCGTAAAAGCTTACTATGATGCACTCCAGAAAGGTGAAGTAGAAAAAGCAATCGACCTCATGCACTTCAAAGGAGAAATGACCCAAGAGCAAAAGGACGAAATCGTAGCTACGTTCAACGACAAGCTGGCTATGGTAAACAATCATCACCAAGGCATCGCCGCTGTAGAGGTTGGCGAAGTAGAAATGGCTGAGGACGGTGAGCACGCTGTGGTAAAGATTAAGATCATCTACGGCGATGAGCAAACGAAAGAGGATACAGAGAAAGTCATTAAGGTAGATGGCAAATGGTTCATCGATGCCGCAAAGTAATAAAGGCTAAAGGCTAATGGCTAATGGCTAAAGGCTAATGGCCAACGACAAGAAACGCACCCCGAAAGGTGCGTTTCCTTTTTCTATTTCAATCGCAGGAATCCTATTCCGAACCGCTCTACCGCGGCGCGTTCCAGATCTTCGCGCACCGACGGGTCGGCAATCGAAATCAAAGCTTTCGCACGATCCGCCAAAGGCAGGTTACGTAGATACACGATACCATGCTCCGTGGCGATATACTGCGCTTGGAAGCGGGTCGTTACCACGCCTGCTCCGGGTGCCAGACGGGCTACAATCTTCGATTGGCCCTTGTTGGTCATACTCGGCAGCGCGATAAAGCACTTACCGCCTTCCGACAAGGCACCGCCGTACATAAAGTCGTGCTGTCCGCCTACACCCGATATAACGGTCTCGCCTATCGAGTCGGCACATATCTGACCCGTCAGATCCACCTCTACAGCCGAGTTGATAGCCATCACGCGCGGGTTCTGACGAATAATCTGCGGATCGTTGGTCCATGCTACATCGCGAATCACGAAATCGCGGTTACCGTCTACGTAGTCATACAAGTGACGCGAACCCAGTATCAGACTGCCTACCGACTTGCCCGGTAGCACTTTCTTCAGCGAGTTATCAATCACGCCACTCTCTATCAACGGCAGCACACCGTCGGTAATCGCCTCGGTATGTAGTCCAAGATGCTTGTGGTTGCGCAAGGCATTGATGACGGCATTCGGTATACCGCCCACGCCAATCTGCAGCGTTGCACCGTCGGGAATCTCCGAAGCTACATAGTTACCGATCTTGGTCTCTATCTCGTTGGGCACAGGCGTCGGCACTTCTACCAGTGGTACATCGCCGCGGCACATAGCCGTCAGTTTGCTCACATGGATCACCGGATCGCCAAACGTACGCGGCATATACTTGTTCACCTGCGCAATAACTGCTCGCGAACACTCTGCACCGGAGAATGCGATATCTGCCGATATACCATACGAGCAATAACCGTCCTCATCGGGTTCACTCACGTTCAAAAAGGTCACATCTACCGGTATCTGCCGGCTACGGAACAGAAACGGCACCTCGCCCAAAAAAGCCGGTATCGTATCTGCTACGCCCTCACGCATCGCACGCCGCAAGGTATTCGGCACAAAGATACTGAGTGCGCGGAACGAATCCATCAACTCACGTTTGGCATACGGAGCATCCTCCGGATGGATACCGAAACCCGAGATGAGTTTCACGTCACGCAACTCCGAGGCACGTTCCGTCAGAGCGTTGAGCAGCACGGTAGGAATACTCGTACTACCCTGCACCACAATCGTGTCGCCCGATTGAACATGCTTTACCGCCTCGGCGGGACTAACGTACTGTACTTTCGTCATACTGACTAAAATCTTCGTTAAACTTACGTAAGCGTTCTTCCAGTTGTTCATACTGGTCTTCACGGATAGCCGAGGCACAACCACGCATACCTTCGCGTTTCGCACCCGTACTCTCCAGAGCAATGGCCGATACGCCGTAGTAGATGAGTTTATTCACCAGTTTCTGTCCGCTCCAGTCTTTATAACCAAACGTGAAGAAGAAACCGTCACCCACCTCCTGACCGTTGGCATCGCGGTCATATACGATATGAAAACCGTTACGCTGCATGATCTCCTTAATTTTACGCGCACGACGCGCATACTCGCGCGTGTTGTCCACGTAGCGGATACGTCCTTCGCACGCTGCCTGCAGCATCGCAGCCATAGCATACTGTACCGAGTGGCAGACACCGCTCGATAGGGCATACAGGAAGACGTACGCAAAACTCTGGAGCAATTCGCCGCCGTTGTGCAGACGTTCGCCCAGCGCAGGATAGACACGTTTGGCCAGTACGGGATCAATGGCCACAAAGGCGGCACGCTGACCGGCATAACTGAACATCTTAGAGCACGAGATCATCTGAATACAATTATGCGTATAATGACCTATCGAAGGCTGATACGGCGCCGCATACGGATTACCGCGATTCGGATCACGGAAGTCCATGTTCAGGTACGCCAGATCCTCCAGTACAATCGCATCGTACTGGGTAGCCAGTTCACCGATGATTTGGAGTTCTTCGTCCGTCAGACACATCCAAGTCGGATTGTTCGGACTGCTGTATAGAATACCGGCAATGCGACCCGACTTAAGGTGACGTTCCAGTTCGTCACGCAGTTTCGGTCCACGGAAGTCCGCTATATCGAATGCCTCAACACGACTACCGATCACGTCGCATTGCATCTTCTGCACCGGGAAACAGGGATCTAGGAACAGAATGGTATCTTTACCGGGCTGCAACTGGATAAGCATCGAGTTAAGGGCAAACGCCGCCTGCATCGAACCAACAGTCGGCAGGATGCACTCCGGCGGACGCTCGATATTGATAAATGCACGCACAAACTCACTACCCCACTTCTTTACCTCGGGAATACCCACGATATTCGGATAATGCGCCGCACAGCCATTTAATAGGGCCTGGTGCTCGGCTTCGATACCGATCATGTCGGCCGGCAAACCGGGTTCGCCAATGGCCATGTTGACATATTCTACGCCCGTAGCCTGCTCGATATTCTTCACCACACCCACCAACTGGCGGATACTGGCATTACCCAGTTCGTGGAAGTTGCGCAGACCAAACTGACGGCATATACTGTCAACGATATGTTTATCTAACGGAAATTGCATAGTTGTAACCTGCCTCAACGGCTGCTAAATTACTATTGACAACTTGTTCGCCTTTGCGGGCAAAGATACGAGCCACACCGGCCAGCATCTTATCATGATCGATGCCCAGCATAGGAATAGCGGCGCCCAGCAGTACCATATTGGCTGCCTGAGCAGGTGCACCGGCCTCTTTGGCCAATGCCTCAACATCCAGCAGTACGTGGTTCTTATGCGCTTTTACGCGACCGAGCACTTCCTCCAGTTCCGGATAATTCGGGATATTGAGGAAAGGTACGCACGAAGTGACAATCCATCCGTCGGGCTTGAGATACTGCACGTAACGCAAGGCTTCCATGGGCTCTAGCGAGATGATCAGATCCGCACCACCCATAGCAATCAGATCACTCATGATCGGTTCGGACGACAGACGCAGATTGGACTGTACGTCACCGCCGCGCTGCGACATACCGTGTACTTCAGCTTGTTTCAGGTACAAACCCTCTTGCAGGGCAGCTTCTCCGATAACGGTGGCGATGGAGAGGATACCTTGTCCTCCTACACCGGCCAAAATAATATCTTTTTTCATTGTTTCTTAGCAGCTTTAAGGTGACGTTTTAATGTTTGAATACACTCACGGCGAGCAATGACAACCGATGTACCGGCATAGTCAATCTCCTCGCGCAGCGTTTGTTTGATCTCCTCCATATTCTTAGGCAGCGGCACGACAACGCGTACGTGCTCGGGAGCAACACCCAGACCCGTACATATCTGCTCCAGTCGGCCTGTACCGGCAGAGTCCTGACCACCGGTCATACCCGTCGTAAGGTTGTCCGAGATGAGGATGACAACATTGGCATTGGCATTGACGCAATCCAGCAGACCCGTCATACCCGAATGGGTAAACGTACTGTCGCCTATCACGGCTATAGCCGGATGCTGTCCGGCATCGGCTGCACCCTTGGCCATCGTAACCGATGCACCCATTTCTACGCATGCATGGATGGCATGGAAGGGCGAGAGAGCACCCAGGGTATAACATCCTATATCGCCGAAGATACGGGGCTCAGCATATTCACGTGCCACCTCGTTGAGGGCGGCATACATATCGCGGTGACCGCAACCCTGGCAGAGTGCCGGCGGA
This sequence comes from Paludibacteraceae bacterium, assembly GCA_017551025.1. Classification (GTDB taxonomy): domain Bacteria; phylum Bacteroidota; class Bacteroidia; order Bacteroidales; family Paludibacteraceae; genus Colicola. The sequence continues at coordinate 14,749 of JAFZNG010000028.1, read as the reverse complement.
CGACCAACAACGAGTTTTTCCGAGTCATGCTTGGGCAGCGGCTCCAGTCCGATAGCCGTGCGTACACAGTCAGGCGACAACTCACCCATACGGGGCAGATCACCCGTCAAACGACCCTTAGCCACGACATTCGATGGCACCATACCGCGAATGAGTTCTTCTACAACAGGCTGTCCCTCTTCGATAACGAGCACCTCTTTCGCTCCGTCAGCCACCATTTGGTCAATCAGCTTCTTCGGCAGCGGATACTGGATGATACGCAGGATCGAGCAACCCATATCGGCCGGATAATTCTCCATGAGGTAGTTGTAAGCAATACCAGTGGTAAGGATTGCCTTTTCGGGCTTCGTACCTCGGATATAGGTATTATGCCCGTCGGTCTCGCTACGACGTACAAACTCCGGTTGTGCAGCTACCAGTTCGGCGTAGTTACGCTTGGCAAACGCCGGCAAGAGGATGAAGTGATTGACATCCTGCGGCATCGATTTGGGATTTTGCGCCTTAGGTTGTTCGATAGTCTCTACCACAGCACGACTGTGGGCCATACGTGTCGTAACACGCATCAGAACAGGTGTCTTGAGCCGTTCACTCAGTTCGTAACCGTAAGCCATCATGTCGTAAGCCTCCTGTTGGTTGCCGGGTTCCAGACACGGAATCATGGCAAACTTGGCATAGAAACGCGAGTCCTGCTCGTTCTGGCTGGAGTGCATCGACGGGTCATCGGCTGCGAGCACGATCAGTCCGCCGTTCACACCCGTGATGGCGGCATTCATAAAGGCATCGGCACACACATTCATGCCGACATGCTTCATACATACCAGTGCACGTTTGCCCATGTAGGACATACCCAACGCCGCTTCCATGGCGGTCTTCTCGTTGGCTGCCCAACGACAGAAGATACCACGCGGAGCACGCGATTCTTGCAACTGGATGTACTCGGTGATTTCCGTAGAAGGCGTACCCGGATAAGCATAGACGCCACTCAGACCGGCATCAATCGCACCTTGGGCAATAGCCTCATCTCCTAAAAGTAAGTGTTTCATGTTATTAAAGTTTTTTCAGTTATCTGTATGCAGTTATATTTATCTTTTCAATTTTCACCTTTCACTCCGGCTAAAATCCAAAACTCAGTCCGCAGGTTATGTATAGGTTCTTGCCCTGCATATAAACGGGTGAGAACTTGTTTAGGTAGTAGTTCTCCAGCGCCGTGCCAGACAGGTTTTGCGACGTACCGTCCGTATTCCATCCCCGGTCTTCTCCATCCACACGAGCGGAAGTCGGTGCAAAGGCGCGTGCATGGTTGTAGGTCAAGTCGAGGTGCGCGTAGCAGTTCTGGAAGATCTCGTACACGGCCTTGAAGCGCACTTCATCGTTCTGCCATATACGCTCGGAGAAGGGCTTTTGGGCAATGATCTTACCGATATTATGCCGTACGTAGTCGTAGGTATTGTACTTGGTGTTGCACAGGTAGTCGAGCGTGAGCCGCAGACCACGAACCGGTCGGTAACTCAGTCCTACGTATATCGACTGCGCATTATCGCCCATGTAGTGGCCCATGTTGTACGAATTGGATGTATATTGCAGCACGTTGATCGAGTGCGTGTAGCAGGCGATATAGCTGCGCATAAACTCGCCCTTGAGACTCAGTCCGCGAACCGGCCAGCCGCTCCAGTTGAAGCCCACCAGGTAGGATACGGGATTGTTCTGCGGTTCGGATTTCTTCAGGCGCGCCAGTTTGAATTCGTCCAGGAAGAACGAACCGTACAACCTAAGATGGTCGGTTGGACGCACCGTAATCGACGCAAAGGCCTGCGAGTTCTGGTTCTCAGAGTTGACGCCCTTGGTCAGCAAATGGTCCAGCGACTTATAGAACGCAATCGGTATGAAATAAGCCGCTTGTACGTTGCGTTCCCCGTAGATAATCGAGTTACCGAACGAGAACTGCACATACTTGCAGGGCATGAAGGTAAACATATTCGCCGCCATGAACTTATTGGCCGGACGGTAGTTGAGTTTAGTCTTGCCCTCCTCGTAGGTCTCGGTGTAGTAACTGGTGGAGTCAAGCACGTTCGAGACGAGCCATGCGTGGAAATAGTCGAACTGGAACCATCGGCAGGGCGTCAACTGAAGCGTCAGCATCGGCACAGCCGGACTATGGGCCGAGAGGATATTCGAACAATGCTGCGCATCGCCCCACTGGATACGTTCGCGCTGTACGCCGATACTACCCCACCAGGCATACAGGGATATACCACCTCGTGAGTCGGAGAAGTCACCTCCGTAGTTCGACTCTTTGTACTGCACGCCCGGCAGGTCGTTCAGATACTGTGGTTTGGTCAGTCGTGCACCGTCAATCTGGTCGTATACCGTTGGGAAATACTGGGTCTTCAGATAACCGCCGGTACCTTTCCAACTATTATCACGTATCGATCCCCAAATGCTGAGGTGGTGGGCAATGTCCATCTGTATCTCGGCACCGTACCAGCGCTTGGTGATGATACCTTTCTTTTGCGCATACAGGTCCATACCCAGGATCGGACGCACACGCATCTTAAAGAGGTTGTCCTTGGTTTTAAGATGCAGCGAGGGATCTACGAGCGAGAGATTGAAGTCGCATTTATACGAAGCGCGCTTCAGCGAATCGGTCTTGGGATTGTTGGAGCGCCACTGGCAGACATTCTCATGCCCGTACAGCTTATAGTCGGGCAAGGTGTCCAATTCCAGAGCGTAGTCCTGCAGGTAGAAGTCCAGATCCTCACGCTGGCGACGGGTGAGCAGCGAGTCGCGCTCTTGTGCCTCATGCAGACGGGCGGCTATATAGCTGCGCGTATAGGGCTTGATGGCAGCATTGGTCTCGATAATACCGTCAGAAGTGAGTTCCTCCAGGAAGTCGTATATCTCCGTGTACTCCAGCGACACAGGAATCCGCTGCGCCTTACCTAAAAAAGGAATAAGGAGCAAGGATAAAAGACATATAACTATCCGTTTGTTCATAATAGCCTTTATTCTTTCAGCGCAGCGGTCTTTATTCTTTCAGCGCAGCGGTCTTTATTCTTTCAGCGCAGCGGTCTATTTCTTGTACTGTGCATTCAGTCCGCGAACGACCTCATCGGTGATGTCATACGCAGGCGTAGCAGCATAGAGGATATTATCCTTGATCTCGCCCAGGTTACAGAAAATCATCTCGTACCGGCCGTCGGCATTGTAGATCTTCAGGAAGTCGTTGACACGCTTGTTCAGTATCTTGGATTGTTTCTGCAGTTCGGCCTCGTGCTCACGCGCCAGTTTCTCCTCCATCGTGGCCAGTTCCTGCTGGGCGTTCTGGAGTTTTTTCTCCAGTTCGGCACGCTGACGGTTGAAACTCTCCTCCGACTCTATCTGACCCGACTGCGCACGTTGGATGAGGTCTTGCTCCTGCTTGGCAAGCGACTGCTGCAGCGTATTGTAGCGGTCTATGAGTTGCTTACGCGACTTCTCGGCCATCGCATTCAGACGGGCGTTGGCATCCACTACAAAACGATACTGGGTATTGAGTTTGTCCATATTGACATACGCAATCGGCAGTTTCGGTTTGCGTATCTTCTCCGGCGCGGGCTCTTCGGCGTCCAGAAGCGAATCGTTGTCGTAGATAGTCGTATCGGTCATCATGAGGGCGGTCGTATCAAAAGGCACATACTCGTATTCATAATCTTCCGCTATCGTTCCGCGAGATTGACGGGTAAAGAGGATAACGACCAGCACGGTCAGGGTAATAACAGCAACGCCAAGTACGGCATTGATGATAGTTTGAATCTTCTGCATATTATAGTTTGTTTATGTTCATTTTCTTTTGCATGCGGCGTCGTGCCTCGCGGTCTTGGGCAGTGGCACAATGAATGCCGTCGCGCCGCATACGACGGTTCTCGGCGATATGCTCCGAGCGGAACTGATGGTCGCGACGCAGGATAATTCCTACGCTCAGCAGCACGATGGCGATGCCCACCATTCCTATGACAATCAGTATCTCTTTCATTTTGCGCTGCAAAGTTACAAAAAATATTTGATATACGCAAGCGTGCGCGCATAAATAATTAAGAAAAAGTGCACAAAGGCCTACAATACACGCAATTTTTAATTTTTAATTTTTAATTTTCAATTAAAAGTTGTACCTTTGCAGTCGCAAAGAAAACAAGCAACAATATGCTACTCTACCCGAATTGCAAATTGAATATCGGTCTGCGTGTCGTTTCTCGTCGTGCGGACGGTTATCATGACCTGGAGACGGTCTTTTATCCCGTATACGGTCTGCATGACCAGTTAGAGGTCGTGCCGGCGGAGCAGTTCTCATTCGCTCAGGACGGACTCCGGGTAGACTGTCGGCCAGAGGATAATCTGATCATCCGCTGCTATGAGCTGATGCGGAGTCAGTTTCCTGAGATCGGTCCTGTAGCCATTCGTTTCCGCAAGCACATCCCTTTCGGTGCCGGTCTGGGTGGCGGTAGTAGCGATGCCGCCCATATGGCGATTGCACTAAACGAGCTATTCAATCTCGGACAGAGCAAAGAGCAACTGGCCGAACTGGTGCGTCCCCTGGGTGCCGACTGTCCATTCTTTATCTATAACGTCCCCTGCTATGCCGAAGGTATCGGCGATCGGTTGCGGCCTATCGAAATGGATCTGAGCGGATTGCGTCTTAAGATGCTCAAACCCGCTTGCGGTGTCTCTACCCGCGAAGCCTATGCCGGTATTACCTTGCACCCGGAGGCTAAAGGACAGATCCTTGGGCTATTGCAGCATTTCTCGCTAACGGACCTGCCGGCTTTTGTCAACGACTTTGAGCAGACCGTCTTTCCGTTGCATCCGGAGATCGAAGCAGCAAAAACGCGCCTCCTTAATGAAGGCGCGCTATATGCGGCGATGAGCGGTAGTGGTTCAACCGTTTTTGGTCTGTTTGAGCACCAGGGCGAAGATACTGCCCTGACCGGGACGACTGTGGCGCAGGAAGAGACTGCCGCCATGGTAATCTTCGATGATACGCTTGGCAAGCGTCAGGCCTAATCCCCATCCGCGTTTTTTGGTCGTAAAGCCCGCCTGGAATATCCGGCGACGGGTAGCGGCATCCATACCTCGTCCGGTGTCGGCGATGAGGATCGTGATCTCGTCATCGTTCTGCTCGGCCGTAAGGGTTATCTCACCATGTCCCTCCATAGCATCTACGGCGTTCTTTACAAGGTTCTCAACGACCCATGCGAACAGGGGTCGGTTCAGTTCGACCACGACCGGCATATTTTCGGGTATCTCATTGCGTATCAACACCTTATTCGATACGCGCGAACGCATATAGCTCAGCGCTTCTTCTACCGCTTGCGCCAGCGGCACGGTCTCCAGTTCGGGTTCGCTACCGATCTTAGAGAAACGGTCGGCGATCATCGACAGACGGTTGATATCGTTCCTTAGCAACGGCAACATATCGTCCTCGGGGTATCGCTCCGTGAGTATCTGCTGACAGGCCATGAGCGAGGAGATAGGTGTACCCAGTTGGTGGGCTGTCTCGCGACTCAGTCCTGCCCATACGCGGTTTTGCTCGCTATGATGGGCCGTGAGCAACATGATGACGGCCACGAGGATAAAGATGAATATCAAGGAGAACTGCAGATACGGCACGTAGCGCAACTGGCGCAGCAGCGTCGATTCGGCATAGTAGATGAGTTGCGGTTCGGCATCGGGCAACTCGAGCATAATCGGTCCGTTGAGCGTACGCGGGTCGGCCACCGTGTCCGTCACGTTGATACAACTCAGTATCGTACCGGCGGTATCCACCAGATAGACAGGTATAGAGGTATTCGACTGAATGACTTGGAGTTCCAGACTTAAGTCGGCATCTTCCGGTGCCATAATCATCGAACGGGTGGCAGCCACCCAAGTCTCCACTTTCTTTTGCTCCTCCTCGGCCAAGCGCCTGGACAGGTTATTGGTAAACAGCACCGACACAATCACGATCAGTAGCGACAGGATGAGTATCAGGGTACCTATACGTTTATCACGGGACATACTACGCATTTTAAAAAATCGACTGCAAAGGTACGACTTTATTTCGATATACACAAATAATAATGAAAAAATCGCGCGCACGCTTGCGTATATCATTTATTTTTTGTAATTTTGCAGCGTATTTTTGCATATATATAAAAAATCATAAAATTTATACCATTATGAAACCCACTCACATTGAGCATTTAGGAATTGCGACTCCGAATCTGGAGGCTGCAATGCCGTTTTTTGAGTTCCTCACCGGTGGCAAGTGCTACAACATTGAGGTAGTAGAAGACCAGAAAGTTAAGACCGCTTTCTTCAAAGTCGGTGAAGTAAAGATCGAGTTGCTGGAGCCTACCTGCCCCGAGTCGACCATTGCTAAGTTTATCGAGAAGAACGGAGGCCGTGGCGGTTTGCACCATATTGCCTTCAACGTAGAGGACACCGCTGCTGCTTTGGCCGAGGCTGAGGCTGCCGGACTGACCCTGATCGACAAGGCGCCGCGCAAAGGTGCCGAGAACCTGATGATTGGTTTCCTGCATCCGAAGAGCACCTGCGGCGTGCTGACCGAGATCTGCCAACAACCCCGTTAAGTTTATAGTTAAGAGTTTAGAGTTTAGAGACTATGGATCAAGCTAAATTAGACAAACTGATTGAGAATCGCGAGAAAGCGATGGCCGGTGGTGGAGAAGCCGCAGTTGCCAAGCATCATGCTAAGGGTAGTTATACCGCTCGCGAGCGTATCAATATGCTCCTGGACGAGGGTTCGTTTGAGGAGGTGAATATGTTCCTCACCCACCGTTGTCACGACTTCGGTATGGAGAAGAAGGTCTTCCTGGGTGACGGCGTTGCCGTAGGTTCGGGCACGATCGACGGTCGTCTGGTATTTGTCTTTGCGCAGGATGCTACCGTGATCGGTGGTTCGCTGAGCGAGACCATGGCGCAGAAGATCTGCAACGTGATGGACCAGGCTATGAAGCTGGGTGCACCGATTATCGGTCTGAACGACTCGGGTGGTGCCCGTATCCAGGAGGGTGCTTGTGCACTGGCCGGTTATGCCGAGATCTTCGAGCGTAACATCCTGGCTTCGGGTGTAGTGCCTCAGATCAGCGTGATCTTCGGTCCGTGTGCAGGTGGTGCAGTATACAGCCCCGCCCTGACCGACTTCATCATGATGACCGAGCAGAACTCGTATATGTTCATCACGGGTCCGAAGGTAGTGAAAGCCGTTACGGGAGAAGACGTTACGGTAGAGCAACTGGGTGGTGCGAAGGTGCACGCCAGCAAGTCGGGCGTCACGCATTTCGTGGCAGCCACCGAAGAGGAGGCTCTCCAGGAAGTACGTCGTCTGGTAAGCTTTATCCCACAGAACAACATGGAGGAAGCTCCGGTAGTGGAGTGCACGGATGATATCACGCGCGTGGAGGACCAACTCAACGAGATCGTTCCGGCAGATCCGAACAAGCCGTATGATATGCACGAGATCATCGACCTCATCGTAGATAACGGTGATTTCATGGAGGTGCACAAAGACTACGCCAAGAACGTGATCTGCGGTTTCGCCCGCTTCAACGGCCGTTCTACGGGTATTATCGCCAACCAGCCGAGTTGGCTGGCCGGTGTGCTCGACTGCGACGCCAGCCGCAAGGCCGCTCGTTTCGTTCGTTTCTGCGACGCCTTTAATATCCAGATCCTCACGCTTGTGGACGTACCGGGCTTCTTGTGCGGTACGGGTCAGGAGTATGCAGGTATCATCGATCACGGAGCAAAACTGATGTTCGCTTACGGCGAAGCTACTGTGCCTAAGGTAACCGTTACCGTTCGCAAGTCGTACGGCGGCAGTCATATCGTAATGAGCTGCAAGCAGTTGCGCGGCGATATGTGCTACGCATGGCCGAACGCTGAGATTGCCGTGATGGGTGCCAGCGGTGCGGTAGGTGTGCTCCAGGCTAAGGCGATCAAGGCCATCGAGGACCCGGCAGAGAAGAAAGCCTTCATTGCCGAGAAGGAGGCTGAGTACAAAGACTTGTTCGCAAGTCCGTACCAGGCTGCTAACCGTGGTTATATCGACGATGTCATCGAGCCGCGCAACACGCGTGCCCGCATCATTCGTGCGTTTGAGATGCTGCAGACCAAGCGTCTCCAGAACCCGCTCAAGAAACACTCGAACATTCCGCTGTAAATAATTCGTAATTTTTAATTTCTAATTTTTAATTATGTTATTAGCAGTTACAGCAGATACTTGGATTGTGACGGGTCTGGGCTTCGGTATCGTACTGGTGCTTCTCTTCTGCCTTGTGTTCATCCTGCTATTCTTCGGATGGGTGATGCAGAAGATCTCGGCACCGCACCCACCGATTGTCAAGCAGACGGCCAAGAAGACCGTCAAAGAGGATGAGAATGTCATGGCGGCTATTGCCATGGCATTGTATCTCTCCCGCGAATCCAAGCACGATGCAGCCGGTTCCATGATCACGTTCAACAAACGGGATACGGCATGGAACCCCAAATCAGAAGGTTTTAACAACGTGGGATTTTAATTTTCAAATTATCAAATCTTCCAATCATATGAAGGAATTCAAATTCAAGATTAACGGCGCTGAGTATAAGTGCGCTGTAGAAGAACTCGCAGGCGGCAAGACCAACGTGACCGTCAATGGCAAAGTATATACCGTAGAGACCGAGGCCAAGAAGGCAGCAGAGAAAGCCGCTGCTCCGACACCCAAGGCTGCTCCGGCACCTAAGGCTGAAGCACCGAAAGCTGAAGCACCGAAGGCAGAGGCTCCGAAGGCTGCTCCTGCAGCCGGTGGCGTACAGGTGAAGAGCCCGCTGCCCGGTAGCGTTATCAAGGTGCTGGTTTCGGAAGGTCAGGCCGTAAAGAAAGGTGACACGCTGCTTACGCTCGAGTCGATGAAGATGGAGAATGCCATCATGGCTGAGCAGGACGGTACGGTGCAGCAGATCGCCGTTAGTGCCGGACAGAACGTTATGCAGGACGACCTGCTCATAGTGCTGGGATAATATGGATATTTTGGATTTTTTCCAAGGCATGGGATTTATGCAGATCCAGTGGCAACAAGCAGTCATGCTGTTGCTCAGCTTCTTTCTGCTCTATCTGGCCATCCATAAGAAATACGAACCGCTTCTGCTGTTGCCTATCGCCTTCGGTATGCTGCTGACGAACCTGCCGGGAGCCGGTATGTTCCATAGCGAACTTTGGTCCGCTTTTCTCGATCCGTCGAGTCCGGCGTACCATAGCTACGGTGCGATACTCAAGGACGGCGGTCTGCTGGACGTACTCTATATCGGCGTGAAAGCCGGTGTATATCCCTGCCTGATATTTATTGGCGTAGGCGCCATGACCGACTTCGGTCCGCTGATTGCCAACCCCAAATCGCTCGTGCTCGGTGCAGCAGCACAGATTGGTATCTTCATTACCTTCCTCTGCGCCAATGCCATGGGCTTCTCGCCTGCCGAAGCCGGTTCGATCGGTATTATAGGTGGTGCGGACGGTCCTACGAGTATCTTCCTCACCTCCAAACTGGCACCTCATCTGTTGGGCCCGATTGCGATTGCGGCATACTCGTATATGGCACTCGTACCGGTTATTCAGCCGCCTATCATGCGTGCGCTGACCACCAAGAAGGAGCGTGCCATCAAGATGGGCCAACTCCGTCCGGTGTCGAAGACCGAGAAGATCGTCTTCCCCGTCATCATCACGGCTATTGTAGCCCTTATCCTGCCCGATGCAGCACCGCTGATCGGATGCTTGATGCTGGGTAACCTGATGAAGGAGTGCGGCGTAGTAGATCGTCTGACGAAGACGGCGCAGAACGAACTGATGAACATCGTGGTCATCTTCCTGGGCTTGTCGGTTGGTGCGACGGCTACAGCCGGTAGTTTCCTCACCTGGCAGACACTGATGATTCTCGCGATGGGTATCGTAGCCTTTGGTATGGGTTCGGCCGGTGGTGTACTGCTGGCTAAGTTTATGAACCTCTTCCTCAAGGAGAAGATCAACCCGCTGATTGGTTCGGCCGGTGTATCGGCAGTACCGATGGCAGCCCGTGTGAGTCAGACCGTAGGTCAGGAGGAGAACCCGAGCAACTTCCTGCTCATGCACGCTATGGGTCCGAACGTGGCCGGCGTGATCGGTTCGGCGGTAGCAGCAGGTGTACTGCTGACGATGCTGGGCTAAGCATACCGACACATACAGGTATAAAAAAAGCGTTAACTCCAATCGGGTTAACGCTTTTTTGTATCGTTTAGTGTTTTTTCAGAGCCCCTAAGTAGTTACACAGCGCATAACGCGGGAATAGTTTGCGCGTCTGGAAGTACTGGAACGTGAGGCGGCTGAGCGTATACAGCTTCTGGCGCAGCCGTCCGGTCTCGGGACGCTGATAAGGGAAATAATAGAGCGTGTGGCCAAAGAACTGCAACTTCGGTTCGCGTCCGCAGTGGCCGTCCTTGACGAGTTGCCGGAAGAGTCGTTCGCCCTTACGCGCGCACGCGTCATTATATAAAGGAAAGCGCGTAGCCGCCAGTCCCAGGTGATGCACAAGTACCCATCCGAATACTTGCCATACCTCCAACATGTGCATGCGGCGAAGCAGCGTTTCCAGACGCGGGGCGAACTGTTCGCGCTCAGCATCGGTCAGCTGATTCAAGGCCAAGGCCCAGTCGGCCAATTGGCGCAGTCCTACTCCACTCGACTCGAAATGATGCCAGGCGTGCATGAAGATATAGACCGCATCGAACTCACGGCTCGGGATCGACACATCGGTCTGACCTACATGCAGGGTACGGGTGCGATGCATCTCCTCATGCGTAAAATCCTGATACGCCCTATCGGCACGCGGCATGCTGTGGAATTCCATCGATACGCGGTGGAGTTCGACCGCCAGGTCGAGTTGCTTGTCCATCACGACGGCGAAATGCAGTCCCGCATGTTCTTCGGAGAACCAGTAGGCATCGGGATAAGCGGCACGCATGACTTGGATCATCCGCTCGTAGTTCTTCTCGCCGATATACATATCTACATCGGCCGAACTGCGCATATCGGGATTGGGATACAAGACGGCCATCGACTGTCCCTTGATCAGGACGGGTTCTATCTCATGCTCGCGAAGCGTACGCACCGACTCCTCCAAGATGGCACGCTGGCGTTCGCTACGCTGCAGGGTATGGAAGACGCGCATCTTCTGTTCGGCGGGCTTGGGGATAGCCAGTCCGTGGTTGAGTGCCCATACGGCCAACATATGATCCATCTGCTGGCGGCAGGCCATGTGCCACAGTCCGGGTTCGAGCAATACCGCCGCATCGATTTCGAGCGGGGTATCCCAGATCATGCTGCGCAGGAGCGCGCTTATTTCGTGAGCGTATCGTGGCATAACTGCGCAGCGTCGGTATCGGGTAAACAATCCAGGTGATAGAGCGGAACCAGATCCAACACGCGGGCGATGGTAATATACAGTACGTCCATCATCTCGGGCACGATCTTCAGGCCGCTACTGGAAGCCAGCATATAGGCGTAGGCTTCCGGCAGACGGAGGCGTCGTATCTCGTTCTTCGGTGCTTGCGATAGCTTGACGATACCGCGAACGGGGGCAGACAGGTTCTTATAGCAGGGTGTCTTGCCGCTCCAGGGCGAACCGTACACACGTACCTCGTCGTTGTCGAGCACGCGCAGGACGGGGTTGTCGTCGTTGAGCAACCACGCATCTTGATAGCGCTCTTGCCAGAGTCGCGAGTGGGTGGACTTACCCGTACCGGAATGGCCGAGGAAGAGTTGCGCATAACCATCCTTGACCGTCACCGAGGCGTGCATCTCGAGCGTCTTGAGCGGGGCGGTAGCAAAGGCGAAGAGCAGCATCGCCGCATTATCCACAGCAAAGCGGGCATCGTGGCACGTAGGCAGCACGTAGAGCGTTGCCCGGCTGAAGTCCTTGGTAGCACGGATATAACAGGTCACCTCGGCCTCGCGCAGCGGGGCGATACAGAAGAACCAGTCGGTAGCGACGCGGTAGAGTTCGATACGCGGCATGTCCTCGTCCGAGCGGTCGGTGAAGACATGTTCCGCACCCTCCGGCACATCGCAGGAAGCCATGCGCACCGTCAGATGAAAGAGCGGCGTACGCTCGTCCTCCACGAGGAAGGGCGCATAATTGGTCAAGCGCTCCGCCACCTCTTGGGGCATCGTCAGCCGAAACAGATGGTCGGCAACGAGGTATGAGTGTTCAGTAGTCAGCATTCAGTATTCAGCTTTCAGTATTCAGTTTACGAGGCCGGAGCCTACTCCGGTTAACAACTCTCGAATTGGCGGAGGAAACGCACGTCGTTCTCGGAGAACAGGCGCAGGTCCTTCACGCGGTATTTCAGATTGGCGATACGCTCCACGCCCATACCGAAGGCATAACCCGAATAGACTTTGCTATCGATACCGCAGGCTTCCAGCACGTTGGGATCCACCATACCGCAACCCAAGATCTCTACCCAACCGGTACCCTTACAGAAGGCGCAACCCTTACCGCCGCATATATTGCAGGAGATATCCATCTCGGCGCTGGGTTCGGTGAAGGGGAAGTAACTCGGACGCAGACGGATCTGGGTCTCGGGTCCGAACATCTCCTTGGCGAAGTAGAGCAAGGCTTCCTTGAGGTCGGCAAACGACACGTTCTTGTCGATATAGAGTCCTTCTACCTGGTGGAAGAAGCAGTGTGCACGGGCAGAGATTGCTTCGTTGCGGTATACGCGACCGGGGCAGAGCACGCGGATAGGCGGCTTCTGGCTGGTCATGACGCGGGTTTGCACCGATGAGGTATGCGAACGCAGCAACACGTCGGTAGGTTTCTGGATACCGATCTCCTTCTCGATGAAGAAGGTGTCCTGCATGTCGCGTGCCGGGTGTTCGGGGGCGAAGTTAAGCATACCGTATACGTGCTTGTCGTCCTCTACTTCCGGACCCTCGGCTACGGTAAAACCGATACGCGAGAAGATATCTACGATCTCTTCACGCACCAGCGAGAGCGGGTGACGCGTACCCAGGTCTATCGGATCGGGCGTACGGGTGAGGTCGAGTTGGCTCTTGGCCAGTAGCTCTTGGCTATTCACGATTTGTTCGCGCATCTCGTTGATGCGTCCTTCGGCCTGCTGGCGGAGCTGGTTGAGCAGTTGACCGAGTTCACGTTTCTCCTCGTTGGGTACGGTGCGAAACTCGGTAAAGAGTGTCGTTATCTCGCCTTTCTTACTCAGGTATTTGATACGCAGGGCTTCCAGTTCTTCGGCATTGGCAGCCTTCATATCGTTGACTTGCGCGAGCAAGTCTTGTACACGTTCTTTTAATGCCATTTTATGCAATTTTCAAATTTGGGTGCAAAGGTACAAAAAAAAATTGACATACACAAATGTGTATGCCACTTTCTTAAAAAAAAATCTCTGATTATTCCGACTACTCTGATTAATCAGACCCTACACCCTACACTATAGCAATACCCCTTTTCCGGCAGGCGGAAGGTTTGGAGCGTATAGTCCTGCGGGGCGTCGAGTACGTGGTGCAGGTCGTCCAGGATACCGGTGCCGCGCATCTTGAGGACGGCTTCCTTCTGTGTCCAGAGGGCGGTAAAGGCTTCGTCGGGTCGGTCGGAGCGGAAGATCTCGGCCTGCTCCGCGTCATTCATCGTGCGCTCCACGAGGCTACGGTCCGCACGGCGGATCGATTCGATATCGACGCCTATCTCGCGGTCAGCGATAGCGACGGCAATACCCAGCCGGCAATGGCTGATCGAGAAGAAAGGTCCGTCCGTGAGGTAGGGCTTGCCATATTGGTTGGTGCGCCAGGGACTCATCGCGTAGCCTGCCGCGTGCAATAGTTCGTCGAGCATCTCGTACGAACGCAGGCAGCAGTACTGACCGAAGACATGTTTATAGCGCATCGCCTCCTTCTGACGAGCAGGCAACACGCGAGACATCAGTCGCCGCACTTCTTCCGCCGTGCAGCGAGTCATATCATCATCTATCCTGAGCCGCACTATGCTACCCGCTTAGGCATGATGATGAGCAGCAGGATATAGAGCAGCAGTCCGGGGAAGCCGGTGGAGAAAATCGACAGCACGGCATACGCTACGCGAACCACCGTAGGATCGATACCAAAGTACTCTGCAATACCGGCGCATACGCCGCCGAGCATCTTATTCGTCTCCGAACGATACAATTTTTTCTCTTCCATGATCGTAATGAATTTTTGTTTGCGACTGCAAAATTACAAAAAAAAAATGACATACACAAGCGTGTATGCCACTTTCTTTGAAAAATCTCTGATTATTCCGATTAATCCGATTCTTCCGATTATTCAGATTAATCCGATTATTCCGATTAATCAGACCCTACCCCAACGGCTTAGCCGTTCTGCGCGTCGTAGGCGTCTCCGCATACCTTCCAGAGGTAGGACTTCAGGGTCTTCTTGCCGCCGGCAAGGTCCTTCTGGGCCTCGAAGGCTTCGCGATCAGTTGCGATCGTCGAGAGGTTCTTCATACGGGTGTTGACTGCCGCCTGTACAGCGGTGAAGCGGGTACGAGCCGCAAGCTCGTTCTGGGTTGGTTCGGTCGAGCGCTCTACCAGATCACGCATGTAAACACGCGTACAATTCGGGTTGCTGGTTGCAGCCTTGCGGTGCGTGCCAAGCAGCATCTTCTCGTGCTTGTGCTGACCGTCTTTCTTCGGTTTCGACAATGCGCCGGAT
>JAFZNG010000027.1 GCA_017551025.1 Paludibacteraceae bacterium | reverse complement strand
GGTGTAGGGTGTAGAGTGTAGGGTGTAGAGTGTAGAGTGTAGGGTGTAGAGTGTAGGGTGTATGGTGTAAGGGTAAAGGCCTCGGCAATGGCATCGAGACACATCTGCGTGGCGCGCAGTTTACCCGCCAGGGAATACCCCGCTATATGCATCGAGGCCAAGCGGGCATGCGCCAGCACTTCTTCATTTAGTCGGGGCTCATTCTCCCAAGTATCCAGCACGTACGGCCTTCCGCTCCTAAGCAAGGCCTCCTCATCGACTACTCCGCCACGGGCGGCATTAATTAGCAACACACTCGGCTTACACCGGCTCAAAAACGATGCATCACACATATGATACGTAGTCTCGTCGAGCGGTACATGAAAGGTAATCACATCACTCTCGCGAGCGATCTGCTCCAAACTGTCGGTCAGACCCTTAGCCGGATCGTTAAGCAGCAAGCGCATGCCGCGGGCCCGGGCCATCGAAGCCACCAGACTGCCTACATGGCCGACACCGATAATACCGATCGTCTTGTCAGACAAGTCCTTACGTTCGAAACAGGACGCATACAGCGATTCATCCAAGGCCTCGGCAATATAGTCGCAAACCGCCTGAGCATTACACCCGGGGCAGGCCGTCCAACGAATGCCGTGCGTCTCAAGCCAGGCCGTGTCCAGATGGTCGTAACCGATCGTAGCGGTGCAGACGAGCCGCACACGCGAACCGGCCAACAAGGCCTCGTTGACCTTGGTGCGTGTTCGTACGACCAGCACGTCGGCATCACGTACCGACGGCGCGTCGATATCCTCCGGATTCATCGGACGAACCGTCACCTCGGGCCAAGCCTCTCGCACCGCCTCCGCCAGGAAGGGAATATGTCGGTCGAAGACGATGGTCACGCGTACTTGATATTATCGATGAGGCGGACGGGACCGCAATAGACCGTGACGCAACCGATAGCGTGGTCGAACCTATCGGTCGGGAGCAATGAGGATTGGTCCACAATCTCGTAGTACTCTACCTCCAGACCGGGCACGGCATTGATCGTATCTATCACGCGTTGTTGCACTTCTTTGACCGTCTGCGACTTTGACCACTCGAGCGAAGCGAAGAGCGTACGCGATATAGCCAGTGCCGTCTCGCGTTCCTGAGCCGAGAGGCGTTCGTTGCGACTGCTGAGCGCCAGCCCCGAAGTCTCACGTACGATCGGACAATCTACGATCTCCAGGTCACCAAAACTGCCTGCCATCGACGAGCGCTCTACCATGTGGTGGATAATAGCCAGTTGCTGGAAATCCTTCTCGCCGAAATAAGCGCGACGAGGTTTCGTCAGATAGAACAGACGGCTCACCACCTGTACCACGCCGTTGAAATGGCCGGGACGCATCTTACCTTCCATGACTTGGTCCAATCCGGCAAAGTCGAATTGGAAGGTAGTATTCATCTCCTCGGCGGAGTACATCTCCTCGGGCGTCGGGGCAAAGACATATGCCGCACCGATACTACGAAGCAGTTCGGCATCGCGCTCGAGGTTACGGGGGTACTTCTTGAGGTCCTCCTGATTGTTGAACTGGGTAGGATTGACAAAGACGCTGACAATGCATACATCATTCTCCTTCACGGCACGACGAACGAGCGTAGCGTGTCCCTCATGCAGGGCACCCATAGTAGGTACCAGACCGATGGTTTTGCCCGCCTGCTGACATTCGCTCACGGCGGCCTGCAAAGCCTGTTTAGTTGTTAAAATTTGCATATTTTCGGATAGTTTTGTTCAAAAAATCGTGCAAAGTTACACAAAAAAGCTCGAAAATGAAAATTTTTTTCAAAAAAATGTGTAAATATCAAAAATTTTTTGTACCTTTGCACTGCCTTAGTATAACTAATTATCAAAACTACGCTTATGAAAGAGCCAAAACGTATCCTATTTCTCTCGCAAGAGATATATCCCTATTTAGCGGAAGAGACACCTATACGCATGCTCAATCGTCGATTGCCCGAGTTGTTTCAGTCGCGCGGATTCGAGACGCGCAACTTTATGCCCAAGTTCGGCGATATCAACGAACGTCGCAACCAGTTGCATGAAGTAATCCGGCTCTCGGGTATGAACCTGATCATAGATGATACGGATCATCCGCTGCTCATCAAGGTAGCGTCGATTCAGTCGGCCCGTATCCAGGTCTACTTCACCGATAACGATGACCTCTTTCACCGTCGCAAGGGCATAGCCGACGAGCACGGCGTAGAGTATCCCGACAACGACAAGCGCTGTATCTTCTTTGCCCGCGGTGTACTGGAAACTGTCAAGAAGCAGCACTGGACTCCTAACGTGATCCATTGTTCGGGTTGGATGACTGCGCTCGCGCCCATCTTCATCAAGCGCGTATATGCCGACGAGCCGTTCTTCAAAGATGCTAAGGTGGTGCTCGTGATTGATGATCAGGAATACAAGACTCCGTTCAGCACCAAGTTTGCCGATAAGCTGTGTGCTCACGACGGTATTACGTCGAACGATGTACGCAGCATCGCCGGTTTCCCGGTGGGATACGAGGAACTGATGCGACTGGCTATCGACTACTCCGACGCTATCGTCTTTGCCTCCGAGAAGGTGAACCAGCGCGTGCAGAACTATGCCATCACTAAAAACAAACCCATACTCGAATACACAGACTTTGGCAACGTAGAGCGTTACCTGGAGTTCTACAATGGTCTGATAGACACGGATAATGAAGCATAAACACCTATTTATACTATTCGCCCTTGCCCTACTGATGGTAGGTTGCAAGGATGATGTGACGCACACGGGAAGCGGAATCCTTGACTCGGCAGACAGTATCATCGTTATTGCCGATACGTTTGAGATCACCAGTAGTATCGATAGCAGTTCCGCTATCGTCTCGCTGCCCGACTCTGCCTTACTAGGCGAGATAGAGACCGATTACGGTACGCTCCGCGCCGAGATACTTACTCAGTTGACCTGCCCGGAAGGCTATTCCTATCCGAGCAATGCCGTCATCGACTCGATATCACTTTTCTTCTACTATACTACCTGGACAGGTGACGGACATGCACCGCTCTCCATCAATGTCTATGAGATGGACGGCCTCTCGCTCAGTTATGCCAAGCAGTACACAACGGATATCGACGTATCGCAGTACTGCTCACGCACCAAGAGTATCCTGCGCAACCGCCGCATCATCGTAGCCTCGGAGAAGCGCGACTCGGTGCAGGCATCCGATGGTACGTACGTACCGATGGTGCGCATGATGACCGACTCGTCCTCCGCTTTCTTCCATCGCTTCGCCGCGATTCGGTCGTTCACCACCCAAGAGGACTTCAACCGACAGTTCAAGGGACTGATGATCGAAACCGATTTCGGTAGTAGCACCATGCTTAATATCAAAGACGTTGCCATGGGCGTGTACTACCACTTCTCGTACGATAAGGCCGGTCGTGACACCACCGTCAACGACATGAAGGTCTTCTACGCCAACTCCGAAGTGCGTTCGGTTAACCACTTGCAGTATATGGACAAATCCCAGTTGCTCAACAAACTCGTCAAGGACTCGGCACAATATAACTACATCATCGGTCCTGCGGGTATCTTCACGCGTGTTTCACTGCCCGTCAAGAAGATGCAACGCTCGATGATCCACAACCTGGCCGAGAGCGTACTGGCCTCGGGCGATACACTCGTCAAGCGTCCGTACGTCAACCTGGCCGAACTGCGTGTAGATGTGCTCAACGTCTTCTCCGGTTCGAGTAGCGAATTGACTCGCAACGACTGGCTGCAACCCGCTCCGTATATGTTGCTGGTCAAGGAAACGGCAGCCGAACGCGTACTGGGAGGCAAAGAAATGCCTTCCGATACCTGCGCCATCGTAGCCTCGCTGACCCAGGGAACCGACTCGGCCGGCAATGCGATCTACTACTATAGTTACGACCTGGCATCGCTGCTCACGCGCGAACTGCGTCAGGATAGCGTACCCGAACAACTCCAACTACGCATGCTTCCTGTGGACGTCACAACAACGACAACCAGTTCGTCTACTACGGTCATCTCCTCCGTACGCGAAGCCCAGGCATTATCTGCTACCAAGATTCGCTCCGCTCAGAGCGGTCTGACCCTAAAACTTGTGTATTGCGGATTCTAATATGAAACAACTACGTATTATTCTGTTTGGATTGTTGCTGCTCACCGGCATCAACCTGTCGGCGCAACAATTACCTATGGAGCGCGATTATTTGCGACTCTCCGAGCGCTATGACAAGCGCGTAAAAGACGACAAAAACCTGCCCATCGACCTACGGGCATATCAGAAAGCCTACCCCTATAGCACGTATCTAGAAGAGGTACAACTGATGTATGCCATCATTCAGGTGGAGCAGAACAAGAAAGAGGACTTCAGCCGTCCGCTCAAGGAACTGCAGAAGATCCAGAAACCAAAACTGCTCACGCGTCCTCATTACCTGGACTACTGCTACTACTTGGGATACTGCTACGTGCATAACGAGCAGTTCGCCAAGGCCAAGGAGCAATTCCAAGCCTTGCTCTCTTCCCGGGATCCGGAGAACCCCTACCGTACCCAGGCCACTTACTATGCTGCCTATTGCGAGTACCGCCAGGGCAACTACGACAAGGCGATGCCCCTCTTCCGACAGGTAGAGAAAGAACCCGTCTGCCGGCAAACGGCTCCGTACTATATGGTACAGATGTATTACGCACGCAAGAACTACGACGAAGTGCTCTCGCGTGCCAATGCCCTCTTGACGGCCGACCCCGATAACAGTAACAATGCCGAGCTCCATCGCATGCTCGGCGAGATATACTACCAGCGCGGCGAATATACCGAGGCTGTCAACCACCTACAGCGCTACGAGAGCTGGATCAACACCATCAACTCCGGCGACGAGTACGGCAAGAACAAACCGAAGAAGCCCCTGGAACTGGAGCGTAACGACATGTACCTGCTGGGTATGACGTACTATAAGACCAACCAGGCCAAGAAAGCCATCGAGTATCTGAAGAAAGTCAAACCGCAGCGCGACACGATATCCGAGAGCACATACATGACGCTCGGCGCTATCTATCTGCGTCAGGAGAATATCCCGGCCGCCAAACTCAACTTCGAAGCCGCCAAGCAACTGGCTATCACGCCCGCCGTGACCGAAGAGGCCGCCTATAACTATGCCCTGACCATGTATCAATCCAACTCCGCTCTGGGTGATATCGTAGCCGCCTTCGACGGTTTTCTGCAGGAATATCCCGACAGCAAGTACGCCCAGCGGATCTACAGCCTCCAGTGCGACGCCTATATGCAGGCCAACAACCGCGAGGAAGCCCTCCACGTGCTGGAGCGTAACCCGCAGCAGACACCCGAGATACGCCAGACCGAGCAGTTCTTGCGCTACCAGATGGGTGTAGACGCTTTCCTGCAGGGTAATATGGCCGATTCGCGGGCTAAGATGACCGAGGTCATCGACCATCAGGCCGAGTCCGGCAAATACGTGACCGAAGCCCTCTATTGGCGTGCCGAAGCCGCCTATCGTCTGCGCGACTTCGAGGCTTGTATCAACGACCTGGAGACCTTCAGCCGCCGCCCGGACTACCAGCAATCGGCCAACCGGCTGCCATCCATCTACCTGGCCGCCTATGCTCGTTTTGCCCAGAAGAACTATCCGGCAGCGCGGGAACAGTTTATCAAATACATCGGTCTCGTCAATCAGCAGGACCGCACCTATACCGACGCGCTCAATCGTATCGGAGACTGCTACTTCAACGCCCGCCAGTATGAGCAGGCCAATACCTACTACGGTCGCGTGGTAGAGCAGAGCAAGACATCAAGCAACGTGACCGGAGCCGACTACGCCACCTACCAACGCGGCTACGCCTTCGGTCTGCTCCACCGTTACAACGAGAAACTCGAAGACATGAATACGGTGGTCACGAAGTATCCGAAATCGGATTTCGTGGTACAAGCCCTATACGAGAAAGCCCGTACGCTCATCGAGTTGCAGCGCGAGGACGAGGCCATCAAGACCTACGACCAGTTGCTCTCGCAGTACGGACGCAATCCTAAGTTCGGTGCCAAGTCGGCACTGGAGCGCGCTATGCTATATCGCAACCTGGGCAAGACCGAGGAGGCTATCAAGGCCTATAAATATACTATCAGCAACTATCCCTCTACCGACGAGGCCTATACCGCTCTTAGCGGACTGGAAGCCCTATACGTAGAGACCAACCGCGTATCGGAATACGTGCGCTATACCAAGTCGCTCAAGTCGATGAAGGTGGTTACCAAAGACGACTCGCTGACCTATGCGGCCGCTGAATTGCTGTACATGCAGGCTCGCTATCGCGAGGCCGCTGCAGCTATGACTACCTACCGTCAGCACTATGGTGTCGGTAGTCGTTACTACACGATAGCCACTTACTCCGCCGCCGATTGTCTGTATCATCTCGAGGACTACGAGCAGGCGTTGCCCTTCTACGAAGAACTGACCCAGATGGCCGGTAACGCATATATCGAGGAGGCTTGTATCCGCGCCGCCGAAATCAGTTACGACAGCAAGGACTACGCCAAAGCCAAGCACTATTTCGAGCAGTTGCTCTCGCTGGCCACAACACGTGAGAACACGGCCGTAGCCAAACTTGGTGTACTGCGGTGCTGCTACAATACCAACGACTACCCGGGTACGGTGACCATCGCCACCCAGATCCTGGAAGAGCAAGCTACGGCTTCGCTGCGTCAGGAAGCCCGCTACAACCGCGCCAAGGCTTATCTTGCCCAGCACAAATGGACTGAAGCCATGCCCGACCTCCAGGAACTGAGCCGCGAGGTACGTACCGCAGTCGGTGCGGAGGCCAAATACCAACTGGCACAGGCATACTTCAACAACGGCGAACTGGAGCAGGCCGAACAGGAAGTCTTCTCCTTCACGGAGATGAACACCACCCAGCAGTACTGGTTGGCACGCGCCATCATCCTGCTCGCGGATATCAGCCGAGCCCAGGGAGATGATTTCCAGGCACAGCAGTACCTGCTCTCCATCCAGGCCAACTATAGCGGTGAGGACGATATCCGCACCCTTGTAGCTAACCGCCTGGAAGCACTCAACCAAACGCAAACCACTACAGAAGAAGAGGAGGATTGATATTATGAGACGCATACTAACGATACTATCCATCGTACTCGCAGGCAGCATGGCCTTCGCAGCACAAGACAGCACCTATACTCGTACCATCACCGTAGAACGCGACTATCAACCTACTATCCAGGAGGCGCAGAAGATACAGGTTCAGCCGGAACAGGTAGAAGAAAGCATGACGCCTGTTGAGGTGCGCTACTCCGACTATACGCCTATCCTGTCGCCCGACCATAACGTAACACCTATGGCTACGCCGCGCCAGTCGTTCCGCACCAGCGGACAGCAAAACGGCTATATCCGTGCGGGATTCGGACATACGGGCACCCTGCTCGATCTGGAATACACCAAGGATGACCAGAAGAACTCCTTGCTGGATGTATATGCCCATCATCGTGCTGAGTGGGGACTGCGTGCGCTGAGTCGGACCAAGATCGGACTCGACTTCACTCATCGCTTTGCCAATACAGATCTCTATTTCGGCGTCAGCGGTGGCAATATATACTACCATAAGTTCGGTCGTATATTCAACTACACCCTGGGCGATCAATATGATCGTAGTATCCCGCTTACGGCCGAAGACAAGACCGCACTATGGACCGCCGAGGCTTTTGTAGGTATTCGTTCCAATAAGAGCAAGGCCGACTTGAAATACCAACTGCAGACCGGCTATGCGCTGTTTGCTAAGATAGGTACCGTAGCCGAGCACCAGATCCGCACCACCGGTATGCTCGACTGGCGTACGGAGGCGCATCACGTAGGAGCCCACCTGACGGTACAGAACAACATCCTACAACTGCGCGGACTGGCGGCCGTGATTCCCGCCACCGACTACAATGCACGTCATGCCATCCGTCTGGAGCCTTACTACGAGTACCAAGGCCAGCGCATCAACCTGCATGCCGGTGTGAACCTGGATATGAATATCGGTCGTGGACAACTACTCTCTGGCAACCAGCAGATCAGTTTTGCTCCCTCGCCAAACGTCACGCTCGAAGCACAGGTGGCTAAGCAATGGTTGACCCTCTATGCATCGGCGCAAGGCCGTTTCGGCAGAGGTAGTCTGCAAGAATACATGGAGAGCAATCGTTATCGCCTTATCCACGACGGTATAACGTCCGATCACGTAGCCGCCTATACGCCGATAGATGCTGAACTGGGCTTGCATATCTCGCCGCTCAGCGGTCTGCTCATCGAACTCCACGGAGGCTATGCGCTCCAGAAAAACCAGACCACGCTCATCGCCACCACCGCTGACGGAGCTGCAACCGGCAAGCAATACAGTACAGCCCTTAATGCCGGTATCTTCAGTTATGCCTACTCGGACTACGGTTGTGGTAAGGTAGGAGGACTCGTTGACTACCATTATCGCGATATCGTGCATATCAAGGCTTGGGGTGATTACTTTATGTGGCAATCCTTCGGCCATGAGGCACCCGCCTACACTTACACCAATGCCGCTACCGTACTCGACAGTGCTACGGTCTATGACCGCGCCAAGTGGGCAGCCGGTCTGCGTATCGACGGACGTATCGACAGCCATTGGTCGCTCTACTCGGACAACCGCTTTGTAGGTTCGCGTCTTGCCATGGCCAGCGACGGACAGACCCATACACTCAGTCCCCTCATCGAAATAGGGCTGGGATGCAAATACGAGATGGCGGTAGGCAAACGTACGGTCAAGCGAGGTGCACGCGAGATACCCAACCTGGAAGTATTCCTTCAGTTGGATAATATCATCCATCGCCATAACGAACTCTATTACGGCTACCAGACACAGGGTATCCAGTTCCTGATTGGTGCCGGCTATAAGTTCTAAGAAACGTATTGAAAACCGCTTACTGCCAACAGTTGTGGCAGATAGCGGGCGAGAATCGAAGAGCCTGACTGCGAAAGCGTCGGGCTTTTTCGTTATGGAAAATAGCTTGCAGCGACTCGTGCATGATATTGCCCAGCGCATGATCAGCATGCTTGTCATAGCAGCAAGGCAATACCTCACCCGTCGTTGTAATGACCACGCCGCTCCATAATCGTAGACAACCTATTCGGCGGCGACGCTTCAGTCGGTAGGTGCCGTCCTTGGTCTGCTCATAACGCGCATAGCGCAAGTCAGATGGCATGAGCGGATGCCCATGCTCGAAATCATAGAGTTGGGCTGTCTTGAGCGTCAGACAGTCAGCTCCCAGTTCGCGATAGCGATGCTGCATCTCTCGCCACTCCGTCTCGTTGGTTCGTAGACGCAGACATTGCATCTCTATCGTGCAGCGGGCATGCGTCGCCTGTTTGGCTTCGCGTAACCAGCGGAGCGCCTGCAGACTCTTCTCCAGGTTGCCGCCTACGCGATAAGCACCGTAACTCTCCGGTCGAAGACCGTCGATCGATACGATGATACGATTCAATCCCGCACGCATGAGTTCGTGCGCCAGATCGGGTGTCAAGGCCTGCGCATTGGTGGAGAGAATAGTATATATACGGTTCGCGTGCGCATCGCGTATCATGTGCGCGAGATGAGGATTGAGCAGCGGTTCGCCCTGGAAGAAGAACTGGATGGTATGTACCCACGGACTTACTTCACGAAGCACCCGTTCCCACACTTCCGGTCCCATAAGCCTTTCACCTTTAGCCTTTCGCCCTTCACCATTCGCCTTTCCTACCGGACACTCCGGACAGCGCAATTGGCATACAGCGGCCGGTTCGACCGACACAAACACAGGCATATGACGAACATGCACCGAGCCCGTGAGACTCAGTGCATAACTCGCGTAGCAACGCAGCGCATTGCCGAATCGAGATAGTATAGAATGGCGAATGGCCAATGGTTAATGGCTAATGGCTATTTTACTGACACGACGCTCGTGGCGGCCACCCTCGAAATCGGTCTGGAAGAACGTACGCACGATATCCAGCGCCATGATACTCGAGATAAAGTTAGCCGGCAGGGCGAGCACGTTGGCATTGTTGTGCTGGCGAGCCAGTTCAGCCAACTTAGTGTCCCAGCAAAGTGCAGCACGGATACCCTGGTGCTTGTTAGCCGTCATGGTGATACCGTTGCCCGTAGAGCAGATAATCACACCAAACTCATAGTCGCCTTTCTCTACAGCCTCTGCCAGGGGGTGTGCATAGTCAGGATAGTCGCAACTGTCGGTATTGTAGCAACCGAAGTCCTTCACTTTGGCACCATTGTCTTCCAGGAAGAGCTGTACCTTTTGCTTGAGCGCATAGCCTGCGTGGTCGCTTGCCAACGCAATAGTCATTTCAGAAAATGGTTTCATATTAAAATACGATAGCTAAATTGGCGAACATCAATTTACAAGCGATGGCAAGCACGATGATGCCAAAGAACTTGCGGATAATATACAGCGCAGTCTGTCCGAGGTACTTGGTCAACCAGTGGGTACCTACCAGCACCAGATACAGCACCAGTATACATAGCATCAGCGAGATGCACAGGCTGGCAATGCTATACTCGGCCGTAATAGCCAGTAGCGCCGTAAATGCACCCGGACCGGCATACATCGGGAAAGCCAGCGGCACGATCGAACCTGCACCCGCGTCTACGTTTTCCAGCTTGTCGTTCTGGAAAATCGTAATATCCAGTATCATCTCAAGCGCCATGAGGAAAATAATAAAACCACCGGCGATAGCAAAATACTCGATCTGCACACCGAAAAGCTTGAGGATCCATTCTCCCAAAAACAGGAAAGCCAACAAGATGGCAAAACTGATCACACAGACCTGAAGCGCATTAATCTTAGCGCCCTTTTGCTCCATACCAATGGTTACGGGAATATTACCGAACGGGTCAATAATAGCGATCAGAAAAATGAACGACGAGAGGACCTGCCAGATGTCCACTTGGCCGAAGAATGACTGAATACTTAGTAACATGCCTTGTGTTTTTTTACAGATTAGTGTGCAAAATTACTAAAAAATTTGCACATGTGCAAGAAAATTTGTAATTTTGCAGCGATTTTTGGGAGAAAGCGGAATTTTTAATTCGTAATTTTTAATTTTAAATTATATGATTAATAGTCAAGACATCAAGAACGGCGTATGCATTCGTATGGACGGCCGTTTGTACTTTGTAATTGAGTTCCTGCACGTAAAGCCCGGTAAGGGTAACACGATCATGCGTGTGAAGTTTAAGGATGTTGTGGACGGTCGCGTTCTGGAGCGCCGCTTCAATATCGGTGAGAAATTGGAAGATGTACGCGTAGAGCGTCGTCCGTACCAATTCCTCTATAAGGAGGGTGAGGATTATATCTTCATGAACAACGAGACCTTTGACCAGGCGCCTATCGCACACGACCTCATCACGGGTGTAGACTTCCTCAAGGAAGGTATGACCGTAGAGGTAGTATCCGATGCTTCGACCGACACGGTACTCTTTGCCGAACTGCCGACCAAGGTAGAACTGCTGGTAACCTATACCGAGCCGGGTCTGAAGGGTGACACCGCAACCAACACGCTGAAGCCTGCTACCGTTGAGACGGGCGCAGAGGTACGTGTTCCGTTGTTCATCAACGAGGGTGAGACCATTCGTATCGACACCCGCGACGGTAGCTACTGCGAGCGTGTGCGTTAAACGCACATCGCTGCAGCAGTCATAGCCGCCAGGCGGGCATTATTCAGCACCAGCTGGATATTCGCCGCCAGGCTATCTCCGCCGGTTATATCCTTTACTCGTTCGAGTAAGAAGGGCGTGCATTGTTTACCATGCACGCCTTTTTCTTCGGCTTCGCGCAAGGCCATATTGATGGCGAAATTGATCACGTCCGCAGGCATGGAGTATTCCTCCGGGATAGGATTGTTCACGAGCATACCGCCACGAAGGCCCAGAGCCTGTTTGGCACGAAAAGCAGCAGCCAGTTCTTGGGGCGTATCCAGACGGTAATCTACCTCAAATCCACTATGACGGGTATAAAACGCCGGCAGTTCGTCGGTCTGGTAACCGATAACAGGCACACCCTTGGTCTCCAGGTACTCGAGCGTCAGACCCAGATCCAGAATACCTTTCGGTCCGGCACAAATAACCATCACAGGCGTCTGCGCCAATTCTTCCAAGTCGGCCGAGATATCAAAGGTCTGCTGGGCATGATGGTGTACACCGCCGATACCACCGGTAGCAAACACTTGTATGCCGGCCATGGCGGCGATAATCATCGTCGTCGTAACGGTCGTGGCACCGTCTTCGCCGCGGGCGATAAGTACCGGCAAGTCACGCCGTGATGCCTTGGTAACGGCAGGCCCCTTCTTTCCCAGGTATTCTATTTCCTCGGGGGTACAACCGGCTTTCAGCCGACCGCCGATAATAGCAATCGTAGCCGGAACGGCTCCGTGATCACGGATCGTCTGCTCCACGCGCAAAGCCGTCTCCACGTTCTGCGGATAAGGCATGCCGTGACTGATAATAGTGGACTCGAGGGCTACTACGGGCTGATGGTTACGTAGTGCCTCTTCTACTTCGGGGGAGATAGATAGGTATTTATTCATGGTGTTTAATTTTAGTGTACGGTGTAGAGTGTAGGGTGTAGGGTGTAGAGTGGATTACTCCAGCAAATCCGGGCGGCGTTCTTCGGTGTGGCGTAGTGCCTCGTCGTAGAGCCATTCCTCTATCTTAGCCTGATGGCCCGAGAGCAGGATATCCGGTACGCGCCAGCCCTTATATTCCGCCGGACGGGTATATACGCCGGGTTCGAGCAGGCCGTCCTGGAAGGAGTCGTTCAGCGCACTCTCTACGTCACCCAGCGCTCCGGGCAGCAGACGCACGATAGCATCGGTCATCATAGCGGCAGGCATCTCGCCTCCGGTCAACACAAAATCGCCGATCGAGTATTCCTTGGTGATCAAATGGTCGCGCACACGCTGATCTACGCCCTTGTAGTGGCCGCAGAGGATGATAATATTCTCCTTGAGCGAGAGCGAATTGGCGGCTCGCTGGTCAAAGCGTTCGCCATCGGGGGCGGTAAAGATAATCTCGTCGTACCGGCGCTCGGAGGTAAGGTGGGTGATAAGACGGTCGATAGGTTCGATTTGCAGCACCATCCCCGCACCAAAACCAAAGGCATAGTCATCTACCTTACGATGCTTATCCAGGGTCCAGTCGCGCAGGTTATGCACGTAGATCTCGCAAAGGCCTTTATCCTTCGCGCGCTGGATGATGGAGTGGTTCAACGGCGACTCCAACAGTTCCGGACAACAAGTTATAATATCAATTCGCATAAACTAACCGTTTAACGTTTTGATGCAATCAAAACCATTTTAACTATTTAACACTTTAACGTGGCGTAGCGGTCTCTTTACGGCACGGGATCGTATCCGCTTCCTCCCCAGGGGTTGCAACGCAGGATACGTTTTATGCCCAGCCAACCGCCCTTGAACGGACCGTATTTCATCACGGCCTCTACCATATACTGGCTGCAGGTCGGCGTAAACCGGCACGAGGGCGGCGTGAGCGGCGAGATGCATGCGCGGTAGAAATAGACCGGCAGCAAAAACACTTTCCTAAGGGCAATTCTCCAGTTCATAGCGCAGCAAGTTTTCTCAGGGTTTTTCGCATAGCTTTCTCGATGACCGTATACGGCTGCTGTTCGCGGTCGATATAGTTCATGGCGATCAAAAAATGCTTCTCGGGTTGCGCCTCCTCCAGTACGTGCCGATTGAGCCGGTAGGCTTCGCGCATCTGGCGGCGTAAGCGGTTGCGATCAACGGCATGCTTGAAGAGGGACTTAGGTGCCCAGATGAGTACTTGCGTCGTCTCGTCCTCTGCCGGCTGGTAGGTCACGCGCAAAGGCCAGCACACGAAATGCTGTCCCTCGCGGTAGAGCTGCTGGATACGCATCTTGCCGCACAATCGTTCTTGTTTTGCCAACTCGTACGACACCTTCTCAGTTGTTTCTTATTCGGCGTTCTGTTGCTGCTCCAGGTAATCTTTGATAGCCGCCGTGAGCGACTGGTGCTTTTGGTTCGGCACACGGATATCCACGCGAAAACCGGCCTCTTCGAGCGCCTGCACCGTACCGGCACCAAAGGCTGCGATGACGGTCTCGCCTTGCTTCCAGTCCGGAAAGTTCTCGCGAATCGACTTCACGCCGGAGGGGGTAAACAGGGCAATCATATCATAGTCGAACGTCTTCTTCTCATCCCACTTGCTGGAGACCGTACGATACATGATAGCCGGTTGCACGGTTATCTTGTTCTCGGCGAACATATTGATCTGGTCGTCGTTATGGATATCGCTGAGTACCATCAAGTATTTCTCCTGCGGACGACGGTACATAGCCGGCAGCAGATCCTCAAAGCGGTTGTGCTCGGAGAAGAAGACCTTACGTTTGCGGTACTGGATAAATTTCTGCAGGTAGTTGCCTACCGCCTCAGAGATACAATAGTAGTGCATCGAGTCAGGCACGTTGAGTCGCATCTCCTCGCAAAGACGGAAGTAATGCTCTATGCCCAGACGCGAATTCAGTATCACGGCCGTATAATCCAGCGGGTTGATGTGCTGCATGCGAAATTCGCGTGCAGTAAGACCTTCTACGTGGATGAGTTGTTGAAAATCAAATGTCACGCCAAACTGCGCCTCCATTTCGGAATACGGATTACGCTCGTTCAGCGGCTTGGGTTGTGAAATAAGAATCTTGTTTATCATAATTACACAAAACGTTGACTAAGTATATATACTGTGCCGTAATAAGCACCCACCAGCGGCAGGACATCCATCGTCAGCACAGCTAACAGTATATAGCAAAGCGCCATCGGTTTGACCAGATAGGCGCGACAATATTTCAAAAACACCAGTACGATAAACATACCGGTCAAAACCAGCAGGAGTACGCGCAAAAAAGGCGTCACTCCATAGTGGTACAAGAGGAGCAGCACGGGATACAGACAGCAGCAGAAGACGCAGATCAGATTGCCGTAATGCGTACCGATCGAAGCACAGCGTTTGCGCAACTGGAAGGTATAACCCACCAGCAACATCGACAGCACTTTCGCGCCATACAAGACAGCGATAAGCAACAGGATCACGCCGTAACGCATCGCAGTAAACGCGCCCGTTTGGAAGCAGAGCAGGTAATAAGCCATCGCCAGGGTGCCCATCTGAAAGAGATGCAGACAGATCTGGCCCAGCACCGTATGTTGCGTCTCGGTATATTGCCGTTCGGGTTTGGCCAGGACGGTCATAAAACTCCCGGCTACCACACCCGGTTGCAGCACGTTGGCCAGGCTGGCCAGCACGAGCAGCACAAGCAATGCCCAAGCCGTCCAAGGCTCGGAAACAGGAGATGATATGAGAGGTATCGAGATGCTCATCTTACTTTAGCCATTCGCCATTAGCCTTTCGCCATTATATACAGTTTGTCTCCTCGATGAATCAGTCGGTCGGTCTTGAGCGAGAAGTACTGGCCCTTGCCCACCTTATCCGCAGGCTGACCGTCACCGTCACGCATACCTTCTGCCGTCAGTTCGTACGCACCCGTCGTCTCACCCGTGACCAGCAATTCGTCACCGGCCTGTACCGCTTCTACCGCCTCCAGGTAGAACTCGGCTACGCTTAGCTGCTTGAAGAAATTGGTGCACTTACCGGCATATACTTTCTTGCGGGTAGCCTGACTGCCGTAATGACGGGTCCATTCGCCCAAACGCTGTCCCTGGTAATAACCGTCCCAGAAACCACGATTGAAGACGCGTGCCAGACGTTCGTCCCAACGGGCTATCTTCTCATCGATACCGCTTGTCTCGTCCGACCATTCACCCTTCTGCCAAGCCTCTACGGCTTCACGATAACAACCGACTACGGTCTGTACGTACTCCGGTCCACGGGCGCGGCCTTCGATCTTGAGCACGCGTACACCGGCATCGAGCATCTTGTTGAGAAAGCCGATTGTCTTCAGATCCTTGGGCGACATGATATACTGGTTGTCGATGTCCAGTTCCAGGTCCGAGGACTTGTCCTTGACCGTATAGCCGCGACGACAAATCTGCATACATGCACCACGATTGGCGGAGTGGCCGAGGTTGTTGAGGCTCAGATAACACTTACCGCTGACCGCCATGCACAACGCGCCGTGGCAGAACATCTCGATGCGCAGCAACTCGCCCTTCGGACCGCAGATATGCTGTTCGCAGATATCGCGATAGATGCCGGCCACCTGTTCCATGTTCAGTTCGCGCGCCAGCACCACAACATCGGCAAACTGCGCATAGAAACGCAGGGCCTCGGTATTGGCGATGTTGAGTTGGGTGGAAAGGTGCACCTCCACCCCTACTTCGCGCGCATACTGCATCACGGCAATATCGCTGGCAATGATGGCGTCCAGACCGGCCTCACGGGCATGATCCACGATCTCGCGCATCAACTTCAGGTCCTCGGGATACATGACGGTATTGAGCGTAAGATAGGTCTTTACGCCTGCTTCGCGACAACGGTCGACGATGGTGTGCAGGTCGGCGGTTGTAAAGTTAGCCGAACTGCGGGCACGCATATTCAGGTACTCGATACCGAAATAGACGCTCGTAGCTCCGGCCTGAATAGCCGCAGCCAGACTCTCCCAGCACCCTACCGGGGCCATGATCTCAATATTTGAGCTTTCAGTTTTCAGCATTCTATCTTTACTCTTTCAGCGAAGCGGTCTTTACTCCTTCAGCGAAGCGGTCTTTAGCAGGTACTCTGCTATTTGCACAGCGTTCAGAGCTGCACCCTTGCGGATCTGGTCGCTTACGCACCAGAAACTCAGTCCATGGTCGTTGCTGATATCCTGACGCACACGACCGATATATACAGGATCCTTCCCGCTCAAGAAGAGCGGCATCGGATATTCGTTCTCTTTGGGGTTGTCCATCAGCACGCATCCTTGCGAACTGCTGAAAGCTTCGCGTGCATCTGCCACGCTCACGGGCTGCTCGGTCTCTACCCATACAGCCTCGGAGTGAGCACGCAACGACGGCACCCGCACACAGGTAGCACTTACCCGGATATCCGAGTGCATGATCTTGCGCGTCTCGTTGTACATCTTCATCTCCTCCTTGGTGTAGTCGTTATCGGTAAAGACATCGATATGAGGAATGACATTGAATGCCAGTTGGTGCTGGAACTTACGCACGGTGGCGGGTTGTCCGTCGAGCACCTCGCGATACTGCGTCTCCAGTTCGGCCATAGCCTGTGCGCCCGCACCCGAAGCGGCCTGATAGGTCGCCACGTGGACACGACGAATATGACTGAGGCGCTCTATGGCTTGGAGCGCTACGACCATCTGTATCGTGGTACAATTGGGGTTGGCAATAATATTACGCGGCCGATTGAGGGCATCCTCCGGATTGACTTCCGGCACCAC
The DNA here is from genome assembly GCA_017551025.1 of Paludibacteraceae bacterium. Lineage (GTDB taxonomy): Bacteria > Bacteroidota > Bacteroidia > Bacteroidales > Paludibacteraceae > Colicola. The sequence goes on along the minus strand of JAFZNG010000027.1, from coordinate 31,812 downwards.
CAACGGCACGTCTTCGTCCATACGGAAAGCCGACGAGTTGTCAATCAGGATTGCGCCATAACGGGTAATATCCTCCGCGTACTCGCGTGATACGCCCGCACCCGCGCTGGCAAACGCAATATCGACGCCCCGGAAGGCGTCGTCATGTTGGAGCAGTTGCACGATATGCTGTTTGCCCCGGAATATATAGGTCTGTCCGGCGCTGCGAGGCGAACCGAACAGTTTAAGTTCTGTGATAGGAAACTGCCGCTGTTCGAGAACACGCAGCAGTTCCTGTCCTACGGCGCCGGAGGCGCCTACGATAGCTATCGTCATAGTGTCTTATGCGAGTGCTACAGTTACATCAGCCTCACCCTCAGCGAAGGTCAGTTTGCCCTCACGAGCCAGCCAACCGAGTGCCAGGTAGAGGTCCTCGTTTTTCAGTTTGGTAGCTTTCTTCAAAGCCTTCAGTGCCAGTGCACCGTTCTCGAGAGCAGCCCAAATGAGGCCTGCATTCTCACCAATCTTTGCTACGTTCATAATAATAAAACCTTAAATATTTAGTGACTAATAGGGTACTTCTTAGGGGCACCCTTCCCTATACTATTTTTAGTATTCTAGTTTAGAGTTGAGAGTTGAGAGAAGTCGTCTAGAAGAGAGCCGTCTAGTTTTAAAAAAAACTCCAAAACTTTCAACTTATAAACTTTCCCGCTTCTCTAAACTTTCAACTTTTAACTATCAACTTATTTATCTTCCCAGCGCTTGAAGATCAAGCAGGCATTATGTCCGCCGAACCCGAAGGTATTGGTCAGCGCATAACGCAGCGGGCGGTGTTGCGCCTTACCGAAGGTGAAATTAAGACGATAGTCAATCTGCTCGTCCTCATCGTCCGGCGAGTGGTTGATCGTAGGCGGCACGACGCCTTCCTTGAGCGCCATGATACAAGCCATCGACTCTACGGCACCCGTTGCTCCGATCATATGACCGGTCATCGACTTGGTCGAGTCGAGGTTGAGTTCGTACGCATGTTCGCCGAATACATTGAGGATCGCCTTGAGTTCGGCCAGGTCGCCGAGCGGCGTGGACGTACCGTGGGTATTGATATAATCAATATCTTCGGGACGAATACCGGCATCCTGTATGGCTTGCTGCATCACGCGCTGTGCACCCTTGGCATCCGGATCCGGCGCCGTCATATGGTAGGCATCCGAGGTCATACCCTCACCTACCATCTCGGCGTAGATATGTGCGCCACGTGCCTTGGCATGCTCGTAATCCTCCATCACGAGGCAGGCCGCACCTTCGCTCAGCACGAATCCGTCACGCGACTTGGAGAACGGACGGCTGGCACCCTGCGGGTCGTCGTTGCGCGTCGAGAGGGCATGCAGCGAGTTGAAACCGCCAATACCGGCCGGAGAGATATCTGCATCCGCACCACCGGTCAGCAGCACATCCGCATGGCCCAGACGAATCTGGTCAAAAGCCGAGGCTACAGCATGCGAAGACGACGAACAAGCCGTACTAACCGAGAAACTCAGTCCACCTAAGCCAAACAGGATAGATATCTGGCCGGCAGCAATGCTCGGAATCGACTTCGGGATCATGAAGGGATTGAAGCGAGGTACGCGATCGCCCTCAGCATACTGGTATAGCTCCTGCTCGATAGACTGCAGGCCTCCCATACCGCTTCCCCAAACGACACCTACGCGGCTACGATCCTCTTTCTCCAGATCCAGTCCACTATCTTTCAGAGCCTCCTCAGCCACGCATACCGAGAACTGCGCATAGCGATCGAGCTTGCGCAACTCCTTGCGGTCAAGCAGCGGCGTAGGATCGAAACCTTTCACCTCACCGGCGAACTGTGTCTTAAACAGACTGGCATCAAAAGCCGTAATGGGTGCGATGCCGCTCTTGCCGGCTACCAATGATTCCCACGTTTCGCGCGCACTATTGCCTACGGGCGTGAGCGCGCCTAAACCAGTTATAACTACTCTTCTTAATTGCATCTTCGTGTAGTATGTAATAACACATGAATTTACGAGTTTACAGTCTCCCGTAAACTCGTAAACCAATCATCCGTACAGTGTATTAAGCTTGTGCGTTCTTGATGTAATCAATTACATCACCAACGGTGCTGATCTTCTGCGTGTCCTCGTCCGGGATCGAGATACCAAACTCTTTCTCAAACTCCATGATGAGTTCTACGGTGTCCAGAGAGTCAGCGTTCAAGTCTGCCTGGAAATTAGCTTCGGGGGTCACTTGCGACTCCTCTACGCCGAGCTTATCAACGATGATAGCTTTTACTTTCGATTCAATTTCTGACATAATCTTATATACTTTAGATTGTTTTATTTCTATCGTTTACGTGCTTTCCGAGGTCCTTTCGCGAAAGGGCATACTCTCGAAAAAGCGTGCAAAATTACTGCTTTTTTCTGACATATGCAAATTTTCGCCCCCTTTTTCGCGAAAAAAGTGCAATTTGTCTACCTAACGTGTCAAAAAACGACGCGTATGAACCGCTCTTCGCCGACCACTTCGGCTTGGGGATAGACCGTCCGGATGGCGGCAAGTACGGCAGGGATCAGTTCCGGTGCCGGGTCTCCGATGCTCATAAACCGGCAGGGCTGATATACGGCGACGAGGGCCGATTCCTTAGAGTACTCGCACTTAAGCAGCACGTCCTCGCCCGAGGCCAGATGGCAGTAGAGCTTCTGGTGGTTGCCGTGCAGGTCATGGCAGATACTGTTCCACTTGGTTTGCTGCACACCGAGGGCGTCGATGTTGCACATCTTATCGGAAGCGTGATTGTAATCCGTCCCGAATTTATTCGGCTGATAATGCCGCCCGAATTGTTTTTGCATAAGCAGAGCTGTTATTTTGGTGCAAAGATACGAAAAATTTTTGAGATAGACAAGAAAAAATAAGATTTTTTTCAGTTTAGAGTTAAAAGTTATTAACAAACGATTTTTTGTCACTCTCCAAAAAAAGGTAAAAAGTCAAAAGTAAGGGATTTTGTTTTTGCATATACACATCGCTACCGACAAAAAGGGTAAAAGTAAAAAGTATCTTCATAACGATATATCGCGCGCGAGAACATGTCATTTTCAAATTCGATACTTTTTACTTTTTACCTTATTTTAATTAATAAAGGTTATAGGTTATAGGTTATACTTCTCCTTTCGGGACAGAAGACAACTGTCGGGGGACAAGGTATTGCGTATGTCAGCGAAAAGCAGTACCTTTGCACCAGATTTTAAAAACCACTACGACTATGGCACAAATCCAACTACCCGATGGCATCCTTGCCATCCACGGCAGACTTGGCGACAAGATCTACCGATCACGAAAACAACCCGATGGAACCTGCAAGGTCTTCGTGCACAAAGATCCTTATCGGTCCAATGTCCTGGGAACACCGAACCAACATCGAACCAACATCGGGAGATAAACATTTAAAACCTAACCCTTAACCCCTCTACGCCGATCGGAGGCAAAACATGATCGGCACGAAATGGCAAAAGTAGAATGGGCAGACGCTATCAAGACGGTTAACGGAGCCTTGGTAAAATTAGGGTTTACTCTTCGGAGAAATGAACGAGGACGTTGCGGTAGGAATTGAATATCTTGGACTTGCTCACAAAACCCAGATAACGGCGGTCCTGATCCACGACAGGCAGGTTCCACGCACCCGTGTCCTCAAAGGTCTCCATCACCTTCTCCATCGGCATATCAAACCGCAGCACCGCCAGCGGAGAGGTCATCAGTTGGCCCACCGTAAAGCGCTTGTACAATCGCGGCTGGAACATGATATTACGCACCTCGTCAAGCAAGAGAACACCCTTCAGACGGCCGTCATGGTCGATGACCGGGAATATATTGCGGCGGCTCTCGGAAATAACCTTCACCAGTTCGCCCAAGGTCATCTCGGGGAAGACGGTAACGAGGTCGGTCTCCAGCACATTATCCATCTTGAGCAGCGTGAGCACATTGCGATCCTTGTTATGCGTAAGCAGCTCACCCTTCTGCGCCAGACGCATCGCATACAACGAGTGCGGCTCAAAAATCATGATCGTCAGATAGGATATGACGCTCACGATCATAAGCGGCATAAACAGATGGTAACCACCCGTCAGTTCGGCAATAAGGAAGATACCGGTCAGCGGGGCATGCATCACACCCGACATCAGACCCGCCATACCGACGAGCGAGAAATTAGTAGCCGGCACCCATACGCCCGACAGGTTGAGCACACGCGCCGTAACAAAGCCCACCAACGCGCCCATAAACAGCGAGGGAGCAAAGATACCTCCGACACCGCCACCGCCGTTGGTAGCTACGGAAGCCACGATCTTAAGCAGTATGATGGCTACAAAGTAGCCAACGATCAGCCATTGGCTGTTGGCCGTTAGCCACGTGCCGTTGGTAAGCGGACTATAGGCAAGCGCGAGTTCGCTATGGCCGTTGATCAGTTGGGTAATCACGTCATATCCCTCACCGTAGAGCGGCGGGAAGAGGAAAATCAGCACACTCAGGGTCAGTCCTCCTACGAGTATCTTCACGCCGATACTACGCACATGATGCTTCATGAATTGCTCCAGCCGGTTCATGCCGCGCGTGAAGTACAGGCTCGCAAAGCCGCATACCACACCCAGCAGCAGATACCACGGGATACGACTGACAGAGAAAGCATCGTACTGGTCGAGCGGGAACATCGGATCGGTGCCCGTAGCGATATACGAGATCGCCGTAGCCGTGACCGACGAGATGAGCAGCGGCGCCACCGAAGTCATCGTAATATCCATCATGAGCACCTCCAGCGTGAAGACCAGTCCGGCGATAGGTGCCTTGAAGATACCGCCTATCGCACCCGCTGCACCGCAGCCGATCATGAGCATCATCGTCTTCTGGTCAAGCCGGAAAGCCTTCGCCAGGTTGCTACCGATAGCCGCTCCGGTCAACACGATAGGTGCCTCGGCTCCGACCGATCCACCAAAACCGATCGTCAGTCCCGAACCAATCACCGACGACCACATATTATGCGCCTTGATGATCGATTTGCGCTGCGAGATAGCATAGAGTATCTTAGTGATTCCGTGGGAGATATCGTCGCGCACCACATAGCGCACAAACAGCGCCGCCAGCGTGATACCAATCATCGGCGTGATCAGGTACCACCAGGTATGCCCACCGGCGATAAGATGATTCTCTACGAAATATTGAATGAGGTGGATAAACGACTTCAGGATCACAGCCGCACAAGCCGAGAAACAGCCCACAAAGAACGAGAGTAGCAGCACAAACTGCTTATTAGGCACATGCCCCTCGCGCCATTCAATGAAACTATTTAGCTTCTCCCCCTTCAATTTTTAATTTTGAATTTTGAATTTTTAATCGTCCCAACCGATGCCTTTATACTTCGAGAGGTCCCATTCTTCCTCTACCTCGTTGAGATAGATCGTACCCTCTTCTTCCTCGTCCTCCTGAGCCGGTTCTTCGTCGCGCTCGATAACCTTGATATCGATCGGCGCATGGCTGATCTCGATGACTTGGTTCTGCTCTTTGGATAGTTCCTCCCAGAGGATATCCTTGAGCCGGTCGATGCCCTCGCCCGTAAAGGACGAGATACATACCACCGGAATACCTAATTCGGCCGTTAGCTCTTCGCTATTGGCTATGGGCAGGGGTTCACCCTGTTCGTCATAAGCCGGTACGTCGCACTTGGAGATCGCCAGCACGCGTGCCTTGGTCAGCAATTCGGGATTGTATTTCTCCAGTTCGGAAAGCAGGATGCGGTATTCCGCCACGATATCTGCCGTAGCCGCCGGCACCATAAACAGCAGCACCGCATTACGCTCGATATGCCGCAAGAAGCGCAATCCCAGTCCGCGTCCTTCGCTTGCGCCCTCGATGATACCGGGGATATCTGCCATGCAGAACGATCGCTCGTCACGATACTTGACGATACCCAATTGGGGTGTCAAGGTCGTAAAGGGATAGTCGGCTATCTCGGGTTTGGCCGCCGAGACCACGCTCAGCAGCGTCGACTTACCGGCATTCGGGAAGCCCACCAGTCCGACGTCGGCCAGCACCTTCAGCTGCAGGATCACGTTGCGCTCCTGACAGGGTTCACCCGGCTGCGCATAACGCGGTGCCTGGTTGGTGGCCGTACGGAAATTCCAGTTACCTAAGCCCCCCTTACCGCCACGGAGCAGCACGACACGCTCGTCATGCTCCTTCACCTCGCAGAGGTACTCACCCGTATCGCCGTCATAGACTACCGTGCCACAGGGCACCTCGATGATACGATCCTCACCATCCTTGCCCGACGAACGACTCTCGCCACCGCGTCCGCCGTCGGTAGCCATGATATGCTTCTGGTACTTCAGGTGGAGCAAGGTCCATAGATTACGGTTGCCATGCAGGATAATACTACCCCCGCGACCGCCGTCACCGCCGTCAGGTCCGCCCTTAGGCAGATACTTGGCGCGATGGAAATGCATACTACCTGCACCGCCCTTACCGGAGCGGCAGTAGATCTTCACGTAATCGATGAAATTGCTGGCCATGAGTGGATGGGTTATGGGTAATTATTTTTTGGTTTCGCGGCGGATGATGTTCTCGATCTGGAGGAACACATCCTCTACGCTATGATTACCGTTCACCGGGCAGTAGTTGCCATGGTGGAGGTAATAATGGGCGATAGGCTCCGTCTGATTGTGATAAACGGCAATGCGGTGGCGAATCGTATTCAGGTTATCATCCGCACGACCACTCACCTTGCCACGCTCGATGAGTCGCTGGATCAGCAGTTGCTCATCTACGAGCAGGTCAATCATGATGGCGTCCATCTTATATTTCTTAAGCAGTTCGGTCAGCGCCTCAGCCTGCGGCACCGTACGAGGATAACCATCCAGGATAATGCCCTTGCAATCCTTAGGCAGGGTGCGGAAGTAATTGTCGATCACACCGTACATCATATCGTCCGGCACCAGATTACCACGCGAGATGAGGGCGTCGATATGTACACCCAGTTTGCTGCCGCTCGCTATTTCGGCACGCAGCACATCACCCGTAGAGAGGTGTTGCAGTCCGAATTTCTCCACTATATATTGCGATTGCGTTCCCTTACCACTACCGGGTGCACCGCAAAGAATGATATTCAACATATTTTGACCTAAAAAAACTAATACCTATTTATACGCTACGCGACGCGTCCGCGCGCAAGCGCTCACGCAAAAACGAGTTGCCCATGCGAGCAACTCGTTTATGCATAGTTGTAAAGTTTAGAAAGCGAGCTTCGAGCCGGCTTTGAACTTAACGACCTTCTTAGCGGGGATAACGATAGCCTGCTTGGTCAGCGGGTTGATACCCTTGCGCTCACCACGCTCAGCAACCTTAAGAGATGCAAAACCTACAACCTCTACCTTACCGTCTTTCTTCAGGCCTTCTACAACAGCCTCGATAGCTGCGTCAACAACCTTAGCAGCCTCTGCCTTCGAAACATTAGCCTTCAGAGCTACTGCTTCAACAAGTCCAGTCTTATTCATACAAAATAAGTTTTAATAATTAATAATTAAACGTTTAATTTCTTACCCTGCGGGCACATGACCCGCAATTGCAAGTGCAAAGATACGACAAAAATATGATACAACCAAGAAAAAATGCAAAAAAAATGCTTTTTTTCTGCCAAAAACGGCTTTTTTTACTAAAAAGCACGATTTTTGTAAGGATATTTGCGAAAAAAATAGTACTTTTGCAGCCGTTATGAGAAGATTACCGACTATTACGCGCAACCTGTTGTTGCTTAACATTATTGTCTTTTTTCTAAGTTCGCTTCGTCCGTTCGGAGTAGATCTGGACCAGGTATTGGGTCTGCATTATTGGACGGCGGACAGTTTCCACTGGTGGCAACCCGTGACCTATATGTTCATGCACGCCGGCTTCGATCATATATTCTTTAATATGTTTGCGGTGCTGATGTTCGCGCCCGTGCTGGAGCGCGAATGGGGCGAGAAGAAGTTTATCATCTACTACCTCATCTGCGGATTGGGAGCCGCCCTGGCGCAGGAATTGGTATGGATGGGTATGTTCGGTCGTGAGATAGCCGCCTACCCCTACCTGGCAGAACAACTGGTAACCATCGGTGCCTCGGGTGCCGTATTCGGCATCCTGCTGGCCTTCGGATGGCTATTCCCGGAAGTAAGGATGTTTATCCTCTTTATCCCGATTCCTATACGCGCGCGCATCCTTGTTATAGGATATGCCATTATCGAACTCATGGCCGGACTGGGAACCATCACAGGTATCACCAGCGCCGACCACGTAGCCCACTTCGCCCACCTGGGCGGTATGGTCTTCGGCCTGCTCGTGCTGCTCTACTGGCGTTATGGTGAACAGAAAGTAAAAGCCTTCTGGCATCGTCTGCGGGGCACGGATGACGACAGCACCGACGATCGATGGAAAGACTATCACTATCAGCGGAAGCTATAACTTTAGCCTTTAGCCATTAGCCATTAGCCATTCGCCATTACCACGTACCCGACTTCACCAGATTGGTGGAGTCGGTGTCGTATCGGTACAATTCCTGTTCGGGACTGAAATGGAACTTATAGATAGTAGGATGGCATATGAGGCCGTCAAAACCGGCCATAGCTGTATAGATCGTACAATCATCAATATCTATCCGTCCCATGATTACCTCTTCGAACAACCAGTAACGGAAGTCGCGTGCGTAAACGCCGTAGAGTACATCCGCCTCCTGAGGATGCGCGAGCATATAGTTCAAGCTATCCGCGAAGAACTGTTGCGGCGTCTTACCCGACCGCACGATCGTCATACTGTCCACCTGCGCCTGCACATAAGGGAAATGGGCCTGGATATGCTGTCCCGTAGAGTCGAGCGGATAGATATAATCCCAACCGGACTTCACGCGGTATTCGAAATGCACATCCACGGTACTTTGGTCCATGGTCCGCACGCTAACCAGGTGTAATTTACCCTTTGGTTGCATCTTCTCGGGATCGACCACAAAAGCATACACCCAATAGTCGGTGCCGGGCTTAAGACCCGTAAAGAAATAGTCGGTCTCACCATACTGCAGACTATGGCTGGCAAAGGAGGCAATGGTAAACTCACCCTGCTGCAGCAATTGCTTGCGCCAATCGAGATACTCCGCATACGCAGAATCCAACTCCAGGGTCATAAACTGCTTCTGGTTCTCCGAATTCAGGGGATTATAGCCCATACGTATCGGCTCGATACCGATGAGATAATACGCATCCCGGTCGGTAGAGAAACGTTGCTCCACAAAGCCCGAGGACAGCACACGCGTCTCGGACGAGATGGTCACGCCGTCGGTCTCAAAGGTAGGCAAGGGCTTACATGACGGCATTAAAAATTGAAAAATGTGCATCGAAAGGAAACCGATAACCATTAACCTTTCGCCTTTCGCCTTTAGCCATTCACCTTTACTCATACTGCCCCCTTTCTTTTTCTTCTTCCTCCAGCAGGGTCTGCACCGAATAGATAAAGCGTAGACAGGTCCGCACGTGCGAACCATAGTGGCCGAAGTTGTACTCTATATTGGCATTGTGCCATCTATTCTTGGCGTTCACGGCATTGGTATACGGCACCGTCTCGTCATCCATCGAGTGCATCATGTAGATAGGTGCCTTCGGATCCCAATCGTAGGCGATGATGGAGTTGTCGGTCATGGCCTTGTACAGTTCGGCCACCTTATCCGAAGTCTGTGCCATCGCCTCGGCCGTCAGCAGTTCGTGGGTCACCTTGGTACCGATGAACGTATTGATCTGACCGGTAGAATAGCGCTTGGAATTGATCCATTCATCCACTTTGGCGCACAACCAGGGTTGTACCATCTCCGTCATCTTCACATCGATCCCGTAGCCCGCTATCATGCCCTGCAGCACCAGCGGTACCGCCACCGGATAGCCCGCCGTATCGGTATTGACGAACCGTTCATACGTGGCCTTCACGTCGTACGGACCACCTCCGGCAAAGACACGATGCACCGGTACGTAGGAATCCAACTTCGGATCGTTGTACAGCATTTCAATCAGTCGTAATACCGCCATCGTCGTGGCACCACCCTGGGAATAGCCCATGAGGTTGATCTCCTCATGCTCGGGTTCCATACCTACCGCCTTAAGCCACGGCTTGACCGCCAACCACATATCCACGACGTTCAGCGCCGTAATATCCATACAGAGATAGGGATGGATCTTATCGGCCGTCACACCATAGCCTAGGTAATCAGGGATCACCAATCCGTAACCCATCTTCACCAGCACACCCTCCAGCGAGAAGGCATTGCTCGGTGCCTCGGCATTGCTGCCGACGGTATAGTGGCTAACCAGGATCATGCGCTTGGGTTTGCGTCCGACAGGCAGCATCACCTTACCGGAAAGCGTAATCGGCATCAGATCGGTATCAAAACTCTTATACGTACCTACCACCTCGATCACCTTTTTGCCATTGCCCCAATCGAGCAGGCTCTGCACGATAGCCGTACCCGTGACCGAACTGGTCTTACGCGACTGAACACCCGATTCCATCGGGTCGTCATCCGCATACTCGTTGATGCGGGTACCATCCGGCAGGTAGCAGTCGGTAGGGAATCCGGACGTAAGATCTATCTCGTGCTGAGCCGTAACGCGAAACATCGTAGAGTCGAGACCGGTCACTTGGGTAAAATCCATCACCTCTTCCCGGCCGAACCGGCAAGCCGTCAGACCGAGAATTACGAGCGATAATATGATGCTTTTCAATTTCATCCTTTCCGTTTTCAATAGATTAGAATCGCACGCCTATCGACGCGGTAAAGATACGCGAAGAGGCCATATAAATCGTATTGGTATTGCGCAGTCCGTACAGTCCGCCCAACTCAACAGCCATAAAGAAACGCTTGTAATTGGCACTCACGCCAAAGGCCGTCAGATTGATCGCAGCACCCAGTTCGGTACGGTTGCCATGGACGTTTTGTTCGGTTCCACCGTTGATAACCATGCCCAACCCCAAGCCGGAATAGAGATTCACATGGTCGTGATGGTAGTAGGTAAAACGCACGGTAGGCATGATGGTGAGATTATAGAAATAATGTCCCGGATCACGCATCAATTCCAAGCCCGTACCGTCACGCGTCACCTGATCCCAACCTACTTCGCCCAGATCCATCATACCACCCAGACCAAACCAGTAATTGAAACGGTACTGGTACTCCAGGAAGAGGTGCTGATGGTAGCGATAGTTCTCGGCATAGGTACGCCGATAGGAGGCAGGCATCGTGGTAATAACCGACTTGGGATTATGCCACATAAGCGTCTCGAACAACATATCACCCCACCCGATACGCAACTCGCTGGGCATCAACGTGCGTTCGCGGCGCGTCTCGGCTTGTGCCACTCCGCTTAGGAATGGAAGAAGCAGTAGTATGAGCAGTAGATGCCGTCTCATCAATCGTGGAGAATTAGTGCTGATTGAGGTGAAACGATAGCCGCAGCGGTATATGCCATTTGAGTGCCGTTGCACGGGCATTGTCCGTCCGCACAGACGGCGATGAACGATTTGCCTTCCGGCAGAGCGACCTGTACCGCCTCGCGACGGCTATTCAAGATAACCACGATATCTTCCCACGCATCGCCACCGGCATGCTCGCGCAGCACAAAAGCCACCACACCCTCCTCGGCCGGCAGGAAATGCATATGACGGCGCACCAGTTCGGCATCGCCCAGACGGAAAGCCGGATGGGCTTTACGCAGCGCTATGAGTCCCTGATAGTAGCGGAAGAGGTCCTGGTTACGGTGCTTGAGCGACCAGTCGATTTGGTTGATGGAATCGGGAGAATTGTAACTATTGTGCACTCCTTTCTTATCGCGCATCACTTCTTCGCCTGCCCACAGGAACGGGATACCCTGGCTGGTCAGCACGGTCGTCTGTGCCAGTTTGTCCAGACGCTCCATCTCACCCGGCTGCAATGCGATAGACGCACGCAGACGGTCGGTAAGCATCATATCGTCGTGGCAGGAGACGTAGTTGATCGACTGCGTCGGCTGGAGCGTCCAGGGTTGACGTGAGTAGTTGACCTTGTTCATGTCGATATCCGGATGGGCGATACAACCTACCAGACCGAACTTAATCGACTCTTCGTGGCCGGGTTGGGCATCCAGGAAGGCTGCCTGATGATCATCATGGAACGGACCACGGATAGCGTCACGCATATCGTCGCAGAACGCACCGATACCCGGCAGGTTCGGCATGAGGGCTTTCATCGCCAGCTGGTTATAGTCCAAGAGCGGACTGCCCGCAGCCCATCCTTCGCCATAGAGCAACAGCGAGGGGTCGATACTATCCAACATGCGGCGCACATCGCGCATCGTAGCCTGGTCGTGAATACCCATCAAATCGAAGCGGAAACCGTCCATATGGTACTCTTCTACCCAGTAGCGCGCCGACTCGACGATATAACGATGCATCATCTCGCGTTCGGAGGCCGTCTCGTTGCCGCAGCCAGAGGCATTGCCCAGATGGCCGTCCGGCGTGAGGCGGTAGAAATAATCCGGGCAAGTCTGGGTGAAGGCACTGTTCTCAACGTCGAACGTGTGGTTGTACACGACGTCCATAATGACGCGGATGCCGGCCTTATGCAGCGCCTGGATCATCTGCTTGAGTTCGCGAATACGGCATGCCGGATCCGCAGCATCCGTGGCATAGGATCCCTCGGGCACGTTATAGTTCTGCGGGTCGTAACCCCAGTTGTATTGCGGACGCTCGGGATGCGCTTCATCTACCGACGCATAGTCATAGCTCGGCAGGATCTGTACGTGGGTAACGCCCAGTTCGACCAAATGGTCGATACCGGTCTTCATACCCTCCGGCGAGCGCGTACCGGGTTCGGTCAGCGCCAGGAACTTACCGCGATGCTGAATACCCGAAGAGGGATGAATCGAATAGTCCCGATGGTGCATCTCATAGACGATGGCATCCTGTGCCCCACGAAGTGCGGGACGACGGTCCTCTTGCCAACCCTCCGGGTCAGTCTCGCGCATATCAATGATGGCAGCACGGCGACCATTGACACCTACGGCGGTAGCAAAGATACCGGGCGTCTCGTGGAGTTTCCAGCGAGAGAGCGGTTGTTGCACCTGGAAGGTGTAGTAGCGGCCTTTCAGGTCACCCTTGACGGTAGCCGTCCAGGAGCCGTCCTCCTGACGACGCATCTTGACCTGACGAAGCGGCTCGGTCGTCTCTTGGTCGGCATAGATGCGCAGCACGACAGCCTTAGCACCCGGACTCCAGAGCGAGAACTGGCTGGAAGCGGGGGTATATACCAACTCGCGAAGCGAACCTTGCTTAGCGGGATAATCTGCGGGGGACGTCACGAGTCCCATTTTCTGTCCGGCACAACTGACGAGCGTCAGCGCCATAAAAATGCACCAGGTACGATTCATATTATTCTTCGGTGTTTTTCAGTTTATAAAAATCTGCCTTTTCTATTTTCTTCTCGGCATATTCGCGTGTCACCTCAAAGCTGTCGGTCTGCTTATCGGAAGGCAACTCGTACATGACGTCAATCATGATGCTCTCCATCAGTCCGCGCAGACCACGGGCACCCAGTTTGTTCTCGACTGCCTTATCCACTATGTAGTCCAGCATGTCGGGGGCAAAACTAAGTTTTATGCCGTCCATCTCCAGCAGTTTTTCGTACTGCTTGGTAATGGCATTCTTGGGTTCGGTCAGGATATTCCGCAGCGCTTGTTTGTCGAGCGGATGCAGATACGTGATAATCGGTAGACGACCGATGATCTCGGGTATCAGGCCAAACGATTTGAGGTCGTGGGGCGCGATATATTGCAGCAGGTTATCCTTGTCGATCTTCTGCTTACGCTCTTGCGCCTCAAAGCCCACCACCTGGGTATTCATTCGTTGGGCGATCTTCTTCTCGATGCCGTCGAACGCACCACCGCAGATAAAGAGGATATTCTTGGTCTCTACATGCAGGAACTCCTGTTCGGGGTGCTTGCGTCCACCCTCGGGCGGCACGTTGATCAGGGCACCTTCCAGCAACTTCAGCAGGCTCTGCTGTACGCCTTCTCCCGACACGTCACGCGTGATGGACGGATTCTCCGACTTACGGGCGATCTTGTCGATTTCATCGATAAAAACGATGCCTCGCTCGGCCTGAGGGATATCGTAGTTGCAGTCCTGCAATAGGCGCGTAAGCAAGGATTCAACATCTTCGCCCACGTAACCCGCCTGAGTAAGTGCCGTAGCATCTACGATGGCAAAGGGCACCTTGAGCATCTTAGCGATCGTACGTGCCAGCAGCGTCTTACCCGTACCGGTAGAACCTACCAGCAGGATATTCGACTTCTCGATCTCCACCTCGTTCTCGTCCTTAGGCTGCAGCAGGCGCTTATAGTGGTTATATACCGCTACAGACAGGTATTTCTTGGCTTCCTCTTGTCCGATAACATACAGGTCGAGGAACTGTTTGATATCCTTCGGACGCGGCAAGGTCTCCAGGTTCAGGCCAAAGTCGGGTGCGGGTTGACCGGCCGAACTCGTGGGCTTGGGTTGCGGTTCGGGAGCTTCCTCCTGCTGCATCGATTCCATCAGCAGCAGATGACCGGACTCGATACAGTCCGGACAGATATAACTGCCATCCTTGCCGGAGAACAAGTGCACGTTGTCACGTCCACAAAAACTACATTTCGGTTTCTTTCCCATCGTTACTTACGGGTATATACACGATCAATCATACCATAGTCCAGGGCCTCGTGCGAGGTCATCCAGTAGTCGCGGTCGGCGTCCTGACGGATACGCTCCACGGCCTGACCGCTATGATCGGCGATGATCTGATAGAGTTCGTCCTTGAGTTTGAGAATCTCGCGTGCGGTGATCTCGATATCCGAGGCTTGACCCTGGATACCGCCAAGCGGCTGATGGATCATGACGCGCGAATGAGGCAATGCAGCACGCATGCCTTTCTCACCTGCTACCAGCAGGATTGCACCCATCGAGGCAGCCATACCGGTACAGATCGTGCCTACCTTGGCATGCACAAACTGCATCGTGTCATAGATACCCAGGCCCGCATATACCGAGCCACCCGGGGTGTTGAGGTAGATATTGATGTCTCGCTCCGAGTCGGCCGATTCCAAGTAGAGCAACTGCGCCTGAATCACGTTAGCCGTATAGTCGTTAATCTCGGTACCCAGGAAGATGATGCGGTCCATCATGAGGCGCGAGAACACGTCCATCTGGGTAACATTCAACTGGCGCTCCTCGAGGATCGAAGGCGAGATATAATTAGCCGAGACTTCCATGGTCTTCTCCACGTGCATGGTATTGAGACCTTGCGCCTTGGCAAACTTCAAAAAATCATTCATTTCAACTTGTCATTTTCAATTTACAATTGGAAAAATTACCCCCGCTTAGCGAAGGTAATTCTCCCACTTGGTGTTACGCATATCGCCGGACTTCAGGAACTCCTCATGCATCGCAAAAGCGAGCGAGAGGTTGTGCTGAGTCTGTCCGTGCTTAGCGAACTTCAGATAGTCACGCAGCATCTCGCGATACTCCGGAGCCACACAGTTACGGATGATCTCCTCGGCACGCTGACGCGGACTCTTGCCACGCAGATCGGCTACACCCTGCTCGGTCACGAGCACCTTCACGGAGTGCTCACTATGGTCGAGGTGGGTCACCATCGGTACGATCGACGAGATAGCACCGTTCTTCGCCGTAGAGGCGGTCGTGAAGATAGAGATATACGCGTTACGGGCAAAATCACCCGAACCACCGATACCGTTCATCATCTTCGTTCCCGTGACGTGCGTCGAGTTGACGTTTCCGTAGATATCTGCCTCGAGCGCCGTGTTGATAGCAATCAGTCCGAGTCGACGGATGATCTCCGGGTTGTTGGAGGTCTCCTGCGGACGGAGCAACAGCTTATCGCGATAGAAATCGAGGTCTGCCAGTACTTCCGCCATCTTCGATTCTACCAAACGCAACGAGCAACCGCTGGCGAACTTACAATGTCCGGCTTTGATGAGGTCTACAACGGAGTCTTGAACCACTTCCGAATACATCTCAAACGGCGGGATATGCGGGTTCTTACCCAGTTCACCGAGGACAGCATTGGCTACATTACCCACACCCGATTGGATCGGCAGGAACGTAGCAGGAATACGTCCTTCGTGCATCTCCTTTTCCAGGAAGAGCGCTACGTTCTCACCTATCTTCGCCGTAATCGCATCTACCGGTGTGAAGGCCGGGATCTCGTTCGGGCGATTGGTACGAACGACAGCTGCAATCTTGCTGGGGTCTACCTTGATATGATCCGAGCCGCAGCGGTCGGAGGGCTTATAGATAGGTATCTCCTTGCGGTAAGGCGGGTCGAGCGGTTCGTAGAGATCGTGCATACCGCGCATAGCAGCCGGGAACATCTCGTTGAGCTCGATGATAATGCGGTCGGCCTGGTTGCAGATGGTCGGCATGATACCGATACCGGCAGCCGGTACGATGGTACCATCCTCACCTACGTATGAGGCCTCGATAATGGCCCAGTTAGGCTTCGGAAGGAAACCGTAACGGATGTCCTGCGCCATATGGCTCAGGTGCATATCGAAATAATGGGTTCCCTCGGCATTGATCTCGTCGCGCATGGACTTATTGGACTGGTACGGCGTACGGAACTCGACGGCGTGAGCACGTGCCAACGCACCGTCACAACTGTCACCCATCGACGCACCGGTCTCCAGACCTACGCGGAAAGGTTTACCTTCGGCATGCAGACGTTCCGCACGTTGCGCCAAGGCAAACGGCACTGCCTTGGGCACACCGGTGGCGGTAAAGCCACCCATGCCCAAGACGTCACCATGTTGGATTAATTCGGCAGCCTGTTCGGCTGACATAAATGGAAGCATAGCTTTCAGTTTTCAGTGTTCAGTATTCAGTTTACTCGGCTTTGCCGTTGGAACCGAGCACGTCAATGATTTTGTGCTTGTACAGTTCCTCCATGTAATCACGAGCTACGCCGCAGTACTTACGCGGATCGAACTCACCCGGCTTCTCGGTCAGCACCTTGCGAACAGCAGCGGTGAAGGCCAGACGGCTATCGGAGTCGATATTGATCTTGCAAACAGCGCTCTCAGAAGCCTTGCGGAGTTGCTCCTCAGGAATACCTACTGCATCAGGCAACTTGCCGCCCATCGAGTTGATCATATCTACGTACTCCTGCGGAACGCTGGACGAACCGTGCAGCACGATCGGGAAGCCCGGGAGCTGCTCCATGATAGCGTCCAATACATCGAATGCCAATGGAGGAGGAACGAGTTTACCGGTCTTCGGGTCACGGGTGCACTGCTCCGGCGTGAACTTGTATGCGCCGTGGCTGGTACCTATGGAGATAGCAAGGCTGTCGCAACCGGTACGGGTAGCGAAGTCAACAACCTCTTCGGGTTTGGTATAGTGGCTAACTGCAGACGATACTTCGTCCTCAACACCTGCCAATACTCCGAGTTCAGCCTCAACGGTTACATCATATTGATGTGCGTAGTCAACGACCTTCTTGGTCAGGGCAATATTCTCCTCGTAGGGAAGATGCGAAGCGTCGATCATCACGCTCGAGAAACCGAAGTCCACGCAGCTCTTGCACAGTTCGAAGCTATCTCCGTGGTCGAGGTGCAGCACGATCTGCGGATGCTCCCAACCGAGTTCCTTAGCGTACTCTACAGCACCCTGTGCCATGTAACGGAGCAGGGTCTGATTAGCGTAGTTACGTGCACCTTTCGATACCTGAAGGATCACCGGAGACTTGGTCTCTGCAGCAGCTTTGATGATAGCCTGCAGTTGCTCCATGTTGTTGAAATTGAAAGCAGGGATAGCATAGCCTCCCTTGATTGCCTTAGCGAACATCTCACGGGTGTTCACGAGGCCCAATTCTTTAAAACTTACCATAATTGTTTGAATTTAAAAAAGTTAATTTATTTGGTTTTTTAGTATTCTAGTCAACTGGTATGCTAGTTCGTCTTTCTCGATGCAACGATAAAGTAGACCACAAGGGCAAGATACGCCACGATGCCAAGGATGGCTGCACCGCTACTCTCTGCCCAGCTCGTCATATACCAGTCGGCACCGCAGAACTTTACGATGGCCGATACAACACCCATCAGGGCACCACCGGCAATAAATCCGGAGGCTACGAGCGTACCTTTCTCCTGGCGAGCCTGAGCTCGTTGCTCAGCCTCTTCGCCATCGCTCACCTTCTTGCGCCCCATCGCCCAAGCGATAGCACCACCTACCAGCAGCGGCAGGTTTAGATGCAGCGGGATAAACATACCTAATGCGAACGGCAGAACAGGCACCTTCAGGAAGTTGAGCACCAGCGCCAGCATGGCACCCGCGAAGTAGAGCATCCACGGTGCACCCTGACCTGACATAAGCGGCTCAATCACGGCCGCCATGGCATTGGCCTGCGGGGCAATCAGGCAGTTCTTACCTACGAAACCGTAGGTCTCGTTGAGCACCATCATGACGCCACCTACCGTAGCCGCACTAACCAGCGTACCCAGGAATTTCCAGGTCTCTTGTTTACGCGGCGTACTACCAATCCAGTAACCGATCTTCAGGTCGGTAATGAATCCGCCGGCCATGGCCAGCGCCGTACATACCACACCACCGATAACCATCGCACCTACCATACCGCTCGCGCCCTTCATACCGATGGCAACAAATACCACCGAGGCTACGATCAGCGTCATCAGCGTCATACCGCTTACGGGATTGCTACCTACGATAGCGATGGCATTGGCTGCTACGGTCGTAAACAGGAACGCGATGAGGGTTACGACGAGGAAGGCTACCAGCGCCTGCCAGAAATTATGCAGCACGCCTACCCAGAAGAACACCAGTGTGGCTACCAGCGCTACCGCAATAGCAATCACCAGCAACTTCATATTCAGATCCTGCTGAGTACGCACAACGGTCTCAGTTTCGCCTTTCACCTTTCGTCCTTCAGCTTTGATCAGGCCCACAGCACTCTTGATCACACCCCAGGACTTGATAATACCGATCAGTCCGGCCATTGCGATGGCACCGATACCGATATTACGGCCGTAATTAAGATAAAGGTAAAGCGGGTCGATATCCTGCAAACCGGGCATAGAACCCATAACAGGCATCATCACCCACCATATAAAGATAGAACCTGCGCAGATAATAGCCGCATATTTCAGTCCGATGATATAACCCAGACCGAGTACGGCCGCCGAAGTATTCATCGAGAAGATCAGTTTGGTCTTAGCAGCCATCGTAGCACCCCACGCTGTCATGCGTGTCGTGATCTGCTCCGTCCAAAGGCCGAAGGTACTCACCACAAAGTCGTACAGACCACCTATCACAGCAGCCCATAGCAGCGGCTTCGCGCTGGACGCACTCTCGCCCTTCGACTCATCGCCGGTCTCACCGGAGAGCAGCACCTGGGTCGTAGCCGTTGCTTCGGGGAAGGGGTATTCGCCATCCATCTCATGCACGAAGTACTTGCGGAAAGGAATAAGGAACAAGATACCGAGGCATCCACCAAGCATGGACGAGAAGAAGATCTGGGTAAACGTCACGGTCATGTCCGGATACTTAGCCTGCAAGATATAGAGCGCTGGCAGCGTGAAAATCGCACCGGCCACGATAACGCCCGAACTGGCGCCGATCGACTGGATCATGACATTCTCGCCGATGGCATTTTTGCGCTTGAGAATAGAGGACAGACTGACCGCAATGATAGCAATAGGAATCGCGGCTTCGAATACCTGCCCCACTTTCAGGCCCAGATAGGCGGCTGCAGCAGAGAAAATTACGGCCATTACAACACCAGTCAGTACACTGTAAGGAGTTACCTCCGGGTACTGCTTGTCCGGCTTGAGAACCGGCGTGAATTTACTTTTCTTCTGTTCCATATAGTACCTAATTTATAAAATCGGGCACAAAGGTACGAAAAAAAAAGCACATATGCAAGTATTTTCGGATTTTTGGAAAGTGAATATGCAATTTTATTGCATGCTAACGAATGGTCACTTCGATGGTGAGTCGGGCTGCTAAGTCAGCATAACGGGCCATTTGTTCGTCGGTTGGCATGGGATGATGCGCCAGTTCGCCTACGACTCCGTGAGGACGGAATCGCAGCAATCGTACCGGCACTTTTCGTCCGATAGAATCGAATGTTTCAGCCACGTGCTTGAGGCAGTTTCCTATATCCACTCGTTCGGGCAGGCAGACGATACGCACCTCCTCCAGTTTATGCGCACGAAGTAGCCATTGGAGGTTTTCTTTGACTACATGATTGTCGGTTGCGCCGGTTAGGCGGCGATAGACCGTTTCGTCCCAAGATTTCACATCAAGCATGACACCGTCGCACAAAGCCATGAGTTCCGGATAGCGGACAAAGGGAATCGTACCGTTACTATCGATGAGGCAAGTGAGCGAATGGCCGGTTTCATCGGCGAGGGCTTTAACCGCAAGAAATAATTCGGTCAGCCATTCGACCTGGAGCATACATTCACCGCCGGACACCGTAATACCACGCACAAACGGCACACAAGGATGCAATTCGTGTAACACATCCTCGACACTCATCTCGCGAGCCTCCGGGTCATCCGGCGATTGCGTCTCGGGATTATGGCAGTAGGTGCAACGGATGTTACAGCCCTGCATAAAGACGGCGAATCGGTTGCCCGGTCCGTCTACAGTAGATTGCGGTATGATTTTTCTGACTTTAGCCATTGGCTATGGGCTGTTAGCTATTAGACACCTCGCACTTTGCGGTTGGCTAAGTGGGCCGAGGCGTAGGTTGGTGCACCGAGTTGGGTGGTATTTTGGAGTACGGCTTGGCCACTATTCCATTTCTCTATCTCCGAGCGCTTCACCAGATAACCGGTAATACGCACCAAGTCGGAGTCGGAGGCATAGAAGGCGATATATTTCTGGCCGAGGGAGAAAGCTCCCTTGACAATATCGAGTACGGCTGCAGGGTTTTGCTTGCCGGTAATGTCAAACGGCAGGATATCCGAACAACCGGTTGGAATAAACCGATGGAATCGGGCAGAATGACGCAAATGGTCGTAGATAGACTCTGGTTCATCGCCTACCGGAATACGGATACCGGAAGTGATGCCATGATCGGAGTCGATACCTACTTGGGCATGCAGCAACAAACGATGGTTGGCTATTTCGCAATAGGGACATTCGTAGCGGGAGACGAAGTCGGTGATAACCTGCATGATTTGCTCTGCAGCCGCATCAGCCTCGGGATCGGTGCCGTACTTCTTACCGGGTACAAAGTGGTTGGCGGCTTCGGCCAGTCCTACCAGTCCGAACATCGCCACGAAGCGGTCGCGCGAGACGAGGCCTTCGGTTGCCAGGAAGTGGCTCTCGAAGAAACCGGACTGCTCCACGATAAAACGGATGCGCTCGCTCATATAGTCGGCCATGCACAGCATAGCGTCCGGCAACAAGCGATGAAGGAATTCCTCGAAGTCATCGGTCAGATCGGCCAGACGAGGCAGGACCAGACGGGTGAGCGTATAACTACCGCCGGCAATAGGCAGGATATTATAGCACGACGAGATACCGTAGCGGTCGTAGGTTTGGCGATTGAGCGCATCGTTGCAGATAGCAGGGTTGGCTACGCAGAGCGAGGTATAGATCGCTTTTTCGGCGAATTCATCGGGTGTAATCGAGGGATCATACTTGAGCGTAAGGTTAGGAACGGCCTGCTCCAGTTCGCGATCAACTTCCAGGATGAGTCGTCCGGCACGCGTAGCTTCGGGGCCAAGGTTGGCATGGCAGAAAGAGTCGGTAATGGTGCGATCGAGATAGATGAAGAAGTTGCGCAATTTGCGTTTTACTTCTTCGTCGCTGAGATCGCCGATGAAGGGCTCGACCAATCGGTCCAGGTCACCGAGAAAGACGGGATAGGTCGTGATAGACGGTACGTGGCGATAAAGGACTTGCAGGAAGGTAAGCAACTCGTCCAGGTCGCTGGGAGGCGCCATTTGGAGGAACTTGACACCCTGGCGCACGGCTTTCTCATAGTCGGGCATGATATACCGCGGACGGTAGGGGGCATTCCCCTCATTGAGGTTACAGATGACGCCCTGCTCGAAGTATTTGCGGGTCTTTTCGGGCATAGGAATCACCGACAAGGTATCTTCAGCCGCATGAGCGAGGGCGACTACTTTCTGTTCGTAACTCAGATTGCGCGATGTAACGATCGAATAGATATCAGACATATTTGGATAGTATTTGCGTACAAAAGTACTGCTTTTCCGCGACATATGCAAATAAATAGCAAAAAATCAAAATATATTTGCGTAATTCAAATAAAAATCGTATCTTTGCATGCTGAACAGGACATAAAACACGAATATAATCTATGGAAAACATGAAAGATATATTGAATCATTTTGCCATCCCCAACGAAGTAGGAGAGGCAGAGCCGTTACGAATCGGATTCATTAACGATTCGTTTATTGTTCGCGCAAAGCGCATTGGCGAGAAATCGTACTGTCTGCAGCGTATTAACCACAAGATCTTCACGAATGTAGAGGGCCTGATGCGCAATATTCAGCTCGTGACGGATCATATACGGCATAAGTTGGAAGCCGCAGGCGAGCAGGATATTGAGCGCCGCGTGCTGCAACTGGTTCCGACCAAGGACGGCAAATTGTATCATAAGACGCCGGAAGGGGATTACTGGCGCTTGTATGTACTGGTAGAACCGGCCACTTCGCAGGAGAAAGTAACTCCGGCATCGGCAGAGTTGACGGGTGAGGCTTTTGGTAAGTTCCAGTGCCAGTTGTCGGATTTACCGTTTGATGCGCTGTGCGAATCGATTCCCAACTTCCATAATATGGAGTTTAGATTGAAGCAGTTGGACGAAGCGCTGGCAGCAGATCAGGCAGGAAGAAAGGCTGCGTGCGGAGCTATTATCGATTGGATTGATAAGCGGCGAGAGGAAATGTGTCTGGCGGAGCGGCTGTTTCGGGAAGGGAAACTAGTGAAGCGTATCAACCACTGTGATACGAAGGTGAATAACGTGCTGTTTGACGAAGAGGGAAGGCCGATCTGTATTGTCGATTTGGACACGGTAATGCCGGGCTTCGTCTTCAGCGACTTCGGCGACTTCATGCGTACGGCGGCCAATACAGGACTGGAAGACGACCCGAATCTAGACAACATTCATGTCGATCTCGAGGTATTTGAAGCCTATACACGCGGTTATCTAAAGGAGGCTACCTTCCTGACGGAGATAGAGAAAGAATTGCTGCCTTACGGATGCCGATTGTTGAGCTACATGCAGACGGTGCGGTTCTTCACGGATTATCTGAACGGCGACACGTATTATAAGATTGCCTATCCGGAGCATAATCTGGTACGAACCAAAGCGCAGTTGCGGCTGGTAGAAGAGCAGGAGAAATCGCGCGAGGCGATGGAGGCAATAATCAAAAAACTTTCGATATAACGATATAACGAAAGAAAACATGAAATATTCTGTTGATCAAGTCAACTGGCCGGAGGAGTGGCCGGAGAAGCCGGAAGTAACGGTAGAGGTGAGCAATGACCACGAGGCATTGCGGCTACAGTATCACGTGAAGGGTGAGCAGTTGCGGGCAGTAACGACGGAGGACCAGGGACCGGTATGGGAGGACAGTTGTGTCGAGTTTTTCTGTCAGGTGCCGGGCGAGAGGGGATATATGAATTTTGAGTGCAACTGCATCGGCGCGATGGTTGGTTCGTGGCGACTGAGCAGAGCGGAGGAAGTACAACCGTTTACGGCCGATGAAATGGGGCGTATCGAACGAAAGTGCACGTATCCGAGAGAGGCGTTTGAGGAGAAGGATGGTTTGTACGAATGGACGGTAGCATTACGGATTCCGCTGGATTTGATTTTTAGGGGCAAGGCGCCTGTCTTCCCGCAGAAACTACGCTGCAATTTCTACAAGTGTGCAG
Organism: Paludibacteraceae bacterium; assembly: GCA_017551025.1. Taxonomy (GTDB): domain Bacteria; phylum Bacteroidota; class Bacteroidia; order Bacteroidales; family Paludibacteraceae; genus Colicola. Next base: position 7,809 of record JAFZNG010000027.1, on the reverse strand, counting down.
ACAAGACCAAACGGCCGCATTTCTTGAGTTGGCAGAAGATTGACTTGCCGCAGCCGAATTTTCACTGTCCGGAGTTTTTTGGAGAAATAGAGTTAGGCTGACCAAGAACAGTATAGATACCTGCTCCGTGACGGATATACAGGTGACCATTTAGAAGGAATTTCCGGGGAACGGAAGTTCCTTCTATGTTTTCTACGCCTTGTAAGGGATCGGCTTTCCACTGTGCGCCGGGGGTTGGGGCAGACCAATTGTTATGAGTGTCGGCCGCAAAGGCTGCATAATAATAGACTTGGTTTGGCGAGACGGAAGCATCGATGCAGTTCTCTGCTGTTCCGCGATAAATCTCCGTACCATCCGTAGGGGATAAGGGGAAAGCGTCTTCGTTGCGTACAATGACTGTCTGCGCATAATCGGGCGCAGGATAGATATCTCCGGAGAGGTGGATGTCATCGAGAAAGAAGGTGCCGGAGACAGGATTACCGGTAGAGACGCCAAAGGAGAGACCGACTAATCCTTCACAGCGGTTGCTATCGGAGGTATTGGTGTACCAATCAAAGGCTTGTAGGGTTCGCAGATCAAGTGTGATGGTTTGCCATTCGGTAGAGGAGAGGTTGACGGATTCGGTGTACCACCAGTCTTCGTGATCGTCAAAGATGTTTTTGCACACGATGCGCAGGTCGGTAGGCGATCCGTTGCCCTTGAGTCGGAAGGAGAGGATCGGTGGTAGTTGCCGTTCTACGGCAGCATCAAAGGGATAGTCGACGGATGCGGTTGCCCAAGGGGTGGTGATGGCATAGTTGCATTGGAGGGCGCCATCGGAGGGCAGGATGTCCATCGTAGCACCTTCATCATTGACGGTAAGCATACTTCCTACTCCATCGCTGAAGTCTGCGAGAAGTTCATCTGTATAAACGAGGTGCGTAGGATTGCGCCAAGTGAGTTGGTAAGTGCCGTTATCGAGTTGGCCGATAAGGTGGGAGGGTGCAGGAGGTGCAATGGTATCTCGTGGGAGGTCGATCACTTCGCCCTCGTGCAGGAAGGTGTAGGTATAGAAGGGTGTGCCGACGGAGTCGTAGGCAGTAAGAGTAATCGTGGAGGCATCGGCAGACATGTCGAGCGTAGAGAAGCATGATACGCGGCGGTAGAAGAGGGAGTAACGGCAGTCAGAGAGTTGTTTCTGCTGGTCGTAGTTCGCATCTCGTCCGCAACCCGGGCGGAGGTAATGCACGCCTTTCTTGTAGAGGTGCTCGAAGGAGTGGTCGTCACCGGAGAGGGAGATGATGCGTTTGTTGTAGGGTTCGGCAGCATATTTCTCGAAGAGCTTGCCCATTTGGCGGGGTTCATCGGCCCACTGGCCATGGTAACCGGAGGTATGAACGCCTACATGGTGGCATATGATGATCCACGGACGGGTGCAGGTACTTAGTACGGAGTCCGCCCACGCGTACTGACGGCTACCGGGGAGGAAGGCGGGAGAAGACTCATCGCCGTTAAGGTTAAGCATGATGATGTCTGCATTGCCATAGACGAAATGGAAGTAAGATTCATTACGCGGGTCGATGGTGTCACCTTCGCAGGGTCCTTCGTGGGCGAACTGATGGAAATAATCGTAGAAGGACGACCAACGCAGTCCACGCGGATCACCGGTCTCATGGTTGCCAACGGAGGACATGAGCGGCACTTGGCCGAGGAAAGGTGCGCCGGGGGTAAAGAAATAGTTATTCCAATTACGGTCGTTACCTTTGCTGGAGACAAAGTCACCGTTCATGAGGGATATATCGCAATTGAGGGCGCAGATGAAGTCCTGCATGTTGGACCAGTTGCTGCAGGCATTGCCATGTATATCGCTAATGGTAAAGATACGGAAGGCCGTGCCGGCTTCGGGAGCCGTCTTGGTGGAGCATATACGATCGAAACGGCGAGTGGCACTCGCGCCAACTGAGAAGAAATAGCGCGTGTTAGGTTGGAGATCTGTGAGGGTCACGATATGCACGAAACCTTCTTCCGGCACGTTCCATCCGTCGGAGGTGGAGATAGATTGGTTGAGGTTATCGGGGTCGGTGCCATAATAAACGAGTGCGTCGGTGGGAGCCGTCTCTTCGTTCATCTGCCAAAGGATCTTGACGGAGGTGGTAGTCGGCGCCATGGAGTACGGTTGCTTGTACGGGATGTACGGGTCGTTGCTGTTGTCGTAGAGGTCGGTAGAGACGCCCCAACGCGGGTCACCGAGGGTGGTGTTGTCGGTGCCGGCATGAATGGCGGGACTATTGGCGAATAGTTGGAAATTGCCGTTCGCGGGATCGACGAAATAGGGATTACGGGCGATGCAACCGGATTGCGAAGCGCCGGTACTTACTTTGACGGGCGCATTGAAAACAAGGCAATTGTACACGTAGGAATTGGAACCATAGACTGCGAAACTGTTGGTGTTGTCGCGTTCGGTGGGGTTCATGAAGATACAGTTGGTGATATGCGTATTGTCAAGGTTGGCGGGATAGACGCCGCGGGTGTCAGACGAATGATAGAAGGTGCAATGATCGATAAGTACAGAGCCGGAGATCGGGGTAAGGTCAGAACCGCCATATAGGTAGATAAAACGGCCGGTACCGTTGCCGCCGTCGAAGGTGCAGCGGGTGATGGAGACCGTACGGAGTTGGTTGGGCGCATCGGCCGCATAGATGGCGCGGGCAGTGTTGGCGGTCGCGCCAAGGCGGAAGAGGCAACGGTCGACGGTAAGGTTGAAGAGCGTATCTCCGGTCACGACACGCAATACGTCGGTAGAAGTTTGGACGGTTACACCCCGCAGCGTGAAATCCGCTTTTATTTCCATTCGGGCAGAGAACTTGAGGATAGGTTGGGAGCCTTCGGCTGCGCGGATAGTAAGGGGCACGGCGGGGCGAAGGGTAGACGACTCGGTATATTCGCCGTCTGTCAAGACCAACTCATCTCCGGCCGTCGCATTATTGATCGCCGATTTAAGGGTACCCGAACCCGGAGCCACATTGATGGTTGCAGCCTGAAGGTTCATCGCGCACAGGAGCGCGCAAATAAAAATGGAAATAAAGACGCGTTTCATATCGCATTTCAGATTGTACACCAACAGCCCGAATGTGATCGGGCTGCTGATGTAAAGATACGCGTGCATCTTATTATCACGTTACACGCTTTAGTTTGGATCGATGTTATCCATTTCACCACCGTAATTTAGCGTTCCACCCTGAACAGATGTCACCAAAAAATCGCATAATGAATCTGTTCGGAACGAAACGGAGTTCGTGGTTGGTATATTATAATGCTTTTTCATAATTCGTATAATTTTATAGTGTACTAGTATTCTGGTTTACTGGTATTCTGGAATTATTGTAATTTAACACCCATTACATTGTAACGAACGCCCTCGCGGATGATGACGATTTGTCCGTCTTCGATAGTCTTGAGGAAGCCGTTATTCGTATCCTTAATCAGGTCGATCGAGGTAATGACCTGACCACCGGCTACGATGTTTGCACGACGGATCACTTGTTGCGGGTTCTGAATATTCAGATGGAAGTATCCGCGCATACCTTTTATGGTTACATCGTTGTTCACAAAGTAGAGCGAATTGTCATTACCGAGGTATAGGTTGTGCTCGTCTTGGTCAATCGTCTGCTTTACGAACGTACCGATGAATTGTACATCACCCTTCGTTTCGGTGTAAGCGGCTGTTTTGTCTATCGTTCTGCCTGTAAAGCTTGGATCGATTACGTCATTTACAGGCTTAATCAGATACGGAACACCGGACTCCATGGTAGTCTTCGGCTCGAAGATTAAATTGAGGACACCGTTTTCTAATGTAGCTTCTTTGAGTCTCAGGAGTTCGTAACCAGTACCGAATGCAGCATTCATAGAATTGGTCGAACCTATTACAAACGGGAGGCAGATGGTATTATAAACACCACCCTTGAGGGTACGCTTGATGGACAGATCGATAGGATTGCCATTCACATAAGTTTCCCAGGCTTCGATCGTCGTGGCCGTCTCATCAATAATGACAGGTTCCGGAGCTACGTACGGAGTAAAGGTGATGCTGTGGAGAAGGCCCACAGAGTTCTCTTGATTATTGATCAATTTCAGTTGGTAATCGCCTGCCTCGGGGAATGTCAGGTGGTCGCTCAGTTTAACACTAGCATCCCAATTGGCTGTCGGTTCTGCAGCACTACCCACAAGAACGCCTGCTTTGTACAGTTCGAGACTGAACTGGTGTCCTCCACTAAGGACATTGAAGGTAACTTCCATCTCGTCAGGATCTGTCACATGGATATTCCACATAACAAATTCATCGAGAGGATTACCATTGTCGCCATACTGAATGTCGTTGTTTGCATCGCGAGTCATTTTGGTAGGGTGCATCATTGCTTCAGTGCCAAGCAGAGGATCTGTCGGGATTTCAGTGAATGCACCTCCATCATAGGAAGGAACAATACTCAAAACACGACCTCTTGATCCCCATTCCGGATTTTGCACTTTTACAATGTAGTTTCCAGGAAGTAATTCGGCACATACAAAATCTGTATATTCATTGTTCTCATTATCCCACGCCGTTGTCTTAGTTGCGATAACTTCGCTCTCATCATTGGAAAGAACAGAGAGAATATACTGCTGTGCCTTAGTCGGAGTGCCGGTATACGCATTGAGCGTGAACTTGTAATAACCGCGAGTTGCAGCATGGATTTTCCATTTAGCCCACTGAGAGGAGTTATATCCCTCATCACCGCGTGCTGTAAAGAGGAGAGAATCCACTGCGCTCTCGGTGTCCACCCAAGCTCTTTCGCTTAACATTGCAGCTGCAGGAAGGAGTGTGTTGGGTAATTCAATAGTAGGTATAACTACTTCTTCAAATTTAAGGCTTACCACTTTTGCAGCAGAACCGCTGACAGGGTTAGTAACCTTAACAAGCAAGTTCTTGTCCGCTGCGATATGAACACGTCCTAAATCAATATCCAACGCATCACCTGTTGTTTCTGAATATTTCTCACTTAGCGTAGCAAACGCTACTTCATTTCCCTCTTCGTAAATATTAACCGCAAAGTGGTGGTCATTGGTGGTATTGATACGCAAAGTAACATTGCAGAAAACATCGTCGGTCGTTGCAGCGTTCCATTTAATCCATGAGTTATCTGAACTCCAACTACTGAAGGTTATTGTTCCATTCTCACGAGTTCCGCCATTACCATACCATGCTTCATTGATAGCGAATGTTCCCGGAATAGTTTGTACTGCACCACCGGCGTGAGCAAAGCCGACGCTAACAATCTTCGGTTGAGCTCCACTTTCTGCATTCGTTACTTTCACTACATAGTTCTTTCCGCCTTCCAGCGCCACAAGGCCAAGTGGAAGAGCTAACGGAGCGTCAGCATCAAAGGTTTCATTCCATGCGTGTTCGCTAACGGTTTGAGCATGATCCTCATCTCCTTCCTCATAAACACTTACAGAGAAATTATGTCCATATTTTGTCGGATTATCAATTGTCAAAGTGACTGCATAAGCTTTTACATGCGATCCGGTAGTAGCAATATTCCACTTAACCCAACTATCCGAGTAAGATGTAAAGGAAATCTTATTATCAGCACGCGAACCCTTAGCAGAATACCATGCTTCGCTAACATCTAATGTTTTAGGTATAGCTTGAACGGCTCCACCTTCATGAGCCAGAATAACACCTTTAATCTTAGCAGAGGAATATGTCTGTGAGTTGCTAAGTCTTATAGAATAGTTTCCTGCCTTGGGGAGATAAATACATCCATTTAATGGGGTTGAGGTATTAGAATCCGAATATCCACTTTCTTCTACTTCGCCCATTTTAACGCCCTTCTCATCAAATATTTCGACTTTGAATATATGTCCGCTTTTAGCCGCATCAGGATCCATGTCCAATGTTACTTTTATTGCGGTAGCAGCTGTGGCATGTATTCTCCATGTTGCAAGACCGTAGGCACTATTAGAGCCTTTCCCATACTTATTGCCTCCATCACCATATAGGTAATTGTTAGCATCTTTCCAAATATTTCCGTGGATCTGGGCATATTGACCTGAGCACGTATAAGCGGTAGCAAAACCCGTTTCGGGCAACGTGCCATTACTATGCCAACGCGGATCTCCAAGGTCGAGGCCATCGGTAGCTGCGCCACAAGCAGGAGAAAGAGTCATTGTAGTCCAATCGTTGCCTACTAATGAGAAGTCTCCATTCTCAGCGTCTTCAAAGTTCGGATTAGCTACTAAGCAATATGCCTTTGTAAGACCAGAACGGGAGGGGATACCGATATTATCATCTTTCGTATAGTTGTGCATCATACAGTTCGTAACACTTGTGCCTGCTGCAAGACCATCCGGAACATAAACCGTTCTTAGGCTACCTGTACTCACCGGCATAGCAAAAATACAATTAGACACCTTTGCACTTGGAGAGTTTACTTTTACTGTTCCATAATCGGTGCTATAGATCTGACAATTATAGAATGTACAATGGTCAACCACATAAACTCCGTCTGCCGTCTTGGACTCAATCATTCCTGCTTGAAACGCGCGAGCGTCAATATTTGCAAACGTTGAATTTTTCACTTTCAGTTCAGACGAAGTAGTTTCGTTGATATTTATGGCACATTGCGCAAAATCATGGAAATAACTATTATTTACCGTACAAGAACCAACGTGTGCAGAACTTGAACTATAAATAACCGTCTCACTATTAGTTGTAAAATCACAACCGTCAAAGTTAATTGTGGTTATCGTTCCAGAATTGGATACTACACTTTTGGAATTGGTATAGAAATCGCTTCCCTCAATTTTTAATGCACCGATTGTACCACCAGCTTCGTTAGATACGATTTTATCAGTATTACTGTACACTGTACAGTTTTTCAATGTAAGTTCATCAAGATTTTTGCCATTTTCTACTCGGAACATCGGTTTTTTACCCGCAGTAATTTCACAATCTTCCATTACTAAGCTATTGGCTCCCTCATAGGCTCTGATTACTTGGTCACGCGAACCTTGCTGGCTACCATCCAGTTTAATACCGGAAATCTTCACCTTTGCCCCACTGGAAATTTTGATATACGTAGTTACTTGAATGATAGGCTTTGTTGTAGCATTATCAGCAGCCTTAACTTCTACATTCTTTGTGAACTCAATGTAGTTGTCATCGGTGTAAGTACCTGCATTAAGAATAATAACATCATTAGGGGATGCGGCATTAAGAGCATTCCGAAGAGTGTTCTTTCCTCCAGAAATTGTTGTGGTCGCTGCATTCGCTATCATCGCGAAGGCTAGAAGTGGAATTAATAAGAAAATTTTTTTCATACAATTAGTATTTTAAGTGTTTATTTTGCTTTACTGAATGGCACAGGGCCATAAAAATCGGTGCAAAGATACTACTTTCGCGCGTAATATAAGGTATACGCGTATATGTTTTATAACATATTTTTGAAAGAATAGCCATAACGGAAGCGGATTTTATTGAATATGTGCATATTACATGAAAGCAAAACAGAAAACAAAACGCTTTCGTAATGTTTCGAAAAAATGCGATCAGATTTGGAAGAAATTATGAAGGAAACCGGAGGAATATGTGAGGGAAATGAAGGAAATTAATGGAGTTTGAGCAAGGAAACAGTCTGGAAAAATGGGATTCACAAGCATTATCACCTACTAATCACCTACTAATAACCTACTAATCACCTACTAATAACCTACTAATCACCTACTATTGTATGGTGTAGGGGGTTGACTAGTGTATGGTGTATGGTGTAGAGTGTAGGGTGTAGGGTGTAG
>JAFZNG010000026.1 GCA_017551025.1 Paludibacteraceae bacterium | reverse complement strand
TGGTGGCGTGCCGTTTGTTAAGGGCGTCTGCGAGATGCAGCTCCAGCGGACGGTCGTCGGTCGTGACGAGGTAGTCGTGGACGAGGAACTGGAGTTGGTCGAAGCATACATCCACCTGAGCGGCAGCTTCCGCGCCGTACGCACTCAGACGCAAGCGGATCATGCCGTCTTTGGGCAAATAGGCCATATGAATACCGGCAGGAAGGCTGTTCTCGTAGTTCTCCAGCATGATGGCCAGCGACGACTCCGGAATACCGCAGACCATCAGCGTACGGTGTTCGATCGCCCCGAGCGAGGGTATGAGACGCTTCAGGTACGGTATGACCTGTTCGGTCATCGCAATCTCCATCTCGTATGGCACGCCGGGTAGAGATATCAACAGTTGGTTGCCGCGGCGGAAGACCATGATCGGTGCAGACCCTACCCGATTCTCGAGTATCGTTGCGCATGCCGGTACCATCCACTGCGTGGCAGTCAGGCGGTTGAGCACCTCCGGACGGGCACTATATAAATTATTAATATGTTCGCGTACGCGAGGGTTCTCTACGAGCGTTGTGCCGAAATATTCTGCCAGGACATGCTTGGTAATATCGTCCTTTGTAGGACCAAGCCCACCGGTAGTGAAGATAATATTCGCCCGGCGAAACGCTTCGTTGAGGGACGAGATGATATGTGCCCGGTCGTCGTGAACCGACGTGACTTGATACAATTCGATACCGAGTGTATTGAGTTGCTGCGCCATAAAGGCGGAATTAGTGTCCACTACCTGCCCTATGAGCAGTTCGTCTCCTATAGTAATTATCTCTGCGCGCATAATTCGGTGCTTTACACGTTAAATAGTTAAAATGGTCACTTCGTGACGTTAAGCTGTTTATGCCACTCGTCCGCCGTAAGGCATAGTTCTTCATACCACGCCTGTCCGAAACGACGTATGAGTGGTTCTTTCAAAAATTTATAGAGAGGGATATGCAATTTCTTGCCTTTCTGTCGTGCACAGTGACAGATATCCCAACGATGATACTCCACGCCTGTATATTCGCCTACCGTTGTCAGTCGAATCGGATACAGATGACAACTGACCGGTTTCTTAAAATCAATCTTTCCGGCGTGGTACGCTTTTTCTATCAAGCAGTAGCACCAGCCGTTATGATCTGTTCGGGCAAAAACGCAATCCTTATCATTTACGATCGAGGTAACGCGTTCACCGGACGGGTCGTTATAGGCTATACCTTGCTGCTCCACCACGGCCTTGGCCTCTTTGGTCATATCCGGCAACAGGATCGGCAGTATGCCCCGGATTTTCTGTTCCTCTTCTGCCGTGATCGGAGCTCCGGCATCCCCCTCTATGCAACAACAGCCCTTGCAACGATCCAGATCGCAGCAAAACTCCTTCTCCAGGACGTCCAGACTGACTAATGTGTTTTGAATCAGAAACACCTAATTTTGAATTTTTAATTCAACACCACTCCTTCTAACCAGATCTTCATGCCAATGCCAATCAGGATCAGTCCACCGATCAGTTCTACATTCAACGTAAAACGCTTACCCATATATTTGCCGATATGATACCCGCCGAGAGCAAACAGAAAACTCACCAGTCCGATGATGCCGACACCCATCCATACGCGCTCAGGCACCGGTATAAAAATGACACCTGTAGCCAGGGCATCTATAGAGGTTGCTACAGCCAGCACCAACAATCGACGAATGCTCCACCCTGCTGCCGCCTCTTCCGTCTCATGCAGCGACTCCCAAATCATCTTTCCACCGATGAAAACAAGCAACGCCAAGGCTATCCATGGGGCATAGCGGCTAAAGAAATCCGCGAATAAATTGCCCGCAAAATAACCAATCAGCGGCATGCCGCCCTGAAACAAGCCAAACAGCAAAGCCATGGTGAACGGTTTCGGCCGTTCTGTACCGGTCGTCACCGACAAACCCTGCGCGATACTTACGGCAAAGCAATCCATCGCCAGTCCGATGGCGATCAATATGATTGACAGGATATCCATTATCTTAGTTTTGAGTTGAGAGTTTAGAGTTGAGAGTTTAGAGTTGAGAGAAGTTTTTAAGTAATAAGTTGAATGTTTTTTGGAGTTTTTTTTCTTTCTACTAGACGACTCTCTACTAGAAGGCTTCTCTCAACTCTCAACTTTCCACTCTCAACTATCTTTTATACTTATACCGTGCGCCTACTTTGCCTTTGGCGATATTCGTCAGTTTACCCTTGCAGAATTGGCGACGGATAGGCGAGATACGGTCGGTAAAGACGTGTGCCTCCAGATGATCGTATTCATGCAGGATAATACGTGCGCAGAAACCGCTATAGGTCTCCTCGTGTTCCTGGAAGTTTTCATCCAGATAGTTGATTGTGACGCGCTCGGGACGAACCACGTTCTCCGAGATACCCGGCAAGGACAAACAGCCCTCACTATAGGTGCTGGTCTCTTCCGAGAGTTCGACGATCTCGGGATTGATAAAGGTCTTCTTGAACCCTTTGCACTCCGGATAGTCTTCCTCCAGTTCCGCACCGTCCACGACAAACAGTCGCCACGGTTTGCCAATCTGCGGAGCGGCCAGTCCACAACCTTCTGCGGCTGTCAGCGTCTCGTACATATCGGCAATCAGTTGCTTCAGCTCCGGCGTATTCTCAATCTCTTCGGTCGGTTTTCTTAGTACGGGTTGGCCGTACAGGTAAATGGGTAGTATCATCGTATGCTTTCTAAATAATCTTCCAATATAATGCATGCCGCTATCTTATCTACAGCGGCTTTGTCTTGCCGGTCTTTACGTTTCATGCCACCGGCGAGCATGGCTTGGTGCGCCAACACGGAGGTAAAGCGCTCGTCATACATAGTTATAGGTAGGTCGGGGAATTGTTTTTTGAACGTGCCCATAAACGGTCGTATATAATTCATCGACTCGCTTTCCTGGCCGTTCATCTGGGTAGGATGACCGATGACTACCTGGTCCACTTGTTCGCGGGCAAGGTAGTCATGAAGCCATGCTACGAGATCTTTTGTTTCAACAGTAAGCAACGGATTAGCCGTTATGCGGAGCGGGTCCGTAACGGCTAATCCTGTGCGTCGGCGTCCGTAGTCTATAGCGAGAATTCGTCCCACACTACTACGGCTTAGCGATTTTGCAGCTCACGAATCTGCTGCATCATCTTATCGTACTTAGCCTGCATACCCGGCTCCTTGCGGAAACGATAGTAGAGGCTCTTAAGTTGGTTCATCGTGCCCAGATCCTCGGGATTGTACTCAACCGCTTTCTCAAAGTACGGGATAGCAGCGCGATACATAGCACTCATCGTATTCATCGCATCGTCCAGCGCTTTGCCACGCAGGCTACCGCTGATACCATTATCGAAGATAACGGCCTGGTTGTACTTGATACGACCGATACCGGCATACGCATTACCATTATCCGGAGCCAACTCGATAGCTTTCTCATAGTCGGCGATAGCATCCGTATAGCGGTTCATGCTCTCCAGCATACCGGCGCGAGCTACGTAGTACTGAGCCGATTGCGGATCACGGGCAATAGCCTCGTTGAGGTACTGGATAGCCTTTTCCTGCTGGTTGGAGTACACGTAGAAATTGATCATGTTCTGGATAAACCAAGGCTCCTCCGGGAAGCGGGTAACACCGTTTTTAAGGGTGTTCTCCATACCCGTCGAGTCGTTCATCATCTTATATGCCTCAAAGAGCATCTCGTTGACACGTTTCTCCTTGTAAACGTTCTCTATCTTGAGCATCTTGTTGATCATATCGATGGCAGCAGGATAATCCTCGGCAGCAAAAGCGAAGTTTACAGCATAGTACATATACTCCTGATACTCTTCGTCACGCGGCATCTTATCCTGGATCTTCGGATCCTGCATGATCGGCAACTCCGGAATCAAGGTATGCATACGGAAGGCCTGGTAAGCAGATTTCATATCATCGTTGCTCTGCATGGCTGCGCCGTACTGAACGAGATATTTGCTCTGATAGTACTGTACCATCTTACCCTGGATATTCTTGCGGGTCTTCGGATCGGTCGGCACCTCGCGGCCCTTCTTATCCAGCATCGGCACCATAGCCAGGCTGTCGGCTACGATCCAGTACTCGCAACTCTCGTATACAGCTGCGCCTACTTCGGCGTAGTTGATTTGATACATCGGATCTTCGAACTGCTTGTCCGTCTCAGCCTTCAGTTGGCGATAACCGATCTCACCGGCCAGATACCAGGTCTGTGCCAGGTTTTTGGTTTCCTCGTTGTCCAATGCCTGACGGATGGCAGCGCGAGCACCTACAAAGTCCTTCTTCGAGGTCAACGACTTAGCAAGTTTCAGGTTAGCTTGCTGTGCATACACACCGGCACTCATGAGCACCAATGCGGCCAGAAATAAAGTCTTCTTCATCTTATTCTTGATTTTCAGTGTTATTAGTTTCTACATTAGCCTCTAGCCCTTCGCCTTTAGCCTCTTCCTCATCTACTTTCGGTACGAGGCAACCGCTCATCAGGATATCGTTGCGCTTCTGCAGTTCGATGAGTTTCACGCCCTGTGCGGCACGTCCCGTCACGCGGATCGTCGACACATCCATGCGGATAGCAGTTCCTGACTTGGTCATGAGCATCAGGTCATCTTCGTCGGTTACGGCCTGGATACCGATCAGTTTACCGGTCTTGTCCGTTACCTCGATGGTCTTCACGCCCTTACCGCCACGGTTGGTGATACGATAGATCGGATTGCCCTCTTCGTCGTCCACCGGCGTACGCTTGCCGAAGCCCTTCTCCGATATAACCAAAATGTTCTTGTCTGAATTAGGCTCTACACAAACCATGCCAATCGCGCGATCCTCGCCGTCTTCGTCCAATTTTATGGCTCGTACACCACTGGCTCCACGACCCATAGGACGAACCGTATTCTCCGGGAATCGAACCACCTTACCATTGTAACTACCGATCAACATTTGGCTCTCGCCGTCGGTCAGCGTTACGCCGATCAGTTCGTCGCCATCACGCAGACCCAGAGCAATAATACCGTTCGCACGCGGACGGCTGTAGGCCTCCAGCGTGGTCTTCTTCATAAGACCGTTCTTGGTTGCAAAGATCAGATAGTGGTTGTTAACAAACTCCTCGTCGTTCAATCCCTTTACATTAATAAACGCGCATACGCGATCGCCCTTCTGCAAGTTGATCACATTCTGTATTGCACGACCCTTCGACTGGCGGTTGCCCTCCGGCAGGTCATATACCTTGATCCAGTACAGACGACCCATCTCCGTGAAGAGCATCATCGTCGAGTGCATCGAAGCCTGGTGAACATACTCGATGAAGTCGCTGTCGCGCGAAGCACTGGCCTTCGTACCGATACCGCCACGACCCTGCTGACGGAATTCTGCCAGCGGAGTACGCTTGATATATCCGAGGTGAGAGATCGTAATGATCATATCATCATCGGCATACATATCCTCCGGATTGAACTCGGTAGCCATCTTCACGATCTGGGTGCGACGCTCGTCGGCATATTTGTCCTTCACCTCCTGCAACTCGCTCTCGATCAGCTCATAACGCATTACCTCGTTGCTGAGCAACTCATTCAGGTGCGCAATCAATTTCTCGATCTCTTCGTACTCGTTCTTCAACTCATCGATACGCAGACCTGTCAACGCGCTCAGACGCATATCCACGATAGCCTTCGACTGCAGGTTATCCAGCTCGAAGCGCTTCTCCAGGTTGGCCTGTGCATCCGCCGGCGTACGGCTGGCACGGATGATACGAACCACCTCGTCGATATTATCCACGGCGATGATCAAGCCCTCTAAGATATGCGCACGCTCCTCAGCCTTGCGCAACTCATAGCGCGTACGACGCGTTACGACTTCCATACGGTGCTCGATGAAGTTATATACCAGATCCTTGAGGTTCAGCAGCATCGGACGACCCTTCACCAGGGCAATGCTGTTCACAGCGAAACTCGACTGCAGGGCAGTGAACTTATACAGTTTGTTCAGCACTACCTGTGCGTTAGCGTCACGCTTCACGTCAATCACGATACGAATATCGCGCTTCGACTGGTCGGAGATATCCGAGATACCTTCAATCTTCTTGTCGCTAACCAATTCGGCGATATTCTTCACCAAATCAGCCTTCACAACGCCATACGGCAACTCCGTGATGATAATCCTTTCACGGCCGTTGTCCTCGGTCTCGATATCTGCATTCGAACGGATGATCACGCGTCCGCGACCCGTCTCATAGGCTTCGCGTACACCCTGATAACCGTATATCGTACCACCCGTCGGGAAGTCAGGCGCCTTGATATGCTCCATCAGTTGCTCTACGGTGATATCTTCCACCGTCGGATCGCCAATGCGAGCCTTGATATTGTCAATATAGGCCTTGCAACCGTCGATTACCTCACCCAGGTTATGGGTCGGCATGTTCGTGGCCATACCTACGGCAATACCGCTGGCACCGTTCACCAGCAGGTTCGGGAAACGGCAAGGCAATACCACCGGCTCACGCAGCGTATCGTCGAAGTTGAGCTGCATATCTACGGTATCCTTGTCGATATCACGCAGCATCTCCTCGGCCAACTTGCTTAGACGTGCCTCGGTATAACGCATGGCAGCTGCACCGTCACCGTCCACCGAACCGAAGTTACCCTGACCGTCTACCAGGCAGTAACGCATATTCCACGGCTGCGCCATACGCACCAGCGTACCGTATATACTGCTGTCACCGTGCGGGTGGAACTTACCCATCACCTCACCTACGATACGCGCACTCTTCTTCGTGGGCTTGTCGCTCGTGTTACCCAGTTCGTTCATTCCAAACAGCACACGACGGTGAACCGGCTTAAAACCGTCACGTACATCCGGCAGCGCACGACTGACGATCACACTCATCGAGTAGTCGATATACGAGGACTTCATCTCCTCGTCTATCTTCACAGGGATAATGCGATCCTGATCAATCGTCGATTCCAAAAATTCTTTGTTTTCTTCCATTGTTTATTATAGTAATTAAATCTGTATTCCCAAAATTCCGTGCAAAATTACTATAAATTTTCCATATACGCAAATTTTTGGCGCATTTTTTGCGATTTTTCGCGTTTTTAATTGTTTTTCGACACTCCCTCGGTAGAAATTCGCCAAGCGCTTAAATCGAAAATAAACGCGCATTATGGCTCTATTGCTAATTCTTGCACGTACGACCTCGCGCGCATACGAGCCTTATCTCTATAAAATGCACAAAATATCATTTTTTTCAGCAAAAATTTGCATATATCATTTTTTTGTTGTAATTTTGCACCCGCTTTCGGGGTATTAGCTCATCTGGCTAGAGCGCAACACTGGCAGTGTTGAGGTGAGCGGTTCGAGTCCGCTATACTCCACCAACATTTTTTCCACGCAACTGAAGCCCTTTGCGGGCTTTTTTTGTAACGATGCGCCGCTATCTGCTCATATTGCCCCTACTCTGCCTCGCGTTCTCGCTCGAGGCCAAGACCTATTACGGCCGCGTCATAGACGGTACGGGACAACCCGTCGCCTATGCCACCGTCTTTCCGCTCGATAGCGTCATCCTCGGCACCGCCACCAACGATCGCGGACTGTTCGCCTTCGAGGCCAACCTGCCGGAAAACGGCCTCGTCATGGTCAGTTTTGTAGGCTACGAACGCAAGACCGTGCCGCTCAGCCGCCTCCACGGCGACACGATCTCCATCGTCATCCACGAACGTCCTATCGCCCTCGATGAGACCACCGTCTCTGCCCGCCATAAACGCGTCAAATCCAAGCATCGCGAGATAGCGGCTCTATTGCTCAAGGTGTACAACCAACTGGCCGCCGAGTGGCCCGATCAATGCACCCGTTATCATGTCGTCTCCGAAGCGCGCATGACCTCGCAAAACAGCGCCTGGGGCACCGAACAGATGATAGCCTCTATCACCACCATTCCCGAGGCAGCTAAGAAAGGCTGCGATTCCGTCCAACTCCACGCCGAACATTGCAAGCGCTTCTTCCGTCCCGACATACGCCAACGAGCCAACCAAGCCTATACCGCCAAGGAACTCGATGCCCGTACACGCAAATATGCCGCCGAGATCGACTCCGGCGTGGCCGTTCATAGCATGCTCTTCCAGATTGGCGACGCCCGCTACGACTTGGAACAAACCATGCACGACTACCGCCATTGGACCGTCGTGGCCGAAAGTGCTAACGAGATGATTCTCAGCCATACCGAGGGCAAAAACTATCTGGGTATCTTCAAGTGGAACATCACGCGCAACTACGTTATCAACCCCAAGACCTACGCCCTCATCCGACTGTCCGAACACCTCACCATGGACGTCAATATCCCCTTCGGCAAGAAACTAAAGGGACAGGAACTGCTCCTGCTGAATCTGCTCAACATGTCGGAATCGCAGTACGAGAAATTCCGACTTCGCAAGGGCCATCTGGACTGCACCCTTCAAACCCGTTACCAGCGGCGTAACGGACAAATCTATATTCTTGAGAAAAATCTCAAAACCGATGCGAATATCATCGGCACCAAGGATCGCGTCATTCCTATCCATTTCAAGGCGGGCCAACGCGTCACTTCTATCGACACCCAAGGCGTCCGTCCTCTACGCCGCAACCAGATCACACGACGCTTCCCCCGACAAATTGTCGAGATATTCTAAAAAATTGCAAAAAAAGGCATACACACTTGTGTATGTCATTTTTTTTTCGTAACTTTGCAGCCGGATTTGAAATTTGCGTATCATAAATCGTAAAAATCGTATAAAAAATATATGGAATCTAAGTACAATCCTACTGAAATTGAAGCCCGTTGGTACCAATATTGGCTGGAAAACGGACTGTTTCACTCCGAACCCGATGCCGTAGATGCTAAGGGCAACAAAAAAGAACCCTACACGATCGTCATTCCCCCGCCCAACGTAACCGGTGTGCTCCATATGGGTCACGTGCTCAACGAGACGATTCAGGATATTCTGGTTCGTCGTGCCCGTCTCGAGGGCAAAAACGCCTGCTGGGTACCGGGTACCGACCACGCCTCTATTGCTACCGAGGCCAAAGTGATCAAGCGCCTCAAAGAGCAAGGCATCAATAAGTCGGACCTCACGCGCGAGCAATTCTTAAAGCACGCCTGGGAATGGACCGACGAGCACGGAGGCATCATCCTCAAGCAGCTCCGCAAACTCGGTTGCTCATGCGACTGGCAGCGTACCGCCTTTACGATGGACGAGCAGCGCTCGAAAGCCGTCATCAAGGTCTTCTGCGACCTTTACAACAAAGGCCTCATCTACCGCGGACTGCGTATGGTCAACTGGGACCCGGAGCGTCAGACGGCTCTCTCCGACGAGGAGGTAATCTATCACGAGGAACACAGTAAGTTCTACTACCTGCGTTATGAAGTAGTCGAAGAACCCGGCAAATATGCCATCGTAGCGACCACCCGTCCCGAGACTATCTTCGGCGATATAGCCGTTTGCATCAACCCCAAAGAAGAGAAGAACCAGTGGCTCAAGGGCAAACACGTTCGCGTGCCGGGCGTGGGACGCGAGATACCAATTATCGAAGATCGCTACGTAGAGATCGGATTCGGTACGGGTTGTCTGAAAGTAACGCCGGCACACGACGTGAACGACTATGCCCTCGGTCAGAAATACAACCTCCGTACCATCGATATCTTCACGCCCGATGCCCACCTCAACATGGACACCATGGAACCGGAACTCATGCCCAACGTACGCAAATACCACGGCATGGACCGCTTCGACTGCCGCAAGCAGATCGTCGAAGATCTCAAGGCACTCAACCTCGTGGAGAAAATCGAGGACTACGACAACAAGGTGGGTTACTCCGAGCGCACGAACGTACCTATCGAGCCGCGGCTCTCGCTCCAGTGGTTCGTACGTATGCAGCACTTCGCTGACATCGCCCTGCCGCCGGTAATGAACGACGATATCATCTTCTATCCTGCCAAGTACAAGAACACCTACCGCAACTGGCTGGAGAACATCAAGGACTGGTGTATCTCGCGTCAACTCTGGTGGGGCCACCGTATTCCGGCGTATTACGATGCCGACTTGCTGGCACAAACGGGCCTGGAGAACTATCCTGACGACAAGATTATCGTCAGCGAGACGAAGCCCGAAGGCAATTACGTACAAGATGAAGGTGCGCTGGATACCTGGTTCTCGAGTTGGCTTTGGCCTATCTCGCTCTTCGACGGCATCGAGCACCCGGATAACAAAGAGATCAACTACTACTACCCCACCGCCGACCTCGTAACCGGTCCGGATATCATCTTCTTCTGGGTAGCACGTATGATCATGGCGGGCTATGAGTATATCGGCAAGATGCCGTTCAAGCATGTCTATTTCACCGGTATCGTACGCGACAAACTCGGTCGCAAGATGTCCAAGTCGCTCGGCAACAGTCCCGATCCGTTGGACCTCATCGAGCGTTACGGAGCCGACGGTGTACGTATGGGTATCCTGCTCTCCGCTCCGGCCGGCAACGATATCCTCTATGATGACTCGCTCTGCGAACAGGGACGTAACTTCTGCAACAAGATCTGGAACTGTTTCCGTCTGATCAAGGGATTTGAAGTAGCCGATATTCCGCAACCGGAGACCTCCAAATACGCTATCCAATGGTTCGATGCAATGCTCAACAAGACATCCGATGATATCGCTGACCTCTTTAGCAAATATCGTCTAAGCGAGGCATTGATGACCATCTTCAAGTTGTACTGCGACGAGTTCAGCGGCTGGTATCTGGAGATGATCAAACCAGCCTACCAGCAACCGATCGATCGCGCTACCTACGAAGCTACGCTCGCCTTCTTCGATCGTCTGCTGCGTCTGCTCCACCCCTTCATGCCGTTCATCACCGAAGAACTCTGGCAAAACCTCTACGAGCGTAAGCCGGGCGAGTCGATCATGACTGCCACTGTGAACGGGTCAACTACGGGTCAATTACCTGGTAATTACCTGTCAATCCTAGACAATACAGCTTATCTCAAGCAGGTTATCACGGAGGTACGTGCTATCCGTGCCTCGAAGAATATCCCGCAGAAGGAAGTGCTCACGCTCATCAGTCCGGTAGAGCTGAACCCGATCGTTGAAAAACTGGCGAACGTAGAGATTGCTCTCAACGGTGAAGTAAACGGCAACGCTTCGAAGTTCATCGTCGGCACAACCGAGTACGCCATTCCGATGGATCAGTTCATCAACGTAGAGGAAGAGCTCAAGAAACTGGAGGCCGATCTCCAGCACCAGCAGGGCTTCCTGCGTGGCGTGATGGGTAAACTCTCCAACGAGCGCTTCGTGCAGAATGCGAAACCCGAGATCGTCGAACTCGAGCGCAAGAAGAAAGCCGACGCCGAGGCACGTATCGCCACCATAGAAGAGGCGATTCGGGCACTCAAGAAATAAGCAAATCATTTTTAAGTTTAATCAATTATATTCATTAACCAAAATTCATTTTTATGGAAAACAAAAAACGTGTTTACACTTTTGGTAACGGCCAAGCTGAGGGTAACGCCAGTATGCGTGAGCTGCTCGGTGGTAAGGGTGCCAACTGTGCAGAGATGAACTTGGTAGGTGTTCCTGTTCCTCCGGGATTTACGATCACTACCGAAGTCTGCAACGAGTACTACCAAGTAGGTCAGGACAAAATCGTTGAGGAGTTGACCGCCGAGGTGAATGCCGCTGTAAAGCACACCGAGGAGTTGATGAACTGCAAGTTCGGTGATCCGGCCAACCCGCTGTTGGTATCGGTTCGTTCGGGTGCTCGCGCCTCCATGCCGGGTATGATGGATACCATCCTCAACCTCGGTTTGAACGACGTTGTAGCAGAGGGTATGTGCAAGAAAACCCAGAACCCTCACTTCGTTTATGACTCGTACCGCCGCTTCGTACAGATGTACGGAGACGTCGTGCTGGGTATGAAGCCGGTTAACAAAACCGACATTGACCCGTTCGAGAAGATCATCGAGGAGGTAAAAGCCATCCGTGGTATCAAACTCGACAAGGACCTCAATGTAGACGAACTCAAAGACCTCGTTGCCCGCTTCAAGAAAGCTATCAAGGAGCAGACCGGCAAGGACTTCCCGGATGATCCTATGGAGCAACTCTGGGGTGCTATCTGCGCTGTATTCCGTAGCTGGATGAACGAGCGTGCGATCCTCTACCGTAAGATGGAAGGAATTCCTGACGAGTGGGGAACCGCTGTTTCGGTTATGGCTATGGTATTCGGTAACATGGGTGAGACCTCGGCTACGGGTGTTTGCTTCAGCCGTGACGCCGGTAACGGTGAGAACCTGTTCAACGGTGAGTACCTCGTCAACGCACAGGGTGAAGACGTCGTTGCAGGTATCCGTACCCCGCAACAAATCACCAAGATCGGTTCGCAGCGTTGGGCTGAGCGTGCCGGTATCAGCGAGGAAGAGCGCGTAGCTAAATATCCGTCTATGGAAGAGGCTATGCCGGAGATGTATGCCGAGCTGAATGCTATCCAGCAGAAACTGGAGAACCACTACCGCGACATGCAGGATATGGAGTTCACCGTACAGGAAGGTAAACTCTGGTTCCTCCAGACCCGTAATGGTAAGCGTACCGGTACCGCCATGGTGAAGATCGCCATCGATATGGTACACGAAGGCCTTATCTCTGAGAAAGAGGCTATCCTTCGTTGCGAGCCGCAGAAACTCGACGAACTGCTCCACCCTGTCTTCGACAAGGAAGCACTCAAGCACGCAACCGTTATCACACAAGGTCTGCCAGCTTCGCCGGGTGCTGCTTGCGGACAAATCGTATTCCACGCCGACGATGCACAGGCTTGGCATGCTGACGGCCATAAGGTTATCATGGTTCGTATCGAGACCAGTCCGGAAGACCTCGCAGGTATGTCTGCCGCTGAGGGTATCCTCACCGCTCGTGGCGGTATGACCTCGCACGCAGCCGTTGTTGCCCGCGGTATGGGTAAGTGCTGCGTATCGGGTGCCGGTGCCATCCTCGTAGACTACAAGAACAAGACCGTCACCGTAGAGGGCGTCACCTACAAGGAAGGCGACTATATCTCGCTCAACGGTTCTACCGGTCAGGTATATGCAGGCGAGATTCCTACTAAGGCCGCTGAACTCTCCGGCGACTTCAAGGAACTCATGGACCTCTGCGACAAGTACACCCGTCTCCAGGTTCGTACCAATGCCGACACACCGCACGATGCACAAGTGGCTCGCGCCTTTGGTGCCAAGGGTATCGGTCTGACCCGTACCGAGCACATGTTCTTCGAGGACAAGAAGATCATCGCTATGCGTGAGATGATCCTCGCAAGCGATAGTGCAGGACGTGAGAAAGCACTGGCTAAGTTGCTGCCCTACCAGAAGGCTGACTTCAAGGGCATCCTCGAGGCTATGGACGGCTGTCCGGTGAACATCCGCTTGCTCGATCCCCCGTTGCATGAGTTCGTACCCCACGATCTGGCCGGTCAGGAGACTATGGCTAAGGAAATGGGTATCTCCGTTGAGGAAATCCAAAACCGCGTGAACTCGCTGGCAGAGAACAACCCGATGCTCGGTCACCGTGGTTGCCGTTTGGGTATCACCTTCCCCGAAATCACCGCTATGCAGACCCGCGCTATCCTCAGCGCTGCTTGCGAACTGAAGAAAGAAGGCAAGAACCCGATGCCGGAAATCATGGTTCCGCTGATTGGTATCCTCTACGAGCTCAAGCAGCAGAAAGAGATTATCCAGCGCGTAGCTAAAGAAGTATTTGCTGAGTACGGCGTAGAGGTAGAATTCGAGATCGGTACCATGATCGAGATTCCGCGTGCAGCCCTGACAGCAGACCGCATCGCTACGGAAGCACAGTACTTCAGCTTCGGTACGAACGACCTTACCCAGATGACCTTCGGTTACAGCCGCGACGATATCGCATCCTTCTTGCCGGCTTACCTTGAGAAGAAAATCCTCAAAGTGGATCCGTTCCAGGTACTCGACCAGAATGGTGTAGGTCAACTCATCATGATGGCCGTAGAGAAAGGTCGCGCTGTCCGT
>JAFZNG010000025.1 GCA_017551025.1 Paludibacteraceae bacterium | reverse complement strand
TTTTCTCTGGCTCATCTAAAAGGAGCAGTTTTTATTTGCATATGTCAGAAAAAAGCAGTACCTTTGCAGGCGCAAAGGTTTTCGGGGTTTAGGATGATGAAACATTAAGGAAGATGGATCACGAAAACTGCTCCTTTTAGATGAGCCAGAGAAAAAAAGTACGACCCGGCCGCAAAAATGCGACCGAAGGAAACACCCCCTTAATATGGTGTAGGGTGTAGAGTGTAGAATGTAGAGTGTTGGGTGTATTTGACAAAAAAGACTAAAAAATTACGAATTATTTGTATATGTGCTTTTTTTTTACTAACTTTGCACGCTGAATTATATTTTGCGCGTAATGTGTATGTGCGCAAGCGAATAAATATAGGAGAAGCGGATAAATATAGGAGATATAATATAAGCGAGAAGAAATTAAGACACCACTATGATAACCATTGAACAACTAAAAGAGATTCAACAACGTGCAGATAAACTGAAATCGTATCTGCAAATCGACGAGAAGCGTATCCAACTGGAAGAAGAGGAACTGCACACGCAAGCCCCCGGTTTCTGGGATGACGCCAAGGCTGCCGAAGCACAAATGCGCAAAGTGAAGCGCCTGAAAAGCTGGATAGAAGGCTACGAAGGTGTGCGTAATGCCGTAGAGGAACTCAACCTCCACTTTGAGTATTTCAAGGAAGAACTGGTGACCGAAGAGGAAGTAGATCAGGCTTACGAGCACGCCCTCAACGAGGTGGAAGCATTGGAGATGAAGAATATGCTCTCGCACGAGGAGGATCAGATGCCGGCCGTGCTGAAGATCGTCAGCGGTGCCGGTGGTACCGAGGCGCAGGATTGGGCCGAGCAGCTGATGCGTATGTACCAGCGGTACTGCGAGAAGCACGACTACAAGGTAACTATTGCCAACTTGCAGGAGGGCGATGAAGCCGGTATCAAGACCGTGACCTTCAATATCGAGGGCGAGATGGCATACGGCTACCTGAAATCGGAAAACGGCGTACATCGTCTGGTGCGCGTCAGTCCGTATAACGCCCAGGGCAAACGAATGACGAGTTTTGCCAGCGTATTTGTGGTGCCGCTCATCGACGACTCGATCGATATTCAGGTGGATCCCGCTGGTATCAGTTGGGATACGTTCCGCAGTTCGGGTGCCGGAGGACAGAACGTCAACAAAGTGGAGTCCGGTGTACGTCTGCATTATAAGTTCGTCAACCCGCTGACCGGTCAGCCCGACGAGATAGTCATCGAGAACACCGAGACGCGTGACCAACCAAAGAACCGCGAAAACGCCTTGCGTCACTTGCGCAGCCAGCTGTATGAACTGGAGCTGGAGAAGCGTCGTCAGGCGGCCGCTAAGGTAGAAGCCGGCAAGAAGAAGATCGAATGGGGTTCGCAGATCCGCTCGTATGTCTTCGACGATCGCCGCGTCAAGGATCACCGCACCAACTACCAGACCTCGAACGTCAATGCCGTCATGGACGGAGACATAGATGCGTTTATCAAAGCATACTTGATGGAATTTCCTGATTGAGCCGGAAATTCCATAATTAAAAATTAAAAATTCAAAATTAAGAATTAATAATTATGAAAAAGATATTTACATTTTTCGTAGTTGCAATGCTGCTAACGGCTAATAGCCAGATGGTAAGAGCTAATGACTCGACCTTTGTATTTACCACTGTAGATAGCGTGGCGATTACGCCGGTGAAGGACCAGAACCGGAGTAGCACGTGCTGGGCGTTTTCGACGATCGGTTTTCTGGAGTCGGAGATACTACGTATCGGAGGTGAACCGATGGATCTGAGCGAGATGTTCGTGGTGAGCCGCACGATGATGGATCGTGCAGAATACGTGGTGCGTATGCACGGCGATGCCGACTTTGCACCCGGCGGATCGGCTTATGACGTCATCTACTGTCTGAAGAACTACGGTATGGTGCCTCAGGAAGCTATGCCGGGCATCAAGTACGGTTCGTCGAAGGCCGATACCCTACCCGTTCATACGGAGCTGGATGCTGTAGCTAAGGGTTACGTCAACGGCATTGCTAAGAACACGCGCCTGAAGAAACTCTCGCCCGTATGGAAACAGGGACTGCAGGCTATATACGATGCGTATCTGGGTAAGTGTCCGGAGTACTTTACGTATCGCGGACAGGAATATACGCCGATGAGTTTTGCCAATTCGCTTGGCTTGAATCCGGATGATTATGTGTCGATTACCAGTTATACCCATCACCCCTTCTATACCCAGTTCGCACTGGAAGTGCCCGATAACTGGCGTATGGACCAGATGTACAACGTGCCGATGGAGGACATGATGCGTATCATCGACGAGGCTATCAAGCACGGCTATACCCTAGCCTGGGGTGCTGACGTATCCGAGGCAGGTTTTACGCGCAAGGGTATCGGTGTCGTACCGGATATCGAGAGCCAGGACAACACGGGTTCGGATGCCGACCATTGGGTAGGTCTTTCGGATGACGAGAAACGCAAAGAGTTGACCGAAGGTCCGTGTACCGAACTCAGCATCACCCAGGAGATGCGTCAACAGGCTTTCGACAACTGGGAGAATACGGACGACCACGGCATGCAGATTTTCGGTACGGCTACCGACCAAAACGGAAAACGCTACTACATGATCAAGAACTCGTGGGGTACGCGTAAATCCAAGTATAAAGGTATCTGGTACGTGTCGGAGGCCTTTATGCAGTACAAAACCAACGATATCTTGGTGCACATAGACGCCATACCGGCTGATATTCGTGCGAAGCTGGGACTTTGAGAAATTAAAAATTCAAAATTGAGCGTTGGTGGCAAGTATAAAAGAACTATCAAAAGGGATCTATAAGGATCGAGGGAGTAAGTTTCTCGGTTTTGCCGAACCTATTCAGGACGAGGAGGAGGCCAAGCAGCGTATCGCGTGGTACAAGAAGAAATACCACGACGCCCGTCACGTATGCTACGCTTACCGCATCGATGAGCAGGTCTGGCGCACCAAGGATGACGGCGAACCGCACGGTACGGCCGGCGCACCTATCCTTCGCTCGATAGACGCCCGAGGACTGGACCACACACTCGTCGTGGTGGTGCGCTATTTCGGAGGAACATTGCTCGGCACGGGTGGACTGATCGTGGCGTATCGCGAGGCAAGCAAGGCGGCACTGGACGCAGGGGAAAGTATTTGATATTTGATATTTGATATTTGATGAAAGATAACGAGAAACAATTTCGCAAGATTCGAGCTTACCGCGTAGGCTGGTTGCTGAATATATGTGATTGGCTGATAGCCTTCCCTATCCTGCAGGTATGGGCATGGCGCACAACGGACGGACTGCGTCTCGACTACCTGGGCGATCGCCGTCAGATAGATCAGGATATTCGTCACGGAGCCTTCTTCATGACCAACCACCGTGATATCGTCATGGATGCCGCCTGGCTTAGCTATTTGTTGCGTTGCCGTTATTATATCCGTCCGTTTATCGGTATCGGCAACAACCTGTTTGCCAAGCGCTGGATAGAAGTGCTGGTGCGTTTTAACCGCTGTTTTGCCGTGATTCGTAACGGCGGTCCGCACGCCCAACTGGAGAATGCCAAGACCTTGTCGGCATATATCCGCCACCTGCGCAGCCAGGGTAAGTCTATCTGGTTGGCGCAACGCGAAGGACGTGCCAAGGACAGTAACGACCTGACGCAACCTGCTGTATTGCACATGCTGACCATGGGATGCGATGATCAGTTTGAGGCGGTCAAGGAGCTCAATATCTGTCCGGTAAGTATTACCTACGAGTACGATCCGTGTGACTACCTCAAGGCCCGCGAGATGCAGCTCAAGCGCGATAATCCCAAGTGGCGCAAGACCAAGCGCGATGATGTCCACTCGATGCATACCGGTATTCGTGGCAAGAAAGGGCGCGTCACGTATCGTCTCACGCCGAGTATCAATCCCGAGATAGATGCCCTGCTCAAAGAGCACCCCGAATACCGCGAGTTACCCAAGAACGAGCAGCTCCAACTCGTCTGCCGCATTATCGACCGGCATATTCATCAGGGATATGAGATCTATGAGCGTGGCACGGAATTTGATGCATATATTGAGAGCCGTATCGCGCTGATCGACCTGCCGAATAAGGATGAACAGTTCTTGCGTGAGAAACTCTATGAAATGTACAGCAATCCGGAAAAGAATTACCGGATTGCAATTAAAAAATAAAAATTAAAAATTAAAAATGAAACGTGCCATATTTCCCGGTAGTTTTGACCCCTTTACGTTGGGGCATTACGATATTGTCAACCGCGGCCTGGAACTCTTTGACGAGATAGTCATCGGTATCGGTCGCAATTCCACCAAGCGGGAGACCTTTCCTATTCGCGAACGTCTGACCGCTATCCAGAAGATCTATCAGGACGAGCCGCGTATTCGGGTGGAGATATACGACAGTCTGACGGTAGATTTCGCCCGTGAGGTAGATGCCCACTTTATCCTGCGCGGTATTCGCTGTGTGTCGGATTTCGAATACGAACGCAACATGGCGGAGGCCAACAAACAGTTGGGCAACATAGAGACCATTATTCTCTATACCCGTCCGGAATATGCCCATATATCCTCTACGCTCGTGCGCGACCTGTACGCGTATAATAAGGATGTAAGTCAATTTGTACCTAATCAACTCAAGTAATACGATGAATCGAATACGTACTACCCTACTCATCTTATGTGCGGCGTTGTCGCTGACAGTCAGTGCACAACAACCTACCGCACGCGTTGATAAACAACTCGAGATATTCAACGACGTGATGCGTCAGTTGGATGTCAACTACGTAGATACGCTCAACTACGAAAAACTCATCGGTACAGCCATCGAGAAAATGCTCCAACAGGTGGACCCATATACGGTCTATTACTCGGAGGAGGACAGCAAACGTCTGCGCGAGATGACTACCGGTCAGTACGGCGGTGTCGGTGCTGTGATCCAGCAACGCGACGAGACGGATCAGAAGGGCGAGAAGGTGCATCAGTGCTATATTGCCAATCCCTACGAGGGACTGCCGGCGCAGCGTAACGGCCTGATGGCAGGTGACAAGATACTGAGCGTGGACGGAACCAAGGTGACCGGCATGAGCGTCTCGGAGGTGAGCAAACGCCTGCGCGGCGTGCCGGGTAGCACGATTACGGTGGAGATCATGCGTCCGGGCGAGAAGAAATCCCGTACGTTTCGTTTCCAGCGTGAGGAGATCCGTATGGAGCCGGTTCGTTACTATTGCGCGTTCGAAGCCGACTCCTTGGAGAAGCCGGTAGGTTATATCCTCTTCTACGACTTCACGGAGAACTCGTCGCGCGATTTCCAGGCAGCCCTGGATGATCTGGTAAAGAACCATCATATCGGTTCGCTCATTGTTGATCTGCGCGACAACGGCGGCGGTATTATCGGTGAGGCCATCAATATCGTCAACTTGTTTGTGCCGCGCGGTACGATGGTGGTGAATACGCGTGGTAAGAACGACGAGCCGATGTATGAGTACAAGACGCGCTATGAAGTGCGTTATCCCGACCTGCCTCTCTACCTGATGGTCAATAAGAACACGGCTTCGGCGGCGGAGATTGTAGCCGGTTCGCTACAGGACCTGGGACGCGCTACGCTCATCGGTCAGCGCACCTACGGCAAGGGACTGGTACAGAGTATCCGTCAAGTGGCGCATAACGGTTCGCTCAAAGTGACGACGGCTCGTTACTACCTGCCTTCCGGCCGTTGTATCCAGGCTATCGACTATGCCGAGCGTCAGAAGGGAAATGACCTCAAGCGAGATACGGCCGGTGGTATCCAACCGGACATCGAGATCAACGACTCGGCCAAACTGGATATCTCCTATGCGCTCTATACCAAGAATATGTACTTCGACTACGCGACGCGTTACCACCAGCAGCATGCCGAACTCTTGCCGCCGGTTACGTTCTCGCTGAGCGATGCGGATATCGAGGACTTCTGCCGTTTTCTGGACGAGCAACAGTTTGAATACGAGACCGAGACCAGCAAGTACTATAAGGAACTGCTGAAGATGGCGGGTATGGAAGATTTGGACTCGACTACCGTACAGCAACTCAAGGACTTGCAAGTGCGTCTCAAGCCCGACTACCGCCAGGCTATCTACCGCAATATAGATCGTACCCGCGAGTTCCTGGGACGCGAGATCGTACTGCGTTATTATTACCAAAAGGGAGAGATAGCGTATCAGTTGCGCTTCGATGACGAACTGCGTCGCGCACTTAGTGAGTGCCGTCGTCGCTATGCTGCGTCCAACGAATAAAACCGTACACGCAGTTGCAGCACCAGAATACGTACTGCGCCGTCATGCAGTAGTCGCCTGCGCGCAACCATAATACAACCGATAGGATATCGACTGCCAGCCATAGATACCAGTGCTGGCGATATACGAGAATCATCAGTACCTGTGCGACCAGCGCAGGTACTGTTGTAAATGCGTCCAGGTAGGGCTGTGTATCGTCCGTCCAGCGGGCTAACCCCCAGCCTACCAACCACGACACGGCTATCGATGCCAAGGCGATGAGCAGAAATACCTCTCTTC
>JAFZNG010000024.1 GCA_017551025.1 Paludibacteraceae bacterium | reverse complement strand
TGCCGACCATCGTTTACAACGTAAACCACAAGACCCTGACTCCGGCTGATAAAGTTATCTCCGCTGCTTCTTGTACGACCAACTGCCTCGCTCCGATGGCAGCTGCGCTGCATAAATACGCTCCGATCCAGAGCGGTATCATGTCGACCATTCACGCCTACACCGGCGACCAGATGATCCTCGACGGTCCGCAACGTAAGGGTGACCTCCGTCGTAGCCGTGCAGGTGCTCAGAACATCGTTCCGAACAGCACGGGTGCAGCTAAGGCTATCGGTCTGGTAATTCCTGAGCTGAACGGTAAGCTCATTGGTAGTGCACAACGCGTTCCGACTCCTACGGGTTCGACCACGATCCTCGTAGCTGTAGTTAAGGGCAAAGACATCACCAAAGAGGGTATCAACGCTGCTATGAAGGCTGCTCAGACTGAGAGCTTCGGTTATACTGAGGACGAGATCGTATCGAGCGATGTTATCGGTATGAAGTTCGGTTCGCTCTTCGATGCTACCCAGACTATGGTGGCTAAGATCGACGAGGAGACCTATCAGGTACAGGTTGTTAGCTGGTACGACAACGAGAACAGCTACACCAGCCAGATGGTTCGTACCATTAAGTACTTGGCAGAACTTAAGTAAGAAGTGCTTTACAAGCTTCCATCAGCCACGTAGGTGTGCTGGTGGCACCGCAGATCCCGACTCGATAGTCGGGATTTGTTTTTTCTATATCTAATTGCGGCAGTTGATCGGCCAGTTCGTCGGGCGAGGAGATGAAGATCGTATTCGGATTAGCTTCCTTACACTTATTATATAATACGCGCGCGTTACTGCTCTTCTTGCCGCCTACAAAGATAACCAGGTCCTGCGACCGCGCGAAGTCCTGCAGTCGGGCTACGCGGTTGGCTACGTTGCGGCAAATCGTATCGTGGTATTCAAAAGGCGCACCATTTTCTTCTTGTAATGACGTCATGTCGTTATGACGTAATGACGACCGGCGCGCCTTAATCGCCTCAACGAGGCTTTTGAAACCCTCTACGCTTTTCGTGGTCTGAGAGAAGAGATAGATCGGTCGCGAGAAGTCCAGTCGGTCGATTTCATCAACTGATTCGATCACGATGGCTGTGTTGTTGGTCTGACCTTCCAGTCCGATCACTTCGGCATGGCCGCGCTGACCGTAGATGACGATCTGGGGCGGTTGCGCTTCGTCTGCACGGTGTTGCTCGTAGCAGACACGGATACGGTCCTGGAGTTTCTTGACGACCGGACAGGTGGCATCTATTATTTCCAGTCCGCGCTGACGGGCTATCCAGTAGGTACTGGGCGGTTCGCCGTGCGCACGCAGCAGTACACGGGCTCGATGGAGCGTACGTAGGTCGTCGTAGTCGATGGTGCGCAGACCCAGTTGTTCCAGGCGGGCACATTCCTGACCGTTATGCACGATATCCCCCAGACAGCATAGCGGTCCGTGCTGTAGTTCCTGTTCCGCCTTCTCGATGGCGCTTGTCACGCCAAAACAAAATCCGCTATTTGTGTCGATCGAACAAATCATAAATGACTTTCATTTGTTCTTCGCGGGTCAGATGGCTGTTATCTACGACGATGGCATCCTCGGCCTGGCGCAGCGGACTCTCGTCGCGATGCGTATCGCGATAGTCGCGTTCGTTGACGTCGCGGAGTACGGCCTCGTAGTCGGGTGTCTCGCCTTTCTCCCTTAGTTCGTCGTATCGGCGCTGAGCGCGCACCTCGGGCGAGGCGGTGAGGAAGAGTTTCAATTCGGCCTTGGGGAAGACCACCGTACCGATATCCCGTCCGTCCATGACGATACCTTTTTGCTCACCCATTTTCTGCTGTTGGGCTACGAGATACTGACGTACTTCGCGGATCTGCGACACCTCCGAGGCGCGGTTGCCCACCTCCAGCGTACGGATCAGGCTTTCTACATCCTCACCGTTGAGCGTGACGTGCTGCATGCCGTCTACGTGGATAAAACCTATCTGCACGTGCGGCAGTGCGGCAATGATGTCTTGTTCTGACTTGAGTCCCTCTCGCAGGGTATATAGACCTATGGCGCGATACATCGCACCCGTATCTACGTAGGTATATCCCGCATACTTGGCCAGCGCCTTGGCAATGGTCGATTTTCCACACGACGAATAGCCGTCGATAGCAACAATTATCTTGTTCATTTCAGCAATGAGTTAATGTCTAAACTTATGCCCGCTTGGTACGAGAAATTGGACTTGGTGAGTTGGCTCATACCAAAGCCGATCCGGCACTGCTTGATACGTACACCGGCGCCGATACCGAAACCTGCCAGCGAACGCTGGTCGGTGAGGTTCATCTCAGCGCGGCGACGGTGGTTGTAACTGAGCGTGAGGTAGAAGCGTTCGCTCCGGGGCACGATATCGATGGCGAAGATCGTGTGGCGGAACAGCATGTCGTACCACTTCACCGCGTGCGCTACGATATCCCCCGTTGTGGGGTCTTTCTCCAGTCCGTTCCACTCGTAGCCCAGGTTCCATTGCTGCAGGTCGTGCAGCGTCATATGCAGCCGTATCGGGGCATGCTTGAACCGGTAGTTGAGTCCCAGTTCCAGGTTGAGCGGCAGCATCTCGTGATTCGACCCGCCTTCCTCGGAATAGAAACCTACCAACTGCCAACCGATGTTGCGTAGCACGAGACCCATCTGGAAGGTGCTGTCCTTAGTCTGGTAGTGTGCACCGACATCCGCACCCAGGGCGAAGGAGTGGTAACTCTCGTAGATGGAATAGACCGGCTTCAGCGAGACGCCCACCGTGAAGTACGGCCCCAGTTGACGGGCATACATCGCATCGATGAGGATATCTTTCGCTCCGAACCGGCCACCGGTCTGTGCACCAGTCTCATCGGTATAGGGCATATAGCCGTAGTCCAGGTAATGGATACCTACGGCGAAGTAGTTGGGTTTCTGGGGCTTGTCATTCGCCTCTAACCCTTCGCTATTCGCCTTTATGAGGCCTTTGGCCTCACCAAAGTTGTGTCCGTACAGTACCGACCCGAACATCGTGCCGGGCAGGTAGTACGAGAAGTTGAGTTGCAGCACTTTGTCGGTGCGTTCGCCCAACAGGGCGGGGTTGCACATACCCATCGAGACGTCGCCGTCGCGCAGACTCACGTTCGACCCGCCCAAGGCGTTGATGCGCGAGGACACGGGCAGGTCCAGGAAGGTGAACACACTCGTGCCGCCTCCCTTATACTGTGCCTGTAACGTGACGGGCAACAGGATCATGAGTAGTATGTATAGTCTTCTGCGCATCTATTTATAGATCGTCTCTGTAGGTTATCTTGCGGTTCTGCTCCTCTCCCGCTACGATATAGATCTTCTCGTCCGGCATATAGCGGCGTACGATGCCGCAGTCGTCGGTGGCGGCTATCGTCGGTTGGGCTAATGCACGGCGGTAGGCTTCGCGTATCAGGTCGATATGAAAGGCCTGCGGGGTTTGTGCACGCATATAATTCGCACGTGGCGGTATATCGGCTACGTGACCATCGGCTACGCGGTAGAGCGTGTCGGTCATCGGTACGGCTACCGTCACGGCGCGATGGTTCTCCAGCGCGTGGCATACATCCGCGATGATACGCTGACTTACCCACGGACGGGCGGCATCGTGCAGCAGCAACGCTACGTCCTCTTGGTCTGGATACGCCTCTATGGCATGTATACTCGATTCCCAGCGTTCCCGTCCGCCCGGCAGTACGTGGCTCACTTTCTGCCAACTGTTTTGTCGCCGGAGTTGCTCGGTTTCCTGCATCCAGTCGGGGTGCATGACAATCAAGATCTCATCGATACATGCCGCCTGCTCAAAGGCATCTACTGCATGCTCCAGCACGTAGCGTCCGTCCGCCAACTTAAGCAGCTGCTTCGGACGGTCACCTCCCATGCGACTGCCCGTCCCTCCGGCTAATATGACTGCGACGTATTGCAAATTAAAAATTCAAAATTAAAAATTAAAAATGATCAACTTTTATCCGCCAGTATCTCATCGCATACCTCGCGGATGGCTCCTTGTCCGCCGGGGGTGTTTAGGATACGTATGCCCGGTATGGCACGTACTTCCGGACGGGCCGTAGGTGGACAGCAGGGATGACCTACGGCGCGCAGCAGGTCGATATCGTTCACGTCATCGCCTACGAAGCACACCTCCTGGAGCGTGATGCCCATCTCGCGGCATATCTGTTCGGCAGCCTTGAGTTTGGTGGGGCGATCCGGGCAGAGGCGACTGCCTACACCTAGGTAGAGGTAGCGTAGGTTGAGCATCTCGGCACGCACCTTTACGATGTCGCAGGTCTCGCTCGTCAGGATACCGCATGGTATGCCGGCTTCCTGTACGCGTACCATACCCATACCGTCGTAGGTGCAGAAACGTTTCATTACGTGCCCCTCGCCCGAGTAGTACAGTCCGCCATCGGTCAGACATCCGTCTACATCCGTCAAAAACAGTTTGATATCTTTCATCTCATCTTTCAATTTTCAATTTTTAAATCAACGAATTGATTCGTTAGTCGGTCCCATCCATATTTTGTTTTCTCGCGGATGAGGTATTGGGTGAACGCCTCCTGGCGGTCGTTTTTGAAGTAGTCCAGTAGGGCTTCGGCGATGGCCTCCGGTTGCGGGGCTACGGCATAGCCCATCCGGCCATGGTGTACGATCTCGCCGAGTCCGCCTACGTTGGTGACCAGCATCGGTTTTTCGAAATGGAAGGCCACCTGCGTCACGCCGCTCTGCGTGGCACTCTTATAGGGTTGTACGATAAGGTCGGCCGCTCCGAAGTACTTGCGTAGGTCGCCATCGGGTATAAACTCGTTGCGAATGATGACGCGGTCCTGAAGTCCGTTTCTCGTGATCTGTTCGCGGTATTTGTCTTCGTCTTCGTAGAACTCACCCGCGATGAGCAGTTGTACGTCGGGCAACAGGTCTTTTACCTTGCCCATGGCGTCCAGCAGTAGGTCCAATCCTTTGTAGGCGCGCACCAGTCCGAAGAAGAGCATGTAGCGTTTCATCGGGTCCAGTCCCAACGCACGGCAAGCGTCTGCTTTCGTCATCCGCTCGCCGTAATGATCATAGATCGGGTGGGGCGATGCGACGGCAGGCGACTTGGTTAGGCTTTGTATCTGGGACACGACGCTGTCACTCAGTGCCACAAAACCTTGTTGGCTGCGCACAAATATCGGAGCGAACAGTTTATCCAGCATGCCTTTCTCGTGCGGAAAGAGGTTGTGCACCAGGGCAACGCAGCGGGTCTTACGATTGCGGCGTGCGATACGGCAAACCGTTGCATAGGCGGGGGCAAAGAAGGCCATCCAATAGCAGCAGACGAGTAGATCCGGTTTAGCCTTGCGCACCATCCGTCCTACGCGCCACCAGTTCAGCGGGTTGCATGAGTTCAGTACGCGCCGTATCCGGAGATCTGTCGGTGCTTGTTCTTGGGAGTACTGCGTCTTACCGGGAAAGAGGAAACCGGGATACTGGAGCGTGAAGGTCCATACCTCCACCTCGTGGCCTTCCTGTATGAACTGCCGGGCCAGGCGTTCGTTGAACGTTGCCAATCCTCCACGATACGGATACGCCGTACCTAATATGATAATCTTTTGTTTCACCTTTCAATTTTCATTTTTCACTTTCTTGGAAGGCATTAAACCCTTGTGCTTTCAGTGGAATCTCTTCGCCGTTGCGTCCGACGAGCAGTGTGCCCAATTCGGGTTTGGTGATATGTCCGATGAGGTAGATGTCGTCGATCGGTACGAGTTTCTCATAGTCGTCGAGCGAGCAGGTGAAGAGCAGTTCGTAGTCTTCTCCGCCGTTGAGTGCACAGGTGACGATATTCAGGTTCATCTCCTCGGCGAGCACGACGGCCTGGTAGTCGATAGGCAGTTTGTCTTCGTATACGGCACATCCTACGCCCGATTGGCGGCATATATGCATCAGTTCCGACGATAGGCCGTCGCTGATATCCATCATGGCTGTCGGACGGATGCCTGCTTCGCGGAGCTTGAGGATGATGTCGCGTCGTGCCTCGGGCTTGAGTTGGCGTTCCAGCAGGTATTCCTTGCCCTCGAAGTCGGGCTGTGCCGTCACGCGTGAGCCGTCACCCATCACCGCTAATCGCTCACGCTCGAGCAGCTGCAGTCCCATATAGGCGGTGCCGAGGTTGCCGGTGACGCATATCAGATCGTTCTGTTTTGCCCCGTTGCGATAGACGATATCTTCCGCTTTGGCGGTACCCAGACAAGTGATGGCGATGGTCAGTCCGGTCATGCTCGAGCAGGTGTCGCCGCCTACCAGGTCTACGCCGTAGCGCTCGCAGGCCAGTCGGATGCCGCTGTATAGTGCTTCCAAGTCTTCTACCGAGAAACGTTTGCTCACGCCGAGCGAGACGGTGATCTGGGTAGGTGTACCGTTCATAGCGTATATATCGGAGAAATTCACCACCGCAGCCTTGTAGCCGAGGTGCTTCAGGGGTACGTATTCCAGGTTGAAATGGATACCCTCCAGCAACATGTCGCTGGTCATCAGTACCCGTAACCCGTCACCCGTAACCGGTGTCCCCTCACTAAAATCCATCACGGCGCAGTCGTCGCCTACGCCTCGGATGGTAGAGGGTTGCTGCGGCTTCAGATCCTTGGTCAGGTGGTGTATCAACCCGAATTCTCCCATTGTCGAAATCTCTGTTCGTTGCATACTATTCCTAATTTAGGCCGCAAAGGTACAAAAAAAAATCGACATACACAAGATTTTTATGAAAAATCATAAAAATAGTGTATGGTGTAGGGTGTAAAAAAAGTGCCTCACGTTGTGTGGGGCACTTTTTGTATCCGGTCTTTAGCGAGCGGCGATGTAATCCTTGATGCGGGCGAGAGCTTCGGCCAGTACCTCGCGCGAGGTGGCGAGGTTGATGCGGATATACCCTTCTGCTTCGTACATCTCCGAAGGATTGAACAGCACGTGCGTCTTCTTTGCCAGGTCGCGGCAGAACTCCTCCGCCGACATGCCCAGTGCTGATACATCTACCCAGCCCAGGTAGGTACCTTCGGTCACGTGGATACGCAGCATCGGCAGTTGCGACTCGATATAATCGCGTAGGTAGCAGAAATTATCATAGACATACGCGTTCAATTCGTCAAGCCACTCCTCCGATTCGTTATATGCCGCTACCTGTGCCACCAGGCCAAAAGGATTCAGTCCGTTGACCTCGTGTACCTCCAAGGCATGGTTGATCTGCTGATGCAGTTCGGCATTCGGTACGAAGATATTTGCGCACAAGAGGCCGGCGATATTAAAGGCCTTGCTGGCTGAGGTGCAGACACAGAAATCGGTGTCGTCACGCGCAATCGTGGCAAATGGCGTATAGGTATGTCCCGGGAAGGCAAATTCGCAATGGATCTCGTCGGAGATCACATAGAGTCCGTGACGACGCATAATGTCCGCCAACCGCTCCAGTTCCTCGCGTGACCAAACGCGACCCGTCGGGTTGTGAGGGTTGCAGAGCAGGAAGACATCCGCCTCACCGGCCAGCGTCTCCAGTTGCTCCCAGTTGATCTCAAAACGGTTGTCGCGCAGCACGAGCGGCGATGCCACCAGTTGGCAGCCCATATTCTCGATGCACGAGAAGAAACAGTTGTACCCGGGCGTAAACGTCAGGACACGCAGGCGTGAACAAGTATGACCGGTACGCTCATTCTTCCGAATCTCCAGCGCACGGAAGATAGCCGAGATGGCGGGCACAACGGCCGTAGCGTAGAGTAGGTTATCACGACTAATGCCGTGCCAACCGTGACGACGGGCGAACCAATTGCTCACCGCATCGTAGTTCTGTTGCGGTACAATCGAGTAACCGAACACGCCATGGTCCAGTCTACTCTGCATGGCGCGGCGTATCGGCAAGGCCGCACGAAAATCCATATCGGCAATCCAAAGGGGCAGACAGCCCTCAGCACACTCCGAGTCCCACTTATAGCAGTCGGAACCTCGACGATTGATGTATTCTAGCATAGTATTAGTGTTTAGTGTATAGTGTATGGTGTAGGGTGTATAAGAATGCGCGCGTAGGTGTACGCGCGCATTCTTTATCTAATGTATTATCCTACAACGCCGCTAAAGCCCATGAAGGCCATGGCCAACAGGCCGGCGGTGAGCAGTGCGATAGGGGTGCCTTCCATAGCTTTCGGCACGCGCGACATCGACAGTTGCTCGCGGATACCCGCAAAGAGCACCAATGCCAGTGCAAAACCGATAGCCGTAGCAAAGGCGAAGAGCGTTCCGGTCAGCAGGTTAGCCTGGAGCGCATCACCCGGCAACTTCTGCAGCAACTGTGCGGGGTCGGCTACGATGATAGCTACACCCAGGATACAGCAGTTGGTCGTGATCAGCGGCAGGAACACACCCAGTGCTTGATACAGCGACGGACTGATCTTCTTGAGCACAATCTCAATCATCTGCACCAGGGCGGCGATGACGAGGATAAACAAAATAGTCTGCAGGAACTCGACATGCCAGAGGATAAGCAGTTTCTGGAGTAAATAGGTCACTACCGTTGCCAGCACCAGTACGAAGGTCACAGCGGCCGACATACCCAGTGCGGTATCGATCTTCTTACTTACGCCCAAAAACGGACAGATACCCAGGAACTGGCTCAGCACGATATTATTAACGAATATCGCAGCGATAAATATAAGGAAATATTCCATAATTTCAATTAAAAATTAAAAATTAAAAATTACGAATTACTTTTTGACAATCTTGTTCATAATTGCCATCAGATAAGCCAGTGCGATAAAGGCACCCGGAGCCAGCACAAAGATCAGCGATGCATAATGATCGTTGTAGATATGCAGTCCGAATACGGCACCCGTTCCCAGCAGTTCGCGAATCATACCGATCACGGTCAGCGAGAGCGTGAAGCCCAGACCCATACCCAGACCGTCGAGTGCCGACAGACCTACGCTGTTCTTAGCCGCAAACGCCTCGGCACGACCCAGCACGATACAGTTCACTACAATCAGCGGGATAAACAATCCGAGTTTGTCATATACTACCGGTACGTAGGCTTGAAGCAGCAGTTGCACCAGCGTTACAAACGTAGCAATCACTACGATGAAAGCCGGGATACGTACCTTATCGGGGATCAGGTTCTTCAGCAGAGATATCACTACATTGGAGCATACCAGCACAAACAACGTAGCCAGTCCCATTGACATACCGTTCATAGCGCTGGTCGTCGTAGCCAGCGTAGGACACATACCCAGCACGAGGGCAAAGGTAGGATTCTCGCGAAGAATACCGTTGGTCAGTGTTTTCAGATTATTACTCATGGTCGGCCTCCTTTCCGGATTGGTTCTCTTGTGCATGATGCGAGCAATGGCCCTGGCACTTATGGCCCTCGCCGTGCTGGCAATGACCTGAGCACTGGTGACCTTCGCCGTGATGGCCCTGGCAGTGGTGCTCTTCTGCCTCAGCGGGCTCGGCATGTTGTTGCTTGCTGGCACCGCTATGTGCGTCCGCATCACCCATATAGGCCTTGTATGCCTTGTTGATTGCACGCAGGAAGGCCTTGCTCGAGATCGTAGCGGCCGTAATAGCATCTACGTCACCGCCGTCCTTCGATACCTTGAACTCACCAGCTTTGCGACCGATGATGTTCTGGCCGGGCTTGTCGGCATTCTTAAACCAGTCTACGATATGATCTCCCAGGCCCGGTGTCTCCTGCTGGTCGAGAATCGCATAGTCGATGATCTTGCCCTCGGGGTCAAAACCTACCATGATCTTCTGCAATCCGCCGAAGCCCATCTCACTCACCTCTACGGCAGCGCCAATCTCCTTACCGTCTTTCGTGGCACGGTAGATCGTGACTTCGCCTACTTGCTCCGGTGCGGCAATCTCAGCACCCGCACCCTTCTGGGGCAGCACGTCCATGATGGCCTGTTGCTGCTTTTTCTGTTTCTCGCTCTCGATGCGCGAACTGGTCAGCAGAAATACACCCGCCAATGCCACTGCGGCTACGACGGAGATGCTTACCAGACTCAGCACCATATTCCGAAAACTACTTTCTAATTTTGCCATAATTCAGTCCTCCTTATGCTTTCTTTTTCTCGCCGAAATGACGCGGACGAATACGATTCAACAAAGGTACGGTGGCGTTCATCATCAGGATAGCAAACGACATACCCTCGGGATAAGCACCCCAGGTACGAATCACCATCATGATGAGTCCGATACCGATACCGAAAATTATTTTACCCCAAGCCGACATCGGACTGGTCACATAGTCGGTTGCCATGAAGAAGGCACCCAGCATCAGACCACCCGTCAACAGCTCGTAACCCATAAACGTACAGG
This sequence comes from Paludibacteraceae bacterium, assembly GCA_017551025.1. GTDB lineage: Bacteria > Bacteroidota > Bacteroidia > Bacteroidales > Paludibacteraceae > Colicola. The sequence goes on along the minus strand of JAFZNG010000024.1, from coordinate 32,276 downwards.
GAGCCATACCTTCCGGTGCTGCGCAGAGCGAGAAGATAGCTACCGTACAGAGGATCGAAACCGGGATATGCCACGTGATGACGCGTGTGCAGATCAGGAACAGACCGCCCAGCAATAGGGCCAGTGCACTGACTTCACCCAGCGAACCGCCCATCTGACCGATAAAGGCGTCCCAGAGATCGGGCAACTTGTCCATCCACTGCGGATCATAACCCTTCAGACCCGACTTCAGGATAGCCAGCGGCGTAGCACCCGTCTCGGCATCTACATACGCCGTAGCAAAACCTTTAGCCACCGGCCAGGTTGTCATCTGGGCAGGGAACGAAATAAGCAGGAATACACGACCTACGAGGGCGGGGTTGAACGGGTTCTGACCCAGACCGCCGAAGGTCATCTTACCGACACCGATTGCGAATACCGCACCGATGACCAGTATCCACCAGTCGAGATTGCTCGGTACGTTGAATGCTAAAAGCATACCGGTGAGCACAGCCGAGAGATCACAGATAGTCGGCTTTTGCTTGAGCAGGTACTTGGTGATCAACCACTCACTACCTACACAAGCGGCAACGCTGATAGCCATCGTCAGCAGGGCGCCCCAACCGAACTCTACCACCGAAACGGCGTAGGCGGGAATCAAGGCCGCGATGACCAAAAGCATGTTCCGGCGAACACTGTCACCGCTATGCGCGTGAGGAGCCGGAGCAACAATTAATTTTTCCATATCTAATGAATTTTAACTTTCAACTATAAACTTTAGAACTTCTATCAACTCTAAACTTTCAACTCTCAACTATTTTTTAGCGGCGGCACGCTCACGCAGGATACCTCCCACCTTGGCCTTGGCCGGGCGGATATTATCCAGCAGACGACGGTGCGACGGACAGGTGAAGACGCAGCAACCGCAATCGATGCAGTCCATTACGTCGTGCTTCTCCAGTTCGTCCCATTTCTCATACGCAAACAGTTTGGAGAGCAGATACGGCTCTAGTCCCATCGGACATGCGTCAACGCACTTGGCGCAACGGATACAAGGATCCTCCTCCGGGCGCTGGCTCTCTGCTTCGGGCAGGAAGAGCAGACCCGACAGGCGCTTGTTGGCCGGCATGCCTTCGGTATGATCCATCGCGCGACCCATCATCGGACCGCCGCCGATAATCTTACCCGTACCCTCGGGTACACCACCTGCCAACTGAATCACCTCGTCGATCGGCGTACCGAAACGAACCAGGTAGTTGCCCGGGTGCTTCACGTCCTTACCCGTTACGGTCATGACGCGCGACACGAGCGGTTTGTTCTTCTGTACAGCCTCATATACGGCATATACCGTCGCTACATTGTCAACAACGGCTCCTACCTCGATAGGCAGTGCGCCGCTCGGTACCTGACGATGGATACATGCGTCGATGAGTTGCTTCTCACCGCCCTGCGGATACTTCAGCTTGAGCGGTTGCACCTCGATACCCGGAACGTCCTTTACGAGTTCCGACATGTGCAGGATAGCGTCTTTCTTGTTGTTCTCAATACCGATGATGGCACGGTTGACATTCAACGCACGCATCAAAATACGAATACCTACTACGATCTCCTCGCCGTGCTCCAGCATCAACTGATGGTCGCAGGTCAGATACGGCTCACATTCTACACCGTTGATGATCAGCACCTCGGCCGTCTTGCCCGGAGGGGGCAGCAACTTCACGTGGGTCGGGAAGCATGCACCACCCAGACCTACGATACCGGCTGCGGCAATCTTGTCCACGATCTCCTTGGGCTCTAAGGTGCACTCGCTCTTCAGCTCCGTGCTGCGGTCGATACTCTCGAGCCACTCGTCGCCCTCCACGTCGATCACGATTACCTGCATCGGCGCACCCCACGCATCGGTTGCGGCGTCAATCTTGCTGACCGTACCGCTTACCGGCGAGGCGATATTCGCACTCACGAATCCACCGGCCTTGGCCAGCAGATCGCCTACCTTCACTTTCTTACCAACTTCTACTACCGCCTGGGCCGGTGCACCGATATGCTGTACCAGCGGGATAATCGCCTGCTGGGGCAGCGGACACTCCGTGATGGCCTGGTGGGCAGAGAATTGCTTATTGTCCTGTGGATGAACTCCACCTATATGGAATGTTTTCATTCGAAATTAAAAATTAAAAATTAAGAATTGATAGCACGTAGCGCTTGCGGGAAGATGGCGCGTGGCGTCGGTAACGCTTTGATCTTAGCCGCGATGGCCGGATCAAATCCCTTCTTCTCACCACCCTCGGCGGCAGTACCCGTGTCTGCCTCGCCGTCGGCCGGCTTAAGCACTTTCTCTACTTCGTCCATCGTGGGCTCACCACCTACAGGACAACTCAGCCCGTTGCGTGTCTCGGCTTTCACGCAGGCTTCGGCAAACGCACGACAACCTGCAAAACCGCATCCACCGCAGTTGGCTCCGGGTAAGACCGCTTGCACCAGGTCGATGCGCGGATCTTCCTCTACTTGGAACGCCTTGGAGATATAGAATAATAGCACGGATGCTATCAGCGCTATGACTCCCACAAGGCCTGCTGAAATTAGAATCAGATTCATTGTGATTTTAAAATTTTATTGTGTTATTTTTTTGTTCGATTCGTCATACCTTACGTACTGTAAACGAGAACTGCCGTTGCAGCCGGTTGCGAAACAGGCTGAGCACCAGGTAATACAGCGCCGTAGCCGCAATAGCCGTTCCGCCCGCCACCGCATCATCCCAAGCTGTCCATATACTCACCGCCGCAATCATACCCACCAGCACCAGGAACGGCACGACATATGCAATCACTACCGCACGCCATGCCAGGGTCTCGCGCACCGTCACATCCACCTTGTCGCCCGGCTGTACCGGCTCCAGCATCACCGCATCGATCAGCTTCGACTTGCTTTCCGACGAGAGACACATCTGCTTGGCCTTGCAGGCCTGGCACGCGCTCGTCTGCACAATTTCCACCCGCGCGCGCTCACCCTCCACGGTCAAAACGATTCCCTCGTGATGTACGTATTCAGCCATAGTTAATCAAAATTAGCGCAAAAGTACAAAAAATAATTTATATGTGCAATATAAATTTACAGATTTTTCGATTTTTTTGCAAAATTGAGTTTACAAAGTGCTTTTTTTCAAAAAAATGCATTTTTTTTTGTGAGATTGAGAAAAAAATCGTACTTTTGCAGTTAAATTTGAATTATTATGCCCAGACGCACAGTTACGACACGAACAAATAGCCGACGCGAGGCCGATCCTATCCGCGTAGAGCAGGAGAGTTTCTGGCAGAAAGTCTCGCAGTTTATTCACGATAAACGCACCCACTACGTAGTGGGTAGTATCATGGTAGCTATGGCCGTATTCCTGGCTATAGCGTACTTTAGTTTCTTCTTTACAGGCAGTTCCGATACCTCGGTGCTGACCGGTGTGGATGCCCGCGGCAACCGGCAGGAAATCCAGAACGTACTGGGTCTGCCCGGTGCACTCTCGGCCGAGAAGATGATCAACGGTTCGTTCGGTATCTCCTCGATCGCGCTGGTGATGCTATTGCTGGTATTCGGACTGAAACTGCTGAACGTCACCAAAACCAGCGGTACGAAATGGTTCTTCCATACCGTCTTTTGGTTGCTGTGGACCTCTATCGTACTGGGTTTTGCCCAGACGATGTTCGGACTCAATCACTGGTTTATCCAGTTGGGAGGCAGTCATGGTAAGTGGCTCTCAGCCTGGATGAATTCGTATGTCTATCCCCTGGGTATGGTGCTTATCTTACTAACCGTACTGGTTATCTACCTCATCGTCATCGATCGCAACTTTATCGAGCACGTGAGTCATCTATGGGATCGATTGGTAGGCCTGTTCCGTAAAGAGCCGAAAACGGAAGACCTCTTCGGCGAACCGATACCCAACGACGAGCTGACGCCTACCGCTGAACCGACACCCGCTGCAGACCAACCGACCGTAGTCAACTTCGAGCAGGCGGATGATTTGGTGCGCGTGACGGCCGAACCCGCCGAAACAGTCGAACCGCTACCGCTCGAGGATGAGGATGATGTCCTCGTACAGGTGACGGCGGGTGCCGACGGCGAGATGCCGGTGGTGCAGATAGCCCCCGCCCATACCGAAGAAGATCCGGACTCGGCAGTGGTCATCGTAGATGAGATCGTGGAGAAAAAACCGGAGGTCGATCCCAATGCGCCGAAGGTGGACTTCGAGATAGCCAAGGTCAAGGACGTAGCGCAAGTAGAGGACGAACAGGTGGATCCGCTCGAGAAACTCGGTCCGTACGATCCGCGCAAGGAACTGTCGAAATATAAGTTCCCGGGACTTGACCTGCTGAAAGTATATGATAACGAGTCGGCGCCGATCATCAACCAAGAGGAGCAACAGGAGAATGCCAACCGTATAGTGACCACGCTGCGCAATTATGGCATAGAAATTGATAGTATCAAGGCAACGGTAGGACCTACCGTGACGCTCTATGAAGTAGTGCCCAAGGCCGGAATACGTATCGCTAAGATCCAGAACCTGGAGAATGATATCATGATGTCGCTCTCCGCTACGGGTATCCGTATCATCGCCCCGATGCCGGGTAAGGGAACCGTAGGTATCGAGGTGCCCAACGAGAAACCCCAGACCGTATCGATGCACTCGGTGCTGGCGTCGAAGCGCTTCCAGGAGGAAAAGAAGATGCGTCTGCCGGTGGCCATCGGACGAACGATTACCAATGAGGTCTTTATGTTCGACCTGGCTAAGACGCCTCACCTGCTCGTAGCCGGTGCTACGGGACAAGGTAAGTCGGTCGCTATCAATGCCATCCTGACCTCGCTGCTCTATAAGAAGCATCCGGCCGAACTGAAGATGGTGCTGGTGGATCCGAAGATGGTGGAGTTCGCGCCGTATAAGCCCCTCTTGCGCCACTACCTGGCCGCTATGCCCGAGACCGATCCGGATAAGATCATCATCACCGATTGCGCCGAGGTAATCAATACGCTCAACTCGCTCGTCATCGAGATGGAGAACCGCTACAAGCTGCTCATGGATGCCGGCGTGCGCAACCTGGAGGATTACAACGAGAAGTTTATCAACCGCCGCCTCAATCCCGACAAACCCGTGGCGGACGGCCTGCACCACCAGTACCTGCCCTATATCGTCATCGTCATCGATGAGTACGGCGACTTTATCATGCAGGTGGGCAAGCAGGTGGAGACACCTATCGCACGTATTACCCAGAAAGCCCGTGCCGTAGGTATGCACATGATCCTGGCTACCCAGCGTCCGTCCGTCAATATCGTGACGGGTGTGATCAAGGCGAATATCCCGACGCGTATCGCCCTGCGTACGCAATCCGTGATCGATTCGCGTACGGTGCTCGATGCCAAGGGCGCAGACCAGTTGATCGGTCGCGGCGATATGCTCTATTCGGGCAACGGTAATATTACGCGTCTGCAGTGTGCCTTTGTGGATACACCGGAGGTGGACGAGATCGTCAAGCATATCGAGGCGCAGCAACACTACCTGCAACCCTATCCGCTGCCGGAGTACGTGCCGGAGGGTGCTGAGGGTGAAGCCCTCGCGCCGGGTAGCGTAGATATGAAACGCCTCGACCCGATGTTTGCAGACGTAGCGCGCTACGTGGTAGCGAAGCAAGAGGGCTCCACCAGCCGTCTGCAACGTGCGTTCGAGATCGGCTATAACCGTGCCGGTAAACTCAGCGACCAACTCGAAGCCGCCGGTATCGTCGGTCCGAATAAAGGACCCAAGGGGCGTGATGTACTGATCGTCGATATGGACCAATTGGAGCAACTGCTGGAGCAACTCAACGTGAAATAAACCAAGAATGAAATCAAGACTTTTGATACTACTGTGCGCCCTGCTGCCTATGCTGGGCGTGGCGCAGGAGAAGACGACCCTGGAGCGCTTCTTGCAGAAGATGGACCAGACTACCTTCCGCGCCAAGATTACGCTCACCATCGCCGAGGACGCGGCGCATCCCCAGACCCATACAGGACGCGTGGCGATGTGCGGACGGATGTTCTATATCCACCTGTTCCAGACCGAAGCCTCCTACGACGGCAAGACCTTCTATGTCTATTCGCCCGAGACCAAGGAACTCAGCATGTCCGCCCCCACTGAGGAGGAACTGCTCGAGTCGAACCCGCTCCTGTATGCGCGTGAATTAAGTAAGGTATGTAAGGTGAGCGAGAAAGCCACCAACGCCGGTAATACCATCATCACGCTGGTGCCTAAGGACCAGTCGAAAGGTGTGCAACGCTTCGAACTGACCGTCAAGACCGCTACACTTATGCCCGTATCGCTCGAGGTCAAAGAGGGGGCTTCCTATACCCGCATCACCTTCCGCGAGGGTAAGTTCTCCGACGACAAACCCGTCTTTGTCATGCAGCGCAAAGGCGCCACGGTCATCGATTTAAGATAAAAACTAGTCGTCTAGTCTTCTAGTCGTCTAGTCAACCAGTATATACTATTAAATACAAATGAATAAAGTTTCTTGTTTGATTATCGGTTCCGGACCGGCAGGTTATACCGCTGCTATCTATGCGGCGCGTGCTAACATGCATCCGGTGCTGATTGACGGTCCGCAACAAGGCGGCCAACTGACCACGACCACCGAAGTAGAGAACTTCCCGGGTTACCCGGACGGCGTAGATCCCTTTACGATGATGGACGACATGCGCCGTCAGGCTGAGCGTTTCGGTACGCAGTTCGTGTCCGGTATCGTCACGAAGGTAGACTTAGGCTGTGCGCCTAAGCGCGTATGGATAGATGACTCGGCCGATCCCATCGAAGCCGATACGGTCATCATCGCTACGGGTGCCAGCGCCAAGTACCTGGGACTGGAGAGCGAACGTACGTATCGTGGCCGCGGCGTGAGTGCCTGTGCTACGTGCGACGGTTTCTTCTATCGCAAGAAGACGGTGGCGGTCGTAGGTGGTGGCGACACGGCATGCGAGGAGGCCAACTACTTGGCCGGCCTGTGCGAAAAGGTCTATATGATCGTGCGTAAACCCTATCTGCGTGCATCGCAAATCATGCAGGAACGTGTGCTGAATAACCCCAAGATAGAGGTGCTCTTCGAGCATAACACCCTGCAACTCACGGGTGAAGGTAAGGTGCAGGGTGCCGACTTGGTATTCCGTAAGGGCGAACCGGACGAGGCGGTACGTCATATCGCTATCGACGGTTTCTTCCTGGCTATCGGTCATCATCCGAATACCGACCTGTTTAAGGACTTCGTAGCCCGTGACGCCGAAGGGTATATCCTGACCGAGGGCGACAGTCCGCGCACCAACGTGCCCGGCGTTTTTGCCGCCGGCGATTGTGCCGACCCGCATTACCGTCAGGCCATCGTGGCCGCCGCATCGGGTTGCAAGGCAGCAATCGAGGCCGATAAATACCTAAAGAGCCTATAATTAGATCATTCTATCATTAAAACATTAGATCATATGACTGACTTAACAGTTTTGATGTATGTCGTTTTGGCGGCATCGGTTTTGGCACTTGGTTTTGCCTATTATTTCTATCGCTCTATGTTGAGCAAGGATGAGGGAACCGAACTCATGCGCACGATTGCCTCGCACGTGCGTAAGGGTGCAATGGCTTACCTGCGTCAGCAGTATAAAGTCGTAGGCATCGTATTTGCGGTGCTGGCTGTCGTGTTTGCTGTAATGGCTTATTTCAACCTGCAAAACGGTATTGTGTGGTTTGCTTTCCTGACGGGTGGTTTCTTCTCCGGTTTGGCCGGTTTCTTCGGCATGAAAACCGCTACGTATGCTTCGGCTCGTACGGCCAATGCGGCTCGTCAGAGTCTGAATGCCGGTTTGCAGGTGGCTTTCCGCTCGGGTGCCGTAATGGGTCTGACGGTGGTTGGTCTGGCGCTGCTGGACGTAGCCGGTTGGTTCCTGGTGCTGAAGGGCACAGGTCTGCTGGCGCTGGTAGGTGCGGAGGCCGATATGATCACCATCACCACCACCATGCTTACCTTCGGTATGGGTGCTTCTACCCAGGCTTTGTTTGCCCGTGTGGGTGGTGGTATCTACACCAAGGCGGCTGACGTGGGTGCAGACCTCGTTGGTAAGACCGAGTATAACATCCCTGAGGACGATCCTCGCAACCCCGCTACCATTGCCGATAACGTGGGTGATAACGTAGGTGACGTAGCCGGTATGGGTGCCGACCTCTACGAGTCGTATGCCGGTAGTATCCTGGCTACTATGGCGCTGGGTGCTTCGGCCTTCGCGTTCTGCCCGCAGATGCAGCTCAAGGCCGTATTGGCTCCTTCGCTCATCGCCGCTTGCGGTGTGCTGCTTTCGATCATCGGTATCTATCTGGTGAAGACCAAAGAAGGAGCCGGCATGAAGGAACTGCTGCGTGCACTGGCTATCGGTACCAATACGGCTGCTGTGCTCATCGCACTGGTGACCTTTGGTATCTTTGCTTGGCTGTTCGGCACGGAGACCAGCCAATGGTGGCAAGTGAGCCTCTCGGTGGTAGTAGGTCTGCTGGCGGGCGTGATCATCGGTCAATCGACGGAATACTATACTTCGCAGAGTTATCGTCCGACCCAGAAAGTGAGTGAGAGTTCGCAGACCGGTCCGGCTACCGTGATTATCTCCGGTCTGGGTCTGGGTATGCTTAGTACGGCTATCCCCGTAGTGACGGTAGGTGTAGCTATTATCCTGGCTTATCTGTGTGCCAACGGTTTCCATGTAGCTTTTACGCCCGAGAACCTCTCGATGGGTCTCTACGGCATCGGTATTGCGGCCGTAGGTATGCTCTCTACGCTGGGTATCACGCTCGCTACCGACGCCTACGGACCTATTGCCGACAATGCCGGCGGTAATGCCGAGATGTCGGGTCTGCCCGCTGAGGTGCGTCAGCGCACGGATGCCCTGGATGCTCTGGGTAATACCACGGCGGCTACGGGTAAGGGCTTTGCTATCGGTTCAGCAGCTCTGACCGCACTGGCTCTGTTGGCTTCGTATGTCGAGGAGATCAAGATCGCGTTGATTCGTACGGGTGAGGCGTTGCCGAACGGCGTAGAGGCCACTAAAGCGACCCTTGTCGATTTCATGAACGCGTATAATGTCAACCTGATGAATCCGATCGTATTGGTAGGTATCTTTATCGGTTCGATGATGGCCTTCCTATTCTGCGGCCTGACGATGAATGCCGTAGGACGTGCCGCCCAGAAGATGGTTGAGGAGGTGCGTCGCCAGTTCCAGACGATCAAGGGCATCCTGGAGGGCAAGGCTGATCCGGATTATGCACGTTGCGTGGAGATCTCCACCCGTGGTGCACAGCACGAGATGTTGTTGCCGTCAATCCTGGCCATCATCGTGCCGATCCTGACGGGTCTGGTGCTGGGCGTTGCCGGTGTGCTGGGTCTCTTGATTGGCGGATTGGCTACGGGTTTCGTGCTGGCCGTCTTCATGGCTAATGCCGGTGGTGCGTGGGATAACGCCAAGAAATACGTCGAGGAAGGCCACTTTGGTGGTAAGGGAAGTGATTGCCACAAGGCAACCGTCGTGGGTGATACCGTAGGTGATCCGTTCAAGGATACCTCCGGACCGTCGCTCAACATCCTTATCAAGCTCATGTCGATGGTCAGCATCGTCATGGCCGGACTGACGGTGGCATACCACCTGCTGTAAAGGCGAAAGGCTAAAGGTTATTGGTTAAAGGTATTAGTATGAATAAATTAAGATGTATTTTGGCTCTGCTGACATTGGTCTCCATGACGGTGTCGGCAGAGACTGTAAAAGGACATGTGGAAAACGGCAAGGGTGAACCGATGCCGTTTGTGACGATCTCTGTGTTAACGCAAGACTCGACGCTTCTCACCGGTGCCATCACCGACGAACATGGCGAGTACAGCGTAGAGGTGGAGCAGTCTGCGTATCTGATCCAGGCCTCGTTTGTGGGCTATAAGACCGTCTTCGGCGGACCTAACTTTGTGCTCAACGAAGAGACCGAGCAACTGAGCGAAGTCGAGGTCAAGGCCAAGCGTCCGTTGATCGAACGCCAGATGGATAAACTGGTGGTCAACGTGAGTCAGTCGCCGCTGGCTGCGGGTTCTAACGGTAATGATATCCTGCGTCGTGCTCCGGGTGTGCGAATCGACAAGGACGGCAACATTACAGTCAATGGTAAGTCGGTAGAGATATACATCGATGGCAAGCCCTCGTATCTGAGCGGCCAGCAACTGAAAGCCATGCTCGATGGAACCGACGGTAACACCATCGAGAAGATAGAGATTATCTCGAATCCATCGGCGAAATACGATGCCAGCGGTCAGGGTGGAATCATCAATATCAAGACCAAGCGCAACATGATGAAGGGTCTGAACGGTATGCTGTCTGCCGGCTACGGAGGAATGTATTTCGGCGATGTGAAGCGTTGGTTGCAGATGGATATGGTATCGCTCAACCTCAACTACCGTGGTGAGAAAACCTATACCTTCGGTCAGTTGACCCAGGTGTATGCGCAGAACGATATCGAGTTTGAGTCGTATCGCAAGACGCCCGCGATGGAGAGTTATTCCCGTTCGGGCTATGACCTGGGCTTCCAGTACTACATGATGAAGGTGGGCAACGACTGGTATATCGACTCGGCCAATACCCTAGGCTTTATCCTGCAAGTCCCGTATATGGACGTCAAGCAGCAGATCATGCCGGAACGTAACAGCGCCTACGTATATACGCCGACGGACACGGTCAATAGTACGACCAAGTCTCAGAACCGTATGCGCTCTCCGCAACATACCGCCAACCTCAACTATACCCATACCTTCTCCGAGGCACTGGAGCGCGAACTGACTGTCAATATCGATTATAACCGCTACAACAACAAGTCGGCTAATTTCCAGGAGACCAAATACGACAAACCCTATCTGGGCAATACCCAACTCGGTCTGAATATCGATAGTCGTCAGGTGGTAGATATCTACAGTGCCAAACTGGATTTCCAGACCAAGTTCTGGCAAACCGGTATGCTGGAGTGCGGCATCAAGTACGGACTCTCGTCTACCAACAACTCGATGACCACCGACTCGACGGTCAACAACGCGAAGATAAGCTCCACGCCGTCCGACTTCATCTACGACGAGCATGTCGCTGCGGCTTATATCTCCGTAGGCAAGCAGTTTGGCGAACACTGGTCGGTCAAGCTCGGCCTGCGTGGTGAATATACCTTCAGTCGCGGTAACTGGAAGACGGTCGACTCGGTGACCACCAAGTCTTATTTCGATCCCTTCCCGACGGCCTATGTAGGCTATACCTCTTCGCCGCTGGGTAAACTGCAACAACCGATTGCGGTGAGCGCCAGCTATACGCGTCGTATCAAGCGACCGAGTTATTGGATGATGAACCCCTTCCGTACGTACATAGATGCCTATAGTTACCAGGAGGGTAATACCGAACTGACGCCGGAGTTTAACAACGATGTAGAGTTGCATTTCTCCTGGACCCAGTATCTGAATCTCACTTTCAATTTTGCACATACCCAGGACATGTTCTCGTCTAAGACGACCTTGCTGCCCAGCGGTATGGGCTATACCCGTTGGGTGAACTTCGGTACCTGCACCACCCACGGTGGTAATATCTCGCTCACCGAACTGCCTATCGTGCCGAAGTACCTGACGCTGGACGACGGCAAGCGCGTGATGAATGGTGCATGGTTAGCCCTGACGGTGAATGCCGGTTGGCTGCATTTCATTAATAAGTCGTACGAGAAGCAGGCAGATGGTGTGACGCCGGTGTATGAGAATCGCAGTCACTACGGTTATGTTAACGGAACGCTTTCCGCTTATCTGCCTAAGGACTGGACCCTCATGCTCGATGCCAACTGGGCTTCGCCGATGCTCACCGGTTATTCGCAGCAAGGCAGTTCGTTCTTCTCCTCTTTCGGTGTGCGCAAGATGTATATGCAGAAAGGGCTTATCTTCAACCTAACCGTACAAGACTTGGCACGGTCTTTGTCCTTCCATACGGAAGATAAGGGACTGGAGTCGGGACAAGAGAGTTGGTATACCAACACTATCCGCCAGCAGCGTGTCATGTTCTCGCTCACCTGGATGTTCGGTCAGTACCAGCAACATAAGCAGCGCCGTGTAGGTGATTTGGACGAACTGAACCGCCTCGGTGGCGGTGGCGGCGTCCAAGGCGGCCAATAATCTATGCGCAAGGTATACGTCCATATGATTTTTCTGCTGTCCGTGGTGCTCATGTTGACCGCTTGCGGTCAATGTGGCACGGCGGATCAGGCCTTATTGGACGAATTGGATCAATGTATCGAGGAGCGAGATCAGTATGCCGCATGGCGTGTAGAGCAAGTAGATTCGCTTCAAGCTTTGCTTGCGGATTCGTTGTCGCATCACGACCGTTTTGAAATCTATGGCCGCTTGGTAGAAACCTATCGGTCGTATAACCTGGATTCGCAACGCTATTATACCGAGCAGCGTTTGGACATGGCCGAGACGCCATTCGAAGAGCAGGTGTCGCTTCTCAATTATTCGGAAGTGCTCATGCGAAGCGGTATGTACCACGAGAGTATTCTTTACATGGACTCCGCAGTTCTTGTTCCTCTTGACCCTGTTCTGGAACCCTATTACAGTCATCTGCGTCGTACGCTCTTCGGGCTGATGAAAGATTTTGCCGTTACGGAGCGTGAACGGCAGACGTATTATGCGATTACCCAGCAGTACCGCGAAGAGATGATGGCGGTTCATCCGGCAGGTTCGTTTCTGCACGAACTGGTACGGGCGGATTATCTGTATGAGAAGCAGTTGTACGACAGTGCCCTGCATGTACTGGAAGCCTACGAACGGGCTAATCAGGTAGAAGGTCAATACGAAGAGCCTGTCTTTGCGTTCACGCGTGCGCAAATATATAGGAAGATGGGAAACCGGGAAGAGGCGAAACACTACCTGATTTTGGCATCTCTTGCCGACCTAAAGAATGCTATCCGCGAATATATCGCGTTGCGGGAATTGGCTGTACTGCTGTATGAAGAGGGGGATATAGAACGAGCGTATAATTATATGCAGTGTGCTGTAGAAGACGCAGTTGCAGGTAGTGCCCGCGTACGTTCTATCGAAACGAGTACTGCTTACCCGGTGGTGGAAGGGGCTTATCTGCGTCAATTGCAAAGGCATCATCTGCTGCTGATGAGCCTGTTCACCAGCGTGTTGGTTATTTTGGGAATGGTTTTCATGTTCCTTTTCTACGTGAATCGCAAGCGTCACCAACTGGCCAGACTGAATGAACGGCTTGCTCAGAGCAACGAAGATCTTCGTAGAAGCAACCGCATCAAATCGGTCTATGTAGAGCGGTTTATGAAGATAACGACGCTTCAGGACTTTGATGATGCCTTCCTGGAATTGTTCCCGGACTTTGTAGAGCAGGTACGAGCTCTGTTGGTGCCCGAGGCGGAATTGCGCATCAAACCTAAGGAACGACTGAATACCGATTTGCGCGTGTTGGCACTCATCTATTTGGGTATTACGGACAGCAAGCAGATAGCCGACTTCCTGCGCTATTCGCTCCCCACAATCTATAACAGCCGTACCCGTATGCGCAACCTTGCACAGGGGGAACGCGAACATTTCGAGGAGAAAGTGGCGTCTCTATAGGCCGGAATGTTACTACTTTTTTTCGCTCTGTCATGAGAATCCATATTGCTCATTTTCAGCAGTATGGATTTTTTTATGTTGTCAAAAGCACTACTTTTTTATGCGCGTATATTGTATGTGTGTCAAAAAAGCAGTAATTTTGCATCGCAAAAACATCAAAAAATACTATCCATGAAGAAACGATTCTTGTTTTTTACGATGATTTTACTCCAGTTGGCCGTGATGCCGCTTGCTGCGCAAGTTCGCGGCATGGTTGTGGACGAGTCGGGCGAACCGGTCATCGGTGCCAGTATCCTAGTCAAGGGTACGACGACGGGTACAGTGACCGATATCGACGGTATCTTTGCGTTGGATATCGCCGAGGGTGCGACGCTGGAGATCAGTTATTTGGGGTACGAATCGCAAAGCCTGCCGGCTAAAGCCGATATGCGCGTCGTTCTGCACGAGAATACCGAAGTACTCGATGAGGTCGTGGTAGTCGGTTATGGTGTGCAGAAGAAGAGTGATCTGACCGGTTCTATCGCCCAGGTGAACGATAAGGACTTGCAAAAGATGCCGGCACCTTCGATAGGCGTGGCGCTGGAGGGTCGTGCAGCCGGTCTGCAAGTGACGGGTTCCGGTGCACCGGGTAGTAACGTCAGTCTGAATATCCGTGGTATCGGATCGATCAACAATTCGCAACCGCTTATCGTTATCGACGGTGTGCCGACGGATGTGCCGCTCAACATGATCAACATGGATGACGTAGCCAGTATCGATGTACTCAAAGATGCCTCTGCCACGGCTATCTACGGTAGTCGCGGTGCGTATGGTGTCGTGATCATCACCACCAAGAAAGGTGAGAATGAAAAAGGGCATATCAATCTCAAAGCCTCTTTTGGTTTCGACCAGATCCAGCGTACCTTACCCCTGCTGAATGCTTATCAGTTCGCTTCGCTGCATAATGAGATGATGGCCGCCGCAGGCCAACCGCAGTATACCGCGTATGCCGATCCTACGGCGCTGGGTGTAGGCACCGATTGGATGTCCGAGTTATGGCAGTTCGCACCGACCCAGAACTACAGTCTCAGTTATTCCGGCGGTACGCAGAAATCCAATTTCTACGTATCGGGTGCGTATTTCGATCAGAAGGGTATTATCAAGACCACCGATTATAAGCGTATTACCTTGCAGTTCAACCATGATACGCAGCTCTTTGACTGGTTGCGTTTCGGACATAAACTAAGCCTTAACCATGACGTCAAGTCCTCGGGCGCGTATGATATACAGAATACGATGCGCGCACTGCCTACGCAGGCGATTAAGAATGAAGATGGCACCTGGGCAGGACCGGAAGGACTGGCGATGTATGTAGGCGATATTACCAACCCGATCGGTAAGATGCTCACCAACAACAGTGTTACCAAGGGCTATAACCTGCTCGGCAATATCTACGCCGAGATCAAGCCCCTGGATTGGTTGATTTTCAAGACCACGTTCGGTATGCAGGTCATGTATTGGGATACCGAGGGTTGGTCGCCGGCCTACGACTGGAAGCCTATTGCGCAGCCCGAGTCGCAGGTAAGCCATTCGTTCGACAAGAGTATTACATGGCTTTGGGATAACACGCTTTCGTTTGTCAAGACCTGGAATAAGAAGCACTCCTTTACGGCGATGATCGGTTCGTCGATGCAGGCGAATAAGTACGAGTATATGGCGGGTGCCGTACAGGGCTTTATCTCCGACGAGGCACGCCAGCTCAGCAACGGTCTGCTCGAGCCGACGCTCTCCGGTAACAAGTCGGATTGGGCACTGCTTTCGTTCATGGGACGTGTGACCTACGGTTACGACAACCGTTATCTGCTGACTGCCACTTTCCGTGCAGATGGTTCGAGCCGTTTTGCTAAGAAGAACCGCTGGGGTTATTTCCCCTCGGTGGCACTGGCATGGCGTATGAGCGAGGAGCATTGGTTTGAGAAGAGTTTCTGGCTTACCGACCTTAAGTTGCGTGCCGGTTACGGTCTGACGGGTAACCAAGCCTCGGTAGGCAACTACGCCTATGCATCGCAATTGCAGACGGTGCAATATCTGTTTGGCGGCACCCAAGTGCCGGGCTTGGCACCGTGGGTATTGCCTAATCCGAACGTACGTTGGGAGACCGTGGAGCAGTATAACGTAGGTATGGACTTGGCGCTGTTTGATCAGCGCTTGCATGCTACCATCGACGGTTATATCAAGAATACCAACGATATGCTGGTGCCGATGTCGGTACCCATCAGTAGCGGTTATTCCGATGAGGCTGTGCCGAGTATCAATGCCGGTCGTATGCGCAACTGGGGTATTGAGGTGAGCCTCAACTCGATGAATATCAAGAAGCCCAACTTCAATTGGACTACGACCGTCAACTTTGCATACAACCACAATGCGATTCTATCGCTGAATGGCGATGTGCCGATGTATTTTGATTGCAACATCAATGCCGTTGGTTATCCCGTGGCAGCCTTCTACGGCTATGTGACGGACGGTATCTTCCAGACCCAGGAGGAGATCGACCAGCATGCCGTGCAGACCATTGGTAGCGACCAATATACCTCGACGCAACCCGGTGATATTCGTTTCAAGGACCTCAACAACGACGGTGTCATCAACGAGGACGACCGCACGATACTCGGTACGCCGACACCCAGTTGGACCTTCTCGATGAACAACCGCTTTGAGTTCTACGGCGTAGATGTAGAAATCTACCTGCAGGGTGCAGCCGGCAATAAGATCTACAATGGCAACCGTGCGACGCTGGAGTCGATGAACGTGGCGATCAACCAGATGACGACCACCCTCGATCGTTGGCGTCCGGAATGTCCTTCTACCACCATGCCGCGTACCGTGTTCAGCGACCCGAACAAGAACAACCGTACGAGCGACCGCTTCCTGGAGCCCGGTGACTATCTGCGATTGAAGAGTATTACGGTAGGTTATACGCTGCCTAAGAAATATACCCGCAAGGCCTTGATGGAAGAGGTTCGCTTCTCTGTTTCCGGACAGAACCTCTATACGCTCACGCGCTATACGGGTCTGGATCCCGAGGTGGGAGGTAGCGGCATAGACGGCAATGTCTATCCGATTACACGTAATTTCACATTTGGTCTTAACATCACATTCTAACGACTATGAAACGATTACTGATTTGTATAGGAATTTTGCTGGCAGTCACAGCGTGCAACTTTTTAGATCGCGAACCTTGGGACTCGGTGGATACGACCAACGGCTTCCAGACCGAAGCGGATGCCATAGCAGCTGTCAATGCGTGCTACCAGCCTCTGCAGTGGCCCAAACTGTATAACATGCGTATTTGGACGCTGGACATCATCGCCGGCGAGAGTGTGGTAGGAGCCGGAGGAGGTTCCGACGGACTGGAGACGGTGGAGATGGCGAATTTTATTGCTACTTCCGATAACTTTGCCGCACTGGATCTATGGCGCGGACCGTCGCCCGGAATCCTGCGTTGCAACTTCGTGCTGGCCAATGTGCCGCAGATGGATATCGACAACGAGATCAAGTCTCGTCTGCTCGGTGAGGCCCGTTTCCTGCGTGCGCATTACTACTTTATATTAGTGCGCCTATTTGGCGGTGTACCGATGCCTACGGAGCCGCTTACGGCGGATAGTGAACTCAAGATGCCGCGTGCGTCGGTGGATGAGGTCTATGCCCTGATTACGGAGGATCTCCAGCAGGCCATCGCCCTATTGCCCCAGCGTAGCGCTTATGGCAGCAAAGACATCGGTCGTGCTACCAAGGAGGCGGCTATGGCAGAACTCGCACGCGTCTATCTGACCTATCAGCCGGATAATGCGAAGTATAATGAGGTGGTTCGCCTCTGCGAGGAGATTGGTGCGATGGGTTACCAGTTGGCTACCAACTATGCCGACAACTACAACCCTGCCAAGCAGAACGGGGTAGAGTCGATCTTCGAGGTGCAGTACTACGGTAAGACCAACAAGGACTTCTGGTCCAACGAGAACCAGGCATCCTGGATCAGCACCTATCAAGGTCCGCGTAACTCGGGTATGGCAGCCGGTTGCTACGGTTGGAACCAGCCTACGGCGGAGTTCGTCAGCCAGTACGAACCCGGTGACTTGCGCAAGGACCTGACTATTTTCTATACCGGTTGTCCTACTTTCGACGGCTATACCTATAGCGGCACATGGTCCACGACCGGATATAACGTACGTAAGTTCCTGCTCACCAAGGCGCAGTCTCCGGATTATAACACCTCGAATCAGAACTGGATCATTACGCGTTATGCCGATGTGCTGCTCATGAAGGCGGAGGCGCTGAATGAACTGGGACGTACGACCGAGGCGGAAGAACCGCTCTACCAGGTGCGCAAGCGTGCCGGTCTGACCAGTCGTGCACAAGTAGAAGGACTGAGTCAACTGCAGATGCGCGAGAAGATCATCCACGAACGTCGTATCGAGCTCGCTTTCGAGGGACATCGCTGGTTTGATATGCTTCGTTATCCTGATAACTACGCGCTCACCTTCCTGCACTCGATCGGCAAGACTTCGGCTACGACCAAGCATCTGCTCTTCCCGATTCCGATGCAGGAGAGAGAAGCCAATGAATTATTAACGCAAAACCCCGGATGGTAAAACCTTCGTCATTACGAATAATATTATGAAAAAAATACTATTTTTTCTATTAGCAACTGCGCTTTTCTTCTCTTGCGAGAGGCCGGAACAGCCTGTTCAGGAAGAACCCCTGGCATTGACCTTGTCAACCGACTCTGTACTCTGTCTGCCGATCTATAAGGATCTGCCGGCACTGGAACTGGCTTGGACGGCCGGAACCAACCACGGTACGGGTTCGGCGATCAGTTATACTATCGAGATGGACACCGTAGGTGCTGACTTCGCCGGTGGCCTGAAATGGGAGATCGGTCGTACGGCCAACCGCACCTTGGTGCTGGGTCATAAGCAACTGGCCGACACGCTGGCGCTTACCTATCCCGACATACCGGAGGGACAGTTTACAAGCTTTGAGTGGCGCGTGCGTGCCAAGGTGCTGATGAGTGGCGAGGAGCAGGTCTCGGAGCCGCAGACCGTACGTATGGCTTGGCGTGCAGCGATGTTGACGGACCTATACTTGGTAGGTGACGCTACGCCTAACGGATGGAACCTGGGACGTGCTACGCCGATGATCATCGATATGACTACGCTCTCTTCCTTCTCTTGGACAGGCCAGATGCATAAGGGTGAGTTTAAGTTTCTCTTGACCGACAGTACCTGGTTGCCCTGCTACGTACGCGATACGCTGGATGAGAACAAGATGATATATCGTCCTACGGAGGAGACGTATCCGGATATGAAGTGGTATATCCCGAAGACCGGCAACTACCGCATCGAAGCGGATGTAGAGGCACTGACGATGACCGTCACCTATCTGGGCGGCGAAGCCTACAGCCATGTGTATATGATCGGCGATGCTACGCCGGGCGGATGGAGTTGGGACAATATCACCGAGCTGCAGCATCCGGAGGCGAATATCTTCACGTATCAGGGTATGCTCAGTGCAGGCGAACTGAAGTTCCCCACCGAACTCAAGTCCGATTGGTCGGGCGAGATGCTCTATGCGCCTACGCCCGATTGTGCGCCGACGGAGAACGGTACGTTCGAAGCCCGTACGGGTGGTGCGGACAATAAATGGCGCATCACTGTCCCGGGCCAGTACCAGATACGAATCAACTTCAATGACACAACCATTAGCTTTGTGAAACTATGAAAAATCTTTTAGTAAAACGGTCTTTTAGCGCAGCGGTCTTTGCTCTTTCAGCGTTAGCGGTCTTTTGCACATCGTGCAACATCATCGATCCCATCAACGATCCGATCAGTTATGGCGAGAGTTATATCCCGAATATGCTGAGCACGGATAAGGCGGCTTATGCACCGGGTGAAGTGGTTACATTTAGCCTGAATAGCCTGCCCGAACAAGCGGCTACGGTGCGTTATACCCACCTGGGACAAGTGCTCAAAGAAGAACCCGTTACCGCTCTCTCGTGGACATGGCAACCGCCTGCAGAGGATTTCCGGGGCTACATGGCCGAACTGCGTACCAAGGACTCGGTGATCGCTTCTATCGGTATCGATGTGTCGTCCGAACCGAGCCGCTTCCCGCGCAACGGTTTCCTCTCTACCTATGGTAGTATGTCCGAGAACCAGATGGCGACCGTGCTCAACGACCTGAACCGCTATCATATCAATTATGTCCAGTTCCAAGACTGGCATTGGAAGCACCATCATCCGCTGGCCGGTAGTGCGACGCAGCCGATGGATGTATGGACCGACATCATCTCGCGCAACTGCTATCGCAAGACGGTGCAGGGCTATATCGACGGAGCGCACAAGCGCGGCATGCTCACGCTCTTCTACAACCTCGGTTACGGTTGTCTGGAGGACTTTGCTACGGATGACGTGAATCGCGAGTGGTTGCTCTATACCGACCGTCAGCACATGCACCTGGATAATCACCCGCTCGGTTCGCCGTTCAAGAGTGCGATCTATCTGGCCGACATGCACAACCAGGGCTGGCGCGACTATCTGCGTCAACGCAACGAGGAGGTGTATGCTATCTTCAATTTCGACGGCTGGCAGATCGACCAACTGGGTGTGCGTCCGACGACCGTGTATGACTTTAGCGGCCAGGAGGTGGACGTACAGTCGGCTTTCGGTTCGTTTATCCGGAACGAGAAGACGGCTCAGCCCGACAAGCGTATCGTCATGAATGCCGTTGGTCAGTACGGTCAAGAGAGCCAGATCGCCAAAGCACCGGTAGATTTCTGCTATACCGAGGTGTGGGAACACAGCAATACCGACGGTTACGGTATCTTCTCGCGTATCATCACGGATAATACCAATTGGTCGGGCGGTAAGCAGACCGTACTGGCAGCCTATCTGAACTATGACCTGGGCCTCAAGGGCCGCGGTTATTTCAATACGCCGGGTATTATCATGGCCACCGCTGCGGCGAGTGCATGGGGCGGAACGATTCTGCAGATGGGTGAGCACATGCTCTGCCACGAGTATTTCCCGGGTGATAACCTGAGCATGACCGGTGAACTCAAGCGCGCGATGATCCGCTATTACGATTTCCAGGTGGCGTACGAGAACCTGCTTCGTCCGGATGCCCCTGCGGCGGGTATCAACAGCGACTGGTACGGCGTAGATGTAACCAGTACGGTAGATACGATCGTCTTCAACCAGTGGGGACCGATGGTTAATCAGGTGGCTACGGTAGGTCGTCATGTCGGCAACCGCGATATCATCCATCTGCTCTCCTATCGCAATGCGACCCACCTGGATTGGTGCGATACGGACGGAGACCAGGCTCCGCAAACGATGCTGACCGACCTGCCGGTTTCGTTTGCCGTCAGCGCGCAGCCGAGCCGCATATGGGTAGCTACGCCGGATTACCGGCAGGGTGCCGCGCAAGAGGTGGAGTTTACGTACCAGGGCGGAAAGGTGTCGTTCACGCTACCGGCACTCCAATATTGGACCATGATAGTTATTGAGAAATAAAAGGTGTCGTCATTACGTCATTACGTAATTACGTTATTACGAAAAAAAATATTATTATGAAAAAAATAATCTTTTGTCTTTTGTCTTTGAGCGCAGCGGTCTTTTGCCCTGTAGCTGCCATCGAGAAAGTAGAATCTCCGTCGCTCAACCTGACGGCCTATTTCGATATTCAGGACGGTCGTCCGGTCTATTGGTTGCTCTGCAAGGGCGACACCGTGATCCGTCCGTCGCATCTGGGTATCGCTGTGCGTGGCGAGAAGGGACGCACCGGTTTTAATGAGATCAAGGAAGAGGGCAACAGCAATGCCGGTGACCAAACGACCGTAGGTCTACTAAACGGTTTCGTGATGACCGGCTCAGAGCGCTATATCCACGACAGTTGGTGGGAACCCGTATGGGGTGAAGAACGTCGTATCCATGACAGCTATCATGAGATGCTCATTACCTTAAAGCAGCCCGAGAAGGATCGTTCGATCCAGATCCAGTTCCGTCTTTATGACGACGGTCTCGGTTTCCGCTATATCTTCCCGCAGCAACGCAACCTCAACTACTTCGTCATCGAGGAGGAGTATACCGAGTTCGTCATGCCGGGTGATATTACCGCCTACTGGATTCCGGGCGACTACGATACCCAGGAGTACGAATATACGCGTTGCCGCCTGAGCGAGATACGTGGTATCCAGGAGAAGACCAACAAGGCCAACCTCTCTACCACGACGTTCTCTACTACCGGTGTGCAGACGCCTGTTCTCTTGAAGACCAACACCGGCAAATGGCTCAATATCCATGAGGCCGCGCTGGTCAACTACTCGTGCATGCATCTGAATCTGGATGACCAGAATATGGTCTTCACCTCATGGCTGACGCCCGATATCGACGGCTCGAAAGGTCATATCCAGACCGATGCTACCAGCCCTTGGCGCGTGATCATGGTCGGCGAGACGGCCAAGGATATCCTGGCGAGCCGTATCGTGCTCAACCTCAACGAGCCTTGTAAGATAGAAGATACGAGTTGGATTCATCCGATGAAGTACGTCGGCGTATGGTGGGAGATGATTGCCGGTAGTGCGGATTGGTCGTATACCTGGGATTTCCCGTCGATTCATATCGGCGTGACCGATTACAGCAAAGCCAAGCCTCACGGCCGTCACGGTGCCAACACCGCCAACGTGAAGCGCTATATCGACTTCGCTGCCAAGTACGGCTTTGATGGCGTACTGGTCGAAGGATGGAATATCGGTTGGGAAGACTGGTTCGGCAACGAGAAGGATTTCGTCTATGACTTCGTGACCCCGTATCCGGATTTCGATGTAGAGGGTATTCACGACTATGCGAAGAGCAAGGGTGTGAAGATGATCATGCACCATGAGACTTCGGGTGCTATCCGCAACTACGAGCGCTGGCTCGATACGGCGTACCAGTTCATGAACAAATACGACTATCCGGCTGTGAAGTCCGGCTATGTAGGCAACCTCCTGCCGCGTGGCGAGCACCACTACTCGCAGTGGATGAACAACCACTACCAGTACTGCGTGGAGAAAGCCGCTAAGTATCATATCATGGTCAATGCCCATGAGGCGGTACGTCCTACGGGTCTCTGCCGCACGTGGCCGAACCTGATTGGCAACGAGTCGGCACAAGGTACCGAGTACCAGGCTTTCGGCGGTTCGGCACCTAATCATACCACGATGCTTCCGTTCACGCGACTGATCGGTGGTCCGATGGACTATACGCCGGGTATCTTCGAGAACGACATTCGTAAGTTCAATCCAAACAGCACCTCATGGTGCAACACGACGCTTTGCAACCAGCTCTCGCTCTACGTGACGATGTACAGCCCGCTTCAGATGGCAGCGGATATCCCTGAGAACTACGAGCGTTTCCGCGATGCGTTCCAGTTTATCGTGGATGTGCCGGTGGCATGGGATACGGTATGGTATCTGGAGGCAGAGCCGTACGAGTATATCACCGTGGCGCGTAAGCAGAAAGATACGGATGCCTGGTTTGTAGGCGGCACCAACGGTTACGACCCGCGCACCTCGACCCTCGATCTCTCGTTCTTGCCCGAGGGCAAATATACGGCTACTATCTATCATGATGCCAAGAAGGCTCATTACCGCAAGAATCCGCAGGCTTATGTGATCGAGAAGAAGACGGTGACGAACCAAACCAAGCTCCAGCTCTTCGAGGCGGCCGGTGGTGGCTATGCCGTGAAGATCGTACCTGCTACGAAAAAATAACCCCTTCAGCCTTGCGGCGTTGGCTCGCCGCAGGGTTACTAAATAAAAACACATAAATACGATGAAAAAACAAACTTACTTAAAATCTATTTATCGCATAGCACTCGTTGCCCTGTGCTTGATGACCGTGGGTGCCGGTAATGTGTGGGCGGAATTGTGGATTATTGGAAGTTCAGGATTGACTGGAAACGCAAATTGGTCTGATTATTATTACCAATGTACATCAGGCTCCACTGCTTCGTTTAATACAATAGCCGCAGGCACGCATTATTTTAAAGTAACAGATAGACAAGACGGAAGTAACTGGTCTGCTTCGAATTGTATATCATCTGCTACAGGATCTACTTTATCGGCTTATGGTCTACAGGATGGGAATAGCCCTGCGATGTACATAACATTGTCAGATGTTAGCGATGTTAGTATTGTCTCTACAAATGATGGATGGAATGTAAATATTACCGTTACGAAATGTGGTTACTATCTCAAATACCCATGGGGAAGTGATCACGCGTGGACATGGAGTTCCGCATTGACGGACTGCGGAGGTGGTGTGTACGCATGTACCGGACCATATAATGGCACGACATATGATTATGGTCGTAGAAATTCTGATGGTGGTGCAGGAGGTGCTACGGCTGTAA
This sequence comes from Paludibacteraceae bacterium, assembly GCA_017551025.1. GTDB lineage: Bacteria > Bacteroidota > Bacteroidia > Bacteroidales > Paludibacteraceae > Colicola. The sequence continues at coordinate 8,193 of JAFZNG010000024.1, read as the reverse complement.
CCGGAGCAACTACAGTGAATTCGCCCTCTACAGATGATAAATGTGTATTTGAATTAACATATTCTACTGGCGCTCTTAAAATCACTCGCTGTAATCAGGTCAACAACGGAAACCATGTGTATTTTGATAACTCTGTAAGTGGATTTACAGGAAATTTGTATCTGGTCATCGGTCACGATAAACCGACTGCTTATTCCAAAGTGTATGCACTTACACGAGTAACAGGAACTAATTTATATCATGTTGATTTGAATAGTGATACATGGGATGATGTTACGTACTATGCTGTTATAGGTAGTTCATCTGACGCATCAACTCTTAATGGAGACTATCAGTGGGGTTCCTCTTCGCTTTCAACAAAAGGCACTGGTGGTTATACGGCAGCTTATACAGGCAATTATGATTTAAATGGTACCAATAGTAGTTATAAAACCTTCTTAATTACTACCGCTTCTGCTGGTAATGGGAAAGACATGACGATTACTTATCAAGGTAGTGGATATAGTGATGTTCAAAAATTCAATGCTTCTCAGGCAGCAAAGAAACGCGATACAGGAACTTCCTATTCTGATGTAGAAGGTTTGTGGCCTGCAACACTGAAATTAAGAGGCTCGTACATGAAGAATGCTACCGACACCGCTCGAAGCACTATTACTAGTACTACCTCTGAGGACGGTGATGGTAATAAAACCTACGGTGCTATTCGAACCGGTGAAATTACGCACACATATGAGTCACTTAGCAGTAGTTACCATTTTGAAGGTTGGGGAACGGGTAGTACTCCGTCCAATACAGATGCAAGTTATTCGTACAATATTACAAGTGCAACAACAACTTATGCCTTCTTCTCGAAGTTATATACCCTTACCTATGCTGTCAAAGGTGATTACAGCACAAGTACGGTAACTTGCTACTCCGTAGCTGACTTTAGTGGTGCTACCACCAGCGGCAGTTCTATTCCTACCGGGCACCTTATTACTATTGTTGCAACTCCGGCACCCGGTTATGAGGTGAAAGGATGGTATAGCGATGCTTCTTGCACATCTGCTTATTCGAGCGGTTCGGGAGGCGTGACGATTGAAGATAGCAATAATACTTTCAAACTCGCCAGTTTGAATGCCGATACTGAGGTATATCCTAAGTTCGGTCCGAAGACATATACCATCAATCTTGCAAACATGGATGCTGATGAAGCAGGAACGACAAGCGTCACCGTGACTTATAACGCTTCTACTAACATGACCTCGCCGATTTCAACGCCGACCAAGGCACATTATGAGTTTGGTGGTTATTGGACGAGTGAGAATACAGGTGCTACTCTTGATAACAAACTAATTGATGAAGACGGAAACTGGATTGCGGATGTTACCGGCTATACCAGTAACGACGGTGCAGGTCATCCTACCTGGATACATGATTATGCTATCTCGCTCTACGCCAAATGGACGGAGACACCCTATACCATAACTATGGCTGTATCGCCTGCCGGAGCAGGAACCACAAGCCCCGCGTCTACTGCTACCGGAAAACTTGTTACCGAGTCTGGAGACATCACCGCAACGCCTGCAGCAGGCTATAAATTCAAAGAATGGCAATTCTCCAAAACAGATGAAGCTTACGATGTGTGGTGTGCAGATGGTTATAGTTCTACCGATGCTACTATTCATATCAAAGCGCAACATAACGGAACTCTTACTGCAGTCTTTGAAGAGCGCTACAGCCTTGTGGGATCCTTGCAGGATGATTCCGGCAATGGAGGAATGCCAGGTTGGAAAGATTATACGAAGACGTTTACCGTCAATAGTTCTTCCCCTGTTGACCTGACGCGTACTTGCACATTGCAGGCAAATAAGACCTACAAACTGCAAGTGCACGACCTCGCTACATCCACCAATCTTGGACGTAGCGGATGCGATCCTGTCTGTGTGCTCGAAGAGAACGCCTCGTTGGTAATGGAAAATAGCAATAACGATGTGTTCCTCTATACCGGTGGTGCTGGCGAGTATATCTTCAAGATAACGGCTGTTGATGGCAGTGGACACCCAACACTTACTGTTCTTCGTCCGCACCAATTGCATATGGGGCATGTATATGCGGGTATTGACAATACGAGTGCAACAAATAGCGGCGATACCGGTGGAACATTGACGGCGACCATTAGTGCAAGTTCTGTTTCTAACGGCGATTGGTTTAACTATGGTTCGGATATCGCTTATACTGCTACTCCTGCTACCGGTTATACTGCTAAATGGTACACCAATGATGGGTATTCCAGTGAGTTCCCTGAACAACCAGCCAACTCATGGACGGATTACAATGTAACTCACGATGAAAATGTCTATGTGCGGTTCACCGAAAAATCCACCTCTGTCACCCTTGGCAAAACCGGTAAGGGAACGATTACTGTAGGCGGAAGTGATTTTACATGGGACGAGGCTACTACCTGCGGTGTAACCACAACTCGTGCATTGGTGGCAACTGCCGCTACAGGTTATACCTTCACTAGTTGGAGCCTTTCAGCAGATCCGGATTTCCAATTAGATGATAAGAGCGGCGACGATGACAATACAGTCACGCTGAAAGGAAAAGGTACAGGAACAGCCGGTACACTTACCGCCAACTTCTCCGCCAAGACCTATTCCGTCAAACTCAATAACGACCACGATGGCGGTGATCTCACCGACGGTTCAGCTACGGCAACCTATGACGCAACTTCGTTGGACGTTTCATCCCACGCCGCATTCTCCGGTTGGAATTTGCTTGGTTATTGGAACGGTCCTGGAGTTAAGGTGGCGAATGCCGACGGTTCGCTTATTGCTAATGTGGACGGCTACACCGATAGTGAAGGCAAATGGATAAAAGATGCCGGTGAAACGGTCAACCTCTATGCCCACTGGTCAAGAACCTATACGATTAATGAAAATGGAGGAACAACCCCCGGCTCCGTCACCGTTACCTACAACAGCGCAGACGCTACGGTAACTGCACCTGTTTGGTCCGGTTATACCTTAGAGCGTGTTTATGCGGAAACGGGATGCACCAATAAGCTGATGGAAGCCAACGGACATCTGATTGACTATGACGGTTATGTATCAGATAGCAAATGGACCAAGAAAGATGATGCTACGCTCTATGCCAAGTGGGTGAAAGTCATCTATCGCACCGGTGACAAGACAGATGGAGATACGCACCATCCGGCTGCAGGTGGTAGTGTGGAGTCTTATTCTGGAAGTGCTATACCGGTTACCATCGAGTACCGAATGAAGGTAGATGAAATTGGGAAATGGTACACGCTCTGTCTGCCATTCGACGTGGAGGCTGTTAGAGTCTGGGACGGTGAGGATGGCCGATATTACGACCTTGTACCGTACTACCGCTCTGGAGACAAGTACTATAATGGCCACTATGTGATTCGTACGCCGGATTTCAAGACGGATGGAGTTGATAGTATCGCCATTTCTCGCTTTGGTGAATGGGTAGATCCGACTAGTAGTGCTTTTACTCCTGTGGCCAATACCCCGTACACCATCCAGTGGCCGAATCTGTACTTTGAAAATAGGTACGTGTCCTTCTTTGGAACCTCTATTTCTTCTTGGCCAAGTACGATGACCCCGGGCGAAGCGCCTACGGATAATACAGTGGTCAATGTTTACGGAAATACCACGATGGTTAGTGGCCAGGTGCCCGGTGCTTATATGCTGGATAATGATTATGGAGTAGGTGCTTGGTTGCGATTGGAAGAAGAGGAAGAGGAAGAAGGGGGACGTACTATTCCGCCGTTCGAGTGTTATATTCGTGCCAGTGATGCTGCTACGCCGCTTTATGTTGCTATACGACCCGGCATGACTATAGTGGACACACCTACCGGATGGGACGCTATAAGTAATCCTGCAGAGAAGGCAACCAAAGTCCTTATCGATGGCCAACTTTATATCTACAGAGATGGCCAGATGTATACCGTTCAAGGAACCTTGGTGAAATAAGTAAGGAGGAACAAGATATGAAAAAACGAATCGCTATTATTCTCGCATTGGGTTGGTTACTTCCAGCCCTTGTGACGGGGCAGATTACTACTCCCCAGCAACCTGCGTTCGGAGACCAGGCTCCTTCTTCTACTTTCCGCTCTACGAGTGGTGCCTATATGGCTACCGGTAGTGCTTATAGTGCGACTGTGTCTGAGGTGGGATCCTATAGCCCGGCTGTGCATCACCCTGGAGGGATACGCAGATCCTGGGGCGATTTTAGTGGTATTGAAACAGGACATGAAACGACAGAAACGTTCGAGAATACCCAGATCGGTTCTCTCGACGATGCCGTTCTGCCGCTCTTGCTGATGGCGCTGGCTTTCGCGGGGTATGTTGCGCTGCGCCGCAGAAAAATCAACAATCAAGAATCAAAAATCTAAGCTATAGCTATACCTGCTGACAGAAGTCAGTGTAGGTGTTTTTCGTGATAATTATGTATTTGTGTTGGAAAACGCGTCGCTGCGAAGCGATGCGTTTTTTTTGTGTGCCAAAAAGAAAAATTTGAATTATAACGCGCCGCGAAACACCAAAACAAAGCGTTCGTGGCGGAATAAAATGCATTTTTTTGTATTTTTATTTGCACAATTCAAAAAAATACAGTACCTTTGCAGCCGATTACGTGTGAAAATCTATTTTAATTAATAACATTTTCACAGCAAATAGGGCAAAATATGTTAATAGGAAGGGAACTTGAGCAACGACAATTGTTGCAAGCAATGGATTCGGATGAATCGCAGTTTATAGCTGTCTATGGTCGACGTCGTATCGGTAAAACATACCTCATTAGGCAGACATTCAAAGATAAATTTGCATTCCAACATGCTGGCTTGGCAAAAGCCAATAAGAAAGAGCAACTCAAAGAGTTTGCTGATTCATTACGCCGGTATGGACTGAAGGATTTTGCGATGCCCAAAGATTGGCAGGATGCCTTCCATCGTCTCATCGACTTGCTGGAAACGAAACCATCCGGCAAGAAAATCGTCTTCATTGATGAATTGCCGTGGTTGGACACCCACAAGTCCAAATTCCTAAGCGCCTTTGAGCATTTTTGGAATGGATGGGCAAGTAACCGTGACGATATCGTTTTAATCGTTTGCGGCAGTGCCACATCGTGGATTCTCAAAAAAATCGTACGTAGTCGAGGCGGCTTACATAATCGTATCACTCGCTCCATTAGTCTGCGTCCGTTCACGCTTCGCGAGTGTCGTCAGTATTCAGAAAAACGCCATCTGGCATTGGGTGACAAAGACATCTTTTTGGCATATATGGCGTTTGGAGGTGTGCCTTATTATTGGTCACTCATTGATCGCGGCGAACCACTCACCGAAGCAATCGATCGCCTCTTCTTTGCCGAACAAGCGGTGCTAAAAAGCGAGTTTGACGCCCTCTATGCCTCGCTCTTTAAGAATGCAAACTACTATATCAAAATCGTTGAGATATTAGGCACTGCCAAGGCTGGTATGCAGCGGAGTGAGTTGCTGAGCGCCGCCAAACTGAGTAACAACACCACCTTTAAAACCGCGCTCAAAGAACTGGAAGAATGCAGTTTCATTCGCCACTATAATGCGTTCGGCAAGAAGAATAAAGAGACCTCGTTCCAACTGTTAGATAATTATACCCTGTTCTATTTCCATTTTGTCCGCGACAACCAAACCCAGGACAATCATTTCTGGGAACATACTTTAGGACAGGAAATCCAGACATCTTGGCAAGGACTGGCATTTGAACGTGTATGCCTCTGGCATGTGGATGATATTAAACGTATCTTGGGTATCAGCGGTATGCTTACTTCCGTCTCTTCATGGTCGTATATCCCTACGGAAGAAGAGAAAGCCAAAGGAGCCAAAGGAGCACAAATAGATCTGCTTATCGAACGAAAAGACAAGGTGTTAATGATCTGCGAAATGAAGTACTACAGCGCTCCGTTTAATGTCTCATCCAACTATGCCGACTACATTCGATTACGTAGCTCTATCTTTGCCGCACGCACCAATACCACACAAGCAATGCTCAACACACTCATTGCACCGTACGGTATGGTGAACGGCCGCTATAGCGATGTATTCGACAAAGTAGTTACCATGCACGATATGATTTATTAAGTGTGAAAATCTATTAATTACACAAACATTTTCACACCTAATCGCATTGTCACCCACCCATCCCATAAGAAAACACGACACAGGCATCCCATCCGCGGATGCTTGTTCGTGTATATAAAAGAATTGTTAAACTAAAATTTTTAGCGTATGAATCAAAAAAATTGATCATCGATTGTCTGCCGGACTTTGAAGGCAACATCATCATCAACATCAACGTTGTCTCTGCTTCGGAACTCAGCTCGCTGTACCCCGTAACCGGTAACCCGTTACCCGTAACCCATCCATCCCTCTTCTCACGTATCACGCAAGCCGCCTACGACAAAGGTGTAGCGCAAAACGTGGAAGATGAACTGCGGGGCGCATGCACCTCCGCACCCAAGCTCATCAAAACCATTCGCTTCAACGAATCGATGGGCTATCTCAACACCCAAAACCTTTCCTCTGCTTTTCTCTACCGACTCCTGGACGAACACTTTGGCTTGCCCTTCAAACTCCGAACATTCCAAGACAACCGCAGCAAATAACATCTGCGTTTTTCTGCGCTTTTGTGCGCATGTTTAACCGCATTTCTGCGTAAATGCTGCGTTTCTCTGCGTAAATGAGGCCCATTTTTGTGGGTCTCGTTTTTTCCATATACCTTTGCACCCGAATTCAAGCTAACAAGGCTACCGGTAGCCATAATTACTAATCAGTGCTACGCACGTTAAACTGTTAAATTGTTAAACAGGTGCTACGCACGTTAAATCGTTATTTAATTATGGCAACAATTAATCTGGAAACCTACGTTCGCCAGGCGGGCGACGAGGTAAAGCAACTGAGTGCAGCAACCAAAGGCTCGAAACAACTCCAAGAACTGGCAGATGCCGTTCGTGAACAGGCGACTGACCTGGTCAAGGAGCGCCTGCGCAAGGAGAATAGATCCGCGTTCAAGGGGCACCTTGATTGGCATGGCACACCCATCAACGTCAAGCACCACAAGTGGTACTCGTGGGAGAACTACCGCTCTCCGAAGAAATCCGAAGAGGATAAGACGGCTCAGGATCTGCAAGTAGAACTAGAACTCGAGAAACGTCGTATAGCCATCGCTAAATTGCAAAACGCAGAAGCACAACTGGCGATTGCCCAGAGCGATGTAAAAAAAGCCAAAAACAACGTCAAGGCGTCTGATCAGGCACTGGCAACACTTCTGCCCAAGTCTGATTGTATCCACGACGACATCTCTATCGACGCCCTCTAAACCGGAGAGCGTAAAAGAAAAAGCATACGGCGAAGCAGATCGTTTCTGCAAAGAAAAAGAAAAGAACCAAAAGTAAAAGAAAAAATTCAAGGTGTTGTTGTTAATACTATCCCCTATAATCCCCTTAGATGGTAGTAACAACAACACCAACAACAACTTTTAATTTTTATGACTGATTCCTTTGAAAAAATATGGCAACTACTCGAAAGCCACGGCATCGTACCGGGGAAACAAGCTGACTGCGCGCGACTATGGGAAACCTATACGCTCGACGAGCAGCGCAAAATCTATTGCTCCATAAATCGCAAATTGAAAAACGGTAAGTTCGTTCACTTTGATCCCGTTCGTGCCATCGCGGAAAACGCACCGAAGTCCTACGATAAAGTACTCACTTTCGACCAGTACTACACCCGCTTCGACACCACCACCGAGCAACCGGGCTGGCGCATGGTCACTCCCAAAACAGGCAATGTATATTATGAACACCTATGACGAAAACTTCGCCCTCGACCTCCTCTCCGACGCTCGCTGGGATCAGTATCTCGACGCACGCGCCGCCGACTATGCCACCTACCTCGACCTCTGCGCCATCAACGATTGGTCACCCGACGACTATACCTTCGACCACTTCCTCGAAGACAATTTTTAATTCTTAATTTTTAATTTTTAATTCCTATGGCAACTATCCAATTAAAATCCGGTATCGGACCTCTCTCCGGCACCTTTGGCGGACTCCTGTTCTCGCAACGCGGCGGCAAACAACGCCTCTACGTGCGTCCCACGCCCCGCATCCCCGAGAACGCCACGCCCGAACAGCAGCGCCGCATCC
>JAFZNG010000023.1 GCA_017551025.1 Paludibacteraceae bacterium | reverse complement strand
TATAAAGATGTGCGAAGAGGAGCACTGCGAGCACGTGGATGGCTTGTTTACGAGCGTACGCTCGAGGAAGTGGCTGCTAATCGGAATAGAAAGGACATAGACTAATAGACCGGTAGACCGGCTGTTTTCTAAATATATATACACCCACGTACGTGTGTGAGTTTATAAGATTGAACCGGTCTACTGGTCATCTGTCCATCTTATCACCTGCTATTCACGGGCCATTTACCTGCTATTTTAACGCTATTCCCGATACCACTCCGTTACCACTACGCCACGTCGTAGCCGGATACTAAATTAATTTTTTATGTTTTTCTTTTGAATGCTTTAACCCGTTAGGGTGCAGAATTTGGTGTTAAAAGCTATCTGATAGTTTTCTTTCAAGTAGGTTTTAGCAGCAAATACTGTAGAGAGCGGAGCTCAAAAGCATTCAAAAGTGGTTTTTAAGGTTTTTTTCTAATTTTTATTAACTTAACTATCATGAGAGTAGAACTCATCACCCCTATTGCCCGTTTACATGGCAAACTCAGCGGCCGCGCGCCCTATTATTTCAAGACCGTCAACGGAAAAACGTTCGTGCAACGCTGTCCGAATCGAGTAACACCACCTACCCGCAATCAGACCCTTGCGCGTAGCCGCTTCCGCCAGATCGCTGTCACCGTCGCACAAATGCGACGCCAAGGCTCGCACCTGACGCAAAAAGAACTGTGGACCTTAGCCTCTACCGCTTATGATGCAGCGCGTCACTAAAACCGAACTCGCTTGCCGACTGGCAGAGCGGGTGGCACTGGCGGATGATCTGACGCCTGAGCAAGGACTCGGCATCCTGATCTACGGCTGGAAGAAATACCGCAAGTATGGCGCAAAGTACTGCCATGCCCTGGAAGCCAGAGACTGGATGTACATCACCGAAGTGATGGACCTGAGCAACTATGTGCAGGTGGATTTATCAGCAGGCTGACTAAACTGCGTCCGTAAACTTGCATGAGTCCGTAAAAAGCAGTACCTTTGCATCGGAATTCAAAACCTGCGGTTATAATCGGCAGACGGGGCGTCCCGCAAGCTATTCTCAGTCTCGCCTGCCGAAAAAGGAATATGTTTTGAATTCCCACGCGTGTACCTAACAATTTAAACGTTACCTTAACTATGGCAAAAATCAAACCGATGGCTCTTATTGAGAGCATGAGCAAAAAGGTGTGTATGCACTCCGACGTGTACTTCCGCACCAACAAGCAGACCGGCGTGACCTATTCGGGTAAGTTGTGCCATCCGAGCGAGAAGGCGGATAGCGTCAACCAGACGAAGGCCAAGGCTCGTTTTGCAAAAGTCGTAGCGGCTGTGCGTGCCATCCTGGCAGATCCGACAGAGAAAGCTAAACTGGAGACGGCTTACAAAGCCCAGACCAAGATCGGCTCGCTTTTCGGCTATGCGATGAAAAAGTTGAACGCTAACTACGACGAGAACGGCGACCTGATCTCGAACGGAGATTAACCTTAACGAAGAACGACTATGCGTAAAGAACAGATTTACAAGATCGTGGTAACAGCCCTGACGGCGGTGATTACCTGCGTAGCGATCGCGCTTGGACTGCAGTCCTGCAACGTGACCCGCACCGTCACCACCCAGAGTCAGTACTACCAACACGGCGACACCTCCGTCGTCATCCAAACCCGCACCATCGAATCGTACGATGGCGTCAAAAAGTGAATGTTAAAGGGTTAAGATGGCGCTTCACGCGTTATAACGTTAGTAAGGCCTTCGGCGTTAACGTGGCGCAGCCACCATTTTAACAATTTAACATTTTAACAATTTAACGTTTAACCCAACCTTAAAAACTATGGCATCAGTAGTATTCAGCGCCGGTATCGATAGCGTGTCCGGCGCACTCAGCAAGCCGAGCAAGAGCGGCCAACACTCTTGCAACAAGATGCTCTTGGCGACCCACCGCGTGGCAGCAAGTAGTAACCCCAACTGTAACCGTCTCTTCATCCGCAAGCCGGTGAAGCGCTCGACCGAACCGACCCAACTGGAGCTTGCGGCTCGCACCCGCTTCACCGCTGTTCAGGCGGCAGTCAACACCCGTATGAAGAACCTCTCGACGATCGCTGCTGACCGCGAAGCCTTCGAGGCCCAGAAGGATCTTGCCGGTGGCAAGACGACCCTCAAGTCCTACCTCTGGAAGGTCTGTGGCGACACCTACGACGCCCAGAACGGCTAATGGCTAAGTAACGGCTAAAGGCGAAAGGCTAGAGGCTAAAGTAGAAAATCTCGCTCTTCGGGGCGAGATTTTTTTACACTCTACACCCTACACTCTACACTATTTTTATGATTTTTCATAAAAATCTTGTGTATGTCATTTTTTTTTTGTACCTTTGCAGCCGCAAAGGTGTTTTGATAGCCGATGATTGAGCCGAAGGACATAGAGCAGATGTATATTCCGGAGTTTGAGAAATACATCAAGACGGAAGAGCCGTCAGTGCGAGACCGTGCGAATAATTGGCGTACGGCTATTGGTTTGCAGGCTGTTGACCAATTGACCGTTTCCGATTTCTTAAAGCAAACGGCACAGCAGCATATCGAAGGCCAAATCACGATTGACGAGGCGGAGAAACGGCTTAAGGCATACTACCGTGCGAAAGAAACACGATTGCCGGATGATGACGAGAAGGAAGAGGCGGATATCGTGTCGCTTAACATTCAACGCCTGCTTGGCGAACAGTCTTTTACGTTTAGCGTGGCGGGTTTTGCGGCTATCCATCGACAAATCTTTAAGGGCGTATTCAAACATGCCGGCCAGTTCCGTGATTATGATTTTACCAAAAAAGAATGGGTCTTGGAGGGTGATACCGTGCTATATGGCCGATGGTCAGAACTGCAAAGGACGCTTGCATATGACTTGGAGCAAGAAAAACAGTTTGATTATACCAATTTAGCACTGCCAGAAGCTATCGGTCATATTGCGGATTTTGTGGCTGGTATTTGGCAGATTCATCCCTTCCCGGAAGGCAATACACGAACTACGGCTATCTTTACGATAAAATATCTTCGCTCTATCGGTTTCCATCAGATTGACAATGGCCTGTTTGAGCAGCACTCCTGGTACTTCCGTAATGCACTGGTGCGTGCAAATTATCGCAATGTGGCTAAATCTGTCAATCCGGATAACTCGTTCCTGGTGGCGTTCTTGCGCGACCTGCTGCTTGGCGAACAGATTCCGCTTCGCAATAGGGATATGCATATCGGACTGGTGCCTCTGCAAAGTGCAACAATTAGTGCCCAAAGTGCAATTCAAAGTGCAAATCACGCTGAAAACGTCTTGTCCAAGTGCAAAAATTGCACTTTGGCGGAAATGTCGGTGTTGCGTATAGTGCAGCAAAATCCATCCGCTACGCAAAAGCAGATAGCGGCGCAAATCGGCAAATCGGAGCGAACCGTCAAAACCATAACCGTCACTCTTACTCAGAAGGGCATTCTCGCCCGTCGTAAGGGAAAACGAAATGGCTATTGGGAAATAATAGCAGAATAATTTTGAAATGAAATAATAAGTATATACCATGAAATGTCCTCATTGCGGCAAGGAGATTGCCGACTATAGCCGATTTTGCGAGCATTGCGGAGGGAGAGTTGAACAGACAAATCCTCCGGTACAAGCCCCGAAGAAAAAACGAGGTCTTAAATTGCTATGGCGTATCTTGGGCGTGCTGGTAAGCCTAATTGTTTGTTTTGGTATTGTGGCGTTAGTGATTGAGGAAATGAAGAAATGGCATGGAATGCCGCTATATGTAATTCTATGTGCATCTTTGTTACTATTCTCGTGTATCGTTTATTTCTCATTGATAAGGCCTTATTGCCGTCATAAGACGAATATTGTTGTCGCAACTTCAATCTTGGCTTTAAATGTAATCTTTGATGTTGCATGGTTTAATATGGCAGTCTATACCTCTGCTACACCAATAGTTCCTGAAATTTTTAAACCATATGCCGTAAAAGTCAACATCCCTAAAAGCATTACTCAGATTAACGATAGAGATTTCTGGTATTGTCGCGGTCTTAGAGAAATTAATGTAGAAGATGGTAACTATGTGTATAGTTCCCAGGATGGAGTACTATATAACAAGGACAAAACAACGCTTATAGTTTGTCCGCGTAGCAAGCGAGGGAGTGTTGCTATTCCCAATAGTGTCACTGAAATTATGGATCGTGCTTTCTCTGATTGTTTTCGTTTAACGAGCGTGACTATTCCTAATAGCGTCAGAAGAATTGGTGATTATGCCTTTGGTTGGTGTACTAGTTTAACGAACGTGATTATTTCTAATAGTATCAGTAACATTAGGGAAGGGGTGTTCTTTAGTTGCTCCGCCATGAAAAGCGTAACAATTCCTAACAGTGTCAGTAGTATTGGCTCTCTTTCGTTTTGTGGTTGCATGGAATTAACGAGCGTGACTATTCCTAATAGCGTTACCGCTATTGGAGATCAAGCTTTCTCTGACTGCTATAGTTTATCGAGTGTGACTATCCCGAGTAGTGTTACCTACATTGGAAATGCTGCTTTCAAAAATTGCTATAGTCTAACTAGTGTAACCATCCCCAGCACAGTTACCTCTATTGGAGAAAATGCTTTCAAGGATGTGCCCCAGATTATTTATAACGGTCCGGCATCCGATGCTCCGTGGGGCGCAAAGGATCATCTATTTGAAGAGAGCTTCGAAGCGGTGGCTGAGTGACCCCTTAGGAACGAAACAAAACCTTTAGGACGCTAAGATGGGTAGAATTTTGCATATTATGTCTCTCCGCGTATGCATATCGCTGGCCGTTGGTGCCCTGGTGCTGATGTCTTGTCAGCGCGTAGCGCATGCTGAGCAGCAGGCGGCGACATCCGCCCGGATAGTGGAGCGGTACGAATTGCCGCAAGTCGTTGACCGGCGTCCGCAACAACTCATCGAGCATACCGGTTTTGCGCTCAGCTACAACCCTCGCTGGCTTATCCCTAACTGGGTGGCGTACGAGTTGACCGACCGTGAGACGCAAGGCGAATATCCCCGCGAGAATCATTTCTCGCCCGATCCGAAGGTGAAGGGTACGCCCGTGCAGCATCAGGACTACAGCCATTCCGGTTACGACCGCGGTCATATGGCGCCGGCAGGTGATATGAAGTGGTCGGCACAGGCGATGCGCGAGTCGTTCTACACCACCAATATCTGTCCGCAGAACCATAACAACAATGCCGGCGACTGGAAGGACCTCGAAGAATTGGCACGTGACCTCGCACAGCGGTACGGCAGCCTATATATCTGCTGCGGGCCTATCGTGACGGATGCATCGGTGACGATCGGTCGGCGTCGTATCGTAGTACCGCAGTTGTTCTTTAAGGTCTTCTTGCGTCGGAAGACAGACGGTACGTGGGCGGCTATCGGTTTAGTAATGCCCAATGCCGCAGGCAACCGTCCCCTGATGACCTATATGCATACCGTGGATAAGGTGGAGCAACTCACCGGTATTGATTTCTTCTATCATCTGCCCGACTCGGTAGAAGCGGCCGTTGAAGCCGACTATACCGTCTCCGACTGGACCCTTTGAGTTTTTGCCCGAATTTTGGATATTTTTGATTGAAAAACAAAGAAAGTGGCATACACTCTTGTGTATGTCATTTTTTTTTCGTAATTTTGCAGCCTGAAATGTTTTTGTGTTACCATGGAAAAAACGTACGACGTATTTATAAGTTATTCGCGCAAGGATTATCTTGACGCAAAGAAACAGGTTATTCCGGGAAATGTGGTGTCGCAAATCAAGGAACTGCTGACCAAGGAAGGTATCAGTTTTTGGTTTGACGAAGAAGGCATCTACTCCGGCCAGAGTTTCACCACCAAGATCGTTAGTAGTATTGAGGCATCACGTATATTCCTCTTCCTATCCACCGAGAATTCCAATAAGTCGCGCTGGACATGTAAGGAGATCGCTACGGCCGACGAACTGGGTATGCATATCATCCCGGTGCGTATCGATGAGACGCCATACAGCCGACAAGTATTGTTCCGCATTGCTGACCTCGACTACGTAGAATACTATGCCAATCCCGAGGAGGCAAAGCAGGATATCGTACATGCTATCAAAACCTATCTCCAGGAACAGAGCCAACTTGCTGCCGGTGCGCAAGAACCGACACCTGTGGTTGCGCAGTCGGCTAAGCCGATACATCGACCGACGGCCCCTATAGAGAAGTCGGATGATCAGAAGCGAAAGATGCTGCGCATACTTCTGCCTTCGCTTGCCGGACTATTGGTTGTAATGCTGGCCGCATGGTGGTTCTGGCCGAAAGGGCAGCCGGTGACCGAGTCCGAAGGAAAACGTGGACAGGAGGTGATAAACACCGATACCTTGCAGCAAGAGCAGCCGGAGGTGAAGGAATTGCCAATACCTGTTCCTTCTCAACCGAAGCAACCTGCAAAGCCGAAAGCGCAAGCGGATACGGCACGCGTGAAGCAAGTGCTGGAGCAGTACGCCCGGAGTATCGTAGAGAAGGACTTTGATGCACTCGATACACTCTATGCTCCGCAATTGGAACGCTTTCAGGATGCAACGAATCTGAGTCGTGAGAAAGTTATTGAGAAACACGAGAGTTATGAACAAGCCTTCTCTGCCGTCATTCGTTCCGCCGACTATCGCTGGGAGACCCTGAAGGTCATTCCGCTGGCCAACGGACGAACCGATGTGGAGTGTGTTCAGGACTTCCGCATACAGCGCACAGCCAATTCCCGGAAACCGAATTACTACGTACTGGAGCAGCACTTCGTACTCGACCGCGACTACCGCATCGTCTCTGTATTTGATATACACCAGTCCCAAAAATTTGTAAGAAACTAAAATCTTAGCATACCTTATTTATGAAATGTCCTCATTGCGGTAAAGAGATTGCCGATGGCAGTAAGTTCTGCGAGTTTTGCGGAAAACAGGTGAAGCAAGCGCAGAAGAACACAAACCTCGTCGCCATCATCATCGCCCTCGTGGTGCTGCTACTGGGTGCGTGTGGTGGTATTCTATTCCTAACGCTGGGCAACCGTCCGGTGGCGGAACAAGCTCCTCAGGAACCCACGACGGATACTATCTCGACGGTGGTAACGCCGGAGGTGGAAACGCCTGCGGAAGAACCCGAAGTAACGCAACCCGTAGTGGAAGAGCCCGTAACCGTATTCCCGGAACGAGACCGCGTGATCGATATGCTGCAGCGCTTCGTGAACTATACCGTGAATGACAATATCAACGGTATGTACGAGATCTATGCACCTACCTTAGGACGTTTCCACGATATCAAGAAACAGGTCTCTCGCGAAGACGTCATAGATACCTACCGCAGGTACAATAGCAAGTTCGGCGTATACGGCAAGAGCGCATCATATCGCTGGGAGACGTTGTCCATCCATAGGGTGTCTAACACCCGTGCCGAGGTGGTCTGCGTGCAGGACTATCATATCGACCGGTATGACGAGAGCAAATATACCGACTTCGTCCTGGAGCAGCACTTCGTTATCAACGAGAACTACCAGATCGTCTCGATATATGATGTACAATTGTCCAAACGATAAAACAGCAAGATAGCGACTATGTATTGTCCTCACTGCGGCAAGAAAGTTGCCGATAATAGTAAGTTCTGCGAGTTCTGCGGCAAAGAGATACCTCAACTAAGCCCCGCCGAACCGGCCAAGCCAACTCCGCCTACGAAGCCAAGTACGAAGAAAAAGGCTTCCACGCCTATGTCGGAGAAGGAAAAGAATTGGATGTATGCGCTATGTGTGTTGCTCATCGTAGGTACCTGTCTGGTAGTGGTGAAATACAGTGGGAAGTCTGAGAAGACCGAGACGCATACCTATTCGTCATGGACCTATACGCAGCCGTCTGAAACGGCTACGGAACAAGTGGCGGAAGCGGAAAGCGAAGAAGAGGCCGATGTGGTTCAAGAAGAGGAAGTGGTTCCCGAAGCGGCTGTGGCCTCAGAGGAAGTCGAGTTAATAGAGCCCGAACCAACGCCGCAATCCGACTATGTCGATCTCGGCCTCCCTAGCGGTACGCGATGGAAAGAAAGCAACGAACGGGGTGGGGATTACGAAGACGGCCTATACACCTACGACGATGCCGTAGATCGATTCGGAGGTAGCCTGCCTACCCATGCGCAGATGACGGAACTGTTCACGAATTGCCAGTGGGCATGGAACGGCAGCGGTTATGATGTGACCGGTCCGAACGGACGCACGATCCGTCTACCCCTAACCGGCTACCGTGAGAGCAACGGTACGCCCCAGAACCGAGGCATCACCGGTAATTACTGGACGCGTGAAGTACGCGAGGCGGCAAAATACAAGGCATGGAAACTGTATTTCCGTTCGGATCATAAGGAGATATGCTCCTGGCCACGGACGGATTATCACGCCGTGCGACTGGTGGAATAAAAACAACAACGAGTTATGGCTTTTTTACAAGAATATACCATGTTGGACGAACTCGGGCGAGGCGGTTTTGCTTCGGTCTATAAGGTTCGTCATGATGAATTGGAGTACATTCGTGCGATACGCGTACTGAATGAAACGGTGGTGGACAGCGAGAGCAAGACCTATCGCAACTTCCTCAGGGAGTGCAAGGTGCTGCTGCGTCTGGGTAACGGTAGTCATCCGAATATCGTGCATATCTACCAGCCTCGTCTGCTCGACAACAAAGCCCTGGTCGAGATGGATTATATCGACGGACAGGACCTACTGCATTACCTCAAGCAGGAGCAGCAGTTCGTGCCGGTAGAGGAGGTAATCAAGATGGCGCGACAGATGAGTAGTGCGCTGGGCTACTGCCACGAGGATATCTACCGATTCTGTATGGATAAGGATCGCGACGATCTGCAGGACGATCCTAACGACGGTTCGAAGGTGCTGCTCGACAAGGCTACACGCCGTCGCCTGATCGAGAAATACAAGGTGATCCACAACGATATCCATGCCGGTAATATCATGCGGCGCGAGGACGGCAACTACGTGTTGCTCGACTTCGGACTGGCTATCAATGGCGATGAGGTGGTGCTCAGCAGTAGCCGTCATGCCAATGGTGCTCCGGAGTACAAGGCGCCCGAGAAATGGGACGAACGCCCCAATAGTGCCTCTATCGTATCCGAGCAATCGGATATCTATAGTTTCGGTATCGTCCTCTATCAACTTTTGGCCGGACGCGTACCTTTCCCCTACGACACGACGCTGAGTGCATTCAAGGCCGAATACGAACTGGGCAAAGCCCACCAGGAAGCGATGCCGCCCGCTATCGAGGATCTGCGTCGTGAGCAGTATGAGCAGAAATACCCGGGCAGGAGCTATGAACGCGACTTCCCGCGATGGTTGGAAGAGGCGATTATGAAGTGCCTGGAGAAAGCCCCGAAAGATCGCTTCAAGAACGGTAAAGAACTCTGCGAGTTTATCGAGGCCCACTGCCGGCAGGAACCTGCCGTTGCGAGCGAGGTGGCGGCCGATCATGCCGACCCGAAACTGAAGGAACGATGCACGCAACTCGAGAAAGACTTGCGTGCCGCCAACCTGACCATCACCGAACTGCGCGAACAGGTCCGCGATACCGAATCCGAACGTAAGCGACTGGATCGTGAGTTGCGCGAACTGCGCGAGACGCTGGAGCAGCACTACTGCAGCAACTGCGGTGCACCCTTGCTGCCGGGAGCCAGCTTCTGTAACCAATGTGGAACCCCCATAAATCACTAATCACCATGATATGTCCTCATTGCGGCAAAACGATCGCCGAAAATAGTAAGTTCTGCGAATACTGCGGACGACCGGTATACGAAGCCCAACCGGCCTCACAAAAACCGACGCCCAAGAAATCGGCGCCCCAACCTGCGTCCGGATCAACGAAAAGCATCAAGTCACTCATCGCTACGTTGCTCATTATAGCGGGTCTGGCTGTAGGTGGATATGCCGTATGGGACTGGATGCAGAAAGATCAGCCGGTGGATAGTAACAACACGCAGGAGGTAATATACCGCGAAGGCTATGATGCCGTACTGAGCGAACGCTACCTGACCTATGATGACCTACAGGGGAAAACGGCCTGGGAACTCAAGGTGATGCGCAACAGCATCTATGCCATCCATGGATATGCATTCAAGCAAGGCCGATTGTACGACACGTTTTCGCAGTATAGTTGGTATCACCCCGATACGGACGATGCCGCTACAGTCTATTACCGCATGACGGAAATTGAGCAACATAACGTGAGCTTTATCAAGAACTACGAGAAATCCCATAAATAAACGAACGTATGAAGCATCTTGCGAAATATTCCTTACTCCTAGTCACGCTGGCACTATGCGGCCTATTGATGATCCTGCTGCGCAATCAGCAGCCTATGTTTGACAGGGTGGAGCAGAACTATCGTGATGGACTGGCCATCAACCTATCGCAGGAGACGAGCGCAAAAGACCTCAAGCAGATATTGCTCCGCAACGGCTATGTCTCCACCGAACGCGATGCACAATTCATCGCCGACACGCTGACCGCACGACTGAAGACTCAGCGACTCAATAATCTCTACGATCTCCAGAAACGTGCCTACGGTAAAGTGTCGGCACTGGCGGCCGACTCGGCCAAGGTGCTGACGGAGCGTCTGGATGCGTCGCGCAGAGTGCTTGGCCAGAACGATACCTTGCCCCTGCTCAAGAGCCTTCAGTCCGTCACCCGTATTGATACAGACGGTCAGGGCGAGATATGCGTGCAACTCTTCGTCGATCGCAAGCACCAACCGCAAGATCTCTCGAACGCCATCGTCCGGCTGACCGAATATCGGGTAGATACGGCGAATACAGTGCGCGATACCGTGGTAGGCTATGCTAAGACCGATTCGCAAGGAGTAGCCGTCTTTAGCGGACTCCGTAAAGACCGTGCCTACAGCGTGCTGCCTATCAAGCGGGGCTTTGAATACGGTACGACCAAAGGTGTTCCCCTGGGCAAATTCAAGAAGGACAGCTATACCTTCCGCTTCGAGCAACTGGAACATCGCATCCAGATGATCAGCAATACCAATATCAAGCATATCAAGAGCGACGGCACGATTACCGTACGAACGCCGGAGGAATATAAGACGGCTGTGATTCAGTGGTTTGTGCTGATGATGCTGGTGTGGTGGGGACTGGTGGTCGTTCTCCGGCTGCGCAAACGCACCTACGATCCGCTGTTGCTGGCCATGGCGATGCTGCTATCCGGACTGTGCGTACTGCTGATGTTCGCGATTCATAATCCGCTCACCGAGGAGATGCAGGCCGTAGAGATGGCTTCGGGTGTGATGATAGGCGTGGGTGTGATCTATCTGTTTCAACTCATCGACTTTGTCCGGCTCTATCAGAACAACTACCTTCTGCCCTTCGATCTGCCGCAGAGCGGACTGAGGTGGCTATTCCTGCCCTTCAAGCGTAAAGTGGCATGGCTCACCGAGGTGTTGTCCGGCCGCAACGCGTGGTATAAGAAAGTGGGTGCGATGCTGCTCCTGGTGCTGAGTATGCCGTTTGCTATCTTTAATATCCCCGGACTACGCAAGATGAACGCACCTATCGTGCGCTGGCTCGACCGTCTGCCCAAGGGCTTCGGATGGATACTGGCCGCCCTGCTTTTGACCGCTCTGCTATGGACACCGCTCGGACGCGAGATAGGCGGTATGAAGGTGAACCTACATATCGGTATTACCTTCCAGCCGAGCGAGATAGCCAAATACCTGATACTGTTCTTCATGGCGGCATTCTTTACCCAGAATGCGGATACCATCATCGCGTACAGTCAGCCTAACCGCCTCAAGATATGGAGCAAGGTCAAGACCATGTCGTGGGTGCTGATTGGTCTGCTGACCCTGATGGGTATGTATGCTATCCTTGGCGATATGGGGCCTGGACTGGTGATCGGCGTGACGTTTGTGCTGCTATATTCCCTCGTGAAATCCAAGGTCAACCTCGACCACCTCACCGAAGACGATAAGTGGCGGCGTATCTTTACCTGCGACTTCGCTATGCTCATCTATGGCGTGCTGTCCTTTGGCGCCTGTATCTTGATAGGTTTCCACGTAGGTGCTCGCTTGGCGCTGTTCTTTGCGCTGCTCTGGTTCGTAGCCTGGATACTGATGGGTATTGCATGGCATAAGCAGTTCTTTGAGACCGCTATTGTGATGAATCTGCTCATCTTCCTTTTCGTCTTCGGCGGACAGGTGATGCACGGGATACCCGGATTGCGCGAGACCTCGGTGGCGGAGCGCTTCGAGCAGCGTACAGATATGTGCGTCAATACCTGGGGATTCCTGGACGAACAGTATGAGGGCCGAGAGGCGCGTCCCGTAATGAATACCCAGGTAGTCAATGGTCTATGGGCAATGGCTACGGGCGGTATGACGGGGCAGGGCTTGGGACAAGGTAATCCCAGTTTTGTGCCGGCCTTCCATACCGATATGATACTCTCCAGTATCGGCGAACAACTGGGCTGGTTAGGCTTGTTGTTTGTGGCGCTGGTACTAGGTGTGATGTTGCGCCGTATGGTCGTCGTGGGTTACAAGGTAGGGCATCCGTTTGCCTTCTACTTCTGTATGGGTGTAGCGATCGTCACCGGCGTGCAGTTCTTTATCATCGCCCTAGGCGGATCGGGTATGATACCGCTGACGGGTATTGCCGTACCGCTACTGAGTTACGGCCGCGTCAGTATGATTCTCAACCTGGCGGCACTAGGTATCGTACTCTCGATGTCGGCGCATACCCGTACCGAGCAGAATACACCGCAGGCTGCGATCAAGCATCGCGTGATAGGAGGTTACAACTTCCCGATAGCTATCGTGACATGGGTGTTCGTTATTATGATGCTCTTTACGCTGGGCGTATGGCAGTATTATGCTTTCTGGCAGCGCAACCGAACACTGGTTCGTCCGGCCTACGTGCTGAATCGCGAAGGTATGCCTACGATAGAGTACAACCCGCGTATCGCGTTGATAACAAAAGAAATGTGGGCGGGTAATATCTACGACCGTAACGGTCTGCTGCTGGCTACCAGCGATCGCACTCGCCTCACCAAAGACGCGGCCGATTATCAGAAACTGCTCCAACTTAGCGGTCTCAACCCCGCTACCATCGACAGTATCGCTACGACCCATACGCGTCGTTTCTATCCCTTCGGTGAACAACTCTTCTTCATGGTGGGTGACCAGAATTCGGGCATCTTATTCACCTACGACGAGAACAACCCCGTAGGCTACATGGCTGAGGCACAACACCAATCGTATCTGCGCGACTACGACAATCTCCACGATCGCAAAGGCAATCCGACCCCGATTGTTTACCTCACCAGCGAGAAGGTACATGCCGATTCCCGTTATACCCGTTCATGCCTGCGTGATACGACGATTCGTTATCGCGTTCGCGACAACCACGAACTAGTCGATTACCTGAAGACCGGCGTCAACGGCCGTCCGCTACGCAAACATAACGAAGCCGTTGTGAATGGAAAGTTTGACTTGCATCTGACGCTGGATGCCCGGTTGCAGGTCGATATGCAGGAACGGATGCAACAAGGGGTACAACGTGATCCTAAACTCAAAGACAATCGCCTGTTGCGTATCTCTGTCGTCGTGCTGGATGCCGAGAATGGCGACCTGCTGACATCCGCCAATTATCCGGCTGTAGATTACGGCCGCATTAAGGATGAACAGGATGCCGGATATAAAACCTATTCCGACAACTTGCGCAGTAAGACGTGGCACGCCTATGTCGATCGAGACTTAGGAACGACCTATCAGACCTATCCGGGTTCTACGGCAAAAGTGATGTCGGCTATGGCAGGCTTGCAGCAACTTGGACGCTCGGCTTCTGAAATGACGTATCTGGTAACTGCGGAAGATGCTATTGAGAGACGTCCTATGGAACCTCACGGATATAATGTAACAATGCGGGATGCTATTGTGCGGTCGTCCAACTGCTATTTTATCAACCTGGTGAATGATAATGACCTATATTGGGCACTGGATAGCGTGTATGAGGCTACGGGCGTTAGTATTGGTGGCATAGTGCCGTATTATTTTACGAATCAAGTCAGTCCGTATATTCATCGTGATTTCCAAGGTAAGATTCGCCAGAATCAACGACCGGCCCTAGCGAAATATGCAAGGCGCAAGCAGAAAAACGAACATAAGTACATGAACGAAGGAGAGTGGCGTTGGGCCTGGGGACAAGGATATAAGCACTTTGAATTGCAAGCCTCGCCACTAAATATGGCCCGTGTGGCTTCGGCGATTGTCAATCATGGCACGATGCCTCATACCCAGTATGTCATGCCGACGAACGACTATGCGAAATCACTTCGTTTGGAGGGAAAGATATCCTTGTTAACACCTGCTACGGCAGACATACTGACGGAATATATGGTAGCAGAGGCAGCCAACCAGAAATCGCGAAATGGTGTCTCGCTCCCCGCTATTGTAGGAGGCAAGACCGGTACACCGGAGCGGTATCGTATCGCTAGGCAGAAGAGGTACTTCAGTAAGCGAGCAAACAAGGAAATCGTTCATGATGAGGTAGAGAAGAAGAACGACGGATGGTATATGTTCTTCGTAAAACCTACGGCCGGAAAACATGCCTTGGCAGTCTGCGTTCGTATGGAACGTGCCTCGGGTTCCGGAGCGGCGGTTCGTTTTACCAATTCCGTGGTACTGGAGGCGCTCTATCAAAACGGATATATTAACTCACACAAATAGAAAACTAACAGTTCAACGATACTATGGCAAACCCATCAACCAACGCGTCCTGGTTCGACGCATTCACACACCGCGTGGCGGACTTCTTCTCGGAGACCCCTACCGCCACTACCGACGCTGCAGCCGCTACGGACGAGGTGTCGGCTAAGATAGAGGATAAGCAACGCCTGACCCGTTCCGTGGTTGCTACCTTGGAAGAACTCCTGCCGGACACCAAGGCAGCGGCTGAACAGAAGTTGATCGTCTGGATAGATACCGACCAACTGACCTTCAATGTATACAATACTCCGGCCTATCGCGCACAACTGGAAGATGCAATGGCTAACGAGTGCGGCTGCTGTTTCCGGGCTATCGAACTCCGTATCGGAGCACCCGATGCTGCGGATCGCGCCACGCCGATCGGCGATAGCGGAAAACTGTACTTGCTGGTAGAAGCACCTCAACAAGCCGCTCCACAAGTGGTTTCGCGCAAAGCCACTATTCGCATCTTCGGCGATGCCGGAAGCCTCATACAACCGGAATATATCCTCTCTACTGAAGAAATGCATACGCGGGGTATCAAGGCTTATAATATCGGTGCGGGCCGTACACCGCAAGTGCCTACCGGCTATCGCGAGAACCATATCGCCATCGATAGCGATCCTAATTCGCCAATGGTGGACAAGAATAAATTCGTCAGCCGTATGCATGCCCATATCGGTTTCTCGAACCAGTTCGGCTTCTATCTCCAGGTAGAGCTCGACGGCACGCGACTCATGGGTAAGCGGACACGTATCTTCCGTGGTGAACAGAAAATAGAATGTGATAACCCCCAGATCAAAGTGCCGCTTCAGGATGGCGACCTGATCGAACTGGGCAAGGCAGTAGTGTTACAGTATTCAGAAATTCAATAAGCTATGAGTAAAGTATTTGAGGCACTAAAGAAAGCACTCTCGCTGGGTGCTGTAGAGCAAGATAACCAACCCCAAAAGCCGACCGGCTCCAAGATAACCAACCAGGTGTTGCTCCACGAACTGGTGGCGCACTTCGAGGACCGGATCGAAGAACTGTCGGTGGGCAAACGCTTGTTATATCCTATGTCGTTCAACATCCTGATGCATCCGGATGATTATAACCGCACCAAGGAGTCGCTGCCCTTCGTGCTGCCGGAAGTGGTGGCTGCCTTCTACGGCGTTATACGGCGCAAGGCGAAGGACTATTCCGCAGGCGTCAATTACGCTCCTCCGGCTACGTACTGGTTCTTCCAGTTCTCGGCATGCCAGATAGGTACCAATGTCGAGGGTAAAGAAGACTTTATCAAGCAAGGCGAAATCGTTACGACCGGTAGTCTGACGACCTTCGATATCTTCCGTGCACAGCGCGGCAACATGCGTACAGAAGCCAATGTACACCTCTCCGTGAAGTGCCAGAACTCCAATACCAACGACAATAACATCAATATGGATGCCCTGCTCGGTATGGAAATCCTAAGCGAAGGCTCGTATACCTTCCCGTTCGACAAGTCGCTCAACGAGGACTCCTCTCGTATCTCCATGAAGTCGGAGGCCGAGCGTAAGGGATGGGCTGAACTTAGATGGGCTGCGGCGAACGGAGGCTACAACGTATATGAGATGATGGACACCTATATTGATATCTCCGGTAGCGCCGAGACACGCCAGACACGCAATATCCTGCGTATCGAGAGCGATGCTGTCAGCGTGTCGCACGTACAGATCAAATACGATCAAGCTACCCAGACCTTCTCGCTGGCAGCGTATGCCAAGACGCGACTCAACTCGCGCGAAGTACCGCTCAGCTCGGGTGGTGCACCGCAGTGGATCATGCTGCCTAAAAAGAATTCTAAGATATTCCTCAACGATACGGTGAGTGTAGAGTTTAACGCTAATCCTGATTTAGTATGAAAACGCCTGCTACTATTCATTTCTACGGCCAGACCGATATGGGCCGTCAGCGCACCAACAACGAAGATGCCTTCGTAGCCGAGCAACTCGACAACCATACTATCCTCGCCATCGCCATTGATGGAGTAGGAGGGTACGAAGGGGGCGAAGTGGCTGCCCGGATCGCCCAAACGGAGATACCGCGCTATATGCGCGAGTTCCGCAATGGTGAGCGCCTCGAACTGCTCAAGCAGGCCGTGGTAAGTGCCAACAATGCTATTTTTACCCAGCGTCAGGCTGACGAGAAACGTTCTGAGATGAGCTGCGTATTAACATCTGCTGTCATCGATGCCGGTCGTAAAGTGATCGATATGGTCCACGTGGGCGATACCCGCCTATACCAGTTCCGCCATCATCAGTTGACGAAGCTGTCGCACGATCATTCGCTCGTAGGTTATCGCGAGGAAATGGGTGACCTGACCGAAGAGCAGGCGATGAATCATCCCCAGCGCAATGTGATCAGTCGGGACGTAGGTTCCGCTATGCATGAGGTGGCCGACCGTGACTTCCTCGAGGCGACCGAATTTCCCCTGCTGCCCAATTCGATACTGCTCTTCTGTTCCGATGGCCTGACCGACCTCGTTACCAGCAAGCAGATCATTGCCGTACTCGAGCAGACGGCCTCGCTGCGCGAGAAAGCACAACAACTCATCGATGCGGCCAATGCTGCCGGCGGTAAGGATAATATTACGGTCGTACTGGTAGAATACCAGGCTGCCGAACCGGCACCCGCTCAAGCCCCCGTACCACCGACGCCCGCACAGCCGACCGTGCGGCCTGTCCACCCCATGCCTGCCGCACAAGCAACGGCATCCAAGCAACCGTGGTACGGCCGCAGTACCGTGTGGTATATAGTGGCTATCATGCTGGCTATCTTGCTATGCCTAGGCGGCTTGTATTACTTCTTCCGTTCGTATATGCAACCTAAGGACCCGATAGAGACGGTGCCTATCAGCCAGGCAGATTCTTTTATTGGTTCGCCGGATACGACGATGCACGAGGATGTACTTCCTCTGGACACCACCGACATGGAGGCCTTTGTAGATGACGAAGAACCTACGATTGAGTCCTTGCAGCAACGCCTGCAGGAGAAAGACCGGCAAATACAAGCCTTGCAAGAACTGGTTGA
This sequence comes from Paludibacteraceae bacterium, assembly GCA_017551025.1. Classification (GTDB taxonomy): domain Bacteria; phylum Bacteroidota; class Bacteroidia; order Bacteroidales; family Paludibacteraceae; genus Colicola. The sequence goes on along the minus strand of JAFZNG010000023.1, from coordinate 125,182 downwards.
GAAACAGCAAGAGACGATTCGACAGCAGCAACAGATCCTTAACAGCCGATGAATCATAAGTAGTTATGAAATGTCCCAATTGTGGCAAGGAGATTGCCAGATACAGCCGCTTCTGCGAATACTGCGGAGCTGAGGTGAAACTCTCCGATCGCTTCAGCCGTAAAATGTGGTATATCATCGCTGCATTTGTGGTGGTATTCGTTCTTAGTGGTGTTGTGGTAGGAATTGTGCATCATCAGCATACCGAACAACTGCGAGAGGACTATACTACGAAGTACAACGCGATCTGCGATAAGTGCGGCGAGCACCTCGGTAAGGTGGATGATGACGACTATTTCGTGTATTTCGCCGAGATTGCGCACGATATACGCGATATGCAGGCATATGAAAACCAGCAGCCCTTCGTTGATTTTGGCCTAGAACCTCAATCGGCCTACTATACGGAGCAGTACTGCGAGAAGATTCAGTCGGTTCGACAGTCTTTGCAAGACGAGGAAAAGACAGAAATAGCCATCAATCCCTCGCCGAAGAATACGGTGCTGGTAATTATCCGGGATCAACTCAGCCAACTCGACTCGTTATACCAACAAATTAAATGAGAAGATTCCTGCTCATATTGCTGTTACTATGCTTCTCGGTGGCTATCTATGCAGATAGAAAAGAGCAGTTGTATAACCAAGCAAAGACTGAGATGTCGCAAGGGGAATATCAGAAGGCATTGGATCATCTTAATCGATTGGTGGAGTTGAACAATAAGAGCACCAACTATCGGGACGTGGCACAAATGAAAAGTGAGTGCGAACTCCAGATCAAATTGGATGAAAAGTACCGTGAGGCCAAGAAGCAAATAGAACAGAAGAAATACGAGCAGGCTCGTGAAAATCTTAGGGCTGTAAAGAAGGATTCTAAGAGGAATTATCCCGATGTGGACCAACTCATCACGCAGTGTGAGAACAAGATCCGTGAAGCCGAATTGGCACGCATAGAGAAAGAAAAAGAGAAGGACAAAAAGAAGTCGAAAGGTAAGGATAATCCAGTTGGACCATCTCCCGAAGGTCATGGTGGCGATTCAATATCCCCTTCTACCTGTCAAGGCTATGCATGCCTCTACAACGACTATTACAATAAAGTAGGTGGTGATTGGCGACTTCAGTGGTTTACGGTTGACTTCCATGGATTGACTACCGTCGGCGACAATATATCGTTGTTCACTTTCCGCTGGAAACCCGTTGAGGTGTCGCTGTTGAATTTCAACTTCGATTACGTCAATGCCGGTAGGTTTAGTTTCAACCTGGAACCCATCGTTCGTGGTTATCTGCCGGTGTCCAAGGACGGTAAATGGTCGGTCTATGCCGGCATGGGAGCACACATCAGCCTCTATGGTGGTCAGCATAGTTTCCTCTGCGAACTCGGCGCCGAGATCAACTGGAGTGAGAAATACGCTTCGCGCATGTTCTTTAAATATAACGGCGGCGTTGCTTTAGGTATGTCGTTTAGTATGGGTCAATGGTTTAATAAAAAATAGTTGTCGATTTATGTATCAGAGAGCTTTTACACCCGATTTTATTACCTCGCTCAAGCCGAATGAGATCTTTGTCTTCGGTAGTAACCTGGCAGGTTTTCACGGAGGAGGCGCCGCACGCATAGCCTTGGAGCATTTCGGTGCCGAATGGGGGCAGGGCGTGGGACTGCAAGGACAGAGTTATGCTATCCCTACGATGCAGGGTGGCGTGGAGACGATAGCGCCGTACGTAGAAGAGTTTATTGCCTTCGCCAAGCAGCATCCCGAACTGACCTTCCTCGTTACGCGTATCGGCTGCGGCATAGCGGGTTTCACGCCCAAAGAGATAGCGCCGCTCTTTTACCACGCGATGGACGTGGAGAACATCCTCCTGCCCGATGATTTTGCGCAGATCATCAATGATCAGCACGAACGTTTCATTGTCTCGTTTGACTACGATTCCAACCGCAGTGCCGATAATTGGTAATTTCAATTATCATGTACATCAAATCCTTTAAACACACAAATATCCTATGAAACACCAACATTTCTTTTTGCAACTGGCAGTAGCCTTATTACTGACATGTGCCACCGGCGTACGAGCCCAACAAACATCGTACGAAACAGATTCCCGATACATATATCCGGAAGGTGGTGTGCTGACGCCTATGCGGCAATGCCATTATTACAACAGTGATGAACAGTACACGAATAATCACCAATACTATATTTGCAATGTAAATGGTAAAGTCGGCGTGGTAGATGATAACAAACGTGTTCTCATTCCCATAGAATATGATGAGATTAGAAAATTTGATAACTATTATCTGATTCGCAAGGGAAATAATTGGGGCTTGATTACCTCGTACGGCAGATTTATCCTGCCTCCGTTCCTGACTAACATTCAAATTAATACAACGTATAGGAAGTTTATACTGACAAACCAAAAAGGAGATACGATTCAGGCGGACGAAGCATGGAATCCCCAGTCCAGACTGCGAATGGTAGCTGCCATCTTGTCAGCTGAAAACAACTTCGGGGACTTCTTTTTTCTCCGAGGAGATAGTACAACAAAACGAATCACGCTGGACAAGTATTGGACTTCCGGTGAGTTTCATGATGGGCTGATGCCTGTCTGGGATACAAATAGTAATAAACTGGGCTATCTGAATACGCAAGGCGAGTGGGCAATTCCTCTCAGTATCCCGAATAGCATGAGAACACCTCAGGAAGATTTCGCTTTTAGCGGGGGATATATGGTACATTCCTGGGACGGACAATATAAGATTTACGACAAGTCAGGACGCGTACAGTGGGCGCTTAACTTCCAAAAGGATAAATATACGAGAAACGATATCTCGCCATACGTAGAAGGCGGATTTGCTCTCATGAGTTCATATTCCGGTAGTAAATATAGTGGCGAAGGCAAAGAGCAATGGAAATACGTGTCTCCTACGGGAAAAGAACTATTCCCGGAAGTATATGGTGGTAGGATATTTACGGCTCGCGTCATGCATGCCGGTGAGTTGGTTCATCCGATGAGTGAAGATATGGTGGCATTTCCCGATTGTAGCACTACCACGCCTCTATGGGGATTCTTTGACAAGAACGGCAAGGTCATCGTGAGGGCGAAATACGCCAATGTACATGATTTCCATGAAGGGTTGGCTGCTGTGCAGATGCCTGCTAATGCCGAGAATGCAAACAGATGGGGATTCATCGACAAGACCGGTCAGATGGTTATTCCGGCCGTATTCGGCATCGAGCCGAGCGACTTCTCCGAAGGCCTGGCTGTCGTGACAAAATCGAATGGTTTGAAGGTCTATATCAACCGAAACGGAGAAGTGGTAAGTCGCGAATACTCAGATGCTTTCCCGTTTGCTCACGGCACGGCTTTTGTGGAGTATTATAATGGCTATTATAGTGAGTTCTGTGCAATAGACCATGCCTATACGCGCGTCAATGCGCTCGTCCCGTTCCCGATTAGTATTATTCGTGAGCAAGTTACTGAAGCCGCTAATCATCCGAAGAGTTCCTGTGGCGAGGTCTATATTGCGGAGAATCAGTTGTTCAATAGTCGCGGTGAATGTTATTATGTGTGGGGTGACAGCCCTATGTATTTTCAGTCTGTCACCGACGGCATTGTACATTTGAAGTATGGTAATGACCAGCATCTGATGGACTTGTTCTGTGACAAAACCGGTAAAATCTTATTTTACTTTGTGCAAAGCGAATTCTAATATTCTTTTACGAAAAATGCAATACTGATTTGCATATATCAAAAAAAAGCAGTACTTTTGTAGCGAAATTGCAAATAATCGTTCCCGCAAGGGATAAGAAATAAATGATATTGCTATGGACGATTATCGTTTTATCAACATTGACCAAGAGCCTACTGAGGAACAGTTGTCTCAATTGATGCGTGAAGTAGCCGCAGAGGCCAAGGAACGCTATGAGAAGGCGCATGCCGCCTATTTCGCCCAAATCTCTCAAATGGCACAGGCGCTATGAGATTTTAGAACGGTTGATGGAAAATTTGCAAAGCAATACATCGCGACACTTCCATCATGGACGGAGACAATATATAATAAGGTAAAGTAACTATTTTGATAAGAAGCGATATGACTACGTTATCACATAGCGAAAAAGAGAGCATTATGGCGGATATGAAGTCGTTCGACGAACCTATGCCCGCTGTGGGAATCTTTTGGTACGACCCTGAGGAGCATGACTTCTTCGGCGTGTATAAGAAGGAGCTGACGCCCAAGATGGTAGAGGATGCAGCAGAAAAAGGTCTGCCATTCATAAACTATCAGACTTTGCATCGTCAGATCTGGCAGAAACAGTACTTCCGTGCTATGGCCAAACACGAGCCGACAAAGTTTAGCGGTGACTATACGCAAGTTCCTCGTGGACGGGTGGCTTGGAATATCGACAAGTTCATTGTCTTCGTCGGCCAATGGGCAAAAGATATAGAGCCGGAACTAACCGCCTTGATCGAGAAATACTTTGCCCTGCCGTATTTTGAGTTCCGATATGATGAGCATTGGGACTTAGGCCATGGCTGGTCCGGCGATCTATAACGCAACTATTTTTGACAAAAATCATGCATAATTGGAAATTTTGTTGTACTTTTGTAGCCTAATTACAGGTGCATAAAAATAATACCGTATGAAAAACTATTTCTTTATCATCGCACTTTCGTTAAGCGCCCTGCTTCTATCGTGCCATAAGTCGGCTGAGCAAACAGCAAATTCCGAAGAGAAAACCGAGGTCGCTCAACCTTCCACTGCCCTGCAAACACTTCGTATGGCATATGATCTGGCGCGTTACGGTTATGAGACAGAGTCTGCTATGGCACTTATTGAGGCAGCGGATATTCTGGTGGCGGTTCCTTCCGTGGAGATGGATAGCGTAGTCGTAGAGAAGGGTAGTGTGTCCGCTACGGATGATAAGGCCGATAAAGCCCCTATTACGCCTGCGCAATTGCTCATCGATGCCAAGGAGTTTGCCGGAGATAATGAGCATCTGTTGGCGCTCATCGTCGATGTGGAGCGTAAGCTGACCGCATCATCCGAGGTCACTCGCGGCGCCATGCCCGGTAAGGATGCACCGATAGAGCATCATGACCGTGTATTGGCACACGATACGGATGTGTATTCTCTGCATCTTACGGAGGGTAAGTTGTTTGAGGCTGCGATTATCGGTGACGGCGATACGGACTTGGAACTGTATGTCTATGATCCGGAAGGTAAGCAAGTTATCACCGAGGATACTTATCAGCCCATAGATTGCTATATCCGTTTTACCCCCGCTGCCTCCGGTATCTACACGCTGAAAATCGTCAATACCGGCAATGTGTATAACAATTATGTGTTGCTGACGAATTAAGGAAGATAATATCGTTATGAGTCGAATTTTTATTTCATATAAACGCTCTGATAAGGAAAAGGTTTTTCGTATCAAGGATCGGATTGAAGCCGCTACCGGTGAAAAGTGTTGGATAGATTTGGATGGTATTGAGAGTGATGCTCAGTTTGTTAATGTCATCATGCGCGCAATTGACAATGCCGACATTTTTCTATTCATGTTCTCCAAAACCCACTCGGAGATATCTAATTACGAGAACGACTGGACAATACGTGAGATTGGTTATGCCCAAGCTCAACAGAAGCGCATTGTGATTGTCAATATAGACGGAACACCAATGAGTAAGTGGTTCCAATTTATGTTTGGACTCAAGCAACAGGTGGATGCCACTTCCGAACACGATGTCAATAAGTTGTCGCAGGATATTTGCCGATGGCTGAATGAGACACATCCGTCTCTTCCGATACGGACTACCAACAATACTCCATCTCATAAAACACAAGGGACGAAGCGTAAGGTCGTACCTATAGCTGCGCCTGAAAAGCGACTACTGAATAAGAAGTGGCTTATTGTTGTTGCTTGTGGTGTGTTAGGATTAAGTATCATTGGTATACTGGCAGGTATGAGGATACATGAGAATAAACAAGCGCATGCAAAATGTATGGCTGTGTTTACTCAGATGTGTGAGTCCGCTTCTATATATAATGTAGGCATCCTATCGCATGCATGGGACAAGGTGCGCCAAATGGATGATATAGAGAATTATACGCTGTATTTTGGTGATCGTACTTCCTTAGAACTTAAGAAGGATTTGTCTCATCAAGTGGTGGATATGTATAATGAATCGGTGGATCTTTTGCGTGCAGAAAGTAAGGCAAACGAACGTAATGTCCTCTGTGTCCAACAAGACTCCATAGAGCAAGTCATGATGGATATGAATATTCATGATGAGGAGTACGATGAGCAGAGTAACCATATCATCAGTTATGAGTTCTTGGGCGAACAATTATATGCAGAGTATGTCGTGATAACTGCAACCAATGTATGCTTCCGCTCCAGTCCTGACGAGTCGGGAAAACAGACCGGTTCAAATCGTCCGCATATGAATACTGGAGATACTTTTGTATTTTTAGGCGCAGTAAAGGACTATTATAAAATCTTGGTAGGGGATGTCGCTGCTTATGTGCCTCAGAAATATGCCAAGATACGATCTTCGGAGACACCGCAATTCGCGGTAATTACAGGAAATGATGTATGTGTTCGCAATACGCCTAACGAGTCTGGTAAAGACTGCTCCATCAAGATGTATAAAGATGAGGCCTACGTGTGTCTTGGTGAATCGGGTGACTATTATAAGATAGAAATTGCGGATCAACAGTACTACGTACCGAAGAGATATGCATATCTGAGATAATTTTGCAGCGTATATTTTGAGTCCCGATATTGAAGCACCTACTACAAATATGTGTTGTTTGATGATAACAAACAATGTGTGGAAGGCGGAGGTTTTTGTACCGAATCGGATTCCTATGACCATTTATCTCTATCTGATTGCTGTTAAAACGTGGAGGTTCGTTGATGAATCATTATGATTTCTTATTTACCATAACTCTCAGTACTAAAACCTGCTGATATTGTAAATTCTACAACAAGTATGAGCATTAAACGTATGTTGTTACATAAGGTAGTAGCGAAAGCCTACGAAATAGGAGTTTTAGCACCAAGCGTTGATACTGACATCGATGACATGTTGGACATGTTTGATATAGCGGAATTTGATGATATAAATAATAAAACTAAATCATCTGCGGCGAATTATGTTGAAAATGAGGTTGTTAATTTTAAAACCAATAAGAATATGGCAGCAAATTCAGGTACAATTGTAGATGCTCTTGAGCATGCGAAAGAAAAGTATCCAAACGATTTAGAAATGCAAGGAAAGTATCTCCTTGTTTGTTTAAGCCTCATAAGGAGAGATTATGGAGATTCTGTCAAAAGCATCCAAGCTCCATATCTGCATTATAACGCTATTCTTACTGCATTCCCCTCTGAAGGCATGGTATGGTGTGTTTGGGAACTTTATTCTGGTGCTTCACAAGAAGGTGTCGGTTTAGAACGTCTAACCCCAAACACAAATGAAGTAAGTTTGTTGTTCTCGTCTAATCCTTCTATAACGCGACCAATCATTCCTAATTTAATGGCTTAAATATTTTTACTATGCCACATTATATAAATAAATTCGAAGAAGCAGTGGATACCATCCCATATAGTAATAGTTGGGTGGATATGGCAAATGACGTACTGCAACTCATATTTGAGGTGTTTTACGATGATTGTCCTTTATTTCTCACAATGCAGTCTCTTCCTGGACAAAACGGTGATCATTTTCGAACCGTAGTGTTTGAGATATACGGATCCATGTATTTATACAACGATTTAGTACGTGACGATCATATGGAATGCAGTCAATTGGAACGAATAATTCAAATCGATAAAGACTGGAATAATGTCGTTTCGATGGTATTATACAGCAGCGATCCTACGCCAGAACCATTGTCGCAGGTAGTTTTGAATGTATATAAACATACAAAAACTAAGGTGGACTGGATGCCATCTCTCAACAAAAGACCTCAATAATTTATTCTATTATGGCAGCAAATACTGGAACTATTTTAGATGTCCTTGAACTTGCAAGAAGGAACTATCCTAATGATGTAGCTATGCAGGCAAAGTACGTACAGAAATTTGCAGAACTCATCAAAAGAGATTATAGAGATGAGGTTAAATCTCTAAATGTGTCTTTCAAACATTATTCAGTCCTTCTTACGATGTTCCCCTCTGAAGGTATAGTTTGGTGTATTTGGGAACTTTATTCAGGTGCTATGCAGGAAGGAATTGGAGTAGAAAGTATAAACGTTCATCAAAACACGAATACTTTACATTTTTCTTCCAGTCCAAATATAAAGAGTCCTATCGTTGATGAAATGTTAAACCAATAATCTTTTTGTGTGTTATGGGACAATATAGAAATAAATTTGAAGAAGCTATAGATAATGTGCCTTTTAGCCCTAATTTTGTGGATGTAACTAATTCTATTCTGGCAATCATTTGTGATGATTTCTATAATGATTGTTCGTATTTTCAGACGATGCAGTCTGTTCCTATTAAAGGAGGTTATTTCCGCACGATAGTCTTTGAGGTTCATGGCGAAGTGTATATTTATTGGGATCTAATAAAGGAAGATCGTTTAGAATGTAGTCAATTGGAACGATTTGTTGAGTTGGGTGACAATTGGGAAAATGTTGTTTCACTCGTTATATATAGTACTGATCCCACGGCCAAACCATTAGCACAAACGATATTGAGCATATATAAACGAACAACAATAAAGGACTGGGTTCCTTCTTTAAATAAGGGGTAATATGATTAGCTTTATTTCTTCTGCCATAAACAATCCATGGTCTGATAAGGATATGGTATATTCAGACCCGACATGGAATGACAAAGTTATATATAATCCAAGATATAACTCTCGAATAACTTTGACAGATAAAAATGTATATCTTTGCACATTTAAAACAAATGCGCAAGAATACAAAAATGTATATTTATTTGCAGTCACGAGGAGACTATTCTATTTCTTGATATTTGATCCTTATTTAGAGGTCATGAAGGACCTGAAAAGTAACGAGCAGATAAGCAGATTTATTTCACATTTACCTCTTTCTTCTAAATGTCTTGTATCAAATAATTCTGAGAAAGAAATATATAGTGACATTCAGTGCTTGGATGGTAGTTGCCTTATGGTAAAAGTCAATGCCCCAATAGAAAATTTCTTATTCCCCCGAAATCAAGAAATTACGAATGAGGAAATCAAATCAAAGTATGCCATCTTAAACAACCTGTATTTTCAAATAGAAAAAGAATATAACGGTCTAGGTGAACTGATTGACAAATACAATACTGCTCTTCATCGCAAACTCCAACAGCAAGAAGATCGATTGAAAAGATTCCTTATTCGCAAAGGTGTTCGTACGGGTATTAGTTGGGCACTAGCTGGATTTACCTGCGGATTATCTGTTGGTTTGGATGCTCTGTTTGATTTAAGTGATGTGGCTGATATCGGCGATATGCTGGATATGGCGGATATGGCAGATGCCGTTGGTAGTAGTGTCGATGCGATGGATGTATTGGACGTTGATGTTACTGATTTTAGTTATGCCGATATAGTTGACATTAATATCGAGGATATAGGAGAAGGAGATGATTTGCTTGCAGATAGTTACCATGTATCATTTGGATCTAATTCAAGAATGGACAATATAGATAGGATTTACGATTCAGAAATCAATAACGCTTATGATAGGTTAGAACGTGACATCGATCGTATTAATGAAAAAGGTGCTTATTCATGGGAAAATCCTACAACTACAATTAAACGAGATAATAGTAGTATCCAGTATTGGGAACGTTCCAAAAAAGAAGCAATTCTACAGGCACAGGTCGATCAATCGAAACAGGACTACTGGAATGCGATTTCTGACTATTGTAGGGAAAGAATGAGTAAAAAAATAGGAGGCCGGTGATATGAAAGCAGAAAAAGTTATTGAAGAGGCGAAACAGCAATATCCAGATAATAAAACGCAGCAGTTTTATAGGGTTATCAAACCATTTATCGAACTTTAAAAACTATGCTTATATGAAAAAAAATGAAAAAATGCAGGAAATATTAGCTTTTGCCGCAAGTGTATGGCAAAGTGTTGGCAAATTTTTACAAACTGCTTATGAGAAACCCAAAAATGCATTTATAAAATTTAAGGACGCCTCTCCTCACTATGGATTAAGAGCGTCATTCGCATTTGTATTAAGTGTGTATTTGGTATATTTATTAAAATGTTTTCTTACTATTCCAGTAAAAGACTACTATTTTGATGTTTATACCAATTCGCCAGATTCGATCGTTGCTCAAATTGATTTTACTATAGGAAATCGAAATATCCTAAACACTTATTCTTCCAAAGATAGCATATCTGTTGATGAGTGTAAAATTTCATACAAAGCATATAAATATAACAATAATTTTTATAGACAATATCACAATAAGTACTTTCTTTCTGATGAGTCAAAAAAACTAATTCAATTTTTTGACTCGATTCGCTCTTATTCATACCATGATAGTACATATGCAGATATATTAAAAAACTATGATTCTCATGTGTTCAATATTAAAAATGACACATTACTTACTTATATATATACGCATCAATATCAAAACTATGCCTCATCTAATCCTATGGGGATGATTTCCTTATCTGATTTTAAAAGGAAACTTCCGGCTGTGTATCCAAATCAACACAGTAGTAGTCAAACCATACATAAAAGAATAGATATTCATTTTATAGAATCACCACTTGTGGAGGATTTGTTTTTATCTATTTTTTTAGATTCAACATCATTTAATAAACTATCTCTCAATCATCAATATGCTAGTTATGCAAGCATTCAGTATTGCCGATCTATTCAGTCCGCACAAGAAGAACTGTCATATGGAAAAGTGGAATCTGTAGATATAACTAATTCACTTGCTATTGCACAACCGGCATACAAGAATTTATATCGCAAATTTCCAAGATTATTATTGATGCTTTCTAAAGAAGACATATCGCAGGTGAATTATAGGTTTTCTTTTAAGAGTACCTCGATTGATAGTTATCAAATAAATTTACATACTCGAGGCTGTGCTATTATAAATAATAATCCATCTGATGAATTGAGGGTGCTTAGCTTGCATGATACACAAGTACTTAAAAATAAAAAGAATGCTTATTACTATGATAGCAATTTCTCGGAGTCTGAAATTTTAGCCACCTTCCCTGAGAATAATGCGATTCAGTATGCGCGCTTATTTTTCGTGACCTTAGTTTTGGGATGGTTTATTCGAGCATTCTTGAAAAACTTATGGAAAATTATTAAAAGAAAATAAGCTAAATGACTCTTAGACCTATTAACGTGATAATGTGGATAAATCATGCAATAAAGAAGAAATTGAATATGCTAATCTCTATTGGTATACCACAGGAACATCTTATTACCCCTAATGCAAAATAGTACATACATATCCGTATCCTTCTACGACGACACAGTGAGCTCTCCTAAGATAGGCTCCTCGTGTTCAATAGTGTGTGATGCCAAAGCATTTCGCATCGTTAAACTCAATTGGGGTGCGCCGGAAGATTATGAGCGCAATCGTGACGGTGAAGTAGAGATGAACTGGACAATTCATGGGGAAGCATTGGAGCGGTTAATGAATATCTGCAATAACGCGAAGACGCATAAAGATGTCATTGATTATTTATATCAACGTTTTGCGTCCGAGAAACGTCAAGCTCATAGAGAATTACTCAATTGGCTTGACAAGAAAGAAATACCATATTACTACTCCGAATACTAATGCACATACTATTCATCTGCACAGGAAAATCGAATATAAATCAAAGATTTTAAAAGAGAACGCTTGGAAATAAAGTATGCATTTTTTCTTTTCATATGAAGATATCCGGCTGTGGATGATTAACTTCTTAGAGTTGGATATGCATGTCTGGGCACATGATACGCTGGCGGGGCAGTTTGAGATAAACACGCCGGCTGATGGTATTTGTAAGTTGTTACCTCCAGGCTATCTCCAATATCAGCAGTTCTTCTATGTTGAGGAATATGATGCCAATACGGTGACTATACATATCTACGGTCCTAATGGTTCTGACGAGATATTGAATGGACTGCTTGTCAAATACGTCAACTATTGTTGGGCGTTGGAAATCATGGAACTTATGCAACAAGGTAATATCAAAATCCATCTGGATAAGATTACTATGTTGCATGATATCGAGTTGCATTCTATGGAGTTCTCTAAAGAGGGGTTAAAATGTACGTTTGCTGATAATCCTAGAATCTTTGAACAGCTCCGTATGATACAGATGTTTCTTCATGCCGGATATAAACATATTCGTCTTATTCCGAAAGATCTGGGGTATACCGGCTATTGGTTCTCAGATGATACTCTGGATTATACACTTAAGATGGAGCATCATCCAGCGGATATGCGTCTCTGGACTTCTTTCTTGGTGCCAGATTGGCTTGGACTGGATGAACAGCAGGTGCAGGAGCTTTGTTGTCCATCGTATCCGAACGAACGAATCTACTATGAGTATGGTAGTATAACGGTAGTTCTACCGGTGATAATCGCAGAGCCTGAAATTAATGAAACCACGATTGAACGAAATTGTAGTAGGTTGAAATCCGAGGTGTCACCAATACTTACGAACTTAGTTTATTATTCACCGAGATAGCCTTATGAAAATACAATCAGAAAGTAATGAGAATTCTCTTCCCAACGGGTGTGCTCCGTTGCGAAAATGGGCTATGTTCAAACGTATGATAAAAGAAACACTTATGACTTTTTCAGACCCGGATTGGTATGAGATTGAAATGAAAGACCGAATTGCCGATGTGATTGCACGGCTTCGGCGGCGCGTGCCGGACGAAGTACCCGAGGTGGGGGAGTTTAAGATAGTATATGAGGCGTTCAAGAATCCGAATCCTAATCTGCAGGTGACGGATTTTGTGCTCAAGATCACCAAACCACCCAAAGGCATCGAGGGGCATGAACGCAAGCGCTACTTGGAGTTTGCCGTGTATGATGTGCCCTGCCCCTATATCTGTTCAACGGTCGTTGGATACGGCGACAAGCAGACCATCATGCGCCGTCTGGAAGATCCCGCACTAGTGCAGGACATGATAGACAGTATTCCTCAAATGGTGCGTGACCTCGAAGACTCTAAGTCCGAAATATATTAACAACAAATTATGCGCAAACTACTAATTGGCCTATTCCTTGCGATAGGCGTACTGACCGCTCAGGCGGAGGTGAAGATAAATAATATCTTGTTCAGTCTGGATCGAAAGGCCAAACTAGCTACCGTGGTGGCGGCGGAAGATGGCTGTCACGCCGAGTTGGAGACCGTCGTCATCCCTCACTTTGTCGTCTATAACTGTGAGGAATACTTGGTCGTCGGTATCGGCGAGAATGCTTTCCGCGAGTGCAAGAAACTGAAAACAGTCCGCGTCCATCAGTACCTGAGCTTCATCGGCGAAGAGGCCTTTGCGCATTGTACCGCTCTGCGCTCCTTCGCTCTGCTGGATGAAGACGAGGAGGATTATGCGGAGAGTTATTATCAGCCGTACTACGACCAGTACGAAGCCTACTGCGACGGCTATAAGTCCAAGGCGATCCATTCGTACACCGGCGGCTATATCGGTGTGTCTGCTTTTGAGGAGTGCACGGCACTCGAGACCGTACAATTCCCGAAATATATCTATACGCTCAAGTATGGGGCCTTCTACCAATGCACTGCTTTGAAGTCGATCGACCTGCCGGAGGCGCTGGTACTCATGGAGACCGATGTCTTTTGGGCATGCACGGCCTTAGAGTCGGTGACGATGCACGAACGCTTGAAATATATCTGCGAAGGTGCTTTCGAAGAATGTACTGCGTTGCGTGAAGTAATCAATCGCGCGACCAAGCCGCAAAAGTTGCTACGCGAAGGCTGTAGCACCTGCGACGCCGTCTTCCAAGGCATCGACCTCAGTCGTTGTACCCTCTACGTGCCGCAGAAATCCCTGCCCAAGTACCGCAAAACGGCCGTATGGCAAGATTTCGGACAAATACTCTCCTTGGAAGAAGCGGAATAACCCCTACGACAGAATCTTACTACCATGAAACAACTGACTATTCTTATCACGATGCTGCTGTGTGCGGTGGGGGTGTGGGCGCAGGATTACTTGCGCGAGGCGGAGTATTACCAGCGGAAGGCAGAGGGCTACCGGCGCGAAGCGGAATATTATCAGAAGAAAGCACAAGGATACGAACGCGAGGCGGAATACTATATCAAGAAAGCCGAAGGCTATCAGCGTGAAGCCGCCTACTATACCAAGCACGGCGACCTCGATCGGGCACGCACACAGACACGCTATGCCGAGGATGCTATGGATCGGGCACGTACCCAGCAACGCTATGCCCAGGAGGCCTGGGATAAATACCGTACTCAGTTGCGCTACGCCCAAGAAGCCGACGAGAAAGCCGCGATGTACCTCAGACGGGCTACCCAGTAATCGGCCTCCATTTCCCCAAAATCGGACGCCCAAGCGGACAAAAGTTAGCAATTCGGGCACAAGGAAACTAAAAAAGTGAAAAAAGTTTCCGAAAAACTTGCACATGTCAAAAAAAAGCAGTAATTTTGCCGCGTTTTTTGACATGTATGTCTGAAGAGGTACAAAAAAATATCATTAAGACCGCCGGCGAACTATTCTTTCGCCTCGGTATTCGTAGCGTATCGATCGACGATATATGCCGCGAATTAGGTATCAGCAAAAAGACCTTTTACGTCTATTTCGAGAGCAAGGATGCCCTCATCGAGCACCTGCTCCGGGCCAACCTGGCGCATACGGCGCAGAAGATGGAGCATCTGCTCCATAATCCCGACCTTCGCGGCGTCATCACCGATCTGCTCCATCGTCGTACGGAGCAGGATGACGTACGTCGCGTACCGCAACTGGTCTATGACCTCAAGAAATACTATCCCCGTCAGTTCGCTGCCTTCCAGCAACAAGCCTTCGAGCAACAGAAACGCTATATCCGTAGCTTCCTGGAGCGCGGTATCGCCGAAGGCCTCGTGCGCGCGGACCTTAATATAGAACTTACCGCCGTGCTGATGGCTAAGATATACGCCGATGCGCTGCGTGACTTCGAGGAGATGGAAGCCGAGGGCTACAACCTGCCGCAACTCGGTCAGGCCGCCCTGGACGTGCTGATGCGAGGAGTCTTGAAGGAAAATTAAAAATTAAAAATTACGAATTATTACAATGATACAAACGAAGAAACTATGTGGAGCAATGCTCGCATTGCTATGTAGCCTAAGCAGTATGGCTGCGAAGAACGATACGACGCGTCGCACCAACTGGATCATGGAGCACGACTCCGTCATGATGGCTACGCGTAATACCCAGGACGACACCACACGCATGGTGCCTACTGCGCTCAGTCTCTCGGTACGCGAAGCCCAGGACTACGCCGTACAGGCCAACCGTTCGCTGCGCAATGCCTCGCTGGCTGTGCAGCAAGCCTATGCCGCACGCTGGCAGACCATCGCCGCGATGCTGCCGCAGGTGGATGCGTCGTACAGCTACAGCAATTACTGCGGTTACTCGGCCTCGCTCTCGATGGGTGGCGCCAGTATGACCATCAATATGCCTAACCAGGGTGCGCTGGGCGTCACTGCCTCGGTGGGTATCAACGGACAGGCTATCGTAGGTGTATTGCTCCAGAACCTGGCTATCGACATGCAGCGTCTCTCGCTCGAGCAGTCGGAGGATAACCTGCGTGCGAACGTCAAGACCTCGTATATCTCGATCCTGGTGCTCGAGAACGTGGTCAAGTTGCTGGACTCCTCGCTTGAGAATGTCAACGAGATCATCGATATGACCCAGCGTACCGTAGAGTTCGGCGTCAACGAGCAGACGACGGCCGACCAGATCGCTATTCGTGCGAACACGCTCAAGAATAATATCCAGAGCCAGAAACGCTCTATCGAGTTGGCTACCAACAGTCTGAAGGTGCTGCTCGACGTGCCCGCCGAGACCCAACTGACGCTTACCAGTTCGCTCGACGAACTGCTCTCGGGTGACGAGGTGCTGGCACTGCTGGGCGAGGAATTCATCAAGGAGCATAACATGAGTTACCGCCAACTGGAGAAAAACTTCGAGATTGCCAAACTCAACGTACACATGGCCGGATGGGCCTACGGACCGACAATCGGTGTGGGCTACAACTATACCAACCAGCAGTACTACGGCGATGGCGGTATGCGTATGACCCCGCCTAATGTGGTGCAGGTCAGCCTGAAACTGCCCCTCTGGTCGAGCGGTAAGCGTGCAGCAGCCGTGGTGGAGAAGAAGATCGCCCTGGAGCAGGCCCGTAATACCCTGGCCGAGACGACCGATCAACTCAATATCCAGTACCAGCAGTTGCGCTTCAATCTGCAGAACGCCTACGAGACCTACCTCACCGAACAGGAGAACCTGGAGGTAGTCAACCGCGTATTCCGGTCGGTTAGCAACAAGTACCGCTTCGGAACGAACAGCAACCTGGAACTCATCAATGCCAGCAACGATGTCATCTCGGCCCAGTCGAGCTACGTACAGGCCGTGCTGACACTGATCAATGCGGAAGTAGAACTCGATAAATTCCTGAAATAATAAAAAACGATTATATGAAGAAGATTTTTGTGTATTCATTGGCAGCGCTGATGCTTATCGGCTGCGGCAGCAAAGAGGCTGAGACCACGGAGCAGCAGGAACGCGTAGAACCCGTTGAGGTGACGCAACTGTACACCCATCAGGTGGAGCGCAAGATTACGCTCTCGTCCAATCTCGAGGCGTATGAGACGGTGAGTGTCTCGCCCTCGCTCACGGGTAAGATAGAGCATATCTACGTGGAGATAGGCGACCGCGTTCGTAAGGGCGACTCGATCGTTCGTATGGACCAGCAGCAGTACCTGACGGCTAAGTTGACGCTGGCCAACCTGCGCGTAGAGAAAGCACGTATCGACAGTTTGTTGCGTTACGGTTCGTCTACCCAGCAGCAGCGCGACCAACTGGAGCTCCAGCTGGAGCAAACCAAGGTCAACCTGCAGTTCCTCACCACCAATACCTTCAACCGCGCACCGATCACGGGCGTGGTGACGGCTAAGAACTACGAGGACGGTGAACTCTATTCGGGTCAACCTATCGTGGTGCTGGCTGAGGTAGATCGATTGAAGACCCTCGTAGCCATCCCGGAGAGCTACCTGCCGCGTATCAAGAAAGGCATGTCGCTCCAGATGATCTCGGACGTTTATCCCGACCGTGTCTTCCCCGCATCGGTAGAGGTGGTATATCCTACGATCGACGCTTCGACCCATACCTTCCAGGCGAAGGTGGTCGTACAGAACAAAGACGGTCTGCTCCGTCCGGGTATGTACGTACAGACGACAATCGGCGTAGGTGCGGATCAGGTGATCACCGCCCCGTACTCTACCGTGCTGAAACTGATCGGTGCGAACAACCGCTATGTGTTCATCAACAACAAAGGTCGTGCGCAGCGCGTAGAAGTAGAGATGGGTGACCGCTTCGGCGACGATGTGGAAATCAGTGCCCCGCAGATCCGCGACGGCGTAGAACTCATCACCAAGGGCGAGAGCCGACTGGTAGATAGCGTCAAGATAGAAATCAAAGCAAAGCATTAACTATGGCAATCTATAAAACTTCGGTACAAAAGCCTATCACCACCGCCTTGATCTTCGTGGCGGTGATCGTGATTGGTTTGTTCAGCTACACCCAGCTGCCTATCGACCAGTTCCCGGAGATGAACCCGCCGTACGTGACGGTCATGGTGACCTATCCGGGTGCGTCGGCCAGTGAGGTGGAGACCAACGTGACCAAAATCCTGGAGAACTCGCTCAACTCGGTGGACCACTTGAAGGAACTGACTTCCAAGTCCAAGGATAACCTCTCGCAGGTGACCCTGGAATTTGAGTGGGGCGTGGAGCTGGACGAGATCGTCAATGATATACGTACGTACGTCGACCTGTGTAAGGATAACCTGCCGGACGGATGCTCCAACCCGATTATCTTGCGTCTGTCCACCTCGATGATGCCGGTGATCCAGTATTCGGTGACGGCCCGCGAGTCGTATCCCTCGCTGGATAAACTGCTCGACGACGAGATTATCCCGCAACTCAACCGCGTGGACGGTATCGGTAACCTGACCGTTTCCGGTGAACCCGAACGCCGCGTATATATCTATATCGACCAGCAGAAACTGGATGCCTACGGACTGACCCTGGAGACGGTCGGCCAGATGGTAACGGCTGCCAACCTGAATATGTCGTCCGGTACAGTCAAACTCGAGAAAGAGCAGTACCAGATGGAGGTGCGCTCCGAGTTCGCCGAGTCGGACGAGATACGTAATGTCGTGGTGGCATCCGATCAGCTGGGGCGCCAAGTACGGCTGCGCGATATCGCCGTGGTGAAGGATACGATCAAGGAACTCTCGCTCGACGAGAAGACCGACGGCGTAGACTGCGCCCGACTGATCGTTACCAAGCAGACGGGTGGTAATACCGTACAGGTCTGCGAAGACGTTCGTAAGGAGATCGCTAAGATCCAGAAGACGCTGCCCACAGATGTGGACATACGCCTTATCTACGACTCGTCGGAGAATATCCGCAACTCGATCAATTCGCTCCAGGAGTCGATCGGCTACGCACTGCTCTTCGTGGTGCTCGTCGTGATGTTCTTCTTGGGACGCTGGCGAGCGGCCTTTATCGTAGGTATTACGATCCCTATATCGCTCATTGTGGCCTTTATCTACCTGATGCTCACCGACGATTCGCTCAATATCATCTCGCTCTGTTCGCTCAATATAGCGATCGGTATGGTAGTGGACGATGCCATCGTGGTGCTGGAGAATATTACGAAGCACGTTGAGCGTGGTGAGAACCCGCGTGAGGCGGCTATCTATGCCACCAACGAGGTTTGGGTCAGCGTAATCGCTACGACGCTCGTTATCTGCGCCGTATTCGTGCCGATGACGATGCTGGACGGTGTGGCCGGCGTGATGTTTAAGTCGCTGGGATGGATCATTACCATCGTCTGCTGTACCTCTACGCTGATCGCTATCTCGCTGACGCCTATGTTGGCCAGCAAGTTGCTGCGTGCCCGTCGTGTGCATGTAGATGCTGAGGGTAACTTGATAGACGATGATAAGAACCGTAAGTCGTGGTACGACCGCACCGTGGTGCATATGCTGGACTGGGTGGATGACCGCTATGCACAGATGCTCGGCTGGTGTCTACGCCATAAGTTCGTGACCTTTACGGTGCTGTTCGTCTTGTTCGGCCTCACGCTGCTACCGGCCCTGACCGGCAAGATCGGTACCGACTTCATGCACCAGCAGGATATGGGACGCTTCTCCGTCAAGGTGGAGCTCCAGCGCGGTACGCGTATCGAGGAGACCCTGAAGACCGCCCGTAAACTGGAGACGCGTATTCGTGAAATCGCGCCGGAGGTGCAACTCATTTCTACCTCGGCGGGTTCGAACGACGATGCCGGTATCGGTGCGTTGTTCTCCTCTACGATGAATAATACCATCAACATGACCATCCGTACCTCTAAGAAATTCGAGCGCGAACGCACGATATTTGAGATTGCGGAGGCGGTGCGTCAGGAACTAAAGCGCTATCCCGAGATTACGGACTATAACGTATCTACCTCCAGCGGCGGCGGTATGTCGTCCAACTCGGTGGATATCGAGATCTACGGTTACGACTTCGATAAGACCAGTGCGCTGGCCGAACAAGTGCAGGCAATCTGTAACCACGAGGTAGAAGGTGCGCGTGATGCCACTATCTCGCGTGATGACGAGCGTCCGGAGATCAAGATCAACGTAGATAAGCAGAAAGCTACGCGTCTGGGTCTGACCTCGGCTACGATAGCTACCTACCTGCGCAACCGCGTCAACGGTATGTCGTGCGGTTATCTCAAGGAGGACGGTTCGGAGTATGCGATCCTGTGCCGTCTGGAGGAGAAAGACCGTAATACGATCCAGAAACTCCAGGACCTGACTATCCCGACACCGGCCGGCGGTAAGGTGAAACTGTCGGAGGTATGTACGATCGGTGAGTACTGGACGCCGCCTGCCATCGAGCGCAAGAGCCGTCAGCGTGTAGTTACCGTATCCGTCACGCCCTACAAGACTTCGCTGGGTAAGTTGGCAACGCGTATCCAGGAGGTAGTGGATAAGCTGGATATCCCGGAAGGCGTCGTAGTACGTCTGGCGGGTGACTTCGAGGACCAACAGGAGACCTTCGGCAAGATGGGACTGCTGGGCGCCCTGATCCTACTGCTTGTATATATCGTGATGGCTTCCCAGTTTGAGTCGTTTAAGAAGCCGTTCGTCATCATGTTTACCATCCCGTTTGCCCTCTCGGGTGTGATCATGGCGCTCTGGATCACCGGCCGTTCGCTGGATATGATCGGTGCGCTGGGTCTGGTGATGCTCGTGGGTATCGTGGTCAAGAACGGTATCGTGCTCATCGACTATATCGACCTGCTGCGTGAACGCGGCACGGAACTGAATACGGCTATCCAGATGGCAGGCCGCAGTCGTATCCGTCCTGTGCTCATGACAGCCTTTACGACCATCCTCGGTATGCTGCCTATGGCGCTGTCGAAGGGTGAGGGTGCCGAAATGTGGCAACCGATGGGTATCGTGGTGATCGGTGGTCTGCTCGTCTCGACGCTGCTGACCTTCTTCATCGTTCCGACCCTCTACGGCGCTATATCGCGTCACGATGATGTCAACAAAGCCAAGAAACTGCGCAAGAGCTTCATATTCATGGACATTAAAGTAAAGAAGGAGGAAAAGCAATGAAGAGTGTAATGATTGTATTTAATCAGGCGAATACGGAGCGAGTAGAGTACTTGCTGGATATGCTGAACGTACGTGGTTTTACCTTCTTTGAGCAGGTGCAGGGACGCGGAACCAACGGTGGTGAACCCCACCGTGGTACGCATGCCTGGCCGGAGATGAACAGTTGTGTCATCACGATTGTGGAGGATGAGCAGGTAGCACCGCTGCTGGAGGCGGTGAAGAAACTCGATATGCGTAACGAGGAAGTGGGTGTACGTGCTTTTGTTTGGCCAATTGAAGCTACGGTATAGATGATACGTCTGGAACATATCAATAAATCCTTTGGTCAGCAGCAAGTGCTGCGTGACGTGACGCTCGAGATTCCGGAGGGTCAGGTGCTGGGTTTGCTGGGTCCGAACGGTGCCGGCAAGTCGACCCTGATGAAGATACTGATCGGTCTCTGGCGTGCCGACAGCGGTGCGGTCAGCGTACCGAAACGTATCGGCTACCTGCCGGAGCAAAACCCGCTGTACGAGGAGATGTACGTGGCTGAATATTTGCAATTCATGCATTCGCTGACCGCTGGCGCTCAAAGTAGAAAGACCGCTTCGCTCAAAGTAGAAAGTCTCATCGAGCGTGTAGGTCTTACGCCGGAGGCGCATAAGCATATCCGCGAACTGAGTAAGGGGTATCGTCAGCGTGTGGGGCTGGCACAGGCACTGCTGGGAGAACCCGAATTGCTGATTCTGGACGAACCTACGACGGGTCTGGATCCCAACCAACTGGTGGAGATTCGCAGCCTGATACGCGACCTGGCACACGGTCCCGTAACCGATAACCGCTCACCGCTCACCGTGATCCTCTCCACGCATATCATGCAGGAGGTGCGAGAGATGTGCGACCGCGTCGTGATACTGGACCATGGCGAGATAAAAGCCGACAAGCTAATTAACGAAATACCTGATTTGGAAACCCTATTCCACGAAAAAACCTTATGAGTGAATTCGATATCCGAAATCAAATGACGGAGAAGGAGCAGGATAATGCCCTGCGTCCCCTACGTTTCGCTGACTTTGCCGGACAGAGCAAAGTGACCTCTAATCTGAAGATCTTCGTAGAGGCCGCCAAACTGCGTGGCGAGAGTCTGGATCATGTCTTATTGTTCGGTCCTCCGGGTCTGGGTAAGACGACGCTGAGTAATATCATCGCCAACGAACTGGGCGTGGGATTTAAGGTGACCTCCGGTCCGGTACTCGACAAGCCGGGCGACCTGGCGGGACTGCTTACTTCGCTGGAGACCAACGATGTGCTCTTTATCGATGAGATCCACCGTCTGAGCCCTGTGGTAGAGGAATACCTCTACTCGGCTATGGAAGACTATCGCATCGATATCATGATCGATAAGGGTCCTTCGGCACGCACGATACAGATTGATCTGAACCGCTTCACGCTGATCGGTGCGACGACGCGTAGCGGCCTCTTGACCTCGCCCCTTCGGGCACGCTTCGGTATCAACTGCCACCTGGAGTACTACGATGCAGATATCCTGGCGGGTATCGTGAAGCGTTCGGCACGTCTGCTGGGCGTGGAGATCAACGAGAAAGCTGCCGGCGAGATCGCCCGTCGCAGTCGTGGTACGCCGCGTATCGCGAATGCGCTGCTGCGTCGTGTGCGTGACTTCGCCCAGGTCAAGGGCGACGGCCGTATCGACTTGGAAATCGCTCAGTATGCCCTGGAGGCACTCAATATCGATACCTTCGGTCTGGATCAGATCGACAACAAACTGCTGCTCACCATTATTGATAAGTTCCGCGGCGGACCGGTAGGTCTGAATACGATCGCCACGGCTATGGGTGAGGACGCCGGTACGATAGAGGATGTCTACGAGCCGTACCTGATCAAGGAGGGCTTCATCAAGCGTACGCCACGTGGACGCGAAGCCACGGAACTGGCCTACCGTCATCTGGGCAAGACGCCCTTCTCGCGAGACGGACAACAGTCGATGTTCTAGTCGAAAGACCGCTTCGCTCAAAGTCGAAAGATAAAAGACAAAAATCCTGCCTTAAGGGTGGGATTTTTTCTATATTTTCTGAAAATATATAAAAATATTTGCGTATGTGGGATTTTATTTGTAATTTTGCACGCTAATTAAACGGTTAGCCCTTATCGCGACAAAATAATTTAAAGAATTTACGCATATGAAATTTAATGTATCCAGCTCGAAATTGTTTGCTCAGTTGCAGGCAGTGAGCCGTGTTATCATGGCGAAGAACAGTCTCGCCATCCTCGAAGATGTATTGTTTGACCTCCAGGGCAACGTGCTCACGCTGACCGCTTCGGACGGTGAGACCACGATCCGCACCTCGCTCGAAGTAGAAAACGCACAGGGTGAAGGTAAGGTAGCCAGTGGTGCGAAGCTGCTGCTCGACACGCTGAAGGAGTTCTCGGAGCAGCCGCTGAGCTTCGAAATCGACGAGCAGAACTTCGGCGTGAACATCACCTCGTCGAACGGTACGTACTCGTTTGTAGGTGTTGCCGGTCAGGAGTATCCCGAAATGCCGGCAGAGGAGGACGACGTAAATCGCTTCTCGATGCCCGCACAGACCCTGCTCGATGCGATCAACAAGACCATCTTCTGCACCGCTGACGATGAACTGCGTCCGGTGATGAACGGTATATTGTTCGATCTGAACGAGCAGCAGCTGACCATGGTGGCTACGGATGCACACCGTCTGGTTCGCTATATCAACTATACGATCAAGGGCGTGACGCCTCAGAGCTTTATCCTGCCTAAGAAGCCCGCTACCATCCTGCGTGCTATCCTGGGTAAGGAGGAGGACGAGGCCGTGATTCGTTTCGGCCAGAAGAATGCCCGCTTCCTGTTCGGTCGCACCGAGATCGTGTGCCGCCAGATCGAGGGCCGCTTCCCCAACTACAATGCCGTTATCCCGCAGAACAACCAGAACGAGGTGACTGTAGATCGTCAGACTATCGTCAACGCTTGTAAGCGCGTAGCCGTATTCGCTAACTCGGGTACGTCGCTGCTGAAGCTGGCGCTGAGCGAGAACTGCATCAAGATCTCGGCTCAGGATATCGACTTCTCGACTTCGGCTGAGGAGACCATCGCTTGCAACTATAGCGGTACGCCGATGGCTATCGGTTTTAAGGCACCGTTCTTCATCGAGATCCTGCAGGCTGTATCGTCCAACGACGTACTGATTCGTCTGGCTGATCCCGCACGTGCCGGTCTGATCCTGCCGAGCGAGGAGCAAGAGGGTCAGGAGTTGCTCATGTTGCTCATGCCGATGCTGCTGAATGATTAAGGTATGAAGCTGAAACTCACGCGTCCGTTGGTGTTCTTCGATCTGGAGACCACGGGCATCAATATCGGTACGGATCGTATCGTAGAAATCAGTTATTACAAGGTCTTCCCCAACGGCAACGCTGAGGGTAAGACCTTGCGTGTGAATCCGGGTATGCCTATTCCGGCCGAAGCTACGGCGGTGCATGGCATTACGGACGAAGATGTGCGCGACTGTCCGCGCTTCGAGCAGATTGCGCCGGAGATTGCCGCCGTGATCGAGGACAGCGACCTGGCAGGCTATAATAGCAACTTCTTCGATGTGCCGCTGTTGGCCGAGGAGATGCTGCGTGCGAAAGTCAATATCGACCTCAAGCAAAAGAAGCTGGTGGATGCCTTCGCTATCTTCAAGAAGCAGGAGCCGCGCAACCTCACGGCTGCGTATAAGTTCTACTGCGGCAAGAACCTGGACGATGCTCACTCCGCGCAGGCCGATACGATGGCTACCTACGAGGTGCTGATGGCCCAGCTGGAGCGCTACGAGGACGTACCGGATACGGTGGAGGCACTCGACGAATATACTCGCGGTCAGGTGCAGTTTGCCGACTTCGCCGGACGTATCGCCTATGATGCACAGGGCGAGGAGGTCTTCAACTTCGGTAAGCACAAGGGCTTGCGCGTGAAGGACGTCTTCCGTCGCGACCCGAGTTATTATGCCTGGTTGATGAATACCGATTTCCCGGCTTATACCAAACAAGTATTTACGCGTATCTACGCTTCCTAAAGAATGGATTACAGACCACTAACAGATATCGAGCAGCACCAACTGCGTGAGCAGGGCTGTTCGGCTACCGACTGGAGCCAGGTGCTGGTGCGTGACGGTTTCCGCGCCGAGTGCGTGGAGGACGTTCGTTTCTCCGGTACGGTTAAGATGGGTCGCTTCGACGGCGGCTTTGAGTTGCCGGGTGGCATCACGGTGCCTTCGGGTATTTACCATGCCATGCTCCACAACGTGGAGATAGGCGACGATGTACGTCTCTATAATATCAACAACTATATCGCTAACTACCGCATCGGTCGCGGCACATGTATCGAGAATATCAATGCCATCCTCGTGGACGGCGAGACGAGTTTCGGTAACGGTGTGCGTGTGGCGGTGATGAACGAGGGTGGGGGACGCGAGATACCTATCTTCGACCGTCTCTCGGCCAGTCTGGCGTACGTGATGACGCTCTATCGCCATCGTCCGCAACTGATCGCCGCACTCGAACGCATGATCGACGACTATGCCGATCGTCAGCGCAGCGCGATGGGCGAGATAGGCGAGAACGTACGTATCCTCAATTGTGGCACGATCAAGAATACCCGCATCGGCGACTGCGCCGTGCTCTCGGGTGTCAGCCGACTCAAGAACGGCTCCGTGCTCTCGAATGCCTCCGCACCCGTGCGACTGGGTTCGGGCGTGAAATGCACCGACTTCATCATCTGTAGCGGTGTGTCGATCGGCGACTCCACACTCGTGGACAAGTGCTTCGTCGGTCAGGGCTGTATCTTCGATAAGCATTATTCGGCAGGCGAGTCGCTCTTCTTTAGCAACTGCCAGGGTATGCACGGCGAGGCATGCGCTATCTTTGCCGGCCCGTACACCGTGACCCATCATAAATCCACCCTGCTCATCGCCGGTATGTTCTCGTTCCTGAATGCCGGATCGGGTAGCAACCAGTCGAATCATATGTATAAACTCGGTCCGATCCACCAGGGCTTGGCGGAACGTGGCGCGAAGACCACCTCCGACTCTTACCTGCTCTGGCCGAGCAAGATAGGTGCGTTCTCGCTCGTCATGGGGCGTCATACCCATCATGCCGATACCTCCGAACTGCCCTTTAGCTACCTCATAGAGAACCAGTCGGAGTCCTTCCTCGTGCCGGGTGCCAACCTGCGCACGGTCGGTACTATACGCGACGCCCAGAAGTGGCCCAAGCGTGACAACCGCAAGGACCCAGACAAGATCGACCAGATCAACTTCAACCTCCTCTCGCCTTATACCGTCCAGAAAATGTGGCACGGCCGCGAGGTACTGGAGGAACTGCAACAACTCTCGGGCGCAAATACCGAAGTCTTCGGCTATCACAACTGTAAGATTCGCAACTCCTCGCTCCAGCACGGTAAGGCGCTCTATACCATCGGTATTCAGAAGTTCCTGGGCAACTCGCTCATATCGCGCCTGGAGAAAGCCGACCTCAAGTCGATTGAGGATATGCGTGCCGCCCTGCGTCCGGATACGGAGATAGGTAGCGGCGACTGGGCCGACCTCGCGGGACTCATTGCACCCCTCTCCGAGGTGACGCGTCTGCTCGACGATATCCAGGAGGGTCGTCTCTCGCTGGAGGCTATCCAGGAGCGTTTCTGCGAGATGCATGCGCATTACTACTCGTATGAGTGGACTTGGGCGCTGGAGAAACTGGAACAGGTATGGGGTTGCAAGGTAGATGAGGTGACGGTGGAGCAGGTGCTCCGCACGATTGACGAGTGGCAGAAAGCCGTCGTGGACCTGGATCGTATGGTCTATGACGATGCCCGCAAGGAGTTTGACCTGAATAGTCAGACGGGCTTCGGTGCGGACGGTGACAGCCGTCAGCGTCAGGCCGACTTCGAGCACGTACGCGGTAGCTTTGAGAATAATTCGTTCGTCCGTGCCGTACTGGAGCATATCGACCGCAAGACCGCCCTCGGCAACGCCATGCGCGAAAAACTAAGTAAGATTGAACGCTAAACTCACCATATTAGGTTGCGGCAGTGCCCGCCCGACGTACCAGAACTCGCCTTCCGGGCAGGTGCTGGACCTCTGCGATAAATCCTTCTTGATTGATTGCGGCGAGGGTGTGCAGATCAGTATGGCACGGTTGGGCGTACGTACGTCGAGGCTGTATAATATCTTCATCTCCCATCTGCATGGCGATCACTGCTTCGGTCTGATCGGTCTGCTCTCGACGCTCTCGATGCAGCATCGTCAGCAGCCGATGCATATCTATGCGCATGCCGACCTGGAGCGACTGCTGCGGCCGTGGTTGACGTATTTCGGTGAGGAATATACGTACGAGATCGTGTTTCATCCGATCCATCCCAACCGTCATGAGGTGATCTTTGAGGACCGCACGGTGATGGTAGAGTCGATACCGCTGAAGCATACGGTGCCCTGCTGTGGATTCCTATTCAGCGAGATCCATCGTCAGCCGGACGGCGAAGGAGGGTTTGTGCGCGTGCCGCATCGTCGGTATGCCTACTGTTCGGATACGCGTTATACCGAGACGCTTGTCGAGCGCGTGCGTGGGGTGGATATGCTCTATCACGAATCGACTTTCCTGAGCGAGCATGCGCATCTATGTAAGAACGTGATGCATTCTACGGCGGCGCAGGCAGCCACGATCGCCCAGAAGGCGGAGGTGGGACAACTGCTGCTGGGCCATTACTCGGCACGCGTGGATGATCATGAATTGTTTCTCAACGAAGCCCAACCGATATTCCCGAACTCCCGTCTTTCCCACGAGGGCGAAACGATCGAGTTTTAATTAAAAATTAAAAATTAAAAATTCAAAATTGGCGAAATCCTCTGTACAATATGTGTGTGTGAATTGCGGTGCGAAAGCTCCGCAACTCTTGGGTCGTTGTCCGGTTTGCGGAGAGTGGGGGACATATGAGGAGGAAGTCCTTCAGCGAAGCGGTCCTTCAGCGAAGCGGTCTTTCAGCGCAGGCGGTCTTTCAGGCGAAGCCGGTCTGCCGAAACGTCTCCAGGACGTTACGGCTTCGGAGGAGATGCGTATCGACATGCACAACGGTGAGTTGAACCGTGTGCTGGGAGGTGGATTGGTGCCGGGCAGTCTGGTACTGCTGGGCGGTGAACCGGGAATCGGTAAGTCGACATTGGCGCTGCAGGTACTCTTGCAACTCAAGGACCGTCGTACCTTGTATGCCAGTGGTGAGGAGAGTGTGCGTCAGCTGAAGCTGCGTGCCGAACGTCTGGCGGGTAATCCGGAGCACTTGTATATATGTGCGGAGACCTCGCTGGAGCGGATCCTGGATTATGCGACGGAGTTACAGCCGGACTTGGTGGTGGTCGATTCGATCCAGACCATAGCTACCGAGGCGGTCGAGTCGTCGGTAGGTAGTCTGAGTCAGGTGCGCGAATGCGCTACGCGTATCTTGGATTATGCCAAGAGTCGGAATATCCCCTTTATCATAGTGGGACATATCACAAAGGAGGGTTCTCTCGCGGGTCCGAAGGTGCTGGAGCATATCGTAGATACGGTGCTGCAGTTTGAGGGTGATCAGCAGCATATGTACCGTGTGCTGCGGGCGCAGAAGAACCGCTTTGGCAGTACGTCCGAGCTGGGTATTTATGAGATGCGTCAGGACGGTCTCCGTGAGGTGACCAATCCTTCGGAATTATTGCTCTCTACGGCACGTGAGGGACTGAGCGGCATTGCTATCGCGGCAGCGGTGGAGGGTATGCGTCCCTTCATGATCGAGGTGCAGGCGCTGGTGAGCAGTGCGGCGTATGGTACGCCGCAACGCAGCAGCACGGGTTTTGATGGCCGGCGACTGAATATGTTGCTGGCGGTGCTGGAGAAGCGGGTAGGGTTTAAGTTGCTGCAGAAGGATGTGTTTCTGAATATTGCCGGAGGCTTGCGCGTGAATGATCCGGCAATCGATTTAGGGGTTATGGCGGCTGTCTTGTCGTCGAATATGGATATCGCCCTTGACCCCGATACCTGTCTGACGGGTGAGGTAGGCCTCGCGGGAGAGATACGTCCCGTAGCGCGCCTGGAGCAGCGTATCCGCGAGGCAGAGAAATTAGGTTTCCGCCGCATTATTATCCCTGCCGGTCAGAAGGTCACTGTCCCGGGACTCAAGATCGAACTCCTTCCCGTTCGCCGTGTCGCCGACGCCTTCCGCCTGCTGATTAAGAAATAATTCATTTGAAGCCTTGCTGCTGAGTATATAGGGTCAATCTAGGGTCAATCACGTATCCCACTAGACCTTATATATACTATGTATATATCCCGTGATTTTAAAAATCGGGTATTTTCTTTTTGGGTGATTTTGGGCGGAAAACGGCTGATTTCGCAAAAAAATCGCACTTAAATTTGCGTATGTCAGAAAAAAGTTGTAATTTTGCACGCTAATTATGTAGTGTGCATGTATGTGCACGTACACAGACGAACAGAAAAGAGAACGTGAGAACGCGTACGAAAATAGGGATATTGATGCTGCTGGCCGTGCTGTGGTCGGTGGGGTTGAAGGCGGACGACAGGCAGCCGAACTACCTGTGCGAACTGGGCCTGCAGGCCGGTTGCGGTTACTATGTAGGCGATGCCGCCCCGCATATCTTCATGCATCCGCGTGAGGCTTACGGTCTGCACTTCCGCTATAAGTTCACGCCGCGTTGGGCGCTGCAGGTGAAGGGCCTGAGTCAGCGCATCACGGGCTGGGACTACGACGAGGATATGAACAGACAGAACACGCGGTGGGAGAACCAGCTGGTGAACATAGACGTGATGGGTGAGTTTAACTTCTTTCGCTTCGGCGGCGTAGTATATGACCAGCGCGTGAAGCAGCTATCGCCGTATATATTCCTCGGCATCGGCGCTACGCTATACGGCGGCGAGAACAGCAGTGGTGAATACAAGCCGATGAGCCGCGTGACCGCCTACGTGCCGCTAGGTATCGGACTGAAATGGAAGTTCTCGCCGCGGGTAGGACTGAACTTAGCATGGCAGCATAATATCTACTTCACGGATGGACTGGAGGGGCGCGAGACGCTGAGCGACCTGCACGAGCTGAACGGGAGCAACTGGTTTAACTGCGATCTGACCGGCCAGCTGACGCTTGGCATGGTTTTTGAGTTCGGAAAAGAGACGCACCACTGCGTACGATGCGAGTATGCGAGGTGAGCGTACAGACCGCTGCGCTCAAAGACAAAAGACCGCTGCGCTCAAAGACAAAAGACAAAAGACAACACAATGACATATAAAGAACAAATAGACAAGGCGCGGTTGCCGCGACATATTGCGATCATCATGGATGGTAACGGTCGCTGGGCAAAGCGCCAGGGACTGGCCCGCGTGTTTGGTCATAAGCGGGGCGTGGAGACGGTACATAACATCACCGTAGCCGCCACGGAACTGGGGATCGAGTATCTGACTCTATATACCTTCTCCACCGAGAACTGGAACCGTCCGAAGGAGGAGATCGATGCGCTGATGGCGCTGCTGGTAGATACGATCGTCAAGGAGACGCCGACCCTGATGGAAAACAATGTGCGTCTGCTCACGATCGGCGACCTGGACCGACTGCCCGAAGAGACGCGCAAGAAATTCGTGGGCTGCATCGAGCAGACGAGCAAGAACACAGGGCTGAGCATGGTGATTGCGTTGAGTTATTCCGCTAGATGGGAGATCACGCATGCCGTCAGGACGGCCGTAGCGCGTGCCCAGGCGGGTGAGCTCCGGCCGGAGGACGTCAACGAGCAACTGGTCAGTTCGCTCATGACCACCGCCGAGATGCCCGATCCGGATCTGCTGATCCGCACGAGCGGGGAACTAAGGATCTCGAATTTCCTGCTATGGCAACTGGCATACTCGGAGCTGTACTTCACCGACTGCCTCTGGCCGGACTTCACGGCGGAGGAGCTATATCGGGCCATTGTAGATTATCAAAATAGGGAAAGAAGATTTGGAAAAACCAGTGAACAGATTTAAATACATATTGCTAGTATGTGCCCTAATGATGGGGCTGACGGCTCGGGCACAAGATACGACGGCACAGGATACGACGGCTGTAGGTACGGCGGCGATCGATTCGGCGCAGTTGCCGACGATCACGTACGGTCTGCATCGTCAGACGTATGAGATAGCCGATATTCAGGTGACGGGAGCGGACAGCTATGAGGACTTTGTGCTGATTGGCTTCTCGGGCCTGGCTGTAGGAGACCAGATTGAGATCCCGGGTGACCAGATCACGAAAGCCGTGAAGCGCTTCTGGAAGCAGGGCTTGTTCTCGGACGTGAAGATCAAGGCGAATAAGATAGAGGACGACAAGGTATGGCTGGAGATCGCCCTACAGCAGCGTCCGAGGGTATCGGAAGTAGTCTATCAGGGTCCGAAGAAGAGCGAGAAGGAGGATATCGAGGTGAAGGTAGGTCTGCGCGCCGGCAGTCAGCTCACGCCGAACATCATCGACAACACGAAGACGGTCATCAAGAAATACTATGCCGAGAAGGGTTTCCACGGTGCGGACGTGATCATCCGTCAGTATCCCGACCAGGACCATCCGGGTTATGTACGCGTAGCCGTGCTGGTAGATAAGAAGCAGAAGACCCGCGTAGGCAAGATATACATCACCGGTAACGAGGCGCTCACGCACCTGCAGATCAACCGGGCGATGAAGAAGACCAACGACAATCATATCACGAACCTCTTCCGCACGAAGAAATTCGTAACCGAGGAATACGAGAACGACAAGCGTGCCGTGATCGAGAAATACAACGAGCACGGCTATCGGGATGCGTATATCGTAGCGGATAGCGTGGTGACCAATCCCGAGGACTCGACGCGCGTAGATATCTACATGACGATCTCGGAGGGCGACAAGTACTACGTGCGGAATATCAGCTGGGTAGGTAATACGGTCTATCCGAGCGAGGCGCTGACGAGCATATTGAATATCAAGCCCGGCGATCCGTACAACCTGAAGATGCTGCAAGACCGACTGGTGAACGACGACGATGCGGTGAGCAAGATGTACACGGACAACGGTTATCTGTTCTTCAACGTAGAGCCGGTAGAGGTAAGCGTAGAGAACGACTCGATCGACTTTGAGATGCGTATGTACGAAGGTCGTCCTGCGACGATCAACCAGGTGAACATCGTCGGTAACACCCGCGTATATGAGCACGTCGTGCGCCGCGAACTGTACACCAAACCCGGTCAGCTGTATTCGCAGTCGGATATCATGCGTTCGCTTCGTGAGTTGGCGCAGATGGGTCATTTCGACCAAGAGAAACTCGTGCCGGATATCCAGCCGAATCCGGAGGAGGGCACGGTAGATATCACGTATCAGTTGGAGACCAAGTCGAGTGACCAGATCGAGTTCTCGCTCGGTTGGGGTGCGACGGGACTGGTAGGATCGATCGGACTGAAGTTCACCAACTTCGCCATCCAGAACCTATTCAACAAGAAATCGTACCGTATCGTGCCGCAGGGTGAGGGTCAGACCTTCTCGATCAACGCCAGGACGAACGGTGTGTACTATACCTACGCCAGCTTGTCGTTCCTGGAGCCCTGGTTGGGTGGTAAACGTCCGAACAGCCTGAGTGCGAGCATCTACTTCGCCTCGCAGACGGGTTATTCCAACCGTTACTACCAGGCTTACCAGAACCTATATAATACCTATTCGGATTATTACTACTACTCGGGCAACTCGAACTACTACCAGCAGTTGGCGGAGTCGGAGTCGGACCCGGACAAGTACCTTAGGACCTTCGGTGTGTCGATCGGTTACGGTAAGCGTTTGCGCTGGCCGGACGACTACTTCACGTTCTACGGAGAGCTGAGTTATCAGCTGTACATGATGAAGGACTGGCCGTACCTATTGATCTCGGACGGTACGAGTCATAACCTGGCGCTCAACCTGCAGATCTCGCGTTCGTCGATCGACAACCCGATCTATACGCGTCGCGGTAGTCAGTTCACGCTCGGCCTGAAGATCACGCCGCCGTATTCGGCCTTCACGCCCAACAAGGACTACAGCCAGATGACCAACAACGAGAAATACCACCTGATAGAGTATCATAAGTGGAAATTCACGGGTAAGGTGTTTACGCCTCTCACGCCGGACAGCAAACTGGTGCTGATGACGCGTGCGGAATTCGGCTACCTGGGCAGTTACAACCAGTATCTGAAGTCGCCGTTTGAGTCGTTCTATATGGGTGGTGACGGTATGTCGAGTTATACCTCGTACTCGACGGAATACGTTGCGATGCGTGGTTATTCCTCGGGTTCGCTCACGCCGTACGACATAACGACGGGTCGTAACATGGGCTACGTATATAACAAGTTCACGATGGAGCTGCGTTATCCGATCTCGCTGCAGCAGTCGGCTACGATCTGGGCGCTCGCCTTCGTAGAGGCCGGTAACTGCTTCTCGTCGATCAAGGATTACAACCCGTTTAACCTGAAGCGTTCGGCCGGCGTAGGTGTACGTGTGTACCTGCCGATGTTCGGACTGCTGGGTGTAGACTGGGGTTACGGATTCGACAAGATCAACGGTAGTGACCAGTATGGCGGCAGCCAGTTCCACTTCGTGCTGGGACAGGAGCTGTGATAGACCGGCCTTCGGCCTGAAAGAGCAAAGACCGGCTTCGCCTGATAGAGTAAAGACCGTTGCACTGAAAGAATAAAGACTGATTATGAAAAAGATACTTTTTATATTATTCGCGGCGCTGATGAGTTGTGGCGCGATGATGGCTAAGGATCAGACGGTAGCGTATATCGACCTGCAGTATATACTTAAGAACCTGCCGCAGTACGAGACCGCCAACGATCAGCTGAACATGATCTCGAAGCGTTGGCAGAAAGAGATCGAGGCCCTAGAGCAGGAGGCGCGTCTGCTGGCGCAGAATTACCAGACCGAGCAGATCTTCCTCACGGACGACATGCGTCGCCGTCGCGAGGAGGAGATCGTAAAGAAAGAGCAGGAGGTGCTGGAACTGAAGCGCAAGTACTTCGGTCAGGACGGTGAGTACTACAAGAAACGCGAGGCACTCATCAAGCCTATCCAGGACGAGATCTATGCCGCTATCCAGGGACTGGCCGAGGAGAAACGTATCGATATCGTTCGTGACCGTTCCGCCGATCCGGCCCTGATATATATGTCCTCGAAACTGGATATTTCGGATCAGGTACTGAGAAAACTTGGTGCGAAATAAGGTTTGGCACTATATTTGTACGGACAAGAAGCAAAAAATATATATTAACATAATAACAAGACAAGATGAAAAAATTATTTTTAGCACTCGCGCTTATGTTGCCGATGATGGCTATGGCGCAGAAGATTGGACACGTTAATTCCACCGAGATCATTGCCGCTATGCCGGAACTGGCAGAGGCGCAGAAAGCACTCGAAGCCAAGGAGGCTGAGTACAAGCAGGAGGTGGAGCAGATGCAACAGGAGTTGCAGACCCGTTATCAGGCCTTCCAGGAGAAAGCCAACCTGCTGGGTGATGCGGCTCGCAACAAAGAGCTGATGGAGCTGCAGGACCTGGACAGCCGCGTACAGAAATTCGTAGAGTTCTCGCGTCAGGCACTGCAGGAAGAGCAGACCAAACTGATGCAACCCATCCAGGAGAAAGTAATGAAGGCTATCGAGGCAGAGGCCAAGGCTAAGGGTCTGAGCTACGTGCTGGATGCACAGGCGATGCTCTACGTAGGCAAGGATGCCGTAGATATCACTCCTGCCGTTAAGAAAGCACTCGGCCTGAAATAATATGGCCGACGGCTATCTGGAGACTCACTATGCTGAGTACGAAAAGAAAAAGGCCGAATGGCTGAAAAAGAAACATTCATATTCCTACAACTATGGTAGAAAAGATGCAAAAAACGCTCCGCGATAGTGCGTTGGCACGTTGGGCGGTGCTGGTACTGGTGGCGTCGATGATGTTCTTCGCCTATATGTTCGTAGATATTCTCTCGCCGCTGGCCTCTCTGCTGGATAAGACGCTGAGTTGGGACCAGGGTGACTTCGGTACGTATGCGGCCGGTGAGTATCTGCTGAACGTCTTCGGTTTCCTCATCCTGGCCGGTATTATCCTGGACAAGATGGGTGTTCGCTTCACGGGTCTGCTCTCCGCCAGCCTGATGGTCATCGGTGCGGGTATCAAGTACTGGGGTATCTCGTGGGCGGATGCGAATACGGTAACGTGGCTCAACAGTTGGTGGCCCTCGATGCCGGGTAGTGCGAAGATCGCTATGTTTGGCTTTATGATCTTCGGCTGCGGCTGCGAGATGGCCGGTACGACGGTGAGCAAGATATTGGCTAAGTGGTTCAAAGGCAAGGAGATGGCCCTGGCTATGGGTCTGGAGATGGCTATCGCCCGTCTGGGTGTGTTTGCCGCTATGTGGCTCTCGCCGATTTTCAGCGAACGGTTTGCTATCGACGGTGTCAACTCCGTGACGGCTCCGCTGCTGTTTGCGACGCTGCTGCTGATTATTGGCCTCTTGAACTTCTTTGTCTTCACCGTGATGGACAACCGCTTTGACAATCAGTTGGTAGCCATCGGTGAGGCGACTGCCGAGAAGGATCCGGAGGACGAGTTCCACGTGAGCGACCTAAAGCAGATCTTCTCGAGCAAGATGTTCTGGATCATTGCGCTACTATGCGTACTGTATTATTCGGCTATCTTCCCCTTCCAGCGCTTCGCTACCAACTTCCTGGAGGAGACGCTGCAGATCGGTAATGCCGAGGCAGCCGGTCTGTTTAAGTGGTTCCCGATCCTGGCTATGGTGCTGACGCCCTTCCTGGGTGCGTTTATCGACTACAAGGGTAAGGGAGCGTCGATGATGCTGATCGGTGCGGTGATCATGATCGCCTGCCATAGTGTGTTTGCCTTCGTGCTGCCGGCTTTCCCGAGCAAGACCTTGGCACTCGTTACAATCCTGGTACTGGGTGTAAGTTTCTCGCTGGTACCGGCATCTATGTGGCCGAGCGTACCGAAGATCATCGACGAGAAAGTGCTGGGTTCGGCCTACTGCCTGATCTTCTGGGTACAGAATATCGGTCTGTGTCTCGTGCCGCTGCTGATTGGTAAGTTGCGCGTAGCCACGAACGGCTATCTCGTGCCGATGATCGTCTTTGCGTCGTTTGGCGTACTGGCCTTCCTGCTGAGCCTTGCACTCAAGGTAGAGGATAAAAAGAAAAACTATGGATTGGAGCTTCCTAATAAAAAATAAGTCCAAGATCATTAAAGGAAAGCAAAAGTATAACAAAACCCGCTAAAATAAAGGGATGCGGGGTAATTAGGAAAGCAAGCACAAACGCTTGTTTTCCTTTTTTTATGCTTTTTTTGTTACTTTTTTGTTACTATTTTGTTACTTTTCTTGCATATATCAAAAAAAAGCAGTACCTTTGCAGCGGATAACAAAATATAGACAAATATGGCACGTAAATCTTTAAAAGCAAAAGAGCCGGTGCGCTTGCGCTTTAAGCAACTGGCTAATGGTAACAAATCAATTTACCTAGACATTTATCAAAACGGGAAAAGGCAGTACGATTTTTTAAAGTTGTACATAATACCCGAGCGCACAGCAACCGACCGCACGCAAAATGAGCAAACGCTGCGGGCGGCAAATGCTATTAAGTCGCAGCGCGTAATTGAATTAGCCAAAGGCACGGCAGGCCTAACACCGCAGCAGGGCAATAAGATTTTGCTAGTAGAGTGGCTTTTAAATTACCCGCGTACACAAGCACAGCAGAGTAATAAGTTACGCTTGCTAGATGCGGCCACGGCAAAGGCGCTAGAGTTATTTGCAGGCAAGAGCACAAAACTTGCTGATGCGGATAGAGATTTTTGTGCCGGCTTTGCACATTTTTTGACTAATACATATAAAGGGCGGACGGGTGCGCTTACGGCTTCAAGTGCTCGCGCTTATTATGTGCGCTTTGTGTGTGCTTTAAATGTGGCTGTGCGCAATGGTATTATTGCCCAAAATCCCAATACACAATTGTGTAGTAGTGATAAGATTAAAGTGCCGGCCTCGCAAAGATGTTACCTAACTAAAGAGGAATTGCAGCGCGTAATTGAGGCGCAGCCCGATTATGATCAGCGCTATATGGCTGCGGCCCAAGCAACAAAGCAGGCCTTTTTATTTTGTTGCTTTTGCGGCTTGCGTATATCCGATGTGCGCCGGCTAACGTGGGCTAATATAGCCGAAAGCAAAGGAAAAAAACGCATAGAGATACGTATGCAGAAAACGCAAGAAATGCTATATGTACCTATTTCACAGCAAGCGCAAGCATATATGCCGGAGCGCGGGGCTGCGGCGGATGGTGACAAGGTATTTTGTAATTTGGCAAATAGTTACGAAACAATAAGCGCGCACGTGCGCCAACTGGCAGCCGCAGCTGGGATCAATAAGCACGTAACTTTTCATACAGCCCGTCACACGTTCGCAACGCTGTTGCTAACCGAGGGCGCAGATCTTTACACGACTAGCAAACTATTAGGGCACGCGGATATAACGACTACGCAAATATATGCCAAGATAGTAGATGCTAAAAAGCAAGAGGCTGTGAGCCTACTGGATAATATTTTTTGATGACTAATGTCGGGTGACAATGATCAGTATAACAAAAGCGCAAATGGCGGGTTGTACGGCAATAGCGTGCCAAGGCGGCACGGCTATTGCGTATGCCGGCGCAGATACCGAAATGTTTTTGGAAATGCTACGCGCTGCGGATCGGCAAAATGCAGTACTAATGCAGCGACTTTTTAGCGTTTTAGAGGAAAATGCGCGGCTACGGCTAGCGCTAGCCATAAAAGAGCAAACACATAAAAACGGGTAACAATGGATGATATAGTATTGCATATGCTTTCAGAGCATTTTAAAGATTTGCCTTTGCCGAGAGATTATGCAGAATTTGACGCGGGCGAGTTTGTGATAAAAAGCCGTATAGAACACAAACCGGCAGAGGCAATATTTATAGATTACTTGTTGCGGGCGCGGCGCGACAAAGATAACCAAGACGAAATACAAGAGTATGCCGATTTAGTCCGCAGGTATATTATTTTAATCGAAGTAATAGAGGATGGCCGGCAATTAGACTTGCACGATGCAAGGCTGATGACTGACTATTGGACGGATACAAAGATATTTGACGCGGCTCGCCGCATAAAAGGGGCTGCGCTGTATACTATTTTGGAGTATTGGCAACGGGATAAAGAGGGCGGCTTTTATACTATACCCGAGCCGCAGCGATCCGCCGCACAAGCGGGTGATTATGGCGCATATATTAAGCGCTTACTATATGCTGATATGCCGCAGCCAAATAGGGCTACACCGGAAAAGGTAAATAATGCGCGTGCGGACTTGCGCCCAATGAGTAGTTACGACCAAAATGCTATAGAGGTACGTTACTTTAAAACTACAGCGCAAAAGGTACTTTTTATAAAGGCTGCAGATACGATCTACAAAGCACTAAAAGATGGCGAGTGTGATAAAGATATAGCCCGCAAAATACTAGATTTATTTAATGTTGCCAAACAGCCCGTAACGTGGAAAAGTTTTTACGCTGAAATTGCTAAAGCGTACGGGGTGGATCTGACATTTTACCCGCCGGCAAAATTAAAGTAAAAAATGTGTATAAATGACAGCCGCAAATGACTGTCATTTGATTTTGAGCAAGTCGCTGATATAAGGCGGCTTGCTTTATTTTGCTTTGTCATCCCTTATTTTTTTATGCCTTTTTTAGTAAAAAAATGCTCGCATACCCCGAAAAAAAGCAGTACCTTTGCACCGGAAATTGAAATGCGGGGCAATGTAGCACCCTGCAGGACAATAGCCAACTGGCAAAGGTGAGGGGCGCGGCTACAGCGTGCCCAAACCGCCAAACCGCTAAACAAATATATAACAATGGCGGACGAAAAAATATTGCAGGAATTGCAAGAGATCAAGGCCGCAGCGCTACTTGCTGCAAAGCCTATTTTGACAATGCAAGATGCTGCGGCTTTTATGGGGGTAACAAAGTGCAACCTTTATAAACTAGTGAGCGCTAAACGTATCCCACACTACAAGAGCCAAGGCGGCAAATTTACGTACTTTAAGCGCGTAGAGTTAGAGCAATGGCTAACAGCCGTGCGCGTGCCTACTAATGAGGAATTAGACACGCGGGCGGCCACACGCTGCGCAACGAAAGGGGGTGTGCTATGAGCAAGGCAAGGCCACACGCACACGTTTACGAAAAATGGGTGCGAGGAATACGAACAGCCGTGCCAGACGAAAAAGAGCGCTGCGGCTTATATGAGTATATTATTGGCTACCAACTGGCTAAAGTGTATAATGCAGGAGAGATGCCAAGCGTCAATGATCTATCAAGTGCTGCGGCTATAGCGCTCGCGCTACTAGAGGGGGATCTGGACGAACTATGCGAGGCGAGGCGAGAGGCTAACAGCCGGAGAGCAGAAAACGGCAAAAGCACCCAAGCAGGACCAAGCAGGGCCGAGCAGGACCTAACAATACAAAGCAAAGCAATACAAAACAATACAACACAAAGCAATAACAATACTATGCAGGCCCTAGCGGACCTTGCGGGGCAAAAGGCTTTAAATGAGTTTGATTTAGGGCTAGCCTTGCTGCGCAAGGGCTATATTATTAAGGCGGCCGATTTGCACGCAAAATACGCTCGGGCGGCTATGGCTAAAAACCCCGTAGCATATGCTGCGGCGGGACTAATAGAGGCTGACGATAAGGCCGCACTAACCTGCGCTGCAAACTATTTAGAACGTACTGGATGCAGGGATACAAGGGCGCTAGAGTTGTACGGGGCGCAACTTGCGCAAGAGGATGGCGAGGGCGTGCTGAATATACGATGCACGGCCGCAGCCCGTGATGCAATAGGCAAAGCCGGCCAAGATAAGGCAAGGGGCTATTTGCAAACTATAGGTGCAACCGCTGTAAATTTTGTGTGCAATGGGTAACGAGATTATTGTAGGTAATTGGAGCAACTGGCGGGGCTTATTTGGCACGCACCTCGCTGCGGCGAAAAGCCCACGCGCCACAAAGCGGGCGCAATATATAAAGCCGCAGGCGCTGATAGATTTTGAAAACGAGTACAACGCACGCAAGGCCGCAAGGCTGTCACGCATCCCGCCGGAGTGTAGAGTACGCACTATTTTTCGGGATGATACGGCCAACGGCCTAACGCGCGCTATAATAGCGCACCTGCAAATGCACGGGCACTTTGCAAGCCGTGTAAATACAACGGGGATATACGACCAACGGCGAGGGCTGTGGAGATCCACGGCGGCACGCAGGGGGCTAGCTGATATTTCGGCAGTCATAAACGGCCGTGCGGTGCAACTGGAGATCAAGGCCGGAAAAGATAAGCCCCGTAGCGACCAAATGCAGGTGCAAGCAGAGGTGCAAGCCGCCGGCGGTATATATGAGTTTGTGCACAATTTTACTGAATACATAGAATTGTACAACCGGCTAACGGCTGTTAGAATTATTTAGTATCTACGCACATATAGTGCGCGCGCCCGCGCAACGCTGTTTAGCGGGCTTTAGCGGCGATTTGCGTGCGCTAAACTGAATGTATAATAAGTTGCACGGCCGCAGCAAAAAACGTGGCTTAAAATCAAAATATATGAGTGTGCGAAATTATGTACCCGAGCCGTGGGATGGTAACGTGCTCGAGTTGTGGGATCTGGATTTGCCCGAGTTGTGGGATGGTGACGTGCCCGAGCCGTGGGGTGATATTGGAGAGATAGAGGGAAAGCGCTAAAAAAATGGCGCTTTTTCTTGCGTATATCAAAAAAAAGTAGTACCTTTGCAGCGTGAAATCAAAAGAGAGCCCTTTGCAAGTTGATAAAAGTGCTGTTTTGTCACTATTTTGTTACCCGCCAACTTGCACGCAAGGGCTTTCTTTTTGAAAATCAAGCAGTTGTATAATGAATTGGAATTTTCTAATAAAAAATAAGGAATCCCTCACCGTAACCACAGACAGCCGCCGGGTAACACCCGGCTGCGTCTTTGTGGCGCTCAAGGGAGAGCATTTCGACGGCAATCAGTTTGTGGACCAGGCCCGAAGGGATGGGGCGGAGTATATTATCTCGGGCGAGAATGCCCTGGCAGAACTCCAGGACCTCGCTCGCGCTTGGCGCCGCGAACTGGGACTGCCGATCCTGGGTATCACGGGAACGAACGGCAAGACGACGACCAAGGAACTGACGGCGGCGGTGCTGAGCCGGAAATACAAGATCTACTATACCCAGGGCAACCTGAATAACCAACTCGGTGTGCCTCTTACCTTATTAAGTATCACGCGCGCACACGAGATGGCGATCGTAGAGATGGGTGCCAGTCATCCGGGAGATATCAAGGAACTGGTAGAGATCGCCGAACCCAACTACGGCTTGATCACCAACGTAGGTCGTGCGCATCTGCAGGGATTCGGTTCGTTTGCGGGTGTCATGCGCACCAAGCGCGAGCTATACGACTATCTCATCGCACACGACGGACAGATCTTCCGCAATGCGGATAATCCGTATTTATTCCAGATGACCCTGGATGCTTTAGGCAATTCGGGCCTGTCGGCGCATATCATCCCCTATCATACGGGTAGAATGCCGGAGGGCACGCACCTGGTAGGCGAATACAATGCGGAGAACGTATCGGCGGCGATGCGCATAGGCGATTACTTCGGCGTGAGTCGAGAAGTGGCGCTGGAGGCCATACGTGATTACGTGCCGAGCAACAACCGTTCGCAGTTGATGCAGACGGAGAAGAACACCGTAGTCGTAGATGCGTACAACGCCAACCCCACCTCGATGACGG
Organism: Paludibacteraceae bacterium; assembly: GCA_017551025.1. GTDB lineage: Bacteria > Bacteroidota > Bacteroidia > Bacteroidales > Paludibacteraceae > Colicola. The sequence continues at coordinate 83,396 of JAFZNG010000023.1, read as the reverse complement.
CGGCGATAGAAGCTTTCTCGAGAGGCGAAAGGCAAACGGCTAATGGCGAATGTTATATACTCGGGGCGATGCGCGAACTGGGTACATACAGCCAATTGGAGCACCAGAATATCGTCAATATGCTCCTGGAGCGCAAGGCGGATAAAGTGCTGCTGGTTGGCGAAGAGTATCGCGAGACCACGGCGCCATACGAGATATTTGACCGCGTAGAAGACCTGGCCGCCTATCTGGAGGCGCATCCGCTGAGCGGGTATCGTATCCTGCTCAAGGGTTCGCGCTCCAACCAACTAGAAAAAATTATTCCGCTCTTATAAGTTATGGATAAGAATACAAAAACGATTGTGTGGATCGTCTCCGGCATATGTGCGCTGGCTATGATCGGTATCGTGGTGCTGCTCATCACGATGAGTCATTTGCGCAAGGAGAACGAAGAGAAAGACCGCGAGATATTCAATCTCAACGAGCAGGTCAGTTTTGAGCAGTCGCAGGCCGTGTTGCGTTTTGACGACGAGCATGCCCTGGACGAACAGCTCCAGACCTTCGAGCACCTGAAACTGGATAACGACTCGCTCCAGCAACTGCTGGACCAGCAGACCGAGCATGCCAAGGACCTGGTGAGTCAGATCAAGAAGTTGCGTCAGGAGAACTCGTCGGACAAGGCGCGCATCAATGCGCTCCTAAAGGAACTGGCGGCTGTACGTGAACTGATCATGGGCTATGTGCGTCAGATAGACGAACTCAACACCCAGAACCAGCAACTGACGGCTGAGAACGAGCAGGTAAAGCAGGAGAACCAGCAGATGCGGCAGCGCAACACTCACCTGACCACTCAGAACCAGCAACTGACCGAGACCGTCACGCGTGCCAAACAGCTGGACGTGACGCATTTCGAGATGACGCCGCTCAACAACCGCGACAAGAAGACGCGTTATCTGCGCAAGACCGTGAAGCTGCAGCTCGACTATACCATCGGTAAGAATATCACCACGGAACCGGGTATGAAGACCGTGTACCTGCGGTTGATCAGTCCGTCGGACCGTCTATTGGGCGAGCAGGAGAGCAAGGTATTCCCGTTTGAGGACGGCGAAGTACCGTATTCGCTCAAGCAGGAGATCGAGTATGCCGGCGAGGTATATAACGGTACGTTCTACTGGTCGTTCTCCGGTGAGCCGCAGGAGGGAACCTACCGCGTAGAGTTCTTCGCGGAAGGCAATCAGATCGGTCAGTTCAGCTTCACGCTCGACTAAGCTGCTATGACATTTTGGCAGACCATGCCGTGATGGCACGATAATTGAGCAAGAAGCGTTGACAAATGAAAGCAAGGAATTATGAAGAAAGATAAGAAAGTACAGGACGAGGAATTGGAGCAGATGGCTCCGGAGCAGGAGACCCAGCAAGCATCGCAGCCCACGGAAGCGGCCGCTGAAGCCGAGGCGCAGCCTACGGCTGAAGAGCTGGAGGCACGCATTGCCGAACTGGAGGACAAGAACCTACGTATGCTGGCGGAGTTTGACAACTACCGTCGTCGTACCAATAAGGAGAAACAGGAATTGATAGAGACCGCCGGTGAGCGTATCTTCACGGAGATGCTGCCGCTGGTGGATGACTTCGAGCGTGCGGTAGCCGCTATGGAAAAGACCGACGATATAGAGGCTGTGCGTGAGGGTATTCGCCTGATCCAGCAGAAGTTCCTCAGTTTCCTCGACAAGCAGGACGTACATGCCATCGAGACCGAAGGCGTGGACTTCAATACAGACGAACATGAGGCCATCACGACCTTTGCGGCCGGTGAGGACAAGAAGGGCAAGGTAGTCGACTGCACCCAACGCGGCTATAAACTGGGCGATAAAGTGATTCGCTTCGCCAAAGTGGTGGTGGGAGAATAAATTCAGAGTAATCAGAGTAATCGGAATAATCTGAAAGAATTATGGCAGAAAAACGAGATTATTATGAAGTGCTGGGCGTAGATAAGAACGCCAGTGCGGATGACATAAAGAAGGCTTACCGCAAGAAAGCCATCCAGTATCACCCTGACAAGAATCCGGGTGATAAGGCCGCCGAGGAGAAATTCAAGGAGGCTGCGGAGGCGTATGAGGTGCTGAGCGACCCGCAGAAACGGCAACGTTATGACCAGTTCGGTCATGCCGGTATGCAGGGCGCATCGGGCTTCTCGGGTGGCGGTATGTCGATGGAGGATATCTTCCAGCAGTTTGGTGATGTGTTTGCCAATGCGGGATTTGACATCCGTGACTTCATGAGCGGTTACACCGGTAGCGCCAACCGAAGAGTACGTCGCGGTACGGATCTGCGCGTCAAGGTGCGCCTGACGCTCGAAGAGATTGCAACGGGTGTAGATAAGAAGATCAAGGTGCGTAAACTGGTCGGCTGTCCGGACTGTAAAGGTACGGGTAGTGCGGACGGACGCGAGGGCGAGACCTGTCAGCAGTGTAAGGGTCGTGGCGTCGTCTATCGTCAGCAACGCGGCTTTTTGGGCATGATGCAGATGCAGACGGAGTGTCCGGAGTGTCACGGCGAGGGTACGATCATCCGGAATAAGTGCACCAAGTGCCAGGGTGAGGGTGTCATTCGCGACGAGGAGATCATCACGATACATATCCCTGCCGGTATAGCCGACGGCATGACGATGACCGTCTCGGGTAAGGGTAATGCGGCGCCGCGTGGCGGTATGCCGGGTGACCTGCTTGTGCTGATTGAGGAAGAAGCGCACAACGACCTGATCCGTCAGGGCGATGACCTGATCTACAACCTGCTGCTGGATATGCCTACGGCTATCCTGGGCGGACAGGTACAGATACCTACGCTGGGCGGTGAGGCGAAGATCACGATAGCCGCCGGTACACAGCCGGGTAAGGTGCTGCGCATGCGTGGCAAAGGTCTGCCGCACCTGGATCAGTACGGCCGTCAGTACGGTCAGGGCGATCTGCTCATCAACGTGGGCGTCTATATCCCGGAGAACCTGTCGAAGGACGAGCGGCAACTGATCGAAAAACTCCAGTCGAGTCCGAATATCGTTCCGGGTTCGGCGGATAAGAAGAACTTCTTTAGGAACCTGTTTAACTGTTAAGGTGCGTGAAAACCCTTAGATACTGGTTGATATGCTTCATGGTATGCCTTAGTACGATGCTTCGTGCCGAGGCATTTCCTGTTTTTGGAGTAGATACGACTTCGGCAGCGTATTTCCGCCAGTGGTACCAGACGACCGACCTGGGGCATTACCTGGACAACGGCAACGCTTATACGGTCTATGAGGCAGAGACGACGGGCGAGTGGAACCTGGGTGACCAGAATATCTTCTCGATCGCCGGCAACTCGTATAAGAACAATAAGTACTGGCTCAACGGCATGCGTATCGACAGCCGTCAGCAGGTAGGTAGCACCCTGCTGCATACCCAGATGGATCGTATGCATCTCTCGCTCGACTACCTGGACGGCGAATTGGATTTCACGGACGACACGCTCCAGCGGCAGGCGATACGACTGACGGGTAACGTAGGTGGGCTGGGCGGTATCTCGCCCGGTACGCGTCAACTCATCAACCTCTTCCACTCCTCGGGCGAGGAGCGCACGATGGATAGCCGTCCCGTAGCGATGCGCAATCATGTGGTGGGAGCCGGTACGGCAGAGGCTACGTTTGCGATCCCTGCTCGCGGACGCAGGTATTACCAGCACGCGTATGTCAACTACGGTCAGCGTAGCCTGACGGCCCTGGACCGGACGGGCATCAGCGGTATGTATCCCTCGGCGTATTACACTGCCCAGTTGGACGGCGAGACGCGTTGGTTTCGCTATTTCCTGGCCGTGAACGGTCGTACGGATTACGGTTCGGAGTTTCTATATAACCGCAACGAGGTGGCGCAACTGCAGGATTATCACGCGGGTTTGTACCATACGGCGCAGTTTAAGAACGGCGGTACGCTCGTGGCGGGACTGAGTTATGAACTGAGCCGGTTGCGTCACGACAGTCTTGGTTTCTCGCGCAACCTCCTGGACCAGGACGGCGAGGCTTTTGATCCCTGGTATGCCGACGGACGCCTGCATAGCATTAGCATGTCGGTAAGGTATGACCAACCACTGTTACCCTGGCTCAGAGTACATGCCGAGGCGTATAACTCCCTGCTGCATTTCCTTCCTACGACCGAGAAGTGGTCGAATGCCATCTATATGCAGTCGATCGAGGATGCGCTACCGACGCCGCTGTATACGGTGGATTGGCAGTCGCGAGCGTTCAGCGGTGGACTGCTGGAGAACGAAGCCATGGTTGTGGCCGAGAAGGAGGTAGCGAAAGGACTACGACTGTACGGTCATCTGGGCGTCTCGCTCGACGGTATCGTACTAGGGCAAGGTCGTTCGGTAGTGACGCCCAACTGGTTGGCCAAGCTGGCGATCGATTATCAACCCGTATGGTGGTTCCGCTTCGGCGTATCGGTGAGTCATCACCGTATGTCGTATACCTGGGACGAGATGCGTTACCTGAGTCGGGATTACATGAATGGCGAGATACGCTTTGCCGACAACACCTTATTGGCCACGACGGGCGGTCAGTACCATACGCCCGACCGTCGGCTCTGGATGCACCAACCCTCGTATGCCGTGTTGGACCTGCCGATACAGTTTACCTTCGGCAAGAGTCGCCGCCATGCGATAGCGTTGCTGAGCTCGATTCGCAAGTACTATAATATGTGGTTTACCGACTATGCGAACGGCGTGGATGCCAACCTGCTGAAGCAGGGCGACTACTGGTACCAGCGCGAAGGGGTGAAAGACTATGTCGTCACCACCCAACCGCTCGAGCTCATGTCCTCGACCTTGGGTGGCCGAACGCCGTATTACATGTCCAATCTGGTGCGGTATACCTATACGGGCCGGAAATGGTATGTGAGTCTGAGTTGGCAGAGTTATCTCATGGCGGGTCTGAGCACCCTGGGTAACGGACCGCTGCATAATAATATCGGGGTCTTGGCGGAGAGTTCGGCCAACCCGAATACGTATGTCACCCTGAGCGAAGGCGACAAGCCTTATCAGGGCAACAGTCGCCTGAACCAGGACAAGTCGTTTATCCTGCGTCTGCAGGTGACCTATAACGCCTGCAAGTACTTCTCCATTGGCTTCAACGGTAAGTTCAAGGACGGACAACCGTTTACCACCTTTACGGCGCTGCCGGCGATAGTCAGCGGTCATCAGCAAGTGGCGCTGGTGAACTCGGATGCCAAGGGTATCAATATGGCCAATCAGGCCTTCGGTAAACGCGAAGATGCGTTTTTCAATCTGGAACTGCGTGCTACCGGCCGGTGGTGGGTGCGCGACCTGCCGATGAGTCTGGAGGTGATGTGCTATAATATCTATGACTTCGGAACAGCCCTCACGGAATATACCTTTGACGACTACCAGCACGCGACCTATCCCTACTGGACGACTACGCGCGGCATTACGACGATGAAGGACAGTCGTACGTCGATGAGTCTGTGTATCCCGCGCGGATTACTCTTTACGCTCCGAGTTGGCCTGGAGAAGGATCAGCACTAAGCCTACGCTCCATAAGGCGATACCGCAGAACTTACCGAACATACAGTCGGTGAGCATGTTGATCATAAAGAGGACGGTGAAATAAACCGCATATTTTCGGTATTTCCGGGAGGCGCAAATAGGGATGGACAGCCACGCCAGCACCAGCAGTACGAGTCCCGGTATACCGCCTTCGATCAATTCCTCGAGATATTGATTGTGCGGATGGTAGTGTTTCTGCACGTAATAATCCAGGTGGTACTGTTCGTATTTACCCAACATGTATTGCGTACTCTGTCCGGCACCGATACCGTGCGAGAGGTAGTCTTCCGGTGTCTGGATAGCCAGTCCCCATATATTGAAGCGGATATCGTGGGTATAACTGATCTCGCGCATCTCGGTGATGGCCTGGAAGTTGAACGCCCGCATACGCGGATGGAGCATCAGTAGGCCGCCTCCTAATACGATACCGAGCAGCAGGATACCTACGCCGTACCGAAGACGGTAGCGGCGGGGTAGGGCATACACCATAGCGATCGCCAGCAGGGCGGCGCCGGTCAGTATCGACTGACGCGAACCCGACAGCAGGATACCGGCGAGCATCACCAGAACCGATACGACGAGCCAGGCTTTGCGGTCACGCAGCGTGCGGAAGGCCAGGATGATACCCAGCATCTCGGTGCTGCAGAGGAAGAGACGGTGCTTGATATGCGAGAGGTTCTCGCTGAAGAAGATGAGTCGGTCGTGGATCGCGTAGTTCCACTCGGAGGAGATATGCAGTCTGGGAACGAGTTGCGGACAGCAGTAAAGCACAGGCATCAGGATACAATAGAAGACCACGGCACTCGTGCAACCCAGGATCAGCACGCGGCTGATCTGCTGCCAGTCATAGTGGCGGTTGACGCCCCAGAGGCCTACCGGCGTGATGAGCGCAAACGTGAGGTAGCGCTCCATCTGCCATGCCCAGGCACTGTGGTCCGCTGCCCATAGACCGCTGAGGGCTTTCCAGGCGTACCACAGTCCGAAAAGCAGGAAGGGGATAGCCATCTTGTTCTCACGGAGCGAACGGGGACGACTGAGCCAGCGGCCTTCCAGCAACCAACTGACGATCCATAATACGCAGGCATAACGCAGACAGATCTGCGGGTAAGGCAACAGAAAGACTACGGCCAGGAAGAGTCCGTAGTTGATGCGGCCTAAAATGTCTTTATACGTTTTCATAACCTTCTATTAGGCATTGTAACCCTTCCTTGCCGATGCGCTCCAGACGGCTGAACGGATAGCCGTGCACGTGCCGGCGCCAACGGATACGATTCAAGTCAATCACCTCGATATGACTCGCGTCGTCGTTAAACAATATATTCCCTTGTGAGTAATCCGGATGCCAGATGCCGCGTCGGTGCAACTCGGCCGTAAAGCGGCCTATTGCCCGCAGGATATGTTCGCGATTCGGGAAATCCGGATGTTCGATAAGTTCGATAAACGTGTGCGGGCACTCCGACTGTCGGCAGGCGTACCAGCTCTCGCGCAACACGCCGCATACGCGCACCTCGCGGTAGGCGATAGGTGCCGGTGTCAAGCCCTCCATCCGCAGGGCGTATTCGTAGCTGCGGCGTGCCTTGCTCTTGCCGAACCAGCCGTACCAGATCCCGCGCCATAGGCAGGGTGTGCGGAACTGCTTGACCACGACGCCTTCTGTGACACGTAGTATATTACGCCGCGCATCGATCACTTGGCCTTCTGTCCAGCGGTCGAACGTGCCTACTTGCTTTACGCTGCGCAACCGGTTCAAGAACCGACTCCAGGAACGATGGTAGTGGAGCGGTCCACCCAGGTATTTCTCCATGTAGGCCGGATGCAATCGGTTGGCGGCATCGACGATGACGCGTTTCTGCGACTTGGCTTTCTTGCGCCGCGAGACGGGTAGTACGCGGTAGTAGAGACCGATCTCGTCCAGCCGCAGGTAGGTGCCGCCCAGTTCCATGAGACTGATCCAGAACAGCCAGTCCTCGCGGTATACTTCTTCTTCGCAAAAACCGCCTACCTGCTGCCAGTCGGCCTTACGGAAGAGCGAGGTGATAGGTATCATGTTCTTGCGAGCCAGCAGGGCATGACTGAACGCCGGCAGTCGCCATTCGCCCTCTCGTGCACCGAAGAACTCTGCCCGGCAACCTACCACTCGTATGTCGTCCCGCATCGCTTCTACGGCATGGGCGATATAGTCGGGACTGATCCTATCGTCGGCATCTACGGGCAGGATATACGTGCCGCGGGCTTCACGGATGGCATGGTTGCGCGCTGCACTGACACCCGCATTGGCCTGGCTCAGTACGCGCACTTCCGGATGACGCTCGGCGTAGGCTTGTGCCACACGCAGACTGTCGTCGGTGCTACCGTCGTCCATGACCACCACCTCGATCGGACGGTAGGTGGATTGCAGCACACTATCCAGGGCCTCCGTGATATACGGCGAGGCGTTATATAAAGGTACTATGACGGATACAAGAGGGGACATTTGTGATCTAAGATGTTAGATTTTGTCTTTATGTTGGGTGAGTTTGCGCCAGTAATAGAGCAGCGGGTTGGTGTATTTGAGTTGCTTCCACGGCCGGCTCGAATGCGGACGGTGCAGCACGGGATTCGAGATAAGCAGGATATTCTCGAAGCCCAGTTGACGCGACATATGACTGATATGCACGTCGTACCAGTTCTTGGTCGGGTCGAGTTGCTCGAAGTCGAATGCACGCAGTAGGGCTTGGCTTAGCAGCGTGCAGCAGAAGGAGAAGCGCTTCTTGCAGGCGCCGTCCTCGTGTATCCGGCGTGCATATTCGTAGGGGAAGTTCACGATGCCCGCCTCGTCTACGGTCACAGCCGCTACCATACCGACCCCCTCGCGCGTGGCGTCCTCGAGGCGTTGTATCGTATCGGGTCGCACCAGTACGTCGCTTTCTATGATCACCAGGTCTTGCTTGGCGGCCAGCGCCTCGCGTTGCGCCTGAATCAGCACCCATCGGTAGTTGGGCGAGGGGTGGTTGAGGTGCTCACGGATATGTACTATGCGGATGCCTAATTCGTCGTGCAGGGCATCCAGCCGTGCGGCGTTCTCCGGCAGGGAATAGTCGTCATAGACCGTCAGCGTATGTCCGCTCGCCACGATGGCGCGGATAGCCTCTTCGGCGGTCCGGAGCGAGTCCTTTACCGGCATGATGATATGTACCATATTATTTACCATTTACCAATTTGTAATAATTCCGTCCTTGCGGATGGTGATCTGTCCGCCGAACTGATTGCCAAACTGGGTGCCTAGATCGGCAGCCAGGCGCAGTCCGAAATCCAGTCCCCAGGCCTTATCGACATGTTTTGTCAGTTCCAGTAGTAGGGCGGTGTTGGTGCTCTCGACCGCTCTGGAGGTTACATCATTACCGTAGTTGCGGGCATACGAAGCCTTTAGGCGGTAACGATACCCGTAGATATCTCCCCGTACACCGAGGTGGTGCACCCGCACGCGACTGTTGAGCGTATGGATCGTGCCGTCGGCGTTATAGAGCGGCGAGGTGATGAAGGGCGTACCCATCGAACGGTAGAAATAGTTCCAGCCGTTTCGGAAGACACTGTTCTGGTAGTAACTGTCGTTGCCGGCGTAGCATAAGCCGTCGCGGTCGTGCCACGGACCGCTTTGGTCCGTCGTATTCAGAAACTCATACGTCACCCCCTGGATAAACGGCCAGCGTGTCTGCTTGAGACATATGCCCCACAGGCCGTCTGTGATATTCTGTCCGTCACCGATAAAGGCGAAGTTATCCTCGAAGAAGTTCTGCCAGTACGCACTGAGTTCCCATCCTTGTCCTTTACCGGTGAGCATCAACTGCTGACTGCCTACATGGTTGCCCTGCGCATTCGCTTGGTCGTTGCGCATGACGCCGCCTGCATGCGCCATCAGGACATTTTGGTAGTCCTTCCAACCGCTTCCTATATCACCGTACACCGGACTGATGCCGCCCCACTGGGCCGCATGATGAAATTCATAACTGACATTCACCGGCAGGCGTCCGCCAATCCGGAGGGCGGCGAACTTATGATGCATATAGCTCCCGCGCATATAGACTTGATCCGCCATCCAGGCATGCGTCAGTCCGCCCTTGAATTCCAGGTAGCCGTAGCATCCGGGGAAGGGCACATAGCGATCGATACCTATCGTGATACGCGGTAGGGGTTGGCTGTTGCCGGAGAAAACCAGGCTACCCATCGTGAGGGCGGTATCCTGGGTCTCGTAGATCATAGGCTTGATACCCGCGGTGATATCAAAGATATAGAGGCGCAGATGGGCGTATAGTTGGTTGAAATATCCCGTGCCGTTGGTGCGTTGGATAGCAAAACCGCTATTCGGGATAGGCGACTGTACGCGGCCGGTCAGCTGCACGCCGAAGTCGTAGTCCCACCAGCGCTCGTCATGCACGGCCTCCTTGTAGATGCCGGCCGAGAGCTTGCCGCTGTAGGGACTGCTACTGAGGTCTCCGTTTTGGTTGCTCTGCAACCAGAAGGGGGCATACTTCCCGCTCGAGGCGGTTGCACTAAGGCCTGCCGTCCAGCGCAGGGTGTCCTGACCGGCCGTCACGCTGTCGCGGATGCCCGTTGGCCACCAGTTCCAGCTCAACGGTCGTGCTCCGACAGACATGCTGAACAGTAATCCTATGACGAGCAGTTTATTCTTCAAACCAGTACAGTTTATCGTTGAATTGCCATTCTTCCGTTTCACCCAGGCCGATATATACGCGCTTGCCGATGGTAAAGCACACATGGTTGATAAGGCCTACGGGCAGCACGGCTACATAGGTCCATGTGTCCGAGTCGGGTGCATAACGCCTGATATCACGCAGCACTTCTCCCGTCGTTACAACCCCGCCGTAATGGATGCCGCCCGCGAGATAGATATATTCGTCCGTAGCGGCTGAGGCGGCCAGCGTGCGGGTCTTGCCCGGCACGGGTGTTCGCTTCTCCCAGCGCGTGCCGTCCACCAGTTCTGCCCACCAATCCAGGCTGTAGCGGTAATAACCTGTGCCCATAAAATGACGCCCCAGGCAACTGCAACCCGTACCGCCGAACGAACGGGTAGGGTAGCCGTGGAAGGATACGTTGACGTCTATGCTGTCCCAGGTGTTGGTGGCTATGGTATAGCGGAACATGTCTCTGCGGTAGTTCCAGCAAAAGCCGTAGCCGACATATAGGGCCTCCTCGCCCGTAAAAGCCGTGGCATCATCCGTGTAGTGGTTGGGATAGTCTGCCAGACGGAACCAGGTGTTCGCGGCCGGGTTGTATTCCCACCAGTCGCGCTTGTACGAACTGTCGCGCCCGTGTTTGCCGTTGAAGCCCAGACCCAGATAGACCTTGCCGTCCTTGACGCAGGCGGTGGGGTTGACGCGCGTGGTCATGGGAGCCTGACCGATGCTATCCCAACTGTCGGTCTCCGGACGGTAACGCCACAGGTCGTTGAGTAGATTGCCCTCTTTATTGCGACCGGCAAAGACATAGGCCTGCCCGTCCACGACGAAGCACGCTGCGCCGGCACGCGGCGAAGGCATCGGTGCGCTCTCATGCAGCCGAATACTGAGCTCCGGTTGCTCGGTGCATGCCGTACAGGCTATGATCAGCGCTATGTATAGCAGTCGTTTCATTCGGCAGTCAGTTGGTCGGTCGTCATGCGGTGGATATATTGCTGGATATACGCCTTCAGGTAATCGACCATCGGTGCGATACGTTCCGGAGGAATACTGTCGGCTATGTTGCGGTGCAAGAGGGGATCTTGGCGGTAGTCGTAGACGGCATGTACCTGCTCGCCGTTCCATTGTACGAGCAGGCTGTCCGACAGGATCTGATATACCGGCGCGTTATAACATACGGCATACGGGTGCTCTTTCTCTTTGGTCAGGGCGTCTTCACCAAAACCGAAATACGGTCGGTTATAGCCCAGGTAAGCCAGTACCGACGGCAGTATATCCGTCTGACTGACGGCACCCTGCTCGCGCAACTCGCCTTTCTTCCAGCCGGGGTGGTAGAACGCGATCGGCACCTCGTACAATCCCCGCGCATTGGTATAGCGCTCGTGGGTCGGTTGGTTGGTGTGGTCGGCCGTGAGCACGAATAGGGTGTGTTGGTACCACGGTTGCTTCTTCGCTGTCTCGAAGAACCGGCGCAAGGCATAATCGCTATAAGCTATCGGAGCATGAATAGGTTGTGTACCCTCCGGGAACAGGCCTTCATAACGTTTCGGCACACGGAAGGGATGATGACTCGAAGCCGTGAAGACGGCCGTCACAAACGGTTCTTGCATCTCGCTCATCGTCCGGGCATAGTACTGCAAGAACTCTTCATCCCAGATGGCCCAAGTGCCGTCAAACGCATCACGATACGCACGGTCGGTCTGGTTGTCCGCCCAGCGTTCGTATTCCGTCTTACCGCAGTAATGGGCAAATCCTGCACTCCGTGCGTAGGCCTGAAAACCCATACTGCCGTTGGGTGCACCGTGGTAGAAGGCCGAAGTGTAGCCCTTCATGCGCAGCCGTTCCGCCAGCGACGAGACGGCATTCGTGGCGTAGGGCGTCACGATATACGGTTCGATTAGCATCGGTATCGACGACAGCACCGACGGCATGGCATCGATACTCTTTCTGCCCGAGGCATACGAATAACGGTAACTCACCGACTGCGCCAGCAGCGAATCCAGGAAGGGGGTATATCCTTGGTACGTCCCGTTATCCAGGTCATGGTTGTAATAACCGATATACTCCTTGCTGAACGACTCCAGGATAAGCACAACTACGTTGTCCGTCCGCTCCTCGCTCGCCGCTCTGTGCTCAGCTTTATGGACAGGGTTCATGTGTTCGACCAGTTCCTCTTCGCTGTAGTACTGCGGATCTTCATAACGCTCCGTCTCCAGCGACTTCATTAGCGAGAAGGGCGTATTCAGCACCAGTGCACTCTCCCGCGGCGTATCGGTATATTGCAGGGCATTGCTCAGCGTGATCGGTCGTGTATATCGGCCGAATCCGCCACGTATGCCGATGACAATTAGGTAGATAGACGCGACCATGATCAGCGTCTCGCGTAGGTAGTACCAGCTGCGTTGCCACTTGGATTTCTTGGGTTTTGCCAGTTGGTATTCGCGGCGCGTCAGCCAGATAAAGAGCCCCACGACAACCAGACCGAACAGACTGACATACCAGTACTCCAGTATGCCGTGCCCCAGGATCTGCGCTATATTGCCGTCGTGGCTGAACTCCCGGAAGAACGTGCAGGTGGTGCGGCGATCTGAGAAAGGCATGTACACGATATCCGCGGTATTCAGGATCATGCCGATACTGTTCGGCACCCATAGCAACCAGCGCATCGTGCGTTGGTATTTCTTGCCCGTTCGGATGCGTTCGGGTAGTGGGAGCAGCATCCCCACGAGATAGAGTGAGCTCAGATACAGCACGGCCGTTAGGTCAAAGCGCACGCCGCCCCATAACATCTCCAGCAGGTGCTGCCAACCTACGCCGGGAAACATACCCGGGTTGACCAGGTAGCAGAACACGCGTGTCAGCGTGTACACGACCATCAGCAGCAGGATATTTCCTGCCGCCACAGTCCACGGATGTTTCCAAATCCCTTTCATCTTTTCTCTTTCGACCTTCGACTTTCGACTATTCTACTCGCGTTTTCTTCTTTAGCTCAAAGTCTCGACCCAGGTAGTTTTGTCGAACTACCGGATTAGCCGCCAGTTCCTCCGGCGTACCGTGGAACAGGATCTTACCCTCAAACAGCAGGTACGCACGATCGGTAATCATCAGCGTCTCGTCCACGTTATGGTCCGTGATCAGGATACCGATATGCTTGTCTTTGAGTCGCCAAATGACGTCTTGTATCTCTTGTACCGCAATCGGGTCCACACCTGCAAAGGGTTCGTCCAGCATGACGAACTTAGGTTCGATCGCCAGACAACGTGCGATTTCTGTTCGTCGTCGCTCACCACCGCTCAAGCGGTCACCCAGGTTCTTGCGAACATGCGCCAGGTTGAACTCCTGGATGAGTTGTTCCAGTTTTTGTTTCTGGTAGTCGCGCGGGAAATCCGTCAACTCCAGCACCGAGCGTATGTTGTCCTCTACGGTCATCTTGCGGAAGACGCTCGCCTCCTGCGGCAAGTACCCGATACCCAGTTTGGCACGCTTGTACATGGGGTGGGAGGTGATGTCCTGGTCGTTGAGGAAGATCTTGCCGTGGTTGGCGGTTACCAGACCCGTCGTCATGTAAAACGTCGTGGTCTTACCCGCACCGTTCGGACCCAGCAGACCGACTATCTCGCCCTGCTCCAGCTCAATCGACACATCATCTACTACGGTCCGCTTTCCGTACCGCTTTACCAAATGTTCTGTTCGTAACTTATCCATAAACTCTCAACTATCAACTAGACGACTTCTTTCAACTTTCAACTTTCAACTTTCAACTAATCTCTACCATTACCGGGCAGTGATCCGAATGAACGGCTTCGGTCAGTATTTTGCCATCTTTCAGTCGTTCGCGAAGGCTCTCTGTTACCCAGAGATAATCGATGCGCCAGCCTACGTTGCGAGCGCGTGCGCCGGCACGCCAACTCCACCAACTGTACTTCTCCGGACTCTGGTCAAACACGCGGAAACTGTCTATCAGTCCCGTCGCTTCCCAGCGGTCCATCCACTCCCGTTCTTCCGGCAGGAAGCCCGAGACGCCTACCTGACGTTCCGGGTGGTTGATATCGATCGGCTTGTGGCAGATATTATAGTCGCCGCAGATAATCATATTCGGCCGCTCCTTGCGTAACTCGTTGACCCAGATCAAGAAGTCCTCCAGGAACTCCATCTTGAAGTCCTGACGTACGTCACCCGTCGTGCCGCTCGGGATATAGGCATCCACGATCGTCAGTTCACCAAAATCCACCCGCAGCACACGCCCTTCGCGGTCGTACTTCGGATTACCCATGCCTACGACTACCTTGTCCGGTTCCTGCTTGGAGAAGATACATACACCCGAATAACCCTTCTTCTCGGCCGAGTGGATATAACTGTGATAACCCAACTCTTGCATGGCCATCACGTCGATCTGCTCCGGCTGTGCCTTGCTCTCCTGGATACAGAAGACATCCGGGTTTTCCTGTTGTAGCCAGTCCAGCAAACCCTTGTTGATCGCCGAACGAATACCGTTCAGATTATAACTGATGATTTTCATAATTTCCGTCCGTTTATATCGTATAATGTGCCGTTTCGCTGAATATACAGTTGTCCGTTCCGTAGGATCTTGCGACTCTCCACGGCCTCGCTCGGTGTTTGCTCCACGCCCAGCGCGATCTGTTCGCCGCCGCCGTTCACCTTGAACCCGATCACCGTACCCGTCTCCGTAATCTCCGTCAACGGATAGTTCGTCACCTGGGTAAACGTATTCACGCTCTCGGTCGGATACAGATCTCCCTGCTTACCGAAATAGCCGTTGGTGCGATTCGTAGAGCTATACATCGGCGCCAAGCCGTCGGCCTCCAGGATATCTACACCCATCGCCGAGGCGGTGTTATTCACCGTGTTGCCGGTCCATTTACCGGAATTCCACTGTACCTTCGTGATCATCAGTCCGTGGCCGGGCAAATAGGTATCCCAACCGGTCTGCTGACGGTTCTCCAGCAGATAAAACGTCGAGGGTAGGGGCATGAGTATATTGCTGATCCCGCTACCGTTGGCGGTCAGATAGGCCGCCTGTTTGCCGCGATTCAATTCCTGCAGATTAACGGTAGCCGCTTGGTTGAGCAACTCAGGCGTCATCCAACCCATCCACCAGCGCTCGTAGGCCGAATACATCGGCGGCGTGTTGCAGTCGTTGTTGTAGCAACCGTAATCCATGATATCCCACATACCGCAGGTCTTATGGTCGGTGTAATTGGTCGTGTACAGGTCCGGCAGCCCCATGATGTGACTGAACTCATGACAGAACGTGCCGATACCGCAACGCATGCCGCTATAGCCGTCCAATTCGTTCAGACAGCAGTAATGGTTCACCGTCTTGCCGTCCAGTTGTATCGTCGAATTGGTATACATCAAATCGTGTTGATGCGGCCAGATTGTATTGGCGTCATCCGAGTCCGCTTCGCCATAACCGGCATACACAATCACCACCCAGTCGACATAACCGTCGTTGTTCGAGTCGTACTGGCTGAAATCCGCACCCGCTTCATCGGCCAACCGACAGGCTTCTCTTACCATTTCGTTGGGGCGACGGTCACTTCCGCTTGAACCGTTCTGACCGTAATACGCGTAACCTTTGCTCACCTGTACCGGACCGATCACGTCCAGCTGCAGGTCGTACTGACCCCACGAGTTATCGTAGAAATACTGATGGATCGAACCCGTCGCACCGTTGTACGTGTAGTTCTCGCCCATGGCCCAATCGGTCATGTCGGCCAGACTGTTCTGAAACAGCGTATCCTGGAAACTTACCAGGATAATCAGTCCTCTGGTAGCCAGCAATCGGTCCGCACCCGTCGTATTCGTTGCGCGACGGGCAAACTTACTCTGCTGACGCTTGGCGGCTATGGCTTCGTCGCTCAGTCCTTCTGTTACACGATAATAGCCTGCTACATCTTGTTTTAACCATTCGCCCTCGGCGTTGGTCATGTAGTGAAAACCTTCATCGCCGTGCTGATATACCACAACCTCGCTACCGTCCGGTTGCGTCACTGTGCGTCCACCATGCCGTGCCGGCACAGCCCAAGCCATCGTGGCGGCCGCCAGCAGACATACCATACTAATTTTTCTTAATGCCATATTTCTGTATCCATTTGATTTCACATTTCTTGCGTCGGTCGGCATCATGCGCCTTGCGGCAACCGGCTACGACTTCGCCTCGTCTGTTCCGCTTGGCATACTTCAGCCAGCCTCGCCGGTCCTCTTTTACTTGCCAGCCGTCAATGGTCATCGTATAATGACTCCGCTCATCGCCGCGCAGCACGACATGCAGCGTATCGCCGTTAGGTTGTACGCGTGCTATCACGCCCGGTCGGGCAGGTACGCGCTGCGGCTGTTGTGCCCTCACGCCCATGCATAAGGCGCACACAAATCCTATCAATAATATCCGTTTCATAATCAGTCTATATTCTATCAGCGTCAGCGGTCTATACTCTATCAGCGTTAGCGGTCCTTACTCTTTTAAACAACTCGCTCGCGAACACAAAATCGTTCAGCGCCTCGTTCGTGGAGCCGTATATCTCCTTGCGGTTGCCCTGCCACTCCAGTTTGCCCAGCCTCAGGAAGATCACCTTGTCGCCAATCTCCAAAATAGAGTTCATATCATGGCTGTTCACGATCGTACAGATCCCGTACTCCCGCGTGATGTCATGGATCAGTTTGTCGATCACCAGACTTGTCTTCGGGTCCAAACCCGAGTTAGGTTCGTCGCAGAACAGATACTTCGGGTTCAGCGCTATAGCTCGTGCGATAGCCACGCGCTTTTGCATACCGCCCGAGATCTCGCTCGGCATCAACTCATATGCCCGCTCCGCAATCTCTACGCGCTCCAAGCAGAACCGTGCACGTGCTATTTTCTGGTCCATACTCATCTCGCGGTCGAACATCTCCAGCGGAAACAGCACGTTCTCCAGTACGCTCATCGAGTCGAACAAAGCCGAACCCTGGAACAGCATACCTACCTCGCGGTGAAGCAGTCGAATGTCCTTCTCCTTCATCTTGCCCAGGTCGCGACCGTCGTACAGGATACTGCCGCTATCCAGTTTATGTAGGCCGATCAGGCTTTTCATCATCACCGTCTTGCCGCTGCCCGACTGACCGATGATCATGTTCACCTTGCCGTCTTCCAGGGTCGTACTCACATGGTCCAGTACGACCGTCCCGTCAAAACTCTTGACTATATTTTTAACTTCTATCATTGGAGTTTTAATTCGTAATTTTTAATTTTTAATTTTTAATTGAAGTTAAAGCAACAGCTTTGACAATATAAGGTCCATAAATAGGATGAGGATGTTCGAGTTCACCACCGCCTTCGTACTCGCCCTTCCGACATCTAGTGCTCCGCCTCGTACCGTGTAGCCGTAATAACTGCTCAGGCTGGTGATGATAAACGCAAACACCAGGCTCTTGATAATCGAGTACCAGATAAAATACGGATTAAACGCGTACTGCACACCGATCAGGTAGTCGTGCACCGTGATGACATCCGTAAACGCACCTACACCCCAACCACCAATCAGTCCGGCCGCCGTCGAGATGATAAACAGAAAAGGCATCATGCTCATAAAGGCGATGATCTTCGGCAAGATCAGGTAATTCGCACTGTTCACGCCCATGATCTCCATGGCATCAATCTGCTCCGTGATACGCATCGTGCCGATCTCCGAGGCGATATTACTGCCTACCTTGCCCGCCAGGATTAGGCACAAAATCGTACTCGAAAACTCCAGCAACAGCGTGTCTCTTGTCAGCAGTCCTACCGTATAGGTCGGCAGCAAGGGATTCTCCGTGTTCGTCTTGGCCTGGATGGTCAGGATCGCTCCGATAAATACCGATATGATCAGCACGATCGGCAGCGACTCCAATCCCTGCTTACCAAGCTCTCTACTGTACTGCCGCCAGAACATCCGTTGCCGGTCCGGCCTGCGCAGCACTTTTCCCAGTAATAGGAAATATTCTCCTGTGTGTTGAAATAGGTGCATACTACTGCATGTTAAATTTGCGTGCAAAGGTACGAAAAATAATCCATATATGCAAAATAATTTGCATAGTTATACAAAAATCGGCTTTTTTTCGGATACTTGTTCTGTTTTTGCTAAAAAAAAGGACGACCCCCACAGGAGTCGCCCTTCTCATATTCGCTTGTATCAAGCTCGCTCGTTAGCGAACCTCAACACCCGTCGTCGTAAATAGTTTGCCGTCACGCAGGATCATAACCTGTCCGTCGCGGATCACTTTCTGTGCCTGCTGACCGGCCTTGGCGTTCTCTACGCCCGTAGCGGTGTCGCCGAACGTAGCCTCTACCGTCACGTCCTCAGCCGGCATGATGAACGAAATCGGAGCGGCCGGAGCACTCTGCACCAAAGCAACACCGTTTACGGTGATGTTATTTACGGCATAACCCTCGTTCGAAGTGATGTCCAGTACCACCTCTTCACCCGGGAAAGCAACCGTCCAACCGCTTACCGTGCCGCCTTCGCCTACCTCATACGTAATCTTGTTCATAACGCTTACGATAGGCTCGTCAATCATGATCTGCTTGATAACTACCGTCGAACTGCTGGTCGTCTCAAACTTCAGGTACGCGTCCTCTCCGGCCGGATAAATCAGCGGATTAGCCAGTTGGGCCTTCGTAAGTGTCTGCGCTGCGCCACCGTTGACGCTCACTTTTATGTCGCCACCTACGTTACCGAACTTCACGCGCATCGTCTGACCGGCCTGGATCCAGCATGCCATATAAGCACCTGCCGTCTTCATCTTCAGTCCGAGGTAAGCCTCGTTACGATGGTTGCCCTTCGAGTCATTGAGCGAATCCAGTGCGTTGATGTCACCATACTCAATGTTAGCTGCATCCAACACAGCGGTAAAGGCTGCACCTATGTGGTCATTATCAATGTTCTGCTTGCCATTAGCTATAATCCATCCCTCGATATTTACCGAACTTGCATAGTTCTTAGCCAATACAGCCGAATAGTTAATAGCTACCGTCTTCGTCAGTTCGCCAATCGTCAGGCTTACATTAGCCGTCGCAGCAGCTACCTCTACAGCACTCGTGTAACTGATCGTTACCTCCTGGTTCAACTTGCCGTCCTCGCCTACCGTAACCGATGCGGGCGATACACTCAGACCAGCCAGATCAGGTACTGTCAATGCATACGTACCTGCTACTAAGTTCTTACCGCTGAAGCTAACCGTAGCACTCGGATTGGTATTTGCAGCAGTTACGTCCAGCGTTACTGTTGCCGGAGTTACTGCCAGTACAGGATCGGTGCTTACTTCACCACCTTCGATGGCTTCACCGCAGTTAGCAACGACTACGCTGGCCAGATATACCGTGTTGTTGCGCTGGAGCAAGAACTTGCTCTGACCAATCAACTTGCTGCCTGCCGGTACAGTATACGTAATGCTGTTCTCTTCGCCGTTGGCGCCCGGAGTCCACTTAGCCTCGTATACTTTGCTCTTATCCAATGCGCAGATATTCAGACCACGAGCACTCGTACCTCCGGCTACCATGTTCAGCGTGATCTCTGTACCCTCTTGAATCAGGTTGTACAGCTCAACGCGAATCGAGTCAGCGCCACCGCCACCGAGTTGCAGACCAGCTGCGTTGTATGCGATGGATGTTCCTGCTGTCTTCATGCCTGCTACGAAGATCTTACCACCTTCCGACATGGCGTTCAGCGCTACTTCGTCACCCACGTTCAGCGCATCGCCGCTCGCGGCAGGAATCAAGTTCGTGCACGCTACAGCGGCCGGTTTTACCGTTACACCTACAGTGTGAATCTCCGATGCTGCCGGTTGCGTGTTATATTGGTTCTGACCCCATGCTACGAAGGTATAGCTACCCTCAGCCTCCGGAGTGAAAACCAAACTTGCACTGTTGCAATTCAGGCTAACACCAAACTTGTCTGTCCACCAAATCGTATCCGGCGTTACGTCAAACGTAGCCTTTAAAGTGATGCTCTGGCCAACAAAGCACTCCGTCGGACCGCTAACGGTTACCGTGGCAACAGGATTCGTCACAGGTGCGGCACCTTCAGCGGTGTAGATAAACTTCGTGAACTTAAAGTCATGAGTCGTCGAGAATTTTAGATAAGGCTTGTTGTCTACCGTAATCACATCTGCTGCCGTGTAGGCAATCGTGTCACCTGCAGCTAACATTTGGATCGCACGCGTATCGTCTTGTGCTGTTCCGGCTTCGCCGTAGATGTACAGATAACGATCCGTCTTGTCGGACTGGCCAACAAAACAGATTTGTCCGTTAACTGTAGCCGATGGCAACTCAACGAATACATTGTTACCTTTAGCCTTCTCGCCGTCATAAGTGGCGGAAGTATACGTTGTACCGCTTACGCTCATTGTCTCCAGCGCGTAGTACTTGTCTGCTGCCATCATGCTAAGCGGACTCAGCAAAATGATAGCGATAAAAGTAAAAATTTTCTTCATCGTAATGAATTTTAAGTTGGTTGTTGTTAAAAAAAAGTTGGTTATTTTGATTGTACCTTATTCTAATTTTGCTATATTGATTTTGCAAAAACGCCACAAAAGTACTACTTTTCACGCATATACGCAAATCTGTATAGTTTAAAATACGAAATTTCAACCATTTTCGTCAAATATTCCACATTCGCAAACCCCAAAAGCAGTAATTTTGTACCGTTATTTAAAATCTTGATACAATGAAACGTCTTTATCTCTTTGCCTTCATGGCACTCTTGGGACTTAGCTCCTATGCAACCGAACTCCCCGGCATCGCTGCCGCTACATTCGAAGTAGGCGCGGCCGAAAATCCCGGTGGCGGTAAGAAATTCTCTTCCTATCCGCTCGAGGGACTCTACCTCTATCAAGCTCCCTCCGGTCATTCTTATTCGATGGGTAGCGGCCCGGGAACAGGTATCTATACTATCTTTTCCGAGTCCGGACTCGTATTCCACAACGCGCAGAAAATGGATATTACCATCGGCCTGGACGCCCTGGTGTTCGCTGCTAATGAAAACATCTCTGTGACGCTCTATTCTATCTCCGAGACCGACTACGCGGCGTTCTATTATGGCAACGAACAGCAGGATGAGGTGCTGCTTCCTAGCAAAGATGTTTACGAGACCGGCACGATTGCCGTAACCTCTACCGGCGCTTTTCAGGGTGAGTTTACCGATCTGCCTGCCGGCTATTACTTCCTTGTCTGCAGTTCGACCACCCTCCAAAACGTCGTCTATTTCAATCAGATAACCTTCTCGCTGAGCGCAAGTTCCACAACCGATCCGCAACCCGGCGACAACCCGCAACCCCAGCAGAAAATCCGCATCCATACCATCGGCGACTCCACGATGGCGGAATACGATGAATCCACTACCGACAAGCGCGGCTGGTGTATGTACCTCGGTTCGTTCTTCAATGCCGACTTTGTCACCGTCAACAATCGTGGCAAATCGGGTGCCGATACCCGTCAGTTCTATACCAACGCCAATCTCTGGACATCCGTTAAGTCCCAGATGACCGCCGGCGACTACCTGCTTATCCAGTTCGCCCACAACGACGAGGGCACCGTCACCTACGGTATGGACAACCTCGAATACCGTGCCTACTGCGAAGCCCATAACCTGCCGTTACCCACCGATGCCCGCGGCACCAACCCCCAGACCACCTATCGCGACTTCTTGCGCACGTTTATAGATGAAGCACGCGCATTAGGTGTCAACCCCATACTCGTCGGCCCGATCTGCCGTAAGTATTTCAATGGTAATACCATCCGCCGAAACGGCCAGCACGACCTCGGCGATAAGTTCTCCAAGATTGAAAACGGTGTGCTCTATGAGAACCAATCCCTGCCCGCTGACGACCATTCTATGGATTATGTCTATGCCATGAGCGTCGTAGCCCAGGAGAAAAATGTCCCCTTCATCAACCTCACCGCCGCTACACGCGACCTCTATCTCCAGTACGGCGAAACGCAATGTACCCAGTTGCTCTTCTGCTCCGGTGATAATACCCATACCGCTACTCTCGGCGCCAACCTTATCGCACGCCAGGCTGCCCAGATGTTAAAGGATGCCGGCATTCTCGCCGATTATATCGATATACCGACTTCTATAACCGCTACGCCAAGCGCCCTTTCTATGGGTGAGACCTATTCCGGCGTACAACGTGCGAGCGAAGTCCTGCTCACCGGTTTCGGACTCGAACCCGCTACAGGAACGGTCAGCATTTCCGCCAGCGGCGACCTGCTCGTATCGACCGATAATGTTCATTTTGCTACCACCGCCCAGGCTTCTTATGCCGGAAGCACCCTCTTCCAGCGCGTCTATATCCACGCCTCCTACACTGCCGCCGGTACCCGTAACGACTCGCTCGTCATCACCTCCGGCCAGACCCGTATCGTTGTGCCCGTCACGGCTTCCGTGATCTCGCTTGAGGGTGGCGCCGCCGTGAGTGCCTACTGGTCGATCGCTACCAAACCCGTGCCCGATCCCGAGATCGAAGGACCCGTTAGCGCCGCGATGACGCTTAGCTACATGATGGCTGCCGACACCAAATCCGAGTTTACCGACGGCACTACCGACGGTATTACCATGGTGCGCTTCCATAATGCCGATGCCTCCGGCGCCAAAACCTCTTGGCCGGCCGGCGAGATCGACGAGAATGCTACCCGGTATATCGACTTTGCCGTGACCGCCCCGGAAAACATGGACGTACGTATTACCGGTATCAACATGGACCTTGCCGCACATAGTACCTCCGTCATGTGCTGTCACATCAATACAGGCTTCGGCGATGACTTCCTCGATGTAAAAACCATCTATGAGCGCAAGAATTTCACCAACCTCACTATCGAACACGTAGCCCTCACACCAACCCTCACTATCCCCGCCGGCGAGACGCTCCATGTGCGTATTCTCCCGTGGCACGAACTGGGTGAAGTTAAGAGCGGTAAGTATATCTGCGTTCGTGATGTCCGTATCGAGGGCCAAGCCTTTACCTCCGGCGAGAACCCCGGAGAAAATCCCGGCGAGAATCCCGGTACCGATCCCCATGAAGGCATAACTCCCGTAACCGGTAACTCGTCAACCGTCACCCAAAAACTTCTCATCAACGGCCAACTCTATCTCCGTCGTGCCGACCGCACCTACACACTCACCGGCCAACAAATTCGCTAAATCCCGCTCATATACCGTATAGCACCCTGCTCGCAGCCACCTGCCTGCAGGGTGCCTGCTATCATTCTGGTACCTTCACCGTAGGATAACCGTAAGATACCCGTAAGATAACCGTAGGATAAACGCCCGAAATCAACACCAAATCTGTATAAATACTATATATATACTATGTATATATATACATTTGTTGTTCTGATTTTTTATTTGCATATTTGCAAATTTTGTTGTACCTTTGCACCCGCATTTAGCATGAAAAGGTGTTTCGTCATATGTTTAGGTCTGCTGCTGGTGTCCGCTACGTGGGCACTCAACGAGACTGTGGAGGTTAGTGCCGGTGTTTCTACCGTCCTGCCTGCCTCCGTCGATGCCTCGCTCCAGGCTGCCGCCGATGCGCAGGGACTCGTGCTGCTCGGCTGGACCATCGCCGAAATCTCGGATGGTTATCGTCCCGCCACTTATTACGGCCTCGGAGCAACCGTCACGCCCGCCGTCAATACCACCTATTACGCCTTCTTTGCCCGACCCTCCGTCAAGGGCGAAATCATCCTTCGCCAAACCGCCACCCCCACCGATGGCGATACACTCATTGCCGCCACCCTTGCCGGCACGAGTTGCTGGTTGCCCATGAATGAGGTGACTTCGGATATGCAGTTGTCCTCGACCTTTTTGTCTAACTATAGCGGATCGCAGATTATATGGGCGAATGGTCTAAATGGTTATCTGTGGGTGTTTGAGGAACTGTCTGACGGACAATTTCAGTTGCGCTCCGCAAAATATTCGAATCGTTATCTACACGTAACGACAACTGTCCAGTGTGGTGACCCCGGCGTGGGTAGAGCGGCGATGCTGATCGTTAGCGGCTTTATGTACAACGTATATAGTGCGAAATATTTATATGCTCACTCGCGAGCGGGAGGAATATTTTGGGAGACACAGACGAAATTACCTACCGGCCAGTCCTTCGCATTCTTCCGCAAAGAGCGCTACGCAGATTTTTGTACCTCGATTACTCCCTGCCCGGGTTGCTACCTCTACACGCTACGCCGCACACCATACACCATACACCATACACCATACACCCCAAACCATGCATCAAATAGCTAACGACATACTGATCCCTGAGTTCTTTCGACTGATCGAGCAGAACAAAGAAGTGCTCTTCACGCCCTCCGGTGTGTCGATGCGCCCCTTCATCGAAGGTGGCCGCGATAGTGTCGTTCTGAGGCGTCTCGATCGCCCTGCGCGGCGTGGGGATATCCTGCTCGCCAAAGTGGTCTTCCCTACAGGCGAAACCACCTACGTACTGCATCGCGTCTTGCGTGTTCTGGACGATGGCCGTACCATCATTCTTCAGGGCGATGGCAATCTGCGGGGTGAGGAAACTGTAACGCCTGATAATGTGCTGGGTATCGTGGTGCGAATAACCAGTCCGAACGGCCATAAGAAACCCCTTCTCAATGGTCGTTTATGGCAGATTCTATTCCCGCTACGCCGCTATCTATTGAAGATATACCGCCACTCTATTTTGAAGTGGTGCTACTAAAATAATTTTGAATTTTTAATTTTGAATTTTTAATTTCTATCATGAAGGCTATTAAAGGTTTTAAGCTGCGTCCCCTGGGTGACGAATTTATACTGATTGGTGAGAGTGTTGACCTCATCAATTTCAATAAGATGATCACCATTAATGAGTCGGCCGGTTACCTCTGGCAACAGATCCAGTCACTCGACTCCTTCGATGAGGCTAAACTCACCGAACTCCTGCTCGCCGAGTATGAGGTTTCGCCCGAACAGGCACAAAAAGATGCCCACGAGACCGCACAACGTTGGCTCGACGCAGGCATCGTTACCGCATAGGATTTTTAATCCCAAGCGCAAAATTTAGGGCATATTCTGCCCCGAAAAATATTCTATTTTTAAGAATGAGTGTTCATCCCTTGTGAAAAAGCGACCCAAATTTGCAGGGTTGCTTTTTTTGTAGTAATTTTGCACCGTGGAAAATATGGGACTGCGCGTTCTGAGAGGATTTTTTTAGTATAACTCAGAGCGCGTAGGTCTTGGGGGAAAATAAAGAAAACAACGAAATATATACACTTATTTTATTTAAGGATGAGAAAGATTTTTACTATTTTGTCGATTATCCTGCTTAATGTCGGCGTCTATGCCGCTACCGAACAAGCATGGTACAACGACGTAACTTCGATTACTGCCAACGGACAGTATTACATCTATTCCGTTAACGGCAAAGGCTTCATGCAGGCCGGACAATCCCAGGTGAAATCGATCACCACAAGCAATTACAACAACGCTTCGACGTTCTATTTCAAGATTGCCAATCCGAGCGAGGGTACGGTGACTTGTGGTAGCTACTACCTCAAGTGCTACAAGGAAGTTTCCGGTACGACCAGTGGTCCGACCAACACTAAGACCGAGAATGGTACGAATATCATCTTTACCTCGATGAATAGTGGCGAGTACTGGAATATCCACGGCCACTACAACGTGTTTGGTCAGCGTTATCCGGCGCTGTATTACAAGGATGGTAAGTATGACGCTTATATTAGTGGTAGTGGTGTTAATTACAGTAACACCAAGGACTTGCAGACGGCAGCCGAGTACCGCTGGTATGTCGTTTCGCAGGCACAGCTGGATCGTCACTTTGCCATCTATTTCTTCGATGCGTACAAAGAGTCGTTGAATATCGCCCAGTACAACGGACAGATTCCGGCGGCTTATTATACCGCTCTGGAGGCTGCGTACAACCAGACTTTCTCCGTACAGAACGCTGCGCACTCGGCTGAAGTAGTCAATGCCGCCAAGACAAATCTCGAAACCCTTTATAACGGTGCCGCTGCGCTCGTAGAACCGTATGCAACGGCTACGGCCGCTATCAACGCACTCGAGGCTGTCGAAGATAAGGGTGAGGACTATGCGGACGTAACAACCGATATTACCAACGCCCGTACGGCACTCGAGGCTGCGATGAGCGTAGAGGCTATCCAGTCTGCTGTAGCTGGTCTGAAGGCTATCGACCCGATTACCTTTAATACGACCACCTTTACGGCCCTTCAGCCGCTCGGTACGCCGGCTTCTACCGTTGCCGGTCGTACGATCACGTATGCCGCTGCTGATAACAACATTATCAACGCACAGGGTATGCCGATCTACAAAGGCACCACGACGCTCGTGGCTACGGCTGCCGCTACCGATCAGTATTATAAGTTCGTACGCTCGGCTCAGGTGACAGTCAACGCTCTGCCGACTACCGCGCAGGAGTCGAAGACCATCGTCGTTGGTGCGCAGGAGAGCTGGAACGGTATCGATCTCTCGACGTATGCGGTAGGTACGCATAGTGTGGAATATGTGACTACGAACGCCCAGGGTGGGGTGCATACCATCACCCTCACGCTTACGGTCAACAAGATGGAGACGCTCGCCGTAGCCGTTCCGCTGACGTTCTGTGCCGGTGGTTCGGAGACGTACCGTGGCACGGAATATACCGAAGCAGGCGTGTATGACGTACCTGCCGTAGGTGCTACGCGCGATACGTTGTATACGGTTACCGTAACCGTTCTCCAGCCGACTACGGCCAGTGCTTCTAAGACGATCACCGTAGGCGATGCTGAACTCTGGAACGGTATCGACCTCTCTGTCTATCCCGTAGGCACATACTCGATTCCTTATACCACGACGAATGCTGCAGGTTGTGATTCTACCATCACGCTCGCGCTTACCGTTTCCAAGCAGGCTACGATGCACCTGCCGGTAGAGCTGGAGTTCTGCCAAGGCGACTCCGTAGAGTATCGCGGTACTTGGTATACTGAGGCCCAGACCTTCGAGCTGAACGTTCCTGGTGAGGTGATGGATACGATCTATGATGTGACCGTTACCGTGCATGCTTCGCCGATTACTGTGGATAATACCACCGTTACCGTAGGCCAGATGGTACTCTTTGAGGAGACGGGCTGGTTGCTGCGTGGCGTTGTGCCTGTAGAGACTTCGTATGCTACGACTAAGGCAGATACCGCCGACCTTTGGTTCGTGCGTTATAGCCAAACCGAACAGGGCTGCGAGAAGGAAGAATACCTCTATGTAACCATCGATCTGCTCGATCCGGTAGAACTGGAGAAGCACCTGCGTTTCTGCGACGGCGACTCCGTAGAGTATCGTGGTGTATGGTATACTACCACTCAGGAAGACGTGCTCCTCATCGAAGGTGAGATTCGTGATACGCTGATCTATGTAACGGCCTTCTCGATGCCGGTTCCGGCACCTGAGATGCGTTACGAGACCGTTCTTGGCGGCCATGACTTCCTGCTGCCCGAGGGTGAGTGGATGCTTGGTGATACGACCGTAAGTGGCGTTTATCAGACTGTACAGAGCGGCGAGACCGTCGAACTGGAATTCCTTCAGCTCCACGAGGATTACGAGGGCTGCGGCGATCCGTTCATCCATTTGATTCTCACCGTAGAAGCTAATTTCGAGGCCGTAGAGAATGCTTTCTATGGCGAGAAGGCAGAGAAATTCTTCCGTGACGGAGTGATGTATATCCGTCGTGGCGATCGTCTCTTCACGACCGATGGCCGCGAGGTGAAGTGATAAAGCGGAGCAATCCGTTGATATGTTCAGGGCCTTGTGCCCAAAATGTAGAATTTTTCGGTTTTTCCCTTAGTCACGAGACTGAGGGAAAACTTTTTTATTCCTTTTGTTAAGAATCGACTATATTCTATTATTAATCGCACACCTGCGCGCGCGAAAAATTTGCACAAATCAAAGATTTGTATTAATTTTGTGCACTATTTTGAGTGAGTGCAGCAAAGAACTTATTGCACAATCTTAACAATAGTAAACTTTTATTAATAATCGTACATTTTAAGTCGATAAGATGAACCAAGGCGAACAGTTGAATAAATATACTCCGCAGGGCGAGATGGTGATTTACCGTACCGACGACGGTAAGGCTACTGTTGATGTTATGTTGGAGAATGAGACTGTTTGGCTGACGCAAAAGCAGATGGCGAACCTCTTTGAGACAACTCCTCAAAATATTACGATGCATGTTAGAAATGTATATAGGGATGGGGAATTGGTTCAAACGGCAACGTGTAAGGATTTCTTACAAGTTCAAAAAGAAGGTTCCCGTGAAATCCAACGTGTGTCGAAATTTTACAATCTAGAAGTAGTTCTTGCTGTTGGTTATCGTGTTCGTAGTAAGCGTGGGATTGAGTTCCGTCGGTGGGCGAGCGAGCGACTGAAAGAGTATATCGTTAAGGGTTATACGATGGATGTTGAGCGATTGAAGGGAAATGCTGGTGGCCAGTATTGGTACGACCTGCTGGCGACCATCAAGGATATACGCTCATCGGAGAAGGTGCTTTATCGTCAGGTGTTGGATCTGTACGCTACGAGTGTGGATTATGATCCGAAAGCGGAAGATACGATTTTGTTCTTTAAGATGGTTCAGAACAAACTGCATTACGCGACGCATGGCCAGACGGCACCTGAGTTGATTTATCATCGTGCTGATGCCGAGCAGCCTTTTATGGGACTGACGACGTTTAAGGGTTCGCACCCGACGCAGGCAGATGTGACGATAGCCAAGAACTATTTGAGCGAGACGGAATTGCGTAAGTTGAATAACATGGTGTCCGGTTACTTTGATTTTGCGGAGAATAGAGCGATGGAGCATGTGCCGACAACCATGAAGGAGTACAGAGAGTTATTGGATCGCATCCTATCGGCTAACGGCTCGCCTGTATTGGATAACGCCGGAAGTATCTCTGCCGACCAGGCGCGCGAGAAAGCTATTTCGGAGTACCGCAAGTACCAAGTCCGCGCCCTCACGCCGGTAGAACAAGCCTACTACGCTTCGCTAAAAGCAATCGAAGAAACAACAAAAAAGAAGAAATAAAAGTGCCAAAGTGCCAGAGTGCCACGGCAAAATAATATTAGTCTGAATTAAGGTATAAGAAAATTAAGATACAAAAGATATGAGAAACTTTTTACAAATTCTCAAAAACATCAAAGTCTCAAAGTTCCAAAGTCTCATGGAATTTTTTGAAACAGCAAGGTTGAACTTTGCCAACTTTGTCAACTTTGTCATGGCAAAATCAAATATGTTGGTAGTTGATAGTCACGATGAGACCAGCATATACCCTCGAGTGTTGTCTAGGATTGCCCCTGTGAAGTACGCTCTCTGCCTCGTGTTGATGCTGATGATGGGCGTTGGTGAGATGTGGGGAAATTCTGCTGCATCATCTGAAACTAAAAACTGTCTAAGTGGAGGAAAAGTTGTTTTTGGGGGTAATCATACTGCAAATGATGGATTTAAGTTAGGTAATGCTAATAGTTTCACGGCGCAGGAAGAAAAAAGTCGGGGATCAATTGTTGGATATAACTATAAAGTGCCTAGTGTAACAGCTAAGAAATCAGTTGAATATCCATTTACGGCAACTGCGAACTCGGGTTGCGGCATTACTATTACGAGTGTGTCTGTTAAAATCAAGTCTGAACGTGCGTTAGACACAAAGGCATATTTAACAGCAGATGGGAATAATTCTAGTTCTCGGGATTTAAGCACATCCGAGCGAACTGTAACATTGACAGACGAAACGAATGGCTTGACTAATATTAAACTCAAATTACAAAATAATAAAGCAGCACTCTCTTCCTATTTTGAGATACATCAAGTAAGTGTAACATATACCATTACGCCAAACACACCGGGTGTGAAGACCCCGACGACAAAAACGGTTAATGTTACTTTAAATGCGAATAATCTTACGGCGAATGCACCGCAAACAATCAAATTAGATACTTGTTTTACGACAGCTGATCATTTTGGTAGTTATTGGAATTTTGCGGTATCAACAAATCCTAATAGCGCAGGTACAATTTCTAACGGAGTGTTCTACGCAACCGCAGCCGGAACCTATAAGGTAAAAGCTAATATCAAGGCGGAAACTAATTGTCATATAGCTTCCAATCAAAGTGGCGAATTGACTATTACAGTTAATCGTCTTAATTCAACAACCACTTTCTCTAATGAGACGATTAATGTAACGACGGATACTAATTCGAAGGTATATGCTACGTTGCCAGAGAAGGATGACAATCGTACGATTACTTATGGGGTTACGAATGCTTCGGGCACATGGGCCAGTACAGATGATGCACATGTTGAAGGCAATAAATTCTATGCGACCGCAGCCGGTGTATATACCATCACAGCGACCGCTGATGCTAATACCCGTTATAAGGCTATCAATTCGTCCTTTACTGTTACGGTAAATCGTGTTAATCAGACTTTGTCTTGGGACAATGAATCGGCTATAGATGAGAACCTGAATATCAAGAAAGGTAAGACATATGACATTAAGGCTACCGCAAGTAGCGGTCTGAATGTAACCTATACAACAGCGAATGCGTCTTATCTGAAAGTTAATAATGGAGAAAACGCAACTACTTCGAATGGTTGTACGCTGAGTGCTGTTGAGGCAACAGGCGATAATACGATTACTATTACTGCCAGCCAGCCCGGCAACAAGCAATACAATGCAGCGACCAGTATTACGAAGTCGTTTAAGGTGCTTGACAAGCAGACTCCGGCTCTATATCCCTCGGATAGCTGGACGACTTCGGCAAGTAAGACCTCTTTGAAGGTAGGCGAGCAAGTCGCATTGCGCGTCGATAAAGTGTCTGCCGGTTTAGGAACCAGCAATGCAAGCAACTTCTATTATACCGTATCTCCAGCAGATGCGCTACGCGCTTCGCGTGATGGCAATAATGTGACTATTACCGCCTATTCGGAAGCCGCTGATGCTACGATTACCTTCTATCAAAGTGGAGATGATGATATTTTTGATAAGACTTGGTCGTATAACTTTGGTGTTTCCAAGAACGAGCCGACAATAAGTGTTCCGGGTAATCAGACCTTAGATGTAGATGGCGAATATACGGCAGAATTGTCTTATACGAATGTATCGGCATCTGTTCCTGCGGAAGGAGAAGAAGGTAATGATTTTTATTATACAATTTCACAGAGCCAGACAACGTCGGTGAATAAGAACGATCAAGTGATCACTTTTAATCCTTCTACCGGCGAGATTGTTGCGCAGAATGCAGGTACAGCGACGATTACGATTACTCAAAAGGCGACTCGTGAGTATTCGACGGAGTCGGCTTCGTTTACCATTACGGTAAATAAGATCAATAACACCTTAGCGCGGACGGTGGATAAGCACGAGATGTTTGTTGACGAGTATATTGAGCACTTAATTGGTAATAGTGTGGCTGTCGCTAATCGCAACAACAGCGATGTTCCGGTTACGGTAACAACAGAAGATGAGGACTTAATTCGCTACGATGCAGATAACGATAAACTTATTGTTCCGAATGATGCCAATGAGATGTTCGGCGCTTCAAAGACGGTGAATGTCATCTTCTCGCAGCCGGAGACCTATAAATATACCGCTGCCAATGAGACAATTGCAGTTAATGTAAAGAAACATGCTACTTCGATTGCGCCTGCGGCTGATTATTCGAAACAGGTTGAGCAGACGCAGCAGATTGCAAACTATAACCCGCAGTATGTGACAGCAGATCAACCGACTCTTGGTGCTACGAATCATGAGTTCTATTATACGATTGAGCATACCTTGCCGACGAATGCTGTTGTGGCAGGTAGTGCGCATCCTACAGAAGTAATCGGTTACGATCCGAGCACGCATACTATCACGGCGTACAATGCCGGTAGTGCGGTGCTGAAGATTGCGCAAAAGCAGACCTATAATTACACTGGTGATACTGTTACATATAATGTGACAGTGACTAAATATGCTACTTCCTTTACTGGTTCGGCATATAATCTGATGGTGGATGCTACGCAGGAGGCGAACTATACGTATAGCAACGTGGACGGAACTCCGACTGCGAATAATAGCGATAACTTCTACTATACGATTGATGATATCACTTATACCAACGCTGCAAAGAATAATGGTACCGGTGTAGTGACATTTAATCCGAATGATAAGACGATTTCGGCTAAGAACGCAGGTACTTGTAAGATTACTCTCCACCAGACGGAGACATACAAGTATACTGGTGCTACTCAATCGTTTAATGTCGCTGTATTTAAGTACAATAGTACGTTTGCCAATGTAGATGACAAGAGTGTGAAGGTAGATAGTGACGTTAGTTCGTCCTATACGTTGAAATATACGAAGCCGACAAGCCCGGCATCTATTATTGGTGATGATAATCTTGCTTCATTAACTCCGGTATTAGGTGTTCACGCGACAAATTTCTACTATACCTTGACACAAAACGTTACAACTAAGGTAACAACCGGTAGTCCAGATGTATCGTTGGCTATTACCTATAACGCAGAGACTAAGACGGCAACCGGTAAGAATGCTGGTACAGGTACGATTCATCTCTATCAGCCGGAGACGTATAAGTACAATGCAGCGGACGAAGATTTTGTAGTAACTGTAACGAAGTATGCCAACTGGTTCAAGTACTCTTGGAAGAGTAGTGCCAACAAAACGACCGATTGGAGCGAGACGATGAATCTTGAAGATAACGCCGCATTTACGTACTCGACAGAGAATACGATTACTACGCCGACGATCAATCAAACGGAGGGTAATACTGCCGGTAATGTGGTCGCTACCTATACGCCTGCGCAAAACAAGATTACTACGACGTATAACACCGGCGATGCTGAATGGACGCTTCACCAAGACGAGAACTATAAGTACGAAAAAGCTGATGCTACGCTGACGGTAAAAGTTGAGACAGAGAACTGTCAGACGTGTTATGCATATAAATTGGATCCGAATAAAAAAGCTTCCGAAGTGGGCGAAAAAACATGGACGGAAGTGGGTGTTGCAGATGGATTGACATTTCAAATGAAGGTAAATGGTTTGGGAAATAATGTCAAGGTGTCTACGTGTGAATCCGGAAAGGAGTATGGTGAAACAGTAGAATATAGTGAGTGGTCCGATTCGTATCAAACTAAGGTTGTGGATATTTCAGAAAAACCTAACACCATAAAAGTAAAGTTTGAGAAGTCAGGAAACATCGGAACCGATAACCCTTATATCAATACGATTCGTGTATCTCGTAAGAAATGGTTTAAGTTGACCAATACTTCCGGTACTGAGATTGATACTCTGCCGAATATGACGAATACCTTGGGAGGTACTCCGACCACGAAGACATTTAAGGTGAATTATAGTACGTGTGATAGCAAGATTAAGATTGTCAGCAACAATGAGCACGTACTAATCAGTACTCCGAAATCTACTACTCCTGCGCAGAGTAAGCAACTTACCCTACCGACGGTTAGTACGCGTGACGGCGGCAGTGGCGATTCGTTGATTACGGTAACGTACACGGCTACAAAGCCGGAGTCAATTGATGCTATTATTACAGTATATACCAAGTATGAGAACAAGACGCTGCGAATCCATGCCGAGGTAGAGAAAAAGAATCAAACCATTACTTGGGGAACTGCTTATTCGGCAGCCACGCTTACTTTGCAGCAAGGACTGGTTGATAGTTTAGCTGCTACCGCAAGTAGTAATCTGCCGATCACGTACCGTTCTGGCAATGAAAACATTATCAAAATTTCAGCCGATAGTTTGTCCTTTGAGGTGATAGGTACGGGTAATACGACCTTGACGGCTGTGCAAAAGGGTGATAGCGAATTCAAAAGCGTAACTAGTACAAAGTCTGTTATTGCTAGCAATAAGAAGTCGCAGATCATTACTTGGAACCAGAACCTGACTCGTGGTATTTCTCCTGAGCAGGTAATTCCGCTGACGGCTAAAGCAATTGTCGTAGATATAGTGAACAAAACCCAAGGAGTAAGCAACGAACGCTCAGCACTTATTCAGTACGAGTGCTTGCACGGCGCGAGTGATACGGTGGCTCAGATTTTCACGGATCCTACGAAGGGACTCTGCGTACGCATTTTGGACTACGGCGAGACAACAATTACGGCTTCTTTGGCTGGTAATGAGGACTACATGGAGGCTATTCCTGTGACGATTGCGGTGAATGTGCCCCGTCCGCAGAATGGTAAGTGTACAATGGATACACTGAACTGGTCTTCCTCCGGCGTCGTTAACGGAAGTCAAGAGATAGAGTATTTCGCTTTTGATACTGATATGCCGGAGATTACGAAAATCTTTGCTATCGATCGTACGAATGGTGATCCGGGTTATTTGTCATTCTATATGCGTAGTGTGGCTTATGGCCTTATACAAGCGTGGAAAGGTACTTTCGATATTTATCAATCTACGGATAATGGCGGAACATATACTAAAATAGAGTCGAAGAGTGGTTTCCAACCTGCTAAAAATGATAAAATGCCGGTAAATAATGTACCTCTGGACCGTAATGCAACCCACTTTAAGATTGTTCGTCGTCAAGGCGGTGTAGGTTACCATTATCTTGGCGATATTGTTATTGACCGAGCAGTATATATCGAGACAGAGAATACGGATATTGACTTGGGTAATATCGCAGTAGGAGAATCGCGTGAACAGACGATAGCGATTAACTATTCCAGTGTAAAAGGAAATATGTCCGTTTCGAAGCAATATAGCGATAACGGTTTGACGACGGACGAAACTATTTATGCAGACTGCGGTGCTAAGGATAGTTATGAATTGCCGATAACGGTTGCTCCTTCTTCTGTAGGTTCATGGTCGAATAGAATTACGATTATGGATGAGCATAACACTGGTTTGTCACTTATTATTAACCTGACAGCGACGGCAACCCAGGGTTCGCAGGCCATTATATGGAATCCGACAAAGACGACATTCTATACCGTACAGGCCACTGAACTGGAAGCACAGCTGACGAAGAAATCCAATCGCGATTTGAATGTTACGTATTCATCGTCCGACAATAGTATCGTTAGCTTCTCCGGTTCCACGCCGACTATCAGCGGTAATGGTAATGTGACCATCTATGCAGATTGTGGCGCTACTTCTGATTATAAGGCCGCTGAGCAAGTAAGCCACGACTTCATCATCAATCGTACGCCGACAACTATCGTGACTGCACCGACGCTGCCTACAATTTACGGAGGCACAAGCGCTGCCAGCGTAGTTCTGAATACCGCGAGCGCTGCGGCGAAAGAAACGATTAAGAATAATGCGGTTCAGGGTACATACGCGATTACCAGCCCTGCTACGCTCGATGCCGGTACATACGACGTGACGATTACCTTTACGCCGAGCAATACAGCTATGTATGCGCCGAGCACCGTAACGATCCAGAATGTAACGGTAGAGCAACGTGCAGCTACTAACGAGGAAATTGGTACATTGACGGCTACTCACGTGACGTATGGTCAAAAACTCAGCGATGCACAACTGACACTTAGTGGTTCGCTTAATGGTCAGGGAACCTTCACGTGGACAGACGCACGTAAGGATAATAAGGAGAACGCTGGTACGTATACTGCTCTTACTGTAACCTTCACTCCGACCAATACCAATATTGCTCCTAAGGAGTTCTTGGTTGATGTTACGGTTGAAAAAGTAACGCCGACCTTGAGTTGGACAGCTCAACCGAGCAACGTAACTTACGGAGAGACTGCAACCTATACGGCAAGTTCGACTTCGCAAGAAAGTTCGATCAGTTATTCAATTTCCGAAGGCGCTGAGTACGCAAGCATCGATGCTATTGGCTTACTGACGGTAATTGAAGCAGGACACACGGTTACCGTACAGGCTTTGCAGGAAGCAAGCACGAACTACAATGCAGCGTCTATCACGACCACTGTAACGCTTAATAAGGCTACTACGACCGGCTATAGCGCAACCGCTTCATCTATCTCGGTAGGTCAGCAGGTTTCTAATTCGTCGATTACGAATACCGGTATCGACGGTACGTGGGCTTGGGTAAATCCGAATGCAACCTACAGCGAGCCTAATACCTACAGCGTTGCGGCTACGTTTACGCCTGCTGATCCTAACTACGAGTCGGTACAGACAACGCTCTCGCTGACCGTCACCCCGCCGACCTACACCTATACTGGTAATGGTGATTGGACTAACGATGATAATTGGAGCACGCACGAGGCGCCCACAGAGCCTCAAAATGTTGTTATCAACGGTAACGTGACGATCAACACAGAGGTCGAAGTAAATAGCCTTACCATCGAGCAGGGCGCGCAGGTAACGCTTACCGTTAATGGCCAACTGACCGTCGGCTCCGGCAACTCCGAGTACCGCGAGAACTACGGTGACCTGCACGTGGAGAATGAAGGCCACGTAATCCTCGGCTCTGGCGAATTGAAAGTCAACGACTTCATCCTCGATGCGTCCTTGGCTGATATCGTAGAAAGTCAGTGTGCTACCTCCGGACAAGTGACCAACCCGGCTAGCTTGGACGTAACAGGTGCTGCATACTTCGATCTGGCCTTCGATCCGGACGGACAAGTGACCTTTGGCTGGTACGACTTTACGGTTCCGTTTGAGGTGAATATTTCCAATGGTATCTATCGTCTGAATGATGATGGTAGTACGACGCCTATGCGTTCTGGCTCTGAATTCTTGATTTATCGCTACGATGAGGCTAAGCGTGCTACAGGAACCAAGGGCTGGGTAAATGCCGGCGCGGTACTCAATGCCGGCGAGGCATATACCATTACGCTCGACTATGAGATGGTGAAGAATGTAGTTCGTTTTGTATGGAACGGTAATAACTCGCTTGGTGCTTCCTACAATTGTGCTGTGACGCGCTCTGAAACCGGTGATGATTCTAACCGAGGATGGAACGGCTTGGGTAACGGTACGCTCACGCATACCGAACTCCAGAGCCTGCCTGCACAGACCAAGGTGCAGATGTATGATCATGGTACTAAGGCATACAAACCTGTAGAGGCCGCTCAGTATACCTACGCAGTAGGTACAGCCTTCTTCTACCAGGTGCCGAATACCGATGATGTTATCTTGAGTCCGGCCGAGAAATCGCTTCCTATGCGTGCACCCCAACGTGAAGTACGTACGGTGGATGAGTTCCGCCTGTCGCTCAAGACGGCAGATACCGAGCGCGAGCAAGACGTAATGTGGGTATCCGCGAGCGAAGACGCTACGACGGAATATACCGTAGGACACGACTTGCTCAAGATGACCTCGCTGAGTGATACCAAGATTGCTCAAATGTGGGTGGCATGCGGTGGCTTGATGCTCTGCGATGCAGAAATGCCGTTAACCAACAATAATGCATCCTTCCCGCTCGAGTTCTATGCGCCGCAAGCAGGTTCGTATAGCGTAGCTATCGAACGTTCGCCGGAAGACGCGACGCTCTTCTTGACCTACGACGGACGTATTATCTGGAATCTCTCGATGAGTGAATATCCGCTCGAGCTCCAGAAGGGTACCACCCAAGGTTACGGCCTGCGCCTCGTCGCTGATCGTCAGACAACGACCGACTTCGAGCAGACTGAAGCCACTATTCAGGGCGTAAAGAAAGTACTGATTGATAACCAACTCTACCTCATTATGCCGGATGGTGCAATCTATACCGCAGAGGGTAAGAAAGTAAACGAATGATGATGAATAAACAATATATAGTACCTCTCACCGAGATTATGGATTTGGGTGGAGAGATGTTAATGGGTAATTTGGATTCAATAAGCAATAAATCAGAACCTACAACTCCGGCTCCCCGCCGTGATCCGGTATTCTAAGAGTTATGGCACGAAGTAATCCAAATATAAGGAACGTGCGCTTGCGCACGATCGCGCACCTGCTGCGCACGCGCGTGATAAGCGGTCAGGAGGAGTTGCTCCAAGTGTTGATGCTCCAGGGCGTTGAGACCACGCAGGCAACCCTCAGTCGCGACCTGCGCGACCTGGGTGCCGAGAAACGTACGCTACCGGACGGTTCGGTGCGGTATATCGTACCCGAGCAACCTGTTCAGGCTAAGGTGCAGCGTATCCAGTCCGACCTGCTGCGTAGCGCCATGACCGGCGTGAGCCTGTGCGGTACGTTTGCCGTCGTGAAGACGCGTGCCGGCTATGCCGGAGCTGCGGCTAAGGAAATAGAAAACCAAGCACCTCAAATGGTGCTTGGTACTATAGCCGGCGAGGATACCATACTGGTTATCCCGAGCGAGAATGGCGATGCGCAGGTGCTCTGCGAGCAGTTGCGTGCCGCTATGAAATAATCTTACATGCGGTCGGGTACTTCGATACCCAGCAGGCCCATCGCATTCTTTATCGTGCGTGCTACGGTTTGGCTCAAGAGCAAACGTAGCGCGCGCTTCTTTTCATCCGGTTCGTTCAGGATGGAGCAGTCGTGATAGAACGAGTTGAAATCGCATGCCAAGGCGTATGCGTAGTTACACAGCACAGCCGGTGAGAAATCCGCACCAGCCTGACGCACCGTGGCAGGATATTCCATTAGGCGTTGGATTAATGCCAGTTCTTTCGGGTCTAAACTTTCTACTTTTAACTTGCCAACTTCTCTCAACTCTCCACTCTCCACTCTCAACTCGTTTTCCGCTTTGCGGAGCACCGACTGGATACGCGCATACGTATATTGGATAAACGGACCGGTGTTGCCGTTGAAGTCGATCGACTCCTCGGGGTTGAAGAGCATGTTTTTGCGTGGATCAACCTTCAGGATAAAATACTTCAGCGCACCAAGTCCCACTTTGCGGGCAATCTCCTGCGCCTCCTCGGGCGTGATACCCTGGAGCGTATTCACCTTGTCCTTGCTGATCTCGCGTGCATCCTCTACCATCTTGTCCATCAGGTCGTCGGCATCTACTACGGTTCCTTCGCGGCTCTTCATCTTGCCGTTAGGCAGCTCGACCATGCCGTACGAGAAATGCACCAGTTCCTTGCCGAACGGGAATCCGAGGCGGTCGAGTAGGATAGAGAGCACCTTGAAGTGGTACTCCTGCTCGTTACCTACGACATATACCATCTTATCGATCGGATAGTCCTGGTAACGCAGCTTGGCGGTACCAATATCTTGGGTCATGTAGACCGATGTGCCATCGGAGCGGAGTAGGAGTTTTTCGTCCAGTCCGTCTTTCTCGAGATTGGCCCATACCGAACCGTCCTCGCGGCGGTAGAACTGACCGGAAGCGAGACCTTTCTCTACTTCCGACTTGCCCTCCAGATAGGTGTTCGACTCGTAGTAGATCTTGTCGAAGCTGACGCCCATACGCTTGTAGGTCTCGTCAAATCCGGCATATACCCACGCATTCATGCGTGCCCATAGTTCACGCACCTCTTTGTCGCCCTGTTCCCACTTGAGCAGCATCGCTTGTGCCTCCTTGATGAGCGGCGCCTCTTTCTTGGCGGTTTCCTCGTCCATACCGCCTGCTACAAGTTCTGCAACCTGCTTGCGATATTCCTTATCGAAACGCACGTAATAGTCGCCAATCAGGTGGTCGCCTTTCTTACCGCTGGTCTCCGGCGTCTCGCCGTTGCCGAACTTCAGCCATGCCAGCATCGACTTGCAGATATGTATACCGCGGTCGTTGACGATATTGGTCTTCACTACCTTCCATCCGTTCGCCTCCTGGATCTTCGCGATCGAATAACCCAATAGGTTGTTGCGTACGTGTCCCAGGTGGAGCGGCTTATTCGTGTTCGGCGACGAGTATTCTACCATCATCAGCTTGCCGTTATCCGGCTGCTGACCATACTGCTCGTCGGCGGCGATGGCTTGCAACTGGTCGATATAGAACGACTGCGAGATCTTTAGGTTCAAGAATCCCTGTACGGCGTTGTAGCCGTTTACCAGTCCTTCGCCATTCGCCGTTAGCCATTCGCCTATCTCCGTAGCCACTTGTGCGGGCGCTTTGCGGGCAGCCTTCACGAACGGGAAGACTACCAGCGTAATATCTCCCTCAAACTCCGGACGGGTCTTCTGAAGTTGCACCTGTTGCGCCGTGGCGTCCAGGTCATACAGCGCCTTCACGGCCGCCAAGGCTTGTTCTGTAAGTATTTGTTCTAGATTCATTTTCAATTATTTTTATTCGTCATTACGTCATTACGTAATTACGTAATTTTTAATTCGTAATTTTTAATTTTTAATTTCTATCGGTGCACATTTTTCGCGCAGATACTCGGCTTCTTCCTTAGAGAGCAGCGGTGCTGTCTCGCGGTAGACGCGCTCGTGGTAGGCGTTAAGCAATGCGATCTCTTCTGCGGTCATGAGGCTCATCTCGATGAGTCGTGTGTCGTAGAAGCAGAGCGTCAGCGTCTCGAATCCCAGGAACTCATCCTCCGTGGTACATGCCTCCAGGCGCTCCATCGGCACTACCGTGATCAGGTTCTCCGTGCGGATGCCCCACAGGCCCGTACGATAGATACCCGGTTCGTCCGAGATAATATGGCCTACTTCGAGTGCCGTCGGGTTGTTGTCGGTACGTACGTTCTGCGGTCCTTCGTGACATCCCAGGAAGTGGCCTACGCCGTGACCTGTGCCGTGACCGAAGGTAATACCGGCTGCCCACATATACTGCTTAGCCAGTGCGTCGAGTTGGTTGCCACGTGTGCCGCGAGGGAAACGAACCGTCGCCAAAGCGATGTGTCCCTTCAGTACGTAGGTGTAGTCGAGTTTAGCCTGCTCGGGTATATCGCCTCCCAGCCAAACGGTACGCGTGATATCCGTCGTGCCGTCCAGGTACTGGCCACCCGAGTCGAGCAGCAGCATACCTTCCGGACGAACCGTCGCACATTTCTCCGGCGTAGCCTCGTAATGCACGATGGCGCCATTGCCTTGATAACCGGCTATCGTGCCGAACGACTCCTCTACGAAGTTCTCGCCCATCAGTCGGTATTCGTGCAACTTGTCCATCAGTTCGCACTCCGTCTGCGTCTTGCCGCCGGCAAAAGCCTCGGTCTCGAGCCAACGGAAGAAGCGCGTCAAGGCTACGCTATCTTGCAGCATCGCACGACGCTCACCCTCCAGTTCGGTGGCATTCTTCTTGGCCTTGTCGATGAGGATGACGGACTTGGTGTTGACCTTCTCGCAATCCTCCGGGATGGCTTCGTACAGCGCCTCGTTCACGCGTGCGCCATCATAGAAGACCGTACCGCTCAGGCTATGGATATAGTCATAAACCTCCTCATAACCACGAACGTCTATATTGTTGAAGTCCAGATAGTTCTGGGCAACGGTATCCACTTTCTCCTTTAGCACGAACAGCGTGCACTTATCCGACTCCAGCACTACAAACGAGACTACCACCGGATTAAACGCTACATCGTTGCCACGGATATTGAGCAACCATGCAATCTCATCAAGGGCACTGATAACCAGTGCCCATGGTCTTTTGTCTTTCGACTTTTGACTTTCGACTAATTGGCGCATGCGAGCCAATTTGCTCTCTACCGTCTCGCCGGCAAAGTCGGCAGAGTAGGGATATAGTTTATCTTGTGGGATAGCCGGACGGCCGTCGGTCCAGATACGCTTGATCAGATCCACCGACTTGATGGTCAGTTTCTCCTGCCAGTCGCGAAAATCATTCACGCTGAACATCTCCGGATTGACGCCAACCGTTAGCCCTTGGCCCTTAGCCTTTAGCCAGTCCGGTATCTTCGGACAGTCTATGTCCGACTCGCGCATCAACTCGATACTGCTTCCCTCCAGTTCGATACCGGCCTGCAGGTAGTAGCGGCTGTCGGTCCAGAGCAACGCCTGGTCCATCGTAACGACTACGGTTCCGCTCTCGCCCTTGAATCCCGAGAGCCAATTCATCTCATGCCAGTGTGTAGGCAAGTATTCCGAAGCGTGCGGGTCATTACCCGGCACTACGTATGCAGCTACGCCCTCGCGGCGCATCTCTTCGCGTAGTGCTGCCAACTTTTCTAATACGGTCATAATACTCCAAATTAAAATCGGGTGCAAAGTTACGATTTTTTTTGCACATATCAAAATTTTTTTGTATCTTTGCAGCCGATTTTGTAGTATGGCGGATAATGAACTCATATTTCGATGTCTGGCGAGTGGTAGCAGCGGCAACTGTTACTACCTCGGCACGCGTACAGGCGGTATCCTAATCGATGCCGGTATATCGGCACGTCAGATCCAAAAAGACCTGCGCGAAATGGGGCTCGACTACCGAAATATCCACGGCGTACTCATCACCCACGACCATGCCGATCATATCCGTTCGGTAGGTACGCTGGGCGAGCGCGTCCACCTGCCTATCTACACGACGCGCGAGATACACGGCGGTATCGACCGCAACTATGGCGTCAAGGAAAAACTCAAGACCAGCCGCCGCTATTTCGAGAAAGCTCTCCCCTGGGAATTGCTCGGTATGCGTATCCAGACCTTCGGCGTGTCGCACGACTCGACGGACTGCCTCGGCTATGCCATCGACTATCTGGGACAACGCTTCGTCATCATTACCGACTGCGGCGAACCCAACCCAGAGATGGAGCATTATATCTCTACGGCCAACCATCTGGTTATCGAGGCCAACCACGACGAACGTATGCTGCTCAACGGTCCGTATCCGACCTACCTGAAGGAACGTATCCTCTCGCCGCGTGGTCACCAGAGTAATGCTACCTGTGCCGAACTGCTGGCGCGTAACTATACCGAGCACTTGCGCAATATATGGCTCTGCCACCTCTCACTGGAGAACAACGACCCGCAAGTGGCGTACGACACCGTTGCCGAGGCGTTGCTGGCTATAGGCATTGAGCCCGGCAAGGACGTGTTCCTACACGCGCTCGAGCGCACCACCGCCAGTCCGGTATATGTATTGAATGACGAAGTCATAAAAGAGAATTCGTAATTTTGAATTTTTAATTTTTAATTTCTATAATGGAACGTTTAGTTATTATCCCGACGTATAATGAGAAAGAGAACATCGCGGCGATTATCGACGCGGTGATGAATCTCCCGTTGCGTTTTCATATCTT
Organism: Paludibacteraceae bacterium; assembly: GCA_017551025.1. Taxonomy (GTDB): domain Bacteria; phylum Bacteroidota; class Bacteroidia; order Bacteroidales; family Paludibacteraceae; genus Colicola. The sequence goes on along the minus strand of JAFZNG010000023.1, from coordinate 40,053 downwards.
GGTTATCGACGACGGTTCACCCGATGGCACAGCCGCTATCGTCAAGAATCTGATGAAGACTACCTATCCCGAGACGCTGCATATCGTGGAGCGTGCGGGTAAACTGGGACTCGGTACGGCATATATCGCCGGTTTCCGTTGGGCTATCGAGCATAAGGCCGACTATATCTTCGAGATGGATGCCGACTTCAGCCACAACCCGCAGGACCTGCTCAAATTGTATGAGGCTTGTGCCAACGAGGGTGCCGACCTGGCGATCGGTAGCCGTTACGTAACGGGTGTGAACGTAGTCAACTGGCCGATGGGACGTGTGCTCATGTCGTATTTCGCGTCGAAGTACGTGCGTACGGTGCTGGGCGTCAATATTCGCGACACAACAGCCGGATTCGTATGCTATCGTCGTCATACGCTGGAGACGATCGAACTGGATAAGATTCGTTTCAAGGGCTATGCCTTCCAGATTGAGATGAAGTTCACGGCCTATAAGTGCGGCTTTGTGATCAAGGAGGTGCCGATCATCTTCGTCAACCGTGTACTGGGTACGAGCAAGATGAGTGGCGGTATCTTTAGCGAAGCCCTGCTCGGCGTGATCCGTCTGAAGATATCCTCCTGGTTCCGCAAGTATCCTCAGAAATAAGGAGCAAGGAACCGCTTCCGGAGCAGCTGTATATCCTCATGCGTGAGGCATAGTATATCGTGCAGGTAAGTGGTCATCCCACCAAATTTGCGGTCGATTAGGTCGAGCGTGGTGATGAAGTTGCGGGTAGAAACACCCATAAAGGCTTGTATGACGTTCATCTCCTTTTCTCCACCTCCGCGAGCCAATACATCGGCATTCAGCCTGTTTACAAGAGGACGGTAAGCCTCGTTGCTCAAGTCAAAATCGGCAATTACCGTCTTTCGCGATACGCCCAAGGCAAATAGTAAGAAGGCCGCACCCCAACCGGTGCGGTCTTTTCCTTGCGCACAATGCCATAGGATACCGCCGTCTTCGGGGGCTTCTACGATCAGACGCAGAAATGACGCGTACTGGAGTTGGGAGAACTCGCTCAGGATCAGCGAAGGGTACATGTTCGCAGCCATCTGTTGCACCTCCGGATAGAACGAGTAATTGACTATGTGCCGATCCAGTTCCAGGAAGGCTTCCTCCGGTATAGGCTTTCCCGTCTGTTGCTCCGCACGCATATCGATCGTCGGCAACAAATGGTGCTGAACACCCTCTATCTCACGGTCCGGGATGGCCTGAAATTCGCCCATAGAGCGGAAATCGAATATCCTACATAAGTTATATTCGCTCCTGAGGCGCTCTATATCCGCATCCGTCGCATCATGCAGGTGGGCGGTACGCAATAGTCGGTGGGGACGAATAGTTCGTCCTCCGGCGGCGATAATACCTCCTAAATCACGCGCGTTGTCTATGTGGTCAAAAACAATATGCATTGTTTTTTCCGTTAAATAGTTAAAGAGTTAAAATGGTTTTTATTGCATAAAAACGTTAAACGGTTAGAAGACTTCGTTTATCAGTCTCACAAACTCTTGGTACGCGAAGGTATCCCGGAGTTCTGCGAGCGAAGCAGCGAGCCCGCGGTAGTGCCACTCATGCGAGGCCTTGTCCTTGACGTGAAAGATCTGCCAGAGTTCGTCTCCACGGGTCTGATAGTCGCGCCAGATAGCCCGCATATTACTCAGTTTATCACCCATCGCTACGATCTTGGCATCATGTGAGGCGGCAGCCAGACGATCTATTGCCGCCTGCTTACGGTCGTGCCAACTGTCCTCTTCGGAGACACCTTCGGTGAATTGGTCACTCTCGGCGTGCACGAGTTCAGCCACCCGGTCTCCGAACTCACGACGGATATCATCGACCGTCACGTCCGTATCTTCGATCGTGTCGTGGAGTGCTGCGGCGGCAAGCAACTCCTGATCAGGCGTGATGGTTGCTACAATCTCCACGGCTTCCATCGGATGGACGATATACGGAAAGCCTTTTCCGCGTCGCTCGGTATTATGGTGCGCCCGGACAGCAAAGATGATCGCGCGGTCTAATAAGTCGGTTTCAATGAATTTATTCATGGTCGTAATGACGTAATGTCGTCATGTCGTCATGACGAGGGTTAATAAATCGTTCCTTCCAACATTGCACGGAACTGAGGCATCGCACAATGCGTGTCGCGCTCAATCATGATCGTCTTCAGTCCGGCATAGATACGAACCGTCTTCTCTATTTCCTCGAGGTCGGCATCCGGTCCAAACTCCTTAAGCGGGCAGTCGGACGCGAGGAAATACTCGCGAGCAAAGCCGTCCCAGAACCTACGAGCCGTCGCATTGGACATATGGTTCACCTCTTGCGTCCATTCTTCGTTATTCAGACAGCAGCAGAGATAAACCATGCCGAGGTCGAACATCGGATAGCCGTAGCAGAAATCGCCGAGGTCGATAAAATAGCGTTGGCGTTGGCCGTTGGCTTCGGTGAAGATACCGTTACCGAACTGCAGGTCGCCGTGAATAGCGGTATCCGCATCCGGAGCGGCTGCAATGAAGTCGCGTAGTTTCTGTTTCTGCTCAGGTGTGAAATCCGGATTGTTGTCCAGCATGCGGTAGAGGCGGTCTTTGACCGACTCGAAGCGGGTAGTATCTACATGAATACGGTGCAACTTCTTGCATAGTTGCGCAAACTCGCGTCCGAACTCAGGAGCTTTCTCCGGCTCGTCGCCGCAGGCGCGTGAATAGGACTTTTTGCCCTCGATACGGCGAAAACGAATACCGATACGTTCGCCGTCTGTTACGAGGTCACCTGGTTCGGGTGTCGGGATACCGGCAGCATATACTTTCTGCGCCAGTTCCAGTTCCAAAGCAGCGGCTTCGAAATTACGGAAGTACATCTTCATCATGATGCTGGGATCCGTCTTATGGTTGTAACTCGCGCCATTGGCTCCTTCGCCCGTGCGCACATAATCGTTGAGGTCAATTAATATCGGGTTCATAATTGTAAGTTTTTTGCTTGTTCGTAGGTGAGTTCAGCCAGGACTTCGTTCTGGCTGTTCTGTCCGTTGAGTGCATTGAATAATCGTATGAGGCCAATCTTGCCGCCTCCCTGCGAGAGGATGCACACGATGCATATGTTCTGCAGTCCGACGGCGGAAGAGATAATGTCGAGGTCGGTGTTGCCCAACTGATGCCGCGCGAGACGGTAAGCATCTTCTTCGTACCGGTTGCGCAGACGGCTCACATCCCCCAAGGTATGGCAATCCAGCGCTTTCAGTACTTTCAGGTACGGCATGAGGTCCATCTCCTGGATCTCGGCTTGGTTGATGGCTGCGATACGACGATTGAGTTTGTCAAACGGTCGTGCATTCAGATAACTGCGGAACGCATCGCCGTCGAGCTGTACATCGTCGAGTTGGCCGTTTTGCACCAGGTGCTGTACGCGACGGCGGTAGTCGTTGATCTCCATACGGATACGGCTAAACTCGTCATCGGCCATCTCGAGCATACCCGCCAAGCGGTTCATACGACGCATATACTCACGCGGTATCTCGACGCCCGACTTATAGCCGTTGTCGTGATTGATGGCCGCCCAAGCGTGCTGAAGGGTAGTGCGTAGTTGCAGTTCGAAGCGGTAGTCATACCCCGGCAGACGACATATATAGTGGAGCGAGTTATAGCCGAAACTGTCCAACTGGTGGAGCTTGCGCTTGTCCACGGAGTTGGTCCAGTCGATCTCAAAGAGTTGCTCCGCCATGGCTGCGATACGATCTACGTCGTCGGTGTAGAAGGTGATGATACGTGCACCAAGGATGTCGGTTATGTCACTCAGCGTCGCATACTTGCTGCCCTTGAGTGCCAGTTTGCCTGCCAGACTCTGTTCGGTCTTGATACGCGTCTCGATGGCCGTGACGATGAGGCCGTTTCGCTCCAGAGCTTCGCGTAGGATACGGTTTACCTCCACCTGCATTTTCTCGAACACAGGACGCGACTCTCGATATTCATCCAGCAGCATTTCGCTATGAAGATCCATAATCAAATAATCTCGAACAGGCTGATAAAGCCGGTCATCATAAATACTTGGCGTATGTCGGCGTTGATGTTGCGCACCTGGAGTTTGCCACCTTTGGCAGCCGACTCTTTGCGCAGAGCGAGAAACAGACGCAGACCTGACGACGAGATATACTCGAGTTGGGTGCAGTCGAGGATAATGTGTTTGGCTGCTTGTTCTGCGAGTGCTTGAAAGTCCGGTGCAATCTCAGCTGCTGCAGCTGTGTCCAGACGGCCGGATAGTTGGGCAACGAGTTGCTCACCTTGGTTTACTAAGTTGATTTGCATAGTAGTATGATTTTTATTTTTTAATTTTTAATTTTTAATTTTCTTGACCAAGGTCAAGATATTCTTGTTATCTTTGCGCTCGTAGCGGATATCATCCATGATTTGCCGCACGAGGAAGATGCCCAGACCACCAATCGGTCGGTCTTCAGCACTCTGCGTCACGTCCGGATCTTCCTGCTTGGTCGGATCGAAAGGTACGCCGCTATCGGTAATGGTGAAGACAACTTCCTCTTTCGACTTTTGACTTTCGACTTTCGACTTTATCTCACACTCCACGAGCACTTGTCCGCTCCCTCCCGGGTAGGCATAGAGCATCACGTTGCTGACGGCTTCCTCCAGCGCCAGATTGATCGGCATGTTCAGATCTTGCGGTAGTCCGATCATGTCGATCCACTCGGCTAGCGTAGGTATCTGCTGGATATCATTACGCATGACCAGGGAGTAGTGGCTTTCTGCCTTAGGTGTATGGTGTATGGTGTATGGTGTATGGTCTAAGAGCCGAATGGCGAACATGGTGAGGTCATCGCTCTGCTCGGCATCGCCTACAAACTCGGCTACAGCCTGTTGTATCGATTCGATGAGTTCACGAGGGCTTTCGACTTTTGACTTTTGACTTTCGACTATTGATGTCAGCCTTTCTTCGCCGAACAGCTCATGCGCCGCATTCTCGGCTTCGGTCAGGCCGTCGGTATAGAGGAACAGGGTATCACCTACTTCCATCTTCGCTTCCTGCTCTTGGTATGCAAATCCACTCAGCACACCTAACGGCAAGTTTGGCACACAAGAAAGGCTTTCCGAATTTTTAATTTGAATCGGCGCATTATGTCCGGCATTGCAGTAATTGAGTTCACCGGTTGCGAGGTCGAGTACGCCGAGGAACAGCGTGACGAACATACTCTGGTCGTTGCCTTCGCCGCTGAGCGAGTCGTTCATCTGCGTGACGATCTCGGCCGGACTGTTCAGGTACGCAGAGAAACTGCGGAAGATAGAACGCGTCATAGCCATGACAATGGCTGCCGGCACACCCTTACCGCTTACGTCACCTACGCAGAAGAACAACCTATTCTCGCGAATAAAGAAATCGAACAAGTCGCCACCTACCTCTTTTGCCGGAATGACGACACCATGGGCATTCAGGTTCGGATAGTCCGGGAAGGGCGGAAAACGATTCGGCAACATCGCCATCTGGATCTTGCGGGCGATATTGAGTTCGTTCTCTATGCTCTGGTTGCGGGCGGTGGATTCGATGAGGCGTTTGTTGTTGCGTCCGGCGTACAGCATGATCAGTACCAGCATAGCCAGACCTATCAGCATCAGCAGTCCGACGATACGTCCGATATGATTCAGGTCGCGGAATAGTTCGTCGTCCGGAATGATGATCTCCAGGTGCCAACCCGTAGCATCCACCTCTTCGTCGAATTTGTTGTATTTGCGCCCGGGTACGGTATCCGGAGCGGGAACGATATTCACGCCGGTGTTGGAGCGGATCGAGTAATAACTGTTAGGATATACCTGCAGGTAGTCGGCGAGGTTTCTGCTCAGAAAGTCGAGCGACATATCCACGCATACGACGGCTACGACTTTGCCGCTGCGGTCGTGTACGGGGTAGGAACAACTGACCACCATGGTCTTCGAACCCGAGTTGTCCAGGTAGGGCTCGCACCACCAGCAACTGTCGTGCACAAAGCCGTTTTGCCACCATTCCAGTTGCGTATAGTCGTGCTCCACGCCACCTATCTGACGCGTATAGATGCTATCTTCTGCAAACCGACTGCTGCATACCTCGTAGAATGTACCCCGATTCGGGTAATAATTCGGGATGAATGCCACCGCCATACTCGTGTGCTGACGCAGCGTACTGACCGCCAGACGCGTAGCCGCGTAGATAGAGTCCGGTTGATCGATATGTTTCTCGGCCAGCATAGCCAGGGCCTTGGCGGCTGTCTCCATCTCTACGGCATGCACATCGATCTCCAGTTCCGCACGACGCAACTCGGTCTTGGCACGCTGTTCGGCTTCATGACGAATAGCCACACGGCTCGTGAAGTACATGAGGAAGGAAACAGCCTCCAGCGCAATAGCTGCCACGAGGATGATCGCCAACCCGCCACGGGTGTTCTTTCGCTTAATCTTATCAGACGATGTCTTCATAATCTGTTAACTATCAACTATAAACTTTCCAACTTCTCTAAACTCTCAACTCTCAACTTTCAACTATCACGGCAGCGGCGTCAGCGGATATACCACATTGACGATAAAGATGTTCGCCGCCAGGATGATCAGATTCATCAGCAGACCGATACGCATGAAGTCGCTAAACCGGTATCCGCCCGGTGCATAGACGAGCATATGAGTCGGCGAACCGATAGGTGTTGCAAAACTGCTGCTCACGCTGATCATGAGCGCGATGAGGAAGGGGTAGGGTTCGTAACCCAGCTGGATGGCTGCCTGGTACATGATCGGGAAGAACATCGCACCGGCTGCGGTATTGGAGATGAACTCCGTGATAAACGTGGCGACAAAGCAGATGGCCGTCATCACGACAATTGGATTCGTACCGCATACGTCCAGTATCCCGTACGCCAGTCGCTCGGCAATACCGGTCTTCTGGATAGCCAGACCCAGGACTACCGAACCGGCAAACACCATCAGTATCTCCCAGTTGATGGCTTTCATGGCCTGCTCGGGATTGCAGCAGCGGAAGATGAGCATCGCGATAGCTGCCAGGAACGCACATTGCAGGAGCGGCATCACGTTCAGCGCCGAGAGCACTACCATCGTCAGCATGATAGCGGTAGAGACGAGCGTCTTGGAACCGATATTGACCACCTCATCGCCCAAAATCAGTCCATGCGTCTTGGTCAACTCCTTGATTTCTTTGATCTGACCGGCAAAAACCATGTGGTCACCACCCATAATAAACTCATTCTCGTCAATCGACACCTGCACACCGTCGAAATGCTGCATCTTGATCAGTTTGCCGCCTTGCACATTCATCAGACCGGCATAGCCTAATGTCTCGCCGATAAACTTATTATCCGAGGGTACGATCAGTTCCACCGTATATTCCATGGCTTCATCGTAGCCTTCTTCGGGCGCCTTACGGTCCGGCAACAGACGACGCATAGCGATAATACTCAGCACACCCACACCCAGACAGAACAGACCCGGGATGGTCGTGGCCAGCACATTCATAGCCGTACCGGTCTCGTCGGCATACAGACCGGAGATGATCAGGTTTGGCGGCGTACCGATGAGCGTACATACACCACCCATACCCGAAGCGTAACTCAACGGTATCAGCAATTTTGAGGGCGAGATGCCGAGCTTCTTCGACCACATTTTCACGATGCTCACAAACAGCGCTACTACCGTCGTGTTGCTCAGAAACGAACTCAGCGCCGCTACCGGCAACATTAGTCGGGTTACCGCTCCGGTATACGACTTCGGTTGACCCAACAGGTGCTTCACGATCCATTGCAGCACGCCCGTGTGCATCAATCCCGCTACTACGACAAACAGAACGCCGATAACGATAACCGACGTACTGCTGAAGCCCGAAAAGGCTTCTTTGGCGTCCAGCACACCCGTGACGAACAGGATCGCGATCGCACCCAGAAAGACCAGGTCCGAGCGCAACTTCGTGAACAGCAGCACGGAGAACATCGTCAGCACCGTGGCAATCGTTATCCACGCATGCAAACTAAATCCCAGAAAAACGATATCTTCCATTTATAATTTATAATTTTATCTCTCAACTCTCATCTCTCATCTCTCAACTCTCAACTCTCAACTCTCAACTTTTTAGAACGGATATCCTATACCGAAGTTGACTCGGATGGCATCCATTGCGGACGGGATATTAAAGTACGTGTTGATGGGTTGCGACTTGTCAGGTTGCCAGGTTTTCTTATCGTACTTGTAGGTCTGGTACGGGGCATGAATCGCCACACCCAGGTCCAGACGTATCACCAGTCCGTCGAGGTCCAGACGCAGACCCGCACCCGTTCCGAGGGCTATCTGCTTGAGCAGTTCCGGATTATCTATGATACCGTCGTACAGCTCCGTACGCAGCTGCAGCTGGTTGACATAGTCCGTATAGCCTGCGTCTTTGAATAGATTGTCCGCACTGTACCAGTTCCATACGTTACCGGCATCCAGGAAGGCCGCTCCGTAGAGTTTCCATACAATCGGGAAACGCAACTCAAAATTGGCTTCCAGTTTGACATCTCCGGCGTGGAAGAAGTTCTGGTTGTATTTCTCCGAGTAGAAATTACCCGGTCCGTAGGCATAGGGCGAAGCGCTACGCATGTTGTTCGGTCCGCCGGCATAGAAGCCTTCCGATAAGGGAGCGACATACGAGTTGCCGAGCGGGATATTCGCACCGGCATAGAGCCGCGTAGCGATACAGACTTGATCCGTGATGTTGAAGCGGTTGCGCAACTCCATGTTCATCTTGACGAACTGGTTGAAGGTTACCGACCCGAGTTTTTTGTTCGCTTCGTCCCATTTGTGTCCGAAGGCGCAATACAGGGCGTTGATGAGGTTGCCCGACTCCTTGATGCCCAGTTCGAACATCGTGTTGACGGTTCGTTGTGCGCGATAGTCGTTGTAGGTGAAGGTATAGCCGATCGAGGGTACGAACTCGTTGCCGGCGATCACCTTGATGAGTTGCGGGAACTCGGCTGCTTTGTTGAGCAGACTGTCCGACTCCGCCTTCATCATCACTACCGATAGCGAGAACGGCGTGAAGGCGTGGGTAATATAGCGCGAACTACGGATAAAGTAGGTGAACGAACCGGTCAGTTTGTGTACGCCGTATCCGCCCGCTATGTTCTCGTACTGATAGCCGAGCATATAACGCGTGTCGCCTTCCGGATTATGGTCGCCCAACCAGTGCAGGTAGGGGAAGATGAGGCTGGCTGTCGCACCGAGTTTATACGTGTCGGTTTTCTTCGGATCACCCGGATGACGGTTGCGTAGCGCCCAGTAATAGGCACCGTTGCCTTTGATCGTGAAGGTCTCGCCGTGCCCCAGCAGATTCTTGATCGACGACTTGAGCGTCAGATCCGGACCGATACTGTTGTTCGAACGATACGCTACGCCGGCATCCGCCGTCAGACTATAGGTGCGTGTGATGCTATCGCCGCGGTACAGCTCGGTTCGCCGCCAGTCCTTCAATGCCCGTACACCGATACCGGTTTTGTAGAGTTCGCCTTCCAGCACGTTGTTGTAGTCGCGGTCTGCAAACGCACGCAGCAGCACGTTGCCGTCCTTGGTCAGTTTGTATTCGGCCGAGAGGTTGCTCAGCAGACCGCTCGTCTGGTTCACCTCCGGATTATCCGTCAGCGTCGAGCCTATCGTGAGGCGGAATCGGTCGTGGAAGAACGACTTGCTGATCGTGATATTCATGTCGTTTGTCTTGCCGCCCACATGCTCTGTTTGGGCGTTGCTGAAGTCGATATCGATCACCTTGCCCGCTTTGGAATTAGCCAATGCGGCATTGATACGACTGTTGATGATAGCAGACATCGCATAGCCGCTCTCGTGTTGTGCTACGTTGCTCTCGCCTACGTACATACCCGTAGCCAGCAAGGTGGCTGCCAGTCCTTCGCGTGTCTCCTCATCCAGCGAGGCGAGTTCGCGCGTGATGGTCTCGTCCTCAGGTGCTTCGAGGAAGAAGCCTATGGCGTTCAGTCCGATGGAATCCACCACGCCATTCACCCGTACGCCGGTTCGGAAATCTACGCGGCGTGTCTCTTCGCCTTGCGACTGCACATCGGCTTTTACTTTCTGCGAGGCCGAGATGGCGAGCCGTGTGCGGCCGATAGGGCCGTCGAAGGCCACATGACTGCCCGAATCTACGTGGAACGGCATGATCGGATAGGCCTTGGGCGAATAGCGGATAAAGCCGTCATCTACGTTGATCTGTCCGCCTAAACGGAGCGGATCCTTATCGGTCAGGGCATAACGCACATTGACCGTGCCGTGCGGTTTTACTTGTGCCAGGTTCTTTCGGTCGATGGGGTAGGTGATATCCGTCGTCGGCAGGATGGTCACATTGACGTCGGCCAGGATGCTGTCCAGCGCACCCGTGACGGTACCTCGTATGTCGGTAGCCAGATCGCCATAGACGGGTATCGGACCGTTCCTAACCAGCTTGGTCGGCGCAAAACTGTCGGCTTCGAGCGTGACGTCCAGCCGCATGCTGTTCAGGTCCAGTCCGCCGCTCAAAGCCAGGTACGTACTGTCGGCACCGTAGATAGGCAGGCCGTTGAAATCCACTTTGTTGTGCTGCATCACGATCGGCGTCTCGCCCAGACTGAGCTGTACGTTATAGGGCTTGTACAAGGCCGATACTTGGAGCGGTAGCACCTCCGCTGAGAGGTCGAGCTGATGAGGCAGTCCGTCCGCCGTAGCGCGGGCACGTATCGTGCCGCTCAGGTCCAGATCGGCCATCCGGATAATGCTGTCTGCCAGATCCAGCGGCAGGTCGTCGAGTTGTACATCAGCTCGTAGCGCCTGGGCATGCAGTTCCGAGGGATTGATATCGATATCTACGCAACGGCTACCCAGGTCCATCTCGCCAAACTGCAACTCGTCCATCGTCAGTTTTCCCGCTCCGCGCAGTTCGTTGCCCGTTCGCTCCAGGTCAAACCACAGCTGGGCATCCGTGCTTAGTCCGTGTAGCGCCATCGCGCCGTCAGTTAGGCGGCTGTCGGCAGTGAGCGAAGCCCATGTGCTGCCGTCTCTCATCGCGATACGCAGTCCGGCTCGGGCGGCAGGCAGGCGTAGCGCGGTGCTGTCTTCCGGATGACTGATCTCGGGTATCGAGGCATCCAGCGTAAGGTCGGTATGCTGCTCGTTCGATGCGAGCGCCAGATCCACTTCCCGGATATCCAGTCCCATGCCATCGATGATCTTTTGTGCAGGACTGCCTTTGGTGAGCCGTATGTTCGCCGTGAGATCGGGTATCAAGCGGCGCAATCGATCCAGTTGATTCAGGTCGCTGAGCGAGGTGATGGCCGCAATAAGGGCTGTGTCGCTTATGGCGTTCATGAGAGGCTGTACTTGCTCTACCAATTGGAGTACGTGCATAGGACTGGCTGCATCTACGCGCAGTCCTTGCGTCGCCAGGTCGAGCGAGGTGGTCTCTCCGGTCTGGAAGTCGAGCGTCAGGTGATCTACTTCATACGCTTCGCCGCTGAGCTGTGCCGCTACGTCGTTTAGTTCGCTATGCAGCTCTGCTTGCATCCGCTCCGGGTGCATGAAGTCCGCTACCCGGAACGTGTGCTCCGTCTCCCCTCTCACCGCTAACCCCTCACCGCTCACCGTTACCGGCAGGTGCAACCTGCCGCTTGCCGTCTGCATCGTGGCGCTCAGGTCCAGATCGGTGCCCGAGATATCGATATCGTTGTACCGTCCTTCGGAGAGGTGAATGAGCGAGTGGAGCTCCGCTTGCATCCGCTCCGGGTGCATGAAGTCCGCTACCCGGAACTCGTGATCTGTCTCTCCCGTCACCCGTAACCCGTCACCCGTCATCCTTACCGGCAAGTGCAACTTGCCGTTTACGGCTTGCTGAGCCAGGGTGGCATCGAGTTGCAGACCCGAAGCGTCTATCGTGCCGTAACGGCAGTCGCGCATGCGCAGTCGTACCTTGCTCCGCATGGCAGGCGAGTGGATATCGATACCTTGTCCCTCGGCATGAAGCGTACCCGAGAGGGCTATTTCCGGACTGCTCTTTAGGAACGGACGCACGTTCACGCGCCGTATGTCGGCATCGATGTCATAGGCGGCATCGTCTATGTCGTAATAACCCGCTACGTGCACTATCGAACCCTGGTAAGCGGCATCACCCGCTACGTCGGCACGCATCGATTCCAGGTTGAGCGCCACGGCCGTGAGGTCGGCTTGTGCACCCAACGTATCTACGCGAGCATGCAGGTCTTGGCTGGTTATCAGGTTCTTGTCCAGATCGACGCATACGCTGCCGTGGAGTGTATCTACCGGCAGGGAGAAATCGCCCAACGCAAAACGCGTACGGCCGATAGCGATGCGACGCACGTCATACCGGTTGCCGCCAACGTCTGCCAGGGTATTTGTCGATAGGGTGTCGGTGCGGATATCCATGCCGAGAGGCGTGAGCACAAAACGCAAGCGGCGTATCTCGCCGTTCGGCACGTCAAAAGCCATCAGCATGGGCGTGGTGTCCTGTGCCGTCGTGTCGGGTGGGGTATCTCTAAGGTCGATGCCTACGTAGGTGTCGTAGAGCCGCAGGTCGTGGAGCGGGTATTTGCCTTTGGCAATATTCAACTCCGGACTACGTACCGCCAGATGACCGATGATGGCATCGATGCCTACGGCGGCAATCATCGAGTCGGAGTGGAAGGTGGCTTGCTCCAGCAGCAACTGCTCAACATCTATCGGCAGGGCGAGAAGGTCTTTCTCCGTAACCGGTAACCCGTCACCCGTCTTCGCAATTGCATTCAATCGTAACGATTGAACGCAAAGCAGCGTATCCACGCCCCGATGACCGACAAACAGGCTGTCGATGCTGACCTCCAGCGGCAGGTCTGATTCGCCTTTATAGGCGCGATAAAGCACCATCGGCGAGTGATGGAAAGGTGAGAGGTAGATGTCGCCCAGGTCGATATCCCAGGTGGTTTGCTCGTTGGCGACCTGAAGGCCTTTCTCCAGCACCGCTTTCCGGAGCGAGGGCACATAGATCACGCATCCTACGACTATGAGCAGCAGGAGTACGAGTCCCATCAGCGTGCCTATCACACCCAGCGGTATGACCCAAAGGAGTTTCTTCGCCTTCAACTCTGAATTTTTAATTTTTAATTTTTAATTTCTCAGAAGCTCCTCTGCACACCTATCTTCAGTCCGTACAGGCCGGGCGTGAACTGGTTGGCAATCAGGTTGCGCAGTTTGCCCGAGAAGACAATTACGTCGTTGGTATATTCGTTATGACGCGCACCGGTCAGGGAATCTTCGTAGCAGAAGGTCGTGCCGCTGTAGCCGAGACTCAGGATCGAGAAGAAGATCTGGAACGACTTCTTGCGGTTGAACTGGTAGGTGATTACCGGCGACACCTGTGCACCGTATATGATGCTGTGTTTCAGTCCTTCGTAGTCGGTACCGGCCACCGAACCGCTTGCTACGTTCGGAAATTCCATACCCGTGTATAGGTGGGCTTCCAGCCAGATTCCTACTTTGTCGTTGAATAGGGTCTTCAGCCGGTATCGCATGTATGGCGTGACGCTCCAGCTGCCCTGACGCACACGCAGGTCTTCCGTCTTGGTGCTGCCGTCCAGGGCCTCGTAGCTGTAGGTCGTATAGGTGTCCTGATAGCTACCGCCGAAGCGCAGACCCATATAGACGCGTTCTTTCAGTCGCCATCCTATTTCGGGTTCTACCGATATCGACCAGCCGTTCTCCTTTGTATGATTACGGGTGTCGTGGTGGTAATAGATGTCGAAGTTGTAGCCGTAGTAGAGCTTCTGCTTCCATACCGGAATCGGTTTCGCGGCGGTAGTGTCCGCTGCCGCTTGTTCGGCCGTACTGTCTGCCGTATACTCAGGCGCTTGTACCTCGCCCGCAATCGTTGCTACTCCTCCTACGCCGGTAGCGATAGGATCTGCCTCTTGAGCCATCATTGCGCCGGCACCAAGCAGCACCATTGCCATCAGCCAAAATGTCTTTTTCATTGTATATTATTCTTTAAATATATGCTTCGCACGAATTTGCGTGCAAAGGTACAAAAAAAATCGCACATACGCAAGCGCACGCGCGTTTTTTTACCTATTATCAATAAAAGGTTGTACCTTTGCCTTCGAAATCGCCCCTCTTGAGTGACCGTATCAATTACCTATCAATATCGTATCAATTACCTATCAATAGCTACCTCTCAATAGAAGAAGGACACCCAAACGGATGTCCTTCTCTTTTTGTACCGATAACCGATAACCGGTCACCGATAACCGTTAAAAAGGATTACTCAGCGTCCTCTTTCTTTGCGGCTTTCTTGGTAGCCTTCTTAGCGGGCTTCTCCTCGGCTTCCATAGAAGCTTTCAGTTCTGCCAGAGCAGAAAGGTCACCGAGAGTGGTTTTCTCAACCTTCGGCATCTCTACCTGCGGCTCCTCCGGTTTAGCGGCCTTCTTAGCTGCCTTAGCCGGAGCCTCTTTGCGCTCCTCCCATGTGCGGAGGTGCGAAACGAGGATACGCTTAGCGTCACGGTTGAAAATTTAGTCGCCGTGGGTGGTATAAATGCGAGGGTGGCGGGAAATAATCGTTCGAGGCTTGCCGAGATAAGAACTCAATCGTTCCCGAAGGGATAAGAACTCTCACCTTTGAACGGCATATTAAACAGGCAGAAAATCCTTATTAAAGTTCGTCAAAAAAGAGAAAAACTAAAAATGGGTTCTTCCTTCTAATATGGTTCTTCCGTTTTTTATTCGCAGTTTATAGCGGTGGCACTATTCTTCAATAAATCAAAGGTCTATAGGCTTTCTCTATAAAGCCTCATAACACTTTCGGGTGCAAAGGTACTGCTTTTTTTGCACATATGCAAGAAAAAGTGCGTTTTTAATTTAATTTTGCTGCTGTTAGTGGGCGTGAGAGCGGTGTTGTGAGCGTGGTAGTCGATTATTGCGTAGTATGCGGCATGGGGAGCCGCGTAGATGACCAAAAATGGGAACTTGTTCCCGTACTAATTACTAAAAATCGTTTATTTGAGAGTATAGAGGGGCTTGTATAAAAAGGATCAAGTGAAAACTAAAAAGGACCAAGTAAATTTATACAAGCTATTCTTGGGGACCAAGTAAGGACCAAGCCAGACGTGAACGGAGAGAACACCATATTAAACGGAAGAACCATATGAATAAATAGACTGTGAGTAGTACGAACTCCGATTGAATAGAAGGAAGAACCCATTTTTTGTTGGGGTTGGGGTGGTGTTTTTTCTCTTTTTTTATCGCGCAGGGGATGTTGGCGACGAACTGCCGTTCAAGGTGATTGAGTGAAGTGCGGATGGATAGCGTGGGTGAATGCGTTGGAGGGGGTGGGTAAACCGTGACGCTAAGTGTATCCTCGGTTCGCGCTCGTACAGGGGAGGAGGTGCAAAAGAGGCTCCGGCTAAGGCAGCTAAGAAGGCCGCTAAACCGGAGGAGCCGCAGGTAGAGATGCCGAAGGTGGAGAAGACCGCTCGGTGACCTTTCCGCTCTGGCAGAACTGAAAGCTTCTATGGAGGCTGAGGAGAAGCCCGCAAAGAAAGCTACCAAGAAGGCTGCTAAGAAAGACGAGGAATAATCCTCTGCTTTCACAGCATTTAGAGAAGAGAAAATATAAAAAGAATGCTTGTCGTGTTTGAATTTTTTGAATGCTTGTCTTTGAATGCTTGTCGTCTGATAAACCAGAAAAGAGACCCTTGTGGGGTCTCCTCTCCGATTTGTCGTCTTTGACGATTAGCCGCGCGGGTGCTCGGCGTCGTAGGCTTCGCCCTCGACCTTCCAGAGGTACTTGGTCATCGTGCGGCAGCCGCCCGGGTTGTCCTTCTGGGCCTTGAAGGCAATCTGGTCGGTCGTGATCTTCGTCAAGTCCTTGCGACGGTCTGCCACTGCTGCCGATACCGTTGCAAAGCGCTCACGAACATCCAACTCTGCACTCGACGGCATCGTGCTTCGTTTCACCTGCTTGCGCAGGAAGAGTCGGTTACAGTTGGGGTTGGTGGTTGCGGCGGTACGGTGGGTACCAAGCAGCATCTTTTGACAGCTGTGTTGCGGGTTGTTACCGGGTTTTGCCAATGCGCCGGATACACTGTCGATACCGGCACTCCATTCTACTTTTGCCATTGTGATTAGGGGTGTTAAATTGTTAAACTGTTAAATCGTTAAATTGTTAGACCAAGTGGGCGAGTAATCGCCCATATATGGTCGATACATTCTTTTAGCCTTGATGCTCGGAGTCGTAGGCCGCGCTTTCGAGGGACCAGATGTAGGAGCGGAAGGTGGTTTTGCCTTGGGCGGCGTCCTTCTGGGCGAGGAAAGCGGCATAGTCGTCTGCATAGGTGGGACTCGTAGTCTTGACGCGTGCGTTGACAGCTGCGGAGACGGCGGCGAACTTAGTGCGTACTTGGGTCTCTTTGGCGGTTACAGGCGTGGTGCGGGAGACAGAGCTGAGTCCACGGAGGTAGACGCGGGAGCAATCAGGGCTGGTGGTGGGTGCCTTACGATGCGTAGTGAGAACCATCTTCTGGTCCTGGGCGTGAGGCGATTTCTTGTTGATCTTGTTCAACGCGCCAGAGACGGTTTCAAACATCGGGGCATAAGATGCTTTTGCCATACCTTAGTGTTCAGATTTCAGTATTCAGTTTTCAGTTAGAGGGACTTTCTTTTACACCGGGTCCTGTTTACGGTGCTTCTCGATGTGATAGAAGCCGAGGGTGAGGATTTTGAGAACAATCTCAATGACAACCTCTTTCCAATCAGACGATTTCGATTCTACATTCTTCATGATCGTTTTGTTCTTTAAGCCATAAGGCGGTTAGTTTTTGTTCGTTCTCGGCTGAAACGAGGATACAGCCGCGGGAGTGTTCGGGCTTGGTACCGCGGTGAAAGCGGATACCAGAGCGACCGGGGACTTGGTTGAGGATGGGCAGGAGGCGGTTGAACTTAGGCGAGTGAGTTACGGAGAGACGGTAAATCAATGCAGGGACTAAGTAGTCGGCATTTTCCAGGGTGTCGCAAATGGGAGTGAGGTACTCGCGGTACACACTTACGGAGCGGGAGAAACGGTGCTCGACACTATAGAGTGTGCCTCGGACGGCCTTGCCTTTTGCGGGTTGACGAATGAGCTTATAGTACACTATTGTTCACAAATTTACCAAATTAAACAAAATATTTTATCGTGACTACGTGACTACGAGACTTCGAGACTTCGAAGGTTAGTTCTTTTTCTTGTAGACGTAATCTATTCCAAAGAGTGCCCCGGCGAAAGTGGCGGTTTCGCCGAAGGCAACCAGGAGGGAGGAGTGGATTTCTCCTTGTGGGTCGATAAAGACTCCGCAGAAGAGGAGGATGAGGCCGCCGGTCGAAAGGATAAACGCGGCTATGAGTTGGAGGTCGATACGCATGGTAAAATAAATTTCTTAGCTCGTTGGCACGATCTTTTTTCAAAATTTTTTGCAAATATATGTCGATTTTGAGGGTTTTCGGTGGCGGAAACCACCAATCGTTACTTATGGAGGGTGTTTTTTAGCATTTTTGCCGGATAGAATGTGTCTAATCCACTCATCGGAGAGGTCGAAACGATCGGCGAGTTCGAGATAGATCTTCATCACCGGCATCTTTCCGTATAGTTCGGCGGCGGCTTGCCTTATCTTAGCGTAGCGCTTAGCTGTTGTCGGTCTCATTCCCACCATCCTTTCCGCTTGAGATAACGGTAGATGTTGAGGAACTCTTGGGCGTTGAGGTAGAGTTCAGGGGCGGCTTGGCGTTCCTCGGAGATGCCGTTTTGGGTGCAGGCGATGTCGCGCCACTGAGCAATCATGAGCGATTGCTCTTCGGGCGTGAGGTCGGACCAATCGAGGTGCGAGACCATTTCGAGGAAGGCGGCACAGAGTTCGGGGATGGTGAGGCTGATGTTCGCGAGGAAGATGCCGTCGATTGCCATCGCTGCGCACTGGTGGAGGAATAGCATGTGCCGCGGGTCGGGTTCGCCTTGGAGGCGGCGCGAGGTGCGGCGGGTTGAGAAGATAGTACCGTTGGAGGTACGACGGGATTGGATGATGTATCCGAAGCCTTTGCCGAAGGAGCCGGTGAGGCTTTTGCAATAAGATGATAAGATGAGTCTCATATTGTTAAATCGTTAAGTTGTTAAACTGTTATTAGCCCAGCATATAATTGCTGGAAATGGACGAAGACTTTTCGCAGCTGTCTCTGGCGGTAAACATACCGCCAAAATGGACAATGTTTTTCCAAATCACTCAGGTGAATGGATCGGGAATGGACCGGGAATGCAACGGAGTTGGAACGGAGTGAAAAGGACTAAGCTGAATAATAAACTAGTCTTTGAGTGGAAGCCAATCTTGTTGGTAGTCGAGGTGGAACTGATCCATGGTGGCGCGGGTACAGATGCGGAAGGAACCGTTGTACTTGACTTGTACCATGGGGATTCCGTTCTTCCAGTTTTGCTCCTGTTGGCGACCGGAAAGGAATTCAGGTTCGATGGGTTTGAGCGTGCGAAGTGCTTCTTTGATGGCACGGATGGGATCGAACCAAACGAATTTTCCTGCTTGCAACCTTTTGGTGATGGTGGTAAATGCATGTTCCTGTTGCGCCGGTGTGAGCGTAAGCCAGAAACGATGTGTGCCTTCTTCTTTCTTGGCGCTGGCTCCGTTATCATATAAGGCTTGCCATATGGATGGCCAATAATCATTTTCCATAATTTTAAAAAGGCGGTGGTGGTAAAGGTTCGCTAAGCTAATCTTGGGGATTTAGGGGCGTAGTATACACTCTACCACCACCATTTTAGTTTTTCTTTTTAATTTTCTTTGCTACTTTCTTTTATGCCATTTCTTTTAGTCAGGAATGGAGATGGTTATCTCGACGGAAGTGGGTTGCGCATCGGGGTACGCATCGCGATAATCCTTGACGGCATCAGACTTCTTGCGGGTGCAGATAGCGGATTGCTTCTTGAGTTCAGCCTGTTTGTCATCGTACTCGTGCCAGGTCTTGACAGCCTCGTGACGCGGGTGTTCGATGAGTTTGGGATCGTCTTTGCCCTTACCCTTGTCGGCATTGAAGTCGAACTTCTCACGGACACTGATTGTGATGGCTGCGCCTGCGACGATGATGTCGCCAGAAGTGCGGTTCTCTTTGGCGAGTTCGCGGAGTCCATCTTCGATGGCTAAGGACGCGAGTGAGATGGGTTCTTGTTGGGTCTCACCGGTGTTGATGTCCGTGATGGTTCGGTACTCCACGGGGATTTCGTTCATGGCAACCTCGCAGGCCTTCTTGAGTTGGCTGAGGATGCGGAAGCGCGGTGCGTTGTCGAGGTGGTCGGTTTGCTCGAAGAGCGATTGAGCGATTTGTTGTTTTTTGATTTCGCCGTTGGCGATGGATAAAATATCAATGTTAAGCATAATTGTAATAGTTTGCTCGGCATGTATGCCGAGAGTTAAACGATTTTTTGTTAGCCCGGATAATATCTCGGGAAATGAACGAAACTTTTTTAGCACTCCAGCATGCGTAGGAGGTCATCGTGGGTAAGGCGAGTGTACTGCGTCGAGGTATGGCTGCGTTTGAAGTCCGCCATACGGTCGAAGTACCGCAAGAGGAAGGGCGCAGAGAAGTGCGTCGGGTCAATCTTCTTGTTTCGCAGTTTCTTGACGAAGCCACCGTCACGATGGTTTAGCCACGCGGGAAGGATACGGAGGTTAAGGACAGCAGCGTTGAACTTGTTGCCGTCGATGTGATCTACATGCCAGCCATCGGGAATGGAGCCAATCCACGCACGCGCTACTATCACATGGATCGTGATGGTTGTGCTACCGCGCCATATAAGCGGGTACTGCGAGTGACGGTTGGGTTGTCGCACAATGGGTGTGCAACCGCACGGATGTTCTTGGGTCCAAGTGTGGTCATCGTTCTTGCGGAAAACAAGTCCGGTGTCAAAGGTTGCCCATAGTTGTGTTTCGGCATCGTACGCGACGAGCGTACCATCCGGGAGTCTATCCACGGTCGGAGTAAAATCCGGATTGGGATAGATCAGATAATTTTGGTTTGCCATAAATGTTAATTGACGATTTGACGATTTACGATTTACGATTGATTGACGATTGAGGTCAATGTGCGATTAATCGCGTCGTCGGTTAAACAAATATGGCTGGGCCCAGCCGTTAGCTGTGAAATTTCTTAGCCCCACGTTTGGGGCACGATTAACTTAAGTTTTTCGGTGCAAAATTACTGCTTTTTTCAGAAATAGGCGACCTCAATTTTGAGGCCGCCACGTAATAGGTTGATTCATAGCTTGATACGATTTCCAGACAAAGAACTTGCTGACTCGTTTTTCCAAAGCAACTTGGAACTGGCTTAGGTTAGGGTGTGCGAGATGGAAGGCATAGATGTCCATTTGTGCACAGATGTTAAGAGGAAGACCGATTTGCAGGAGTGCGCTCAGTTCTCCTGTCTCTTTTTTTTGAGCAGATAGGAATACGTTGTCATAACAAATTAATGTTTAATGAGTTAATGAATTAATGATTATTTGAAAAAAAAAGCGACTCACTACGGTGGGTCGCTTTTTGATAGGTTTCTAAGATCAATCAGTAATAAACGATTGTTCGCTCTTCGATAGCATAGGAAGGACGGTCATAGCCGCCGGAATAGACGGTTATTTTAGAGATCCAGTTGCCTTGCTCATCGTACTCGTAGGTGTACGTATTGGTGTACTTGTCGTCTGTTGTTTCAACGGCTACGAAACCTTGTTCGTTATATTCGAATGAAGACGAGCCGGACACTTTTCCTTCCGTGGTGAGCCATTCTTCACGCACTACGCGTCCGATAGAGTCGTAGGAACAGCGCCAACCATAAGATACCTTATCATCACTCGCGTAGGCTGTATAGCCTGTTTTGCGGCCTTGTGCATCGTAGGTATAGTCGCGGCAGACAAGATTGAAGCTATACGGGCTGTATATGCTTTTCTCGATGCAATGATGATGCCTATCGTAGGTGTATGTCTCTTGTGAGAGGATGGTGTTGGATGCATCGTACTGAGTCCATGAGAGGATGTCTCCATGGTCGGTATAGAGAGTGACTTCTTTGGTATCGAGTTCGCCATCTATATCGAATCGTTCAACGGTCCGGGTATGCGATGTATAGGCGTATCGTTCTTCGCCATCTTGGAACACGCGGGTCAGTTGTCCTTGTTCGGAGAACTCCATGGTTCGTTGGTACCACAGCCCGTCATCCATCAGTTCGCCATCCATGTCCACCATCTCATGCGCGGTGATATAGACCGAGCGGACGGGACCTTTGAGTCCGAGTTCCGCGCGGTCATCGAATAATATACTCTTTTCCGCACAGCTGGTCAGAACCAGTGCTGTGAGCACCTTAATACAGATGTTTCCAAGCTTCTTCGTCATCGGCATCATAGACATACTTATAGGGACAACCTTTTATCTCGAAGGTATAACCGCGATTCAGTTTCCATGCCTTGCGGGTGGTGTCATCGGCTTTATCCCAGCGGATGATCTCAACGGGTTCGATTGCTTGGAGCGCGCCATCGACATAGAACGCGATATGGGTAGAATGGAGAACGGGCAGGTCTTCAACCGACACGAGCGGTTCTACTTTGCTTTCCTGTTTGGGATTGAGGGTCTCTTTGACGAGGTTATGATAGATATGTCCCTGCTTGTCGCACAAGCCGATCTGCACTTCCATTTTTTTGTCAGTCAGGTTGGCGTACTGCATGGTGAAGGGCAGTTCGGAGCCGCATACGCAGAAGTTCCATACGGAGTTGAGCCGATGCATACGCAGTTTTCCGATACGGCGGTTGAAGACCTCGCTACGTTTAAGGAAGATGGTACCGCCTACTTGGATAGGCTGGTCGTAGTTTTTCTTTCCGTCCGTATAGAGAATATGGATGTCCGTTTTCCAGTTATACTGGTCGGGCACATCCTCCCAGTGGTAGTTAGGCGTCCATTCGACGGTGATGGTGTTCTTGCCTTGCGGGGGTGTTGGGTTGACGAGCCAAGACACTTCCAATCGCGCCCCTTCCCATTGGATGTCGGAGATAGTGACAGGTGATTTGGAGAGGTTGGTAAACTCAAAGGTCATCACTTTGGTAGCGGTGCCGGCATCGACACGACCGAGGTTACATTCGGTACGGGCGAAGGTCAGAGGACCGTTCTTGACATTTTCTGATTTCTTGGCTGCCATAAGGGTACAAGTGATCAATAAGGCAGCAGCAATAGATAAGAACTTTTTCATAGGTTATACATTATTTTAATTGATTCCATGTATCTAAGCACAGTTGTTGGATGCGGGGAAGGGCATTCCCTTTGGGATAGGCCTGATGCCCGGAGGTATGAACGGATACATCGCTGTCCGCAAAACGGATGTTAAGTGTCCAAAACTCGCCGTCCTGTATGTCGATGAGCCGGCGGTAGTGCGTTTTGTACGCCAGCATGTTTTCTTCAACTACTATCTGTCTCAGTTGTTCGGCGAAGGTCTCCGGCACTTCGATGGTCTGCGCCGCATTGAGATCGCAACCGGAGGCATTGGAGAGCCAATAACGGTGGTCGGCATCCATGCGGAGCATGAAATGGAAAGAAGGAAAACGGGAAGAGTCGTTGATGCGGTAGTCCATGGATGAAAGAACAGGCGGAACGGCTTGTTGGCTTTGAGTGCACATACAGAAAAGCATAGAGACGAGTATTACGAGCGTTTTTCTCATGTTATAATTGTGGTCCGTATTGTTGAATAGTACCGAAGAGGAGGATGGCTTTGTTCAGCGGATAGCGGTTGCCGTACATCGAGACGCGTGTAGTCTCCGAGCCTTGTTTATTGAGTCCGAAGGTCTCGCGCAGACTGTTGGCTGCCGAGTTGGCATCATAGGACGCATTGCGCACGATCTTGAGGGAAGCAAAGGCTTTGAGGTAGTCCTGATCGATAGCCTTGATAAAGGGGCTGCCGGCTTCGATCTCGAAGTTACCGGATGCAATCGGCACGATGTGTTCATCGAGTTCTTCGAACTGCGACGCCCTGACTTTGGTCCATCCTGCTCCACCCGGTGCAGGTAACAGCAGGTCAGCGGGATTCAGGAAGAAGGCATTGTCCATGAAGTTGGTTATGCGCTTGGCTTCGATGACTTTGTCCGGTCCGCTCAGCACATGTGTCCGAGCGATCGCGGCGTAGTTATTGCAGGCAAAGATATTCCGATAGACTTTGCAGTTGACGCGTGTCATGCACTCGAATCCGTATCCCATATCTTCCATGGTCTTGTCGCGGCACCAAGAGAAGGCGACGACGTTATGATGGAAGAGCACTTCCGAGGCCGTACCGTTCTTATCCCATCCGTCGATACGAACAGCGCCGTAGCGGTTGGAGACGAAGATGTTATTGGCTATCTCTATCGTGCCCCGACGGCTATTGATCTGAATGGCATAGTAGGGGCTGTTGATAAAGATGCAGTTGGTGATGAGCACATCGCCTGCAACCGCTTGTACGGATTGGATGCAAGGGTGCTCCAATTGGTTCGGGCCATCAACCATGCGTCCGGTTTCGAACGCTTTGGACGGGCATCCGTTCTTGGGGTCGGACGGGTCAGCGGGCATGTAGTAGTTCTCCAATCCGTGATTGAAGGTAAATCCGGTGATGGTCAGTTTGCCTGTCTTTTTATTGCCGATGGGGTCATCCAGTCCGGAGAGGGTGATGAGTCCTTTTCGTGCATTGGTAGCCCGTTGCGCGTCGGTCGGTTCGATACGGGTGATGTACTTGCGCGGGTTGGAACGCGTGAAGTCGGCATTGTACCCGCCTTCGAGGGTCACCCAGTTGCATATTTCTATATAACCGGCATCGAGTGCACCGAGGTAGTTTCCTTCGGCTACACGAATGACCGCTCCGTCTTCATTGCGCTCTTTAATCAGGTTCAGCACGGCCTGCAGGTCCTTTTTAGGGGTCTGCGGAGTCAGTCCGTCTGCTCGGGCGGAACCGGTGGCGCTGACGTAGTAGGTGGTGGCCGATAAGGGCAGATTGGTCAGTAGGAGGATGGTCCAAACGATGAGTTTTTTCATACTTTCACGAATTAATCGAATGAAACGAATCGTTGTTTTGTAGCCTTGCGGGAAATCAATCCCGCAAGGCTGATGAGATTAGTAGGTCTCAATTCCGAAGAGCAGTTCGACTTCGGTGTTGGTGCTATTTTTAGGGATTTTTACCAGAGCTTTAGCGCTGATGGTACCGTCCTCAAAATAGGTCACAAACTCGCGCGTCACTTCATCGGCGAACAAATATTTTTTCTTGTCCACAATGAATTGAGCTACGCCATTGGCGTCGGTTGTTTTTACATCAATAGCATTGGCCGGATTTTTGAGTGCATCGCCTATTTGGTCAAAGCAGTACACTTTGACATCAGGCATCATGTTGCCTTCAAGGCTCTTTACGCGAACAGTTACTTCAGAGTCGTTCAAGTCAGACGGGAGGTTACATCCCGTGAATGCCACTGAGCATACCAGCGCAGTAACAACAAAGAAAAGAATCTTTTTCATAATCGTTATTACATTATTAGTTATTTTATTTCTTTACCTTGGGCGTCATAGGTGCGTCCGTTGATCTCGATGAAGAGTTGGCCGTCACGGAGGATTTTATTGGTGATTGGTGATTGGTCATTGGTGATTTGGTCAATGCCTTGTGTCTTAGCGGTAAAGTAACCGGGTTGACCCGGTTTGTCCGGGCGGGCATATTCTTTGGTAATGTGCGAAGCATCCCAAAGCGTACCATTTGCGCCTACTAACGAGGAGCAGTTATTAAATATCTCCGCATTGGCCATCGACGTATAGGTGTTCCAATCCTCTCTACAATAAATCGTTTTGAGCGAAGTGCATCCGGAAAACATCTCTAACACTTTCTTTACCGAGGAGAATTTTATGCCTGTGAGGTCAACGGATGTCAGCGATCTGCAGCCAAAGAACATTTGCGTCAGATCAGTCAATCCTTCCATATTATAGAGATTATCCAATTCGCTGATAGATGTTAAGTTGGACAAGGGGTAAGTCTCCGTACGGTGACTTCCTCCATAGAACATGCTGTTCAATGACGTGAGGGGCGCATTGATCATAGACGGGTCGATTACAGCTTTCGTCACTTGCGTATTATAAGACGTAAAACGCATGCCCGGATTGGTACCGTCATAAAGTTCCTTTATACCGGTTCTTGAATCCATCTCCTCGTCGTAATAATAGGTTAGCGTACCGTTGTTAAAAACGGTATATACAGGTATAGCAGGGGTGCTAAATTCAATTTCGGAACTCCAGTCACCGTACGAATCATACCCGTAAACAGCTCTTACTTTGGCAAGATACGAAGTGTTTGGCTGTAACAGAGTTATTGTATATGAGTTGGTATTTGCTGTGTACTTCTGTACAACAGAACCATTGTATAAGTGAACCTGCCATTGGGATGGACAGTCAGAAGTGGCTGTCCAACTGAACGTAGCAGAAGTTCCTGTGATATTAGAGACTTGGAAATTGGTTGGAGTACAGTTAGGTAAAGGAGTAGTAAATGTCGTCTGAGCATAGTCGGTGCTCCATTCTTCCTCGCTGCATATAGTCCATACTTGTACCCAATACGACGTGTTAGGACGTAAGACAATAATCTCGCAATAGGGTTCATCCACATTGTATGCCGTTGGTGAATTTGGGTTTACTGAACTGATGTCCGTTATGCGCACATGCCATTGAGATTGGCCGGCACCGGGAGTCCATGTAAGCACAGCCGTATTGGTAGTAATGTTGGAAACCTGCGCGTTTGTCGGAGCTGAACATCCTGCAGCTTTTGCCGTTTGTGCGCCGAGGGTCATGAGAAGACCGAGGACAAAAAGGATAGTTTTTCTCATAATTGTTGTTTTATTTAGTTTTCTTGTGTTCTAGTGTCCTAGACCGCTTCGCTATCCTAGTGATACTAGGATACAAAAAGCGGTAACCCGCTACATATCAGATTACCGCTTGAAAGGATGAATAATGTCACGTTTTAGTACAAGAATCCGAATAACCACATGGGGATTTTATTGCCAAAGCCCACATCAATGCTATCGGCAATCACGTAACTATTAGGAATATTGGCTATTTGTCCATAATCTTTGGTTTTGCCCCCCACTTCAAAGATATAATTATTGTCTATCATCAAGTCCCCTTTTGTAGGCATCGCCAGTTTGTGTGTACTTAGCATATTAGCAGTAAAAGTCTCACGCATTGTACCTACGTCTGAGTTGGGTGATAAGGCATACATCAAATTGGTGTTGTCAAATAGTATCTTTTCGGGTTTCTGCAATTTCTTCATACCCGTTGACTTTTGATAAAGGCGTCTAATAAGTCCTGCTTTTTGCAGCAAATCCAGCATCTTGTAGACGCTATCTCTGGAACTTTCCAGTTTAGTTGCCAAGTCTGACACATTCAACGTGTAGGGGTTTAACTCTGCAAGAATACCCAGCAAGATTTTGATTTTGTATACTAATTCATAAGACACCCTCTCTACAGCGGGAATTTCTACATTGATAATCCAGTCTATTCCTTCTTCCAAACGGGTAGCAAATCCATCTCCTTCTTCTTTATAGAATGGATAATAGCCATGGTCTAGATACTGCTCAAAGTACTTCTGAATAGGCATTTGGTTGGTCAGATGCGCAGCAATGGTCTGGTGATCATTGAGAATCGTCTCAAGAGGAATGGTCGGCAGTTGCGCGATATGCTCAAACTCCAAGTATTCTCTAAAGCTCATACCTTGAATAACGTATTTGCGACATCTGCGCGACAAATCAGCCTCTGTTTTACTCAGCTGGAGCATAGAAGAACCGGTTATTACAATATGCAACTTCGGGTAAGCATCATAGATTTCTTTTATTTGCCTATCCCATCCGAGATATTTATGCACCTCGTCCAGGAACAAATGCGTGACGCCATGTGACACGAGGTACTCCGCCAAGTCCACAATCGTATGCGTAGTAAACCATGACGTATCTACCGAAGCATAAAAAGCTTTGGATGGATCATCGAACGTGCGTTTGATGTGCTGTAAAAGCATCGTAGTCTTGCCTACACCCTTGGGACCCTTCAGCAGAATCAACCGATTATCCCAATTGATTTGTTGATAGATATACCTTGTAAAATCAAGGCTCGTCTCATCTAATAATTGCTTGTACCGTTGGTTTAATCTTTGCATAATTGTCAATTGTATTAGTCAAAAATAAAGGCATTTTGTCGATTGCGAACGTCAAAGTATTGTGCATTTTGTCGAATACAAAAGTCAAAATCCAGTGCAAAGGTACTGCTTTTTTTTGATATATGCAAGACTTCGGGTCAAAAAAGACCCAAAAATCTCAAAAAACGGTAATCCAATATGTCAAAGAGCAATTTGTTTTGTAACCATGCGGCGGATCAGTGCCGCATGGCTGATGATGAGGGCTATTTCTCGTATGTTTCGAAGAAACCTGTACCGAAGGAGTTGCCTACCACATTGAGGTCTTCATCCACAAGATAGGTTACTACCGTATAGCTGGTACCAGGGGTTAGCCCGTCTATTTGCCATGTCTGTTTTCCATTGACGATAGCGCCCATCTCTTGGAGTTGGGCATATGTATAACCTTTGGCTTTCAATTCTGCAATACCCGCCTTGGCAACCTCCCATGCGGATTTTGAAGTATTGTCCATCACTTCTGTGGCAAAGTAATCACGCATGTACCATACATCGAGATGGTCCGGTGTGATTTCAATCGTAGCGGTAGTGGTACCTACTGACACATTGTTAAGGTCAAAATTGACACGCAGTTCCGGTTCTGGATTGTTGCATCCGGTGAAGCTGAGTGCGATGAGCGCTGCAGCAAAAATGTTAAATAGTTTTTTCATAATGTTATTGTTTTATTACTTTACTTCTTTACCTTGAGCGTCATAGACGTGACCGTTGATCTCGATGAAGAGTTTGCCGTCACGGAGGACTTTATTGGTCATTTGTAATTGGTCATTGGTGATTTGGTCAATGTCTTGTCCGGCAGGACCGGTGGTAAAGTTGAGACTCGGTGTATAGGCGCTATTATTGCCTTCTCCACACACGGTATAAACCTGCACTTCGTATTGGGTCTTGGGAGTTAACGAAGTCAGGAGGAAGGAGGGCGTATAGGCGAGTTTACCTACCCATGTGCCCGTATTAGCCACACGCCAACGGATGTACCACTGGTCTTGATCGTACGCGCCTTCGTCCCACTCAATGAGTGCAGTAGAGGCAGTCAGATAGGCGTAGCGGAGATTGGTTGGTGTCTTGCAACCCGACGAACCGGTTGTGAACGGGATATAGTCGGTGAAATTGCTGTTCCCCAACCCGTCTCCGCATTTACCTCGTACGGAAACCCAGTACTTGGTGTCGGAAAGCAGATTTGTCAAGGTGCAATAGGGTTCCGTCGGGTATTTATATGCCGGACTGGAGGCTTCCCCCTCTTTATAATAGCGCAAGATCCATTCGGTCTGTTCTTTGGCGCCCGGTGTCCACATCACCATAGCACTATTGGTGTTCACGTTCGCCATATAGACGTCAGCAGGTTTCGGACAGAAGTCATCGGGGTCGGAAGAGGTCTGCGTGGAGAACGCCACCTTGCCTGACGGCGTACTTTGGACATTGTCGTCACATTCGCCTACAATCCACACCTGATACGTTGTACCGGGACGCAAGCCGGTGAGAGTATAAGGCGGTTTTGTGATGTTCTCCACAGTCTCATACACGCCGTCGTTGTCGTACTGTTTCCAGTAGCGCAACTGGTAGAACGGACAGGTGTTATCCCGCGTCCATTGCACTTGTACAGAGGTGGCAGTTATGTCCGAGACGGCGAGGTTAGCCGGCGTCGGGCAGGTGGTCGGTGTCACAGGAGTCGGATAGATAAAGGGGCTGGTCTCCATGCCCGCACTATACGTTAATCCCATCACTCTGACAATGCTATTCGACGAGTTACCACCTCCTCTGCCAATGCTGTAAGGTGCATTGTCTCCGGCGATAACCGACAGACAGGTCACCTGGTTGGAGATATTGATTTCACCGCAACGGCTGTTATAGCCGCCACCTATCCCGGCAGCTCCTTCCCCTCCCCGCGCGATAACACATCCTCCGTTGATAGTGATACTGGCACAAGTGGACCAATAGTTGTCACCCAGTGACTGCACGTGTGTTCCAGAACCGATACCGGACGCATGGTAACCACCTGCCGCATATACATTGCCGCCATTGATGGTGATATTACCGCACGAGGTCTCTTTGGAACCGCCTATTCCGGCACCGTCTCTGCCGCCGACAGCAAGGATGGTGGCGCCATTGATGACGATGCCACCGCAGGCATGATTGGTCTCTAAGATGTTGGAGTAGTACTTGCGTCCGGCACCTATACCGGCAGCCTTGCCGCCACTGAAGACGATCAGCGTATCGCTATTGTCGGGCGAATTGCCGACGATAGTTAGCGTGCAGTATTTCTCCACATAGATACCCGCGTAGTCCGAGCCGTTGGCATAGACCTCATTCGTTCCTTTGACGATGATGGTAGCATTGCCGGTAGCCTCCAGACCATGAAAACCCTCATGCGCATCCAAGTGCATGTTGAGCCAGTTGGGGTTGATATGTGCGTCATCCAGTGTGATGGTCGCATTGGGCGCAATCTTTAGATGCGCACCTACAAACATAGTGCCGGTCAGCACATCCCCGTCGTAAATCATCTTGGTCATACTGAGGGTATGCAGACTCTCCAAGTTAATAATCTCTGCCTTTACACCGAGGGTCATGATCAGACCGAGGGCAAGAAGGATAAATTTCTTCATTGTTTTGTTCACGAATTAATCGAATTAAACGAATTTACTTTTTTTGTAACCCTGCGGAGTATCACCTCCGCAAGGCTGGAAGGGTAAGTCAAAAATTACCCAAAATTAAAGAAAATTACTTTACCTCTTTACCGGTTGCATCGTATGTGCGGCCGTTGATCTCGATGAAGAGTTGGCCGTCGCGGAGGACCTTATTGGATATTGGTAATTGGTCATTGGTGATTTGGTCAACGCCTTCAAAGTACGGGGTGCTGAACGGCAACCATCCTGCCCAGTTGCTCCAAGAACCGTCATAGCATCTTCCTTCTACTTCTACCTGATATTCGTTTCCGGGTGTTAATCCGGTCAACAGATAGGACGTCGCATTCACTTGTTCCGAAACGTGATAGTCATCTCCGGAGGTATTGCCGGTTACAACAATATAGAACACGGTTTGTCCTACGTTACCCGGTTGCCAGCGAACCAGCGCTTCGGTCGGTGTGATGTCAACCACCTCCAAATTAGCCGGAGTTTGGCACTCTGCAGGAATGGTGAACGTGAAAAAGTCGGTATATTCACTTTCGGATGTAGAAGTACATACCGCTTTGACATGGAATTGCCACTCCTCGCCCGGATTATAATAATCGGGATGGAGCGTAGCGGATGTCTCGCGTGTGCTACCCTGCTGATACATCGCGCCGTCATGCCAGAACTGGTAGTACCACTCACCTTGATCGGAGGTACCCGGTGTCCATTCTACTTTCACCACAGACGGAGTCAGTTCCGCCATCTGCACATTCATCGGCATGACGCAAGTCGCGGATGCTTCTGCCTGTGTGGTAAAGGATACGATGTCCGTATAGACACTAGTCAAGTTATAATCGCAGATGGCTTTCACGCGCACGTTGTACTTGGTGTTCGGTGTCAGGTTAGTCATGTTATACGAATGGGTATTTGGTGTACCGTTGCTCCATGAGGAAGCACCGTCTTTCTGTGTTTGGATAACCCAATACTGCGGCAGGTCATTTGCATCCCATTTCACAGTAGCAGAAGTCGTGGTAACATTGGCAACACTCACGTTTGTCGGAAGGGTACACTCGAACGGATAAACGAACGGGCTCTCAGCTATACCGCTTCCTTTGTTAACACCGTCTATGGTTACATTAGCGCCGCTACCACTTGCACCGTTACCTACTGCATACGGAGCATTGGATCCCTTCGTTGCTGTCACTTTGGTTACCGTATTCGCGATAGTGATCCCTGCACATGTACTGCTTTCAGATCCACCGATGCCGGCACCCTTATAGTGTCCTGCTGCGGTTACGGTACCACCGGAGATAGTAATCTGTCCTACCGAGCCCCCTTCTCCTGCACCGATACCAGCGCCCATGTATCCGTTAGCCGTTACATCTCCGCCGGTAATAGTAATCTGACCGCAAGACCCATGGTATCCGCCTCCGATAGCAGCAGAGGAGGGACCTCCATACGCTACTATTCTACCGCTTTGGATGACAATATTTCCGCAGTTCAGATTCCGACCTCCACCCAAACCGGGAGCAGAGCTGGCACCTTCATCGGTAGTAGATGTATCCAAACGCCCACCGGCCACGCGCAAATAGGGATATTCTCCACGTGATTTAATTGTAAGTGTATTATTTTTAGGAATATAGATACCCGGATAGTTTACTGAGAAACCGCGCACGTAGTTATTTCCCTCAAAAGTAA
This sequence comes from Paludibacteraceae bacterium, assembly GCA_017551025.1. Taxonomy (GTDB): domain Bacteria; phylum Bacteroidota; class Bacteroidia; order Bacteroidales; family Paludibacteraceae; genus Colicola. The sequence goes on along the minus strand of JAFZNG010000023.1, from coordinate 8,461 downwards.
TCGTCACATCTCCATTACATGTTAGTCCTGCAAACGGATATTTACTTGCACTGGCTCCATTGCAACCTCCGATGCTCGCACTTTTGAGGACAATGCTCGCATTGGCTGCAATAACCAACTTGATCGGTTGTGTCTTTCCATCTAGTGAACCTATCAAGGTATCACCATCCTGGATTAGTTTTGAAGTATAGTCATCCGAACCGCTATGGGTTAATGTAGCCAGATTGATTACTCTGGCGTTAGCCGTCATCGCGCACATGCATGCGAGCGCGAATATAATAAGGTGTTTACGCATAATGATTTATGATTTATGATTGCAAATGTATGATTTATTTCACTTTCACGCCTTGTGCGTTGTACCAACTGCCGTTGTATTCGATGATCAGTTGACCGTTCTCGAGTTGTTTGCGAGCAGGGGCAGCAGCGCTATGGTGATTGCTCTCTTCGCTACGCGGGAACTCATTGAAATACTTCGGACAGGTGATGATGATATTACCGGCTTTATCGGTGATCTTCACGTAGTACTGACCGGACGGTTTGCCACCTTCGTATTTCTCCGTACGCATCCACTGCAGGGTAGCGCCATCGATGGCTTTGCCGGAGTTGTACCACTGGTAAGAAACGAAGGTTCCGTCACCGCCACCGGCGCCGTTGTCCACGAACAGGAAGTCATCCCATTTGGAATACACGAGTCCGCTGGTGCAAGAAGGAGCGGTCACATTGATGGTGAAGCGGTCGCAGAAGGTGATACGTCCGTAACGGTCCACCATATAGACGGAATAGACATGCGTACCAATAGGCAAGGTAACGACATCGTTCACTTTGGATGCATCTGATTCGATGATGATGGCACCATCTACATCTTCCGATGTGCCTTTATTTACCTTGTACTTCAGATCCAGACCACAGAATATTTTTCCCGGGTTATTCGGATCTTCTTGACCGGCGGAGGTGTAGAGTTGGAAATCCGCCGTATTGGTGAACATATCAGCCGGAATAGTGACTGTGTGGTTCTCGACATGATACTTGACGGTGATCCGATAGACGTCGTATTGGTCCACATGCTCTACATAATTGCTCCACCATGGAGTCGGCATCAACGATTGCGGAAAGTCTTCCTCCAGACGAGCCGGTGCACGGTGTGCAGGCGCATTGATAAAGGTATAGGTTTTGGCCGGAACAATATAAATGCTCTTGCCTACGTACGGACTAACGTCAAACGTCTTGGCGTTATGGTCCTCGGTCAGGTGAGAGAGCCCTCTCACATCGTCATAGGCATCGTATTGCCAAAAGTCCGCATAACCGGGATTACCGCCATTAAGCGTAGATTGCAATGTGACCGATGTGGCAGAGTGGCAGGTATACGGGTCGCACTCCAGTGTCATTGTATGCTCCACCTGCGGAGGAGTATAACTACCTTGCGCCATCATAAACAGGGAAATAACTAATCCTGTCATCAAAAATACTATCTTTTTCATAATCTTCAAAATTTCAAATTACAAATCTAAAATCTAAAATTTTAAATTATTCCGCAATGCGGTCTTTCTCGAATACCGGGATGATCTCTACACGGCGGTCCAGGCTAATGTCATGGTAAGGATTCTCGCTGTCATCATACTGCTGGGTATAACTGAATCCTTTGCTGACAATCTGGTTAGCCGGTACACCTTTCTTGCGGAGCAGTTTGACGATAGCTGCTGCACGGCGTTCCGAGAGGTCTTGGTTATATTCGAGTGAACCTTCCTTGCTGGCATGACCATAGACGAGGACGATCTGCTCCGGGTGCTCGATGAGCACGGCTGCAATCTTGTCGATCACGTCTGCCGGTTGCAGTTTTGGTTTGTCGCTATCGAACGGGAACCAGATGACGGATTTCTTCATGATGTCATTGATCTTCTTTGCGGCCACCGGTACGTTCTCTACCTCTTCACGACGAGTGAGGGTATAGGTGGTGTCGCGCATCACGAGGGTCTCGTATTTCTTCGGTTTCTTAGCCGGTGTATTCCAAGATATACCTACTTTGACACCTACGTCCCACGGACGAACGGCTTGTACATAATCGGTAGCGATAACACCGTCGTAGGACTCCATGAAGGTGTGCTGACGATAACCGGTTTCTTCATCGTTGCGCCAACCGATTTCTTTACCGACACCGTCACGAAGGTTATTGAAGGTATAGTTGGCATAGAGACCAACCATCAGGTCGAGGTGTTCTTGCAGCGGGATCATGAATCCGAAATCCAACATACCATCTACCGAGATATTCTTGAGACTGAGGTTCTGTTTGTTGGTCATCCAACCTTTGCTCTGTCCGATGGTCTCGGTGTAGTAGTCACGGTCGATACCGATCATCTCATCCAGTGAAAGGTTCCATTTCTCATATACACCGGAGTGGGAGATCGAACCGCTGACGAGGTTGTATTTCTGTCCTACGAGGTAGTTCACTTTCGCACCCAAGTCCGCGTAGATACGGAGCTGGTTGTTACGATGAGTGACGTTTTTCATGTGCGCAATCGGGTATTGGAACTGGAAACCGATCGGCAAACCGAGCAGGAAGGAGGTCTGACGCTCTTTCCAGTTATTCATCGTCACGGTATGGCTATACTCTTCGCCGTTATCGGAGTCACCGTTGCTGGACCATGTCTTGGTTCCGTTGAGCACAGAGTAACTGGTCATCTGCTCCACTTGTAGTCCTACCATGAAACCTACGTTCTCATGGAAATAATAAACATAGTTGAACTGTGCCAACCAGTTGAATCCACCGTTGTTACGGGCGTTCTTCAAACCTTGCTGCAGGTCATAGATGGAGTAACCCATAGAGCCGTAACCGGCACCGAGCAGTGCTTGCAGGTAGTGGCCTTTGCGTGTCCACGCCGTGTCCACCGGTTGTGCAATCTCATTGCGGGTGGTGGTTGTCTTGTAGGTGTACGTAGTGTCCATGTACACGTGGATGATCTCCGTCTTCTTCTCAATGTCTTGTGACGGGGTAGTTGCCGGAACCGTTTTGGTGGTAGTCTTCACCTTCTCGGATGCCAATCCCATCAGTACGCAGCTCATGGCTGCCAATAGAAATAGTGATCGTTTCATAAATATAGATTGTTTTTGTTATTTTATTTCCGAACCAAGCGCATCATAGGTCTTATTGTTCTTCTCAATGAACAGTTTGCCGTCACGGAGGACCTTATTGGTCATTGGTAATGGGTCATTGGCGATTTGGTCAATGCCTTGTTTCTTATCTTCTTCACGTTGCAGTCTCAGTGCCTCTTTAACCGCCATGAAGGCATCGTAACTGAGATCATATTCAATCACGGAAAGGTTTTGCGAAACTTTGAGTTCCGGATTGTAAACGCATGATTCATTGATGAATGCCACTTTGTTCGCTACTATTTGCTGACAAGCCTCGCTATCACCTTCTTCAAGCAGTGCTTCGAGAGAAGCAATGAATAGGTTTCGTTCCTCTTCAAATACGGCAAGCAGTACCTCGTAGATTTCACCGGATATATCATTCATTGCGTTGCCTACTTCAAGTAACGCAGCGTTGGCATTGTTATACACCGCCAACGAACGGTTAATCGCACCATTTAAGCGGGACAACCATGACTCGGCTTTCTCAGTATCTAACGCTTCATCTGCCTCAATAAAGTTGACGATCAGGTTAGCATCATTGATCATGTCCATGAGCTGTGCTTTGGAACTGGTTATATACTCTTGTTCTGCTTGCTCACCCGGGTTATAAACGAAGGGGTTGGTAGTAACACCGATGGTACCGTAGTCGACACCTCCTACCGTAACCGTATAGGAAGAAGCGCCATCACCACCACCTAAGCCAATGACGCTGGAACCCATTTGAACGGAGTATGTATCCAGTTCGGCAGTAAGGCGATACACCGTATTGGCGATGATGATGTTTCCGTTCGAACCTTGGAAACCGCCGCCAATCGCAGCACCACCGTAATAGGATTTGGCATAGATAGTACCGCCGTTGATATGGATATATCCACATCCATAATCGGTCACACCACCAATCGCTGCAGCTCCGAGTCCGCCGATGGCATTGATCACACCGCCGTTGATAATGATATTACCGGCACCTGTCAATTTGTTGGCACCGATGGCGGCACCGTAACCCGGAGCAGAAACATCCAGCGAACCCTCACCGTCTATCGTCAAGGTCGAACCGAACGGAACGTAAATACCGGCATAGTCATTGCCGCAGCCTTTGACTACGTTGGTGCCCTTGAGGTGAATGGTCGCATTGCCCGCACAGGTGATACCGGCCCAAGTGTACAGGTTCTCCGTGTTTCCGGCGATGGTCACATCCTCCAAGGTCACTTCGGCATTGTTACCCAGAATCAGTTTGGAAGTGGCAGGCAGTGTGCCGGTGAGCGTGATAGTGTTACCCGCCAACTGAACACCTATCTCCACATTACCCGGAGCAACCGTACTGAGATCGTGAACCAAATCGGCTGCTTGAGCACCGACTGCCATCAGCAGTGCGAGTGCAAATACGTACATTTTTTTCATAAGCTATAGGAATTTATATGTTATTTCGTTATTGAATTTCTACACCGAGCGCATTGAAAGTCTTGTCACCACGGATGATGAATATCTGTCCGTTGCGGATGACTTTGGTACTTTGCACTTTGTCACTTTGTACATCGTCCAAACCTTGCCCTGCGAGGGTAGTGAAACGCACTTTCTGCGATTCAACGCTATACAGATTACCACTACCGTATGCTACTACCCACACATCGTATGCCGTATTGGATTTCAACTCGGACAGGATAATAGACGTGCCCGTAGTAGTCTCGGTATAATACCCTTCTCCATCCACAGCCTTCATATACCGTACTTCGTATTGGAGCACATCGGATGCTGCAGTCCATGATACCACGGCCGTAGAGGCAGACGGATCGGTCACCGTTATATCGGTAGGAGTCGGAATCGGATAGATGAAATGCGCCTCAGGCGTACCGTTAGCGATGGTCTTTCCTCCGATAGTGATGGTACCGATGGACGTGCCTTCCTTGCCTTTTCCAATGCTATACGGGGCACCGGAACCCTTGGTGGCATCCACTTTTGTGACGCCGGAACCTATCGTGATGGATCCGCATGTGCCTACTCCCTGCGGTTGCCATCCGCTTCCGATAGCGGCAGCATTGGTGCCGCCTTTGGCAGTCACGGTGCCACCATTGATTGTGATGCTACCGCATCGGCCTTTGTATCCGCTACCGATACCGGCTGCGTTCTTTCCTCCTTTGGCTGTGACAGTACCACCCTCAATGATGATATTACCGCATTTGCTTAGATGTGCCGAACCGATACCGGCTGCATCATCACCGCCATATGCCTTGATAATACCGCCATGGATACGTACGTGTCCCACCTCATGGCTTCCGTCATCCATCGCACCTCCGATGCCGGCTCCGTAACCGGTTCCATGTACCTCGAGAGATCCACCGGTAGTTTTCTCATAGATATGGACTGTACAACTGCCCGGCAAGAAAAGACCCGGTTCGTTCACACCACAACTGTAAATCTTATTCGTACCTTTAAGGTAGATATTACAGTTGCCTAACGGACTCAAACCCGCACAGTCTATATCGGTCGGGGTTCCATAACCGTTAATCGTCACATTATCCAAGGTTACGGAAGCACCCTTTGCAATCATGATCTTAGGGGCATAATTGCACTTACCGGTGAGGATGTCTCCATCCTGCAAAGTGCACGATTGGCCATCCGTGAAATCGGATATATTCACGGTGTTGTAGGCTTGTGCGCTAGCTACCAACAGCAGCGTAGAAATCAAAAGAGTAAGTTTTTTCATATGCTTTGAATCATCTAATTAAGTTGTTTTTTTTCATAAAGGAAGGAGTATGTCAGAACTCCACTCTCGGTGCTTTTTCTGCTCCGGCTTCCGCTTCAAAGTAAGCCTTGCGCTCGAAACCGAACATACCGGCAATGATATTACCCGGGAAGCGGTGTATAGCAGCGTTATACTCTTTCGCGCAGTCATTGAACACATTGCGTGCGTAAGCGATGCGGTTCTCCGTGCCTTCTAACTGGTCTGCCAACTGGCGGAAACTCTCATTGGCTTGCAACTCGGGATAACTCTCAGCTATTGCCATGAGTCGTCCCAGTGCCTGACTCAGTTCTCCTTGGGAAGCTTGAAACTGTGCTAACTGTTCCTCCGTGGCATGCGATGGGTCAATGGTGATACCGGTCGCTTTCGCACGTGCTTCTACAACTGCCGTAAAAGTCGATTGCTCATGAGAGGCATAGCCTTTGACTGTCGCCACGAGGTTAGGCACCAAATCCGCACGGCGCTGGTACTGATTCTCTACCTGTCCCCATGCGTTCGTCACATTCTCCTGCATGGTTACGAACGTGTTATAACGCGAAACAGCCCATACCCCCATCATACCGAGCACCGCTACGATACTGATTGCTATCCATGTTCCTTTTTTCATATGTGTAATTAGTATTTGATATTAAAACTTCCTTCCGGCGCCACCGCCTGCACTACTTCCGCCTCCCCACGAACTTGCCCTACTGTTACCTCGCCATGGTTCCGGATGAGTGATATCTCTGTTCGGACGGGTTATCACCACGTTCCTGTCCCGTTTTAGTTGACCTTGCCGCTTCTTGTGCCTCGTCCATACCCACAGCACAATCACCAGTAGAACGAATAATAGAATAACTATCCATCCTGTGTTGTGTGCAGGCTTCTTCGGACTCCATCCCAATAACAATTCCGAACGGTTCTCGTCCTGCATCAGCATCGATTCTATATTCTCACATATATGCAAGATACCCGTGTCGAAATCATTCTTTGAGAGGTAAGCTATATTGGCATCCAGGATTTGTCCGCACCTGACATCGGTTAGTATACCCTCAATCCCTTTACCCGTGATCAATTCTATCTCGCGATTACTCCGAGATAAAAACAGCAACACGCCGGTGTGCCTATCCTCGCCACCTATCCCCCAGAGGTTGAATAGCTGAAGAGCAACACTGTGCGCATCGTAAGACGGGGCATATGTGTCGATGGCCACAACCGCCATTTCTGCACTCGTATTGGTCTTGAGTCTCGAACACAGTTCATTCAAGGTCTGCACCGTGTGTGTCGAGAGAACTGCATCCGGATTGGATACATAGTATTCTTGTCCGATTGCTTTAGGAGAAGGCAAAGTGGAGGGAGACCATTCGCCTGCGCGCGTACAAACGAACGCGCACAGGCATACTATCAATACTATTAGACGCTTACCTCCAACCATTGTTTCCTACTATACACACGTATTAAACACGCAATAGCGGCACTCGACACAAAGTCAAGCACCGCTATTGCGTTGCGTAATCCCTATACCCTCACTATTTACGACATATTCATAATGGGGGGGGTAAAATTGAACATTCTATTTTTTATCTGCATATGATATATGCGTAACCGGCCGCAAAGTTACGAAAAAATATTCATATACGCAAATTTTTGTGCAGAAATCGTAAAAATTTTCGTATTTTGCATTGGGTATGCAGTATTTTGCAAATATGCCAGCCGCCAAGTGGGCAATTGCTGGAAACGGACGAAGAACAGACACCTTAAAATATCGCGCGCACGTAGAACGCGAAGCGTAAGCATCCCCCTTAAACAGCCCAAAACGTACTCGGCATATATGCCGAGGGTATAACATGCTCGATGACATCGAGCGTAACTGACATAGACGAAAGAAAACTCGCGGGAGTATCCGCGAGCACTGGACAGGCGGCGATACAATCGCCGAGTGTGGGGACGGCGACTACGGGCGTGGGAAGTAACGGTGAGCGGTGAGAGGTGAGCGAGGGTGGTGTGGATAGTAGCGTGGGTGTTGGCGAGGTTTAGAAGCGAGGATGCTGGCAAGGTTGGGAAGCGAGGGTGTTGGCGGCTGAAAGGCGTGGGCATTGGGAGATGACGACACAGCGAGACGGCGAAAGATGCTGCACATGAATGTGCAGCTCACAGACGCTACAAGCCGGATAATATCCGGCAAAACGGACGAAGCGAACCTTGCGGCAAATATGCCGCAAAAGGGGAAATCGCAGACCGACATCCGATGTCGGAGAAAAGAAGAAAAAGACGACAAGCATTCAAGAATTAGAAGACGACAAGCATTCAAAGACAAGCATTCAAAAAATTCAAACACGACAAGCATTCGAAATAAAAAGAAGAAGGACACCCAAATGATGTCCTTCAAAGAAATGCTGTGAAAGCAGAGGATTATTCCTCGTCTTTCTTAGCAGCCTTTTTGGTTGCTTTCTTGGCGGGCTTCTCCTCGGCTTCCATAGAAGCTTTCAGTTCTGCCAGAGCGGAAAGGTCACCGAGAGTGGTCTTCTCGACCTTCGGCATCTCTACCTGCGGCTCCTCCGGTTTAGCGGCTTTCTTGGCTGCCTTAGCCGGAGCCTCTTTGCGCTCCTCCCATGTACG
>JAFZNG010000022.1 GCA_017551025.1 Paludibacteraceae bacterium | reverse complement strand
CGTACAATTCGGGTTGCTGGTTGCAGCCTTGCGGTGCGTGCCAAGCAGCATCTTCTCGTGCTTGTGCTGACCGTCTTTCTTCGGTTTCGACAATGCGCCGGATACATAATCAATACCGGCACTCCATTTTACAATTGCCATAATAGTTAAGGTTTAAGGGGTTAAACGTTAAATTGTTAAAAAGGTTCATTATGTGAACGTTAAGAGGTTAAAATGGTGGCTGCGCCACGTTAACGCCGAAGGCCTTACGAACGTTATAACGCGCGAAGCGCCATTCTAACGGTCTAACGTTTACTTCTTGACGCCATCGTACGATTCGATGGTGCGGGTTTGGATGACGACGGAGGTGTCGCCTCGTTGGTAGTACTGCGACTGGGTGGTCACGGTCCTGGTCACGTTGCAACTCTGCAGGCCGAGTGCGATCGCCAAGCAGGTCACGATAGCCGTCAGGGCAGTAGCTACGATTTTGTAGATCTGTTCTTTGGTCATAATTGGGTTAGGTTTAGGTTATTAATAAATAGGTTTAGGTTGCGTTTCCGAACGTACGCTCGAAAGGAACCGTCTGCCAGTTGGTGTGCGTCGAGCGTGATGCCAATAGAGGCGAGTTGGTCGGCTATTTGGCGCCAGGTATAGCCGGGAGGGATGCGGATTTTTGCCATATTCATTTTAAAAGTGTGAACGTATCAATATCGTATCAATTACCTGTCATTTACCTTTCTTTTTCAAATCTGATGCAAAGGTACTGCTTTTTTATGACATACGCAATATGTTGTCCCCTAGGTTGTGCCATTTGTCCCCCGACATGTAACATGGTCCCGAAAGAACTACCTATAACCTCCAACTCTTATTATATTATTAGTTAAATAGGTTAAAAGTTAAAAGTTAAAAGTTATCGAATTTGCAAATGCAATTCGTGTGCGCGCGATATATCATTATGGAGTGAGACTCTTAACTTCTCGGGACTATAGGCATCATCGGTTAAAAGTGGAAGTTAAAAATCGCAGACTTTTAACTTTTAACTTTTAACCTTCGGGGTATATTATGAGCCATGTATGGCTCGTGCGCTCTTTTAGAGAGAAATATATAGCGGAGATTTGCACATGTCAAAAAATTTTTGTAACTTTGCGCCAAAATTGGCGCAGGGCAGGAAAAGATATGGGATCAAACCGCTCGTCACATAGACCACATGCCAGCTGGAATAACTACCGCTGGACAGGTACGTATCTAATTACAATCGTTGTGAATGACCACCAGCGGTTGTTAGGAGAGTTACGTACTAACCCAGCTCCATATGTAGAGATGACCGATTTTGGTCGCTATATGGAGCAACAATGGCTGGAGTTACCGGACTTTCATAACCAATACGGTCGTCAAATAAGTGTACTGGCTCATCAGGTAATGCCGGATCATTTTCATGGCATCATACGCGTGGAGTCAGAGATGGATGTGACTCTCGGCGAGATCATGCGCGGATTCAAGATCGCTTGTACGCAGGAATGGAGAAGAATGAATCGGCCATATATGCGGGACAGAGCCTCGCTCTCAGATGAACAACGGGCGTCACTATCGCATATGTCGCGCAGGCAACGCGAGGATTATTATAAAAAGATAGGAATAGCGCCCCTCTTTGATGATAACTATGACGACAGCGTATGTTTTCGCGATGGGCAATTAGAGAACGCTATCTGGTACGTTCATGACAATCCCAGGAGGGCGGCGCTCAAGCGGGCGAACCCGGAACTGTTTAAGTTACGGCAGAAGGTGCAGGTGGCGGGGTTTGAATGTACGACGCTAGGCAACCAGTTCCTCAAGGACGACCCGATGCGGGAGATGCTCCAATGTTCGCGTACGCTTACGCAAGCTCAAATAGACAAACGTAAAGCGGAGTGTCTGCGGTTGGCAGAGCGCGGCGTGGTATGGGTAAGTGCGGGGATTTCGGAAGGAGAGAAACAAATTTGCAGGGCGATTAGAGAGGCGGGGTATCCGATGTTGGTGCTACTGAATGAGGGATTCCCTGATGCGGATAGTCCGCACGCGAAGTACTACAAACCGCAGGGCGTCTATTTTGAGGCCTGTGCGGCAGGACAACTGCTACTGATAGAGCCGGGTCCTAGCCTTTTTGAGGATAAGGAGATAGCGGATGAGGTCTATCGCAAAGACCCGCGCTGCACGCCTAATAGCAAGCGCTACCGCTTCCTCGCCCTCAACGCCCTCATCCGCCGGATGTGTAACCAATAGAGCGTGTCAGCCATACAAATCACTAAGAGCGTATCAGCCATACATGGCTGATTAAAAACAATAGAAATTATGACCACCGAGGAGTTCATACATAGGGCTAAACAAGTTCATGGGGATAAGTATGATTATTCCAAGGTGGAGTATGTAAATGCTAAGACCAAGGTGTGCATCATCTGTCCAAAGCATGGCGTTTTTTGGCAAGTCCCCAGTAGCCACCTTAGAGGCCACGGGTGCATAATGTGCCGCGCAGATAAGAATACAAAATACAACAAAGAAATATGTATTGCTACTGCTCGCACATGTAATTCTCGTGTGGAATTTATCAACAAATATCCAGGAATGGTGGATTGTGCAAAAAGACATGGTTGGTACGAGGAGTGTTGTGCCCACATGGGGACAAAAGGGAACAAGCAAAGAATCATATATGCTTATGAATTTACCGACTTCCATGCTGCGTATATTGGTCTCACGTTTAAGATGGAGATAAGAAACAAACGCCACCATAAAGAAGGAGCCGTATTTGATTTTGCACATTTACATCAGTTAGATATTCCTAAGCCTAAGATTCTAACAGATTATATGGATCAAGAGGAAGCATCTATCCAAGAAGGAGTTTGGTTGCAAAAGTATAAAGATGCCGGATGGACTATTCTTAACCGATTCAAGACCGGTTCTCTTGGTGGTCAAGAGATTCTGGATTACGATATCGCTAAGATAGAAAAATCTATGCATGGCTTTGATAAATTGGATGATTGGGCTAAATCATATTCAAGTTATCGCGAATATATACGACAGCACCAACTCGACCATTTGTTAGATAAGCACTTTCCCAATAGGATGAGGCAAATCTACGACAATTATGAGGAATGTAGAAAAGCGTATTCACAATGCGAAAGCATCCGGCAGGTACATGATAAGTTTCCCGGAGCTTTGGCTGCTGCGAAACGTCATGGTTGGCATAAAGAATTGTCGGAATTATGTAGAGCGTCAAATGTAAAATGGACACGAGAGGCTCTAATAGAACTAATTGGTCAATACAAAACACTCAAAGAGTTTAAAGATGCTTATAATGGCGCGTATCAAATGATAAAGCGCAGGGGATGGGAGGATTTGCTATTACCATTAAAGAGGCAACTCCATCCTCATTATCATTTTACTATCGAGCAAATCAAAGCACTTTGTCAGGAGGCTGGCTCATATGAGACGCTCAAGGCCAATCATCCAGAGGTCTTGAATTATTGTTGGCACAATTCAATTGACCTCTATGCTTTGAATGGTTGGACAAAATCAAATCTTCGTCCCATAAGGTTAATTCGTGATGGTCAGGTGGTCGCGACATTTACATCAACAATGGAAGCTGCCAAACATTTGGGCATTGGCAATCGTCATTTGGGACGATATATAGATAAAGGCATCGAATATCACGGATACATTTGGGAAACTAACAAATAAACATCAAAATTTAACAAAATAATATGAATTTCATAGATGAAGAGTATCTAAACGAAAAGATGTATAAATTCTACCAAAAGCTTGAAAATGGTGGAGTAGAGGCCTATAAGAGTAATATCCTCAGCCTTGATGAATTGCGGGCTTGTTACGAAAAACGTAGCAAGGAATGGGGCTTTCACATAATATACGACGTAGAACTGCATAAAGATGAAAGCACGGGGCTGTATTACACCAATCATGACTTTCGGTATTGCGATGACAAACTATGTAACCATCTTGTAGCCGAAGAGTTATATGCCGTAAGAAAACAAGTAGATTGGAAACGCGTAACTAATTGCTATGAATATAGAATTGTTGATAAAATCAACCATCTAATCTCAAATCCATTAGTATGGATACCAACTGAGGAAATTAAACATATTTGCTTGGTTGATGGCAAAGTGGCAATAGAGGCTTATCAACCTGATGATTACAATTCAGAGGGCAGATATGATGCCCTCAGACCATTAACGCTAAAAGGATTACTATGGTTTGCTGATATTCTACCCGTAAGCACCGATGTAGATTATAGTATTTGGGACGAAAGTCTACCACCGGATATGATATTGTGGGATCGTTTATTGCAAAATAGTTTTCAAGACTTTTACCCCAATCATTTGCGTTACAAACTTGAATTGATTGTTCAAGCTCGCGGCGGAGCAAGAGCAGCTGAGATAGTGGAACGTTTTCGTGAAGATTGGCCTGATATTATTAAGTTAAAATTATTTGGTATAGATCGCATGGAAGATTATCAGGTAGAGAATCTACGCAAGGCTCTATTCGATGAACTTGACCGCTATATAAAAATATGGAAAGCAGATTCTGCACAAGACACAGGAAAAACTTTAGATGACACATCCTTACAACAGACAGAAGAACTTTTTCACTTTATCCATCCTTCTGTAATTGATGAGGATGAGAAAAGAAAGGTTCATCTAGAAGTCAAGAACTTGGTGAAGAACTATCCGATTCCTGAAATTTTCAACCATTTAAGCAAAATGGCAGATGATAATCGTATTTACTATAGGACACTCAATCATGCTATTGTCCGTGCAGAATTAGAGAGATTAGGCTTGCCGGATGAGAACCAACCGAACTATACTGCGAAAACATTCGATAAGCATTTTCATTAAATCGAAAGTGATATGTGAAATCCCTTGCAATAGATGTTTGCGAGGGATTTTTTATGCTCAATAGGGAGGTATCGTAGGAATTGAGGGAGGTAGTGTAGTTTCTTGGAGAGTGGCACTTTCTATTCCTTGCTAAATTTAAAAATAAGCAGTACCTTTGCACTCGAATTCAAATCCGACCTGCTTGGTGCAGGCGGAGGCAAAAGGCCTTTTGCCATTATTGTTTAATGCCTAAATTTTTACAACAATGGCAAAGATTAAAAAACAAATTTACTTTTGTGTCGATTTGAAGGCACGTATGCAAGAGCGCGACATTCGCGTAGGAGAAGCTCGCAAGGGCATGTTGGTAATGACGCATGATCAGGAGCGTTTTGAGTTCGATGAACTCGTACCGGAGCGTTGGACGCGTAACGGGAAGGTGTTTGAAGGACGGATGCTCAATGTGGCGAAAGACAAGCAGGGTAGGTATCGTATCAATTTCCATCAGATGACCTTGGATAGCAGTCTGGCTCCGGCAGGAGTAGCCGCTCTGATATTGGCGGATCTGTTGAACGCAAAGAAGGAGATCGGCTTATGAACAAGGTTGTAAGTTTGATTAAGGACCACGAATTGCCGGAGATAATCCGGCAGATCGTGGGGAACGCGCCCAAGAATCGCAAGGTGGCTGCGTTTATGGCGACCGTGGGTCCGCTATGCGCTATGTGCCCACGAGTACGACTCAAGTACTTCTTCGATTCGCGTCTGAGTGCCCTTCTGCTGCAAGTGCTCATCGAGGGTGCACAGAGTTCGGGTAAGTCGTTTGCTGCCGATATTGAGGGACTTATCATGAACGATACCCTCAAAGCACGCGACAAAGCTATGCGTCGGCTCGAACAGGAGTACCGAGACAAGAAGAAACGTCGTAAGGCGAACGAGAAACTGGAGGAAGAACCGGAAACAACCATCCGCGTCGTACCGCCTACTATCTCCAAGACCGTTCTCACCAAGCGTGCCGACATGTACGAACGAGTCTTTGGTGACACCCTCACCTTCTGGATGTTCGCGGAAGAGTTAGCCCAAGTGACGGATGCCGGTAAGAACGGCTATTCCAACCTCCGCACCATCATGCGAACCGCCTATGATCTCGGAAGTGAGTTCGGTATTGACTTCGCGTCGGATAACTCGTACTCCGCCATCGTGGACATCAACATCTGCTCGATGTTCTGTGCTACGCCTTCGGCGATTGACGATTATTTCGACAAGAAAGCCATCGAAGGTGGTAACATCACGCGAACTATCCTCTGCCGTTTGGACGAAACCTTAGGCGAAGACGGAGCTATCTTCACGCCCTACACGCCGGAGCAAAAGGCACATATTGACCGGATGCTCAAACGGCTGATGGACGAGACCTACGATGCCGATGGAGGACTGATGCCGACCGTTCAACTGGACACGGCTTGGCTCGACAAGACCGTCTGCTCATGGGTGCGTGCCAAAGGTAAGGAAGCATCCCTCAGCGGTAGTCGCTCGCTCGATGTCTTCCGTAAACGTTCATCCGTCTCCGCTTTCCGTGTTGCAGCCCTCTGTCAGTACCTCTACGAACTGGAGAACACCCTTTCTCCGGAGGTAATCCAGAAGCGTGTGCGCCATATCTATCTCTTCATGGCAGACTACATCTTAGATGGCATGTTGGAGCGTTGGGGTAAACGTTTTGAGGAACTGAACACCAAGCGCGAGAACGAGAACCGTCCCGGTCCGAGGAACATACTCTACGACCAACTGACCGACACGTTCAACCGCGAACAACTGCGTGCGCTCCTTGAACAACAAGGCAAAGCCACACCGGTCAAGGTCTTCCTTTCCCAATGGAAGAAACTCCGCGTCATCGAGGAAGTCGAGAAAGATGTCTATCGTAAAATCCAAAGAGCGAGTTAGCCATATATGGCTAACATAAAAAACGAATAGTTATGAAGAATATATTTCGAATCGTGAACGTCTGCGAGCCGCAGACAATCACCAAGAGTGACGGCACTCAGATGATCAAACAGCAGTTGGTAATCCGTGAACAAGGTGGACCGTACGAGGATGCGTACCTGGTAACATGGCTCGGTAATGAACCATTGACGCACCTAACAAAAGGTATGTGTATCGCGGCGTCGATTAGGATGCGGGTAAGCGAAGGCGTATACTCCACGGGCGATGTGCCGGAGACACGCTACTACCAAGATGCACTTCTGCAAGAGTACTCCTGTCTCATGCTCGGCAACATGCGCGGTTAAAAGTTAAAAGTTAAAAGTCATGGAAATTACAATTGTACGTGGTGACCCTAAGCCGTGGGGAATAGACGGTCACCTATATATCAATCGCAAACTCATCTGCGATACGGTCGAGCACCCCACACATCACTTGCAACAAGGTGACTATTCCATCGGCTTGGACAACAATCCGTTTAGACACGGAGACGGAGCGCTATCCGCCATACATGGCGAGATAATAGTCGGCAAACAACTCCTCCCGGGCGTAGTTACCGCCTCGCAAACCACTTATGACCGTCTCTACGAACGCCTCAAAAAGGCCTTCCAACGCAACACTCCCGTCCGCCTTACCCTCCGCGGATGATCTAGAAGTCGAAGGACAAAAATGCATGAAGGCAGGGCGTGATGCCCTGCCTTCATTATGCTATAAAAGATGCGTAAGGCTTATTCTACGCGCTGACCGGTGAGGGTATATGCCTTGCCGTCGCGCAGGATAAGGATTTGGCCGTTGATGAGCACCTTACGGGTGACGGGTGACGGATTTCCGGTGACGGTTTCGATACCTTGCGGTGCGATATAGTCGGGATCTTCGTCCCACATACCCTTATGGTCGCGGATAGACGAACCGGCGGTGGAGTAGTTGTACGAGTTGCAGAACTGTTCCATAAACTTACCCACGTAGGTGTTGCCATCGGTACCTACCATGCGGAACTGACCGGTATAGTAGCCGTAGCGGTAACCGCCCTGCGCCGCCTTGTCGTCGTCATACGCTACGAACTGGAGGCGCACTTCGGCATCGGTAGCCATGATACAACCGGCTTGCGTACCGTTGGTATTGATATAGCAGCTCTCCAGATCGATATTGCCGCGGGTGGTATTATACACGCCGGAGATAGCCCCCTCCTTATCGGTATAGATGAGGAAGGAAGGCATCGGCATGCCCGTACCGCCTTCTTCGCCCGTAGCGAACATCACCATCCATCCGTATTTGCCTGCGGGGAACTGACTTACGTACTGATCCAGATAACCGGCTTCCATACCCCATACGTTCATCACGATGGCATCTTCCGGGATATCGGCTGCCTTGCTCACGAAACTATTACCCGGGATAGCATTGCTGGCCTCGAAGTAGTTGCCGTTGCTGCCTCGGTTGAAGGCCTGTACGGTCCAAGTCCAGGTGCCATCTTTGGGCATCGTTGTCATCTTGCTGGTGCCGCTTACGGTGAGCGAGGTGTAGTACTCGCCATTGCAATAGAGTTCGATCACATAGCGGTCGGCTTCGGTGGCTACGGTCCAGGAGAAAGTCACGTTGTCTCCGCCTGCTACAACGGCTTGCGGGTTCTGCGGTTCGTACAGGTTGACGCCTACGGTGAAGCCTACTTGTACTTCCTGACCGAGCGGGTTGTTGTTCTTATCGACAGCCTGTACGATAGCGGTGTAGGACTTGCCCTCGATGACGCTGACGGTCAGCGGACTGGTAGGACGGTCCTTGGACGAGAAGTTGTCGTAAGCCACGGTCTCGCCCGACCATACACGAACATAGAGACGCTCGCCCTGACCGAACTCGGGATCGGTCCAGGTGAGGGTAGCCGTCTGTTTGTCGGCTGCTACGACGGCTTGCAGGTTCTCTACGCGTTTCTCTACGAGCGTGAAAGAGAACGTAGCCAGGCTGGCGCCGGTGGCATACCCGGTAGCGGTCTCGTTGAGTTCCAGAACTTGTACCTGATACGTGCCGGGACGGAGTGCCAGGATAGGCGAAACAGCGGTACCTACATTGATGACGCTGGCATCCCAAGCCGCGCCGCGTTGCATACCTTCTTCGTCTACGTTGAGGATCCACTTGGTGGAGCAGTAGTAATGGTTCTCGTAGTCGTCCTGATCGGAGAACCCGCCGAACTCACCCGTCTGCTGATCCTGGTAGGCAAAGCGGTCGCACTCGTCGGTTGTGGCTACGATGCCGGCGATAAGCGTACCGGTAGAATCTGCCAAACCGATAGCGAAGGCGGAAGTGTTGTAGGAGTACCACGTGAACTTGGCTTCGCAGTAACTCAAGCTATAGATGGCTGCATCCGGTATCTCTTCTTGCGACGGATCCACCTCGGCGGAATGACCGATAGCGGCTACCACGAAGTTGTCCATCGATACGCTACCAAAACTGCTGGTACCTCCTGCAAAGCGGAAGGCGATAAACGTAGCCGTGGCGGGAAGGTCTTCCAAGGTAACTACCCGGTGTACATCGGTCAGGGTCTGGGGTAGGGTAACCAGCGAGACGAAGGTGGATGCCTTGTTGGGGTTGGTCATGTAACCCACTTCCAGTTTGGCGTAATCGTCGCTGACCATATTGGTGCGGTAGTCGAACGCCACTTCCAGGGTGTTGAGCGGTGCGTTGAACATCGGCATGGCGAATACCTGCTCGGTGCCGGGTCCACCGCCTGTGGCATAGAGGTGCGCCTGACCCTGTACGGTCACGGTGTTGCCCTCTTCGTCGTAGGTCTTGTCGGCTACGACCCATACCTGCGGCGTAGCGGACGAAACGGTCCAGCAGTCGGGGGCAACCGCACCCGTAGCATCACGGGTAAAGGTCTCCAACCAGGGAACGTCGAACGACGTACACGGGGTACGGAACGTAGTCTTGGGTGCCATACTCTGCATCGTGGCGCTACAGTAGGAACGTACATAGAAGACATACTCCGTCTCCTCGTACAGATCGCTGAACGTAACGGTCTTCTGCGAAGTCAGCGTGGCGTTGGTCCAGTCGGCTGTCTCACCATTTTCGATGAGCAGGTACTGATACTGCGCAGCTGTGCCCTGCCACGTGAAGGTAGCGGAGTGCGCTTGCAGGTCGCTCAGCACGATATTCGACGGGTTCTCGCAGTCGGCATTACCGAGCAAGGATACACCGCGCACGTTATCGACGTAAATGCCGTCGGTGCCGCCTGCCTGATGGAAAGCGATATAGATAGCCTGTCCGCGATAGGCACTGAGGTCGATCGTGTATTGCTGCCAGTCGGTTTTCCAGAGACGATGCGCCGCATCGCCCTGGCTCTGGGAAGTGTAATAGGTGTCGAGCAGTTCGAACGAACCGGCATCGGTACCGCTGAGTGACACTTCGATACGCAGTTGTCCGGTGGAGGCATAATCACCTACACGGGCAGCAAAAGTGAGTGACTCTCCGTTAGCGGGACGCAGTTGCGGCGTGATGAGCCAGTTTTCGGTGCCGCTTACTTCCTGGATATAGGCGCAGTTGGTGCCTGCCTTGACGGCTTTCTTCCAGCCGTAACCGGCATAACCGTCGATCACCGACCAATCTTCCGGCGGGAAGCCCTCGCCCTCAAAGGTCTCGTTCAGTGTCTGTGCACTGATGTTCGCGCAGAATAATGCTGCTAAGAACAAAGCAAAAATCTTTCTCATGTATTGTACTGTTTTTTCGGTTGTTTTTCAATCGAGCGTACAAAGGTACAACATTTTTCTGAATCCCGCAAGATTTACGCAAAAAATAGGTGTTTATGCTAAAGAAACACCCTTTATAGACTATCGGTTAGAACAGGTAACCCATCTTTACGTAGAAGTTAGCCCACTTCTGATTGTCCTGTTTGTTGTATGGGTATTGATTGATAGGCATTCCCCAGTCGGCAGATAGAACGAAGTTCTCGTTCATACCGATCTTCAGTCCCAGGCCGGCACTCATATGCGGCCACCAGGCGTTGCGGTCCTTGGTGTCGAAATAGGTATCGTAGTCATCACCGCAGGCAGTCATGCTCGCCAGCAGGTCCTGATACTTGCCGTTGGTATGCAGTTCGACCAGTTCGTTGAGGTCATACGGCTGGGTGATGACGCCCAGGTCGAAGAAGGGGTTGAGGCCTATGAAGAAGTGCTGACGACCGATATCGAAGTTGACCACGCGGAAACGGAACTCCACGTTGGCGAAGGCAAAGCCGTTGGCCAGAATTCGGTTGGCCATCATACCGCGGATCGAATTGCCGCCACCGAGTCCCTCGTAGTAGACGCGCTGGATAAAGAGCGTGTTGAGGTAGTTGTTCATATAGAAGGGCGAGCGTCCGGCAATCAGGTTCTGGGTGCCGAGACGGTAGGCAAAGGTGATGCGGTTGATGCCGTTCTTATCGGTATAGCAGGGGATATAATGACGGAAGGTGAAGTTGAACTGCAGGTGGTTGTAACCCGCCGTAGCCTGCTGACCGTAGGCGGCATTGAAGGCGGCGGAGTAGGTGAAGAATGCATCGGTGTAGATACCGCGGTTAGGTCCCTGGCGCTTGTCGCGCGTATCGTACGTGAGACCCACACGGGCATAAGGATGCCAGCCACCGTTCTTCTCATCATCGCCAATGATGCCCCACCGTTTGTACTTGTCGTATAGGCCCTGAACATTCGGATCGAGCGGCTTCTGCTCGTAATGCTGCTTGGCGGGGTCGTAGGTGTTCTTACCGTTGAGCATGTTGATATCGCAGTCGTCGATGATATAGCCGAGTACACCGACGCCGGCGTTCCACTTCAGATCCTTATAGATCGTACCTTCGATATCTCCGGCTACGCGGATGAGGTCGCGTTTATATTTATAGAACACGCGCGAGCGATATTGCGCCGTATCCATCTTCTCGGGGTGCTTCGACCAGTCGCACCACTCGTGATGGTAACGCGTGTCGTAACCGTTAAAGCCGTAGAAGTCGCACATGGCGTCGGGTAGGTAGGTGGCATCGAGCGTGAGACGATGGTGGGGGATGAGGTACTTGCTATCGTAATTGAAGCGGAAGATACCGTGGTGCTTGGTGGTATAGGCGCCCTCGAAATAGAGCGAGTGGATATACTCGGGGTACTGCTTGCCGTCGCCGTAGTAATAGACGTTGGTGAGCACACCGCCCTGGAAACCGTAGTCGGCATCGTAGGCTACGGACGGCAGGATACCGAAGTTCCAACCGGTCTTGATCTTACGGCCGAGCGAGTCCACCTCCTGGGGTTTTTGCTTGCGTTTGTTTTTCTTCACGGGCACGGCAATCGTGTCCGCGGAGATGGAATCCGTCGCTACGGAGTCCGCAACCGCCTCCTCTGCCGCGAGCGGCATGGCCAGTAGAGCGATCAAAAAAAGAGAGAGATATTTTTTCATTGTTTTTGATTTTTCGTAATGATGTAATGACGTAATGACGTAATGACGACTAGGGTAAGATCATCGCGATGGCGACGCCGAGGTAGGTGCCTACGGCATACCCGACGAGTCCGATGACGATACCGGAGATAAGTACTTTCTTGTTTTGCATCGCACCCACTACAGGCGGTACGAACGGCGGCGAGCAGAGTAGGGCAATCTGGCTCACGCAGAACAGATCACCGCTCACATGGGCGATACGGCAGAACAGCAGATGGAGCACCGCCGCAACGATCATCACCCAGGCTACGAACAGGCCGATCATCATCGAACCGCCGTTGACACTATGGATGTCGAACAGCGAGGCTACGATGACCGAGAAGATGAGGATAAAGAACATACCCAGTTCGAAGGTCTTGGGCAACTCGCGCACCCGGCGGAAGAACGAGGCGATGATGGAAAGTGTCGTGATGGTGAGGATGACTACCAATTCGTTGAGCGTACCCGTGAGCAACAACGCCAGTCCGGCACCGATAGCCAGGAACAGTATGCTCAGTCCCAGCCCCGCGAACATGCCGCCGACGCTCTCCCGGCGGAACATACCACGGTAGTTTTCTACGTCCTTGGTCTCGACCTCCTCGTCTTTGCGACCCTTGCGCGTTACGTCCTGGTAGGGCAGGATCTTGCGGAATACCCGGAAACCGCCACCGATGATAAAGAAGATATACGGCGTAGTAAGTACCATCTCGAAGGCCAGCACGATAGCCATGAGCGTCTTGTCGACACCCAGGGACGCACCGAGTGCGTTGAAGTTCATCGTGCCGCCGGTATAGATACCGGTCATCATCGCCGCCACCTTGTTGAAGTCCGGTATGTCGGGGGTGCGGAAGATAAAATAGCCGCTTACTACCGCCACCAGTACGGCCGTCAGTCCGCCTACGAGCGACCAGATGGTCTTAGGCAGGGCTTTGGTCCAGAGACGGAAATCACAGTTGAACAGCATGAGCGGAATAGCCAGCGGTACGGCCACGGACATAATCGTGGATTGAAGTTTGCTGAAGGTAAGTGCGGCAGCCGAACCGGCTTCGAAATGCACCAGTCCCGTCAGGGCGAAGAGAATACCGATGGCATAGGCTGCCACGACGGTTCCGATCTTCTGCATCCACCGAAAGCGCTTGAAGAGTTCGATGATCACCACCGGCACCAGTACGTACAACGCAATAATCACATAAGCTCTAATCATGTATCATTCGTAATTTTTAATTTTTAATTTTTAATTTCCTCATCTGGTAAGCATATTCCTGTAAAAACAGCCAAAACGGCATAGGTAGCAGCAGGGTAAGGCTTAGGAATACCAGTTGCCATACGTACTGCACGGAGTTATGGAAAGCCGGGTCCTTGACATTACGGCGAATCCATAGCAACATACCCCAGAGCGGCACTGTCAGCAAGGCGCATACCGGCACGAGTGGTGCGGTAAGAATCAAGAACGGTATGTTGGCTTTTTGGGGCTTGGGCAGCAGACGGGCAAGGTTTTGTTCATAGTGCTCATCGTCGGGTACCCAAATAATTAGTTCACGCATGCGCAGGGTTAATTCCTCGCGAAGGGCGAGGATGAGTTGCGGACGGTCTAATTCGGCATGGTTGTGGGCAAATTGCGTCACATGGATGGGTTTGCCGATAGTGACGGTCAGGTCGTCCCAGAGGTGGAAATAATCGCCGTACTCCAGGCCGACGGGCACGATATAGACGGGTTTTTGTTTGCCAAAGGTATCATTGGCCAGCAAGGCGATACGGAAGATGCCTTTGCTCAGCGGCAGCAGGGAGTGCATCGGTCGGTGGGTACCCTCGGGCAGGATACAGAAGGGTATGCCGTCGTGCAAGGTGTCAACGGCACGAAGGATGGTCTCGTCGTTGTGGCGCACCTCGTCCATGCCGTCGCGCATACGCCGAATAGGCATGATCTTAAGCCAGGTGAGCAGCTTGGCCTGACGCGGACGGCGGAAGATGTCCGCACGGGCGACAAAGACTTTTTGGCGGCGATCGATACCCAGTATGGCCATGGCGTCACAGAGCGCATTGGTATGGTTGGGCGCAAAGATGACCGCTCCGTCGGTGGGGATATTTTCCCGACCGATATAGCGAAAATGCCGATAGGAACGTCGGAACATCCAATCGACATAGGGGCGCAAAAATGCGTACAGACGGTCTTGATCTTGTATCTTAGCCATGCGCGTTTACCGAAATCGAATGCAAAGGTACGACTTTTAATTAAGAATTAAAAATTAAAAATTAAAAATGAGCCGTATTTATGGCCTTTGGACACTTTTTTACAATATTTTGTCTATGCGCGCTTGCGTATATCAATTTTTTTTTGTAATTTTGCAGCCGAAAACTATTTCAAGTTATGACCAGACTGAGTGTTAACATCAACAAGGTGGCTACCTTGCGTAACTCGCGCGGCGGTAAAATGCCGGACGTAGAGTTGTTTGCGCAGAATTGCGAGAAGTTTGGAGCACAAGGTATTACGGTGCATCCCCGTCCTGATGAGCGGCATATTCGTAAGGAGGACGTGTATGACCTGAAGCGACTGGTGCGTACCGAGTTTAACATCGAGGGTAACCCCACGGAGGAGTTCTTGGCCCTGGTAGCGGACGTGCGACCGACGCAGGTAACCCTGGTGCCGGACGATCCGAAACAGTTGACCAGCAACCATGGTTGGAACGTAAAGCGCCACCTGAACGACCTGAAGGGTATCGTCAACCACCTTCACTCGCTGCGTATCCGCGTGAGCATCTTTGTGGACCCGGATGTAGAGACGGTGGAGTATGCAAAGAAGACGGGTGCCGACCGTATCGAGCTGTATACCGGTCCGTATGCCCAGCTGTATGAGCGTGACCCGCAGGCGGCCATCAATATGTACCGTCCGGCGGCAGAGAAAGCCCATGAACTGGGTCTGGGTATGAATGCCGGTCACGACCTGAATCGCGACAACCTGGCCGCTTTTGTACACGCCTTCCCCTGGACGGCTGAAGTGAGTATCGGTCATGCCTTGATCTCCGATGCCTTGTACCTGGGTATCGAGCAGACGATCAAGGAGTATAGGGCATTATTGGTAGATTGAACAATTTAGAACGAATAGACGTATGTTATTGCAAATTCAAGCGGCTACGGAGGCCGTAACAACCAAGACAATTAGCCTGTGGGAAATGGCACAACTGGGTGGATGGATCATGATTATCCTGGCCCTGCTGCTGTTGGGCGCAGTATATATCTTCATCGAGCGCCTGGTAGTGCTCAAGGCTGCCATGCAGGAAGACAAGACCTTCATGAACCGCATTCGCGATTACATCCATGAGGGCAAGATCGAGTCGGCGCAGAAACTCTGCACCCAGACGGATACGCCGAGTGCACGCATGATCGAGAAGGGTATTACCCGTATCGGTCGTCCGATGCAGGACGTACAGGTAGCTATCGAGAACGTGGGCAACCTGGAGATCAGCAAACTGGAGAAAGGTCTGGTGCTGATGGCTACTATCGCCGCCGGTGCGCCTATGTTGGGCTTCCTGGGTACGGTGCTGGGTATGGTGCAGACCTTCTTCGAAATGGCGAATAAAGCCGGTGGATCGATCGATATGGAGATGCTCTCTACGGGTATGTACCAGGCCATGGTGACCACGATCGGTGGTCTGATTGTAGGTATCATCGCCCTGTTTGCCTATAACCTGCTCGTGTCGCGTATCGACCGCGTGGTACGTCGTTTGGAGGGCCGTACCTTGGAGTTTATGGACCTCTTGAACGAACCGGTATAATAGAGACAAAAGTCGAAAGACAAAAGACAAAAGACAAAAGTCGAAAGATAAAAGTCGAAAGACAAAAGACTGAATTTATGGCTCTTAAACGCAGAAATAAAGTAGAAGCGACCTTTGCAATGTCGTCGATGACCGACCTCATCTTCCTGCTCCTCTTGTTCTTTATCATGGCGAGCACGATGTCGGCCCCCAACGATATCAAGATCAACTTGCCGCAAGCGCGTTCGACCGACACGACGAAGCCGCAGATGGCCAAGGTGTCGATCAACAACCTCGGTCAGTACTACCTGGCTATCGGAGAGGCGCAACCGGAGGAGATTGCTCCGGAGGCATTGGAGCAGCGTCTGCAGCAATTACAACGCGAAGATTCGACGCTCACTATCGCCCTGCATGCCGATATGGACATCGCTTACAAGGAGGTGGTGCGTGTGCTGGATATCGCTAACGAGAATCATATGAAACTGGTAGTGGCTACGCATCGTGCGGAGCAAACCCAGACAGAAGATGCGGAAACAGAAGAATAAATCACATATTATAGCATCTATCGCTACGCTGGTCATAGCGGTCTTGCTCTTTCTGTTCTTGTGGTTCTTTCTGATTCATATCCGTGAGGAGAAAGAATTGCTGGATGAGGGTGTAGAGATCGCCTTCCTGGAGCAGGACGAGATGGAGGAACTCTTGCCGTTCCAAGCGGAAGAAGGTGCGGAAGGTGCTTCGGCCGCTGAGGGCGAACCCCAACCGGCAGAGACGCCTGCTACGACGGCACCGGCAGCGGAGACGCCTCGTCCGGTGGTGCCGCAAGAGGCAACGAAGCCGCCTATGACCCAGCAGACGGAGTCGCCCGTGAAGCAAGAACCGACGATAGAAGAGGATGCGGCGGCCAAGGCAGCCGAAGAGGCGCGAGCTAAAGCGGAAGCAGCGGCTAAGGCGAAGGCGGAGGCGGAAGCCAAAGCACGTGCCGAAGCCGAAGCGAAGGCCCAGAAGATGGGTAGCTTGTTCGGTAAAGGCAATGGTGGCGCCGGAGGTTCGGGCGGTTCGGGTACGACCGGCAACAGCGGAACGGGCAACAATCCCGCCAAGGGTAAAGGAAGCGGACGGAGCGGCAACGGTAGTTGGAGTTTGTCGGGCCGTGATATCGTCGGTACGCTGCCGCAACCCGAGAAGGGTAAGTATGCCGCAGGCAAGATTGTCATAGAGATACGTGTCAATCCCGAGGGCAAGGTGGTAAGTGCCCGTGAGGCCAAGGGTGGTAACATCAGCGACCAGGCTACGATTGATGCTATGCTCCGTAAAGCGCGCGAGGCACGCTTTACTCCAAGTGAACAGAAACAGGACCAGATTGGTCAAATAACGTATATAATCCCGGAATAATTCAAACTTAGTGAAAAACCGTATGAATTACTTGTTTCTTGACAACGGCTTCGAAGAAATAGAGGCCATCACCACGATTGATTTGTTGCGTCGTGCAAACATCGCTGTTACTACTGTCTCGCTCACCGGCAAACCACTGGTGCTGGGAGCCCATAACATCGCGGTGGAGGCAGACGGACTGATGGATGACATCGACTTCACGGACGCCGAAATGCTTATCCTGCCAGGTGGTGCAACCAAACTGATCGAACATGCCAATCTGTGTGAACTGTTGGTGGCGCATAACAATGCCGACAAGATGATTGCCGCTATTTGTGCCGCACCGTCGGTGCTGGGACAACTGGGTATCTTAGCCGGCAAACAGGCTACCTGCTATCCGGGTTTTGAGAAATACTTGGGAGAGAGTTATGTAGGCGGACTGGTGGTAGAGAGCAAGAATATCATCACGGCCAAGGGACCGGGTCTCTCGTCCGACTTTGCCTTCTGCCTTATCGAGCGCCTCGCCTCGTCGGAGATTGCCGACCAGGTGTATGATGCGGCGCAGTATTAGGCGAAGGGATATAGGCGAAGGGCTAAAGGTTATAGGCGAAAGGCTATAGGCTAAAGGCTAAAGGATAAAAAAATAGTCGACTTCCGTTTATCGGAGGCCGACTATTTTATGTAGTTGTACGCTCAGTCGCCAGAAGGGGTGGGATAGTATATACCGTACGGTATCGTCCAGATTGTCGTTGCGGTCGTCCTCAAAGGCGTCGCAATTCTGGAGTAGCCACTCTCCGGTATAGCGAAGCGGTTGCAGCATCCAGTGTTCGGCTTCGAGTTGGCTGCGCCAAATCTCCGGATCGTATTCTCCGGTATAAACTACTTTCACTTCATTCACTCGCTTTAAAGCGAGCGAAGACCGCTTCGCTGATAGACCGCTTCGCTGATAGACCGTTTCACTGATAGACCGTCCTTCGGACTGATAGACCATTTTCGGGGAGCAGGTGATCCAGTCGATGCCTTCGGGTAGGGGACGGGTACCGTTGGTCTCGATACAGATATAGAAGCCGGCTTCGTGCAGGGCGTTGATCAGGGCTGTATCGACTTGCAGACTAGGTTCGCCACCCGTGAGCACCACCATCTTGCGGCGCTCGTTCGGTATGTCGTACAGGTCCTGCACCTCCGCTACGATAGCTGCGGCACTCATCTCGCGGTATTCCTTGAACTCGGTGTCGCACCACGGGCAGCGTAGGTTGCATCCGCTCAGCCGCACAAACACAGCCGGTATGCCGGCGTGTGCCCCCTCGCCCTGCAATGTATAAAAAACTTCGTTTATTTTATACATGTTAAATTGTTTTTCTACGAAAAACGTTAAATAGTTAAAATGGTTTTTTCTTTTGAAAAAACGTTAAACTGTTAGTCGCGTTCGTAGATGGCTACGTTGCCTTCGGATTCCTGGACGCTGACCTTGTAGCAGTTTTCTATATGGTCGCATATCCAGTGGGCAATATTCTCTGCCGAGGGGTTGACCTCGAGGACTTCGTTGATATACTTATGGTCGAAGGTCTCCTTGACGACGCGCTTGATGTGTGTGAAGTCGGTGACCATACCGTCTTGGTTGAGTTCCCGGGCGCGGCAATAGACGATGATGACCCAGTTGTGGCCGTGCAAGTTCTCGCACTTACTCTCGTAGGACAGCATGAGGTTGTGCGCTGCCGAGATAGTGATTGTTTTCTGAACGTAATACATTATAGGAATTAAAAATTAAAAATTACAAATTAAAAATTAAGCATTATAGCCGGCTTCGCGGAGGGCTTCTTCACGTTCGCGGCACGTACCGCATACGCCGCAGGGCTTGTCGCCCCCGCGGTAGCAACTCCAGGTCTCGTCGTAGTTGATGCCGAGACGGAGTCCGTGACGCACGATCTCTGTCTTAGAGATGTTTGTATAGGGCGTCAGTAGCCGTACGCCGTTCCATGTGCCGGCACATACGGCTTTATCCATTGCCTCTACAAACTCGGGTCGGCAATCGGGATAGATGGTATGGTCACCGGCATGGTTGGCCAGCATGATATACTGCAGTTTCTCGTTCTCGGCCATGCCTGCCGCAATAGAGAGCATAATGCCGTTGCGGAAGGGCACCACGGTGGAGCGCATGTTGTCATCATCGTAATTCCCTTCGGGAATAGCGTCCGCACCTTCCAGGAGGGAGGAGTGGAACAACTGCTTGAAGAAGGGTAGCGCTACGACCTTGTGCGGTATGCCGAGGCGCTCGCAGTGCAGACGGGCAAAGGCCAACTCGCGGTCGTTGTGGTTGCTACCGTAATGGAACGACACCGCCAGGGCGATACGTTCCCGGTACTCATAGAGCAGGGTGGTGGAGTCCAGTCCACCCGACAGCACAATCAGACTATCTTTCATAAGCCTTGCTGAATTGTTCGCGAAGCCGCTGTGTTTTTAGTTCTTGATGCGCTTCGTCGGCATAATTGGCGAAGGGATAGATCGAGATACCGCCTCGGGGCATGAAATAACCCGTTACTTCCAGATACTTGGGATCCATCAGTCGGACCAGGTCCTTCATGATGATATTCACGCAATCCTCGTGGAAGTCACCATGGTTGCGAAACGAGAAGAGGTAGAGTTTCAGGCTCTTACTCTCCACCATCTTTTCGCGCGGGATATAACTAATGTAGAGGTGTCCGAAATCCGGTTGGCCGGTCTTAGGGCACAAAGTGGTAAACTCGGGACAGTTGAATGTCACCAGATACTCGTTCTCGGGGTGTTTGTTGGGGAAGGTCTCCAGCACGCTTGGATTGTACTGATCCGAGTACTGTACGTGCTGATTTCCCAGCAGGGTTACGCCCTGCAGTTCGTCGTTTGTTCGCATACGTTGTGCGGCTGTAAAGCCGTGTTTTCAGTTATTGTTTTTACCAAGGAGAGTGGAAAAACACTAGCACTCTCCGCAAATCGGGTGCAAAGGTACAAAAAAATTTGCACGTATGCAAAAAAAACTGTACTTTTGTAGTCTCAAACGTTGTGATTTATGAAAATAGTCATTTTGGGAACGGGTAATGTAGCCACGAATTTGGTGCACGGCTTCGAGCAGAGGGATGTACGTGTGAAGATGCACAATTCACGCAACTTGACCGACTTGCCGGAGGCGGATTGCTATATCTATGCCGTGGCTGATCAGGCCTTGGCGGAGGTAGCTGCACAGGTTCATGCCCCGCGTGCGCTCCATCTCCATACCTCGGGTACGGTGCCCCTCTCGGTCTTCGGTGAGGACAAACCGCATGCCGGTGTACTTTATTTCTTTCAGTCGTTCTCCAAGGCTTCGCTTATCAACGACTGGAGTACGATACCCGTCTTTATCGAGGGACGCCAGATTGACGACCTGGCCGCCATCTATACCCTGGCGCAGACCCTGACGAGTCGTATCTTTGAGTGCACGCAGCACGACCGCGAACGATTGCATGTAGCGGGGGTGTTTGCCAACAACTTTACGAATCTGATGTATCGTATCTCGGCCGACTTGCTGCGGGATACGACGATTCCGTTCCAGGTGCTCTTGCCGCTTATCGACCATACGGCCCAGAAGATCCATACCATCTTGCCCGAGGAGGCACAAACAGGCCCGGCCATGCGAGACGACCGGGCCGTAATGGCGCACCACTTGTCTTTGCTCAACTCCGAGCAACAGGCGGTCTATACCTTGCTTTCCGAGATGATTACATCATCCCGCCCATCCCGGGATTTGGCATAGCGGGGGCAGGATGCTCCTCGGGTTTGTCCACGATGACGCACTCCGTGGTGAGGAACATACCGGCAATCGAAGCGGCGTTCTCCAGGGCTACACGTGCTACCTTGGCGGGATCTACAACGCCTGCAGCAAACAGCGGCTGGTATTCGTCGGTACGGGCATTGTAGCCGAAGTCGTCCTTACCGGCACGTACTTTATCTACGACTACTGCACCTTCCTTACCGGCGTTCTCCACGATCTGGCGAAGCGGTTCCTCGATGGCACGACGGATAATCTCGATACCCGTTTGTTCGTCCTCGTTATCACCCTTGAGGCCTTCCAGGGCTTTCTGTGCACGGATATACATCACGCCACCACCCGGTACGATACCTTCTTCTACGGCCGCACGCGTAGCACTCAGAGCGTCATCTACGCGGTCTTTCTTCTCCTTCATCTCCACCTCCGAGGCAGCACCTACGTTCAGTTGGGCTACGCCGCCTGCCAGTTTAGCCAGACGCTCTTGGAGTTTCTCCTTGTCGTAACTGGACTTGGTAGCCTGGATCTGTGCCTTGATCTGTGCGATACGAGCGGCGATGGCTTCCTTGTTGCCGGCACCGTTGACGATGGTGGTGTTCTCCTTGCTGACGGTGATGGACTCAGCCGTACCCAGCATCTCCAGGGTAGCCTGCTCGAGTTTGATACCTTTCTCCTCGGAGATTACGGTGCCACCGGTCAGGATAGCGATATCCTCGAGCATCTCTTTGCGGCGGTCACCGAAGCCCGGAGCCTTGACGGCACAGATCTTGAGTTGTGCACGCAGACGGTTGACAACCAGCGTCGTCAGTGCCTCGCTATCAACGTCTTCTGCGATGATGAGCAACGGACGACCACTCTGTACGGCGGGTTCCAGTACGGGCAGCAACTCCTTGAGGTTGGAGATCTTCTTGTCGTGGATGAGGATATACGGTTTCTCCATCTCTACCTCCATGGTCTCGGTGTTGGTGACGAAGTACGGACTGATATAGCCGCGGTCGAATTGCATACCTTGTACTACCTCGATGGTGGTGTCCATACCCTTGGCTTCGCCGATGGTGATGACTCCGTCCTTGCTGACCTTACGCATCGCGTCAGCGATCAGGCGGCCGATCTCAGCGTCGTTGTTGGCGCTGATAGTAGCCACCTGTTCGATCTTGTCGAAGTCGTTACCTACGACCACGGCATTCTTCTTGATCTCACCCACTACGGCAGCCACGGCTTTGTCGATACCGCGCTTGAGATCCATCGGGTTGGCACCGGCGGTCACGTTCTTCAGGCCTACGCCTACGATAGCTTGTGCCAGCACGGTAGCGGTTGTTGTACCGTCACCGGCCTGGTCGCCGGTCTTCGAAGCTACCTCTTTTACCAGTTGTGCGCCCAGGTTCTCCTGTGCGTCGGCCAGTTCCACTTCCTTGGCTACGGTGACTCCGTCCTTGGTAATATGCGGAGCTCCGTACTTCTTGTCAATAATCACGTTGCGGCCCTTCGGACCCAGGGTTACCTTAACGGCGTTGGCCAATTGGTCTACGCCACGCTTCAGCGCCTCTCGCGCCTCGGTATTGTATGTGATATTCTTTGCCATAACAATTCGTAATTTTTAATTTTTAATTTTTAATTTAACGAAGTATCGCCAGTACGTCGCTCTGACGCATGATCAGGTATTTCTCGCCGTCGAGTTCCAGCTCCGTACCGGCATACTTGCCGTACAGTACCTGGTCACCGGCCTTGAGTACCATCTGTTCGTCTTTGGTTCCTTCACCTACGGCGAGCACCTCGCCACGTAGCGGTTTCTCCTTGGCGCTATCAGGAATAATGATACCGCCTACGGTTTTTTCTTCTGCAGCCTGCGGCTTGAGCAGCACGCGATCGGCTAATGGTTGAATCTTACTCATTGTATGTTGATTTTAATTTTTAATTTTTCATTTTTCATTTTTAATTTGTCAAAATCTGTGCCAAAACAAAACAATCTGCCAATTTGGCAGACTGTCTTGTCATATGCTCGTCTTAGATACGTTCGAGCATGCGTGTCTCGATCCATCCTTGCCACTCGGCTACGCGCACTTCGCTCCAGTCGCCCAGCGTGTCGGTGATGCGCACCTTGGTGCCCTCGTGGAGTTGGAAGAGGTCGGTGCCCGACTGGTCGGGTGAGGACTTGGCATTGACGACGCCCTGCATGATGATGGCCTCTTGTTGTGCGGCATCGCGGCTATGCAGGGTGCCGGCATTGATACCGGTATAGACCGTTAGTAGCAGACTGATCCAAGCTACGTGGAAAGCGGCCTTGCGCAGTGCGGCTTCGCGTCCGAACAAGAAGAGCAGCAAACCGGCGAGCACCAGCCAGAACAGTACGATACTGAGCCAGGTCCAGGTGCTCTCGCGGAAGTTGTTGCGCAGCGTGATCAACCAGTCCTGCAGGAAGAACGAACGTGTATCGTCGATGCGGTCGGTGATGCGTTGCTCCACGAATTCCAGGTTCTGCTTGGCGTCCCGCATACGGGGTTTGAGGCGGAGTGCCCGCTCATAACTGAGTATCGCGTGACCCAGTTCACCCTGCTTATAGTAGGCGTTGCCCAGATTGTAATATACTTCGGCGTAATCGTCCGTCAGGGCATCGCGTGCCTGTGCGTCTTGGAGGATCTGCTCGTAGCCGCTGATCGCCTCGGCGTAGTTGCTCTGGCTGTAGGCGGTGTTGGCCTGCTCAAACGGGCTTTGTGCCTGGAGCGGCAGTAAGGCTGCGATGAGCACGGCGATGACGGTATAAACTCGTTTCATAGTTTCTCTGCTTCTAAGTGGTTAATCAAATCCTCCGTACGGTTGTACATAGCCTGCTTGTCCTGTTCCGACGAGGGAGCATAGCGAGCAAACTCTGCCTCGCTCAGTACCGCATCGGTTTCCAGGATCAGCGTCTCCGATACACCACGACCACGCAATTGCTGACTGATAGTCTCCTTGGTTAGTTCGGCCGTAGGGATGGTCAGTCGGTCGCTTAGGTAACTAAGGGCAGCGCGTTCTATTTCTTCGTAGAAGGCGGTAGTTTGTCCGGTTTCCATGAGCGTCTTGGCACGCTTGAGTCGGCGGCGTGCTACCTTATTGGCCTTGCGGTAACGTACTTGCGTGAGGTCGGCATTGTCGCGGATATATTTGCGCAACAGGATGATGAGCACGATCGTGAGTAGCAGCGGTATGATATATAGTGCCCACCATGCCAGGGAGCCCGTCCGTACCACGGATTCACGTGCAGCGCCGTCAGCGGTAGGTTGCGGTTCGTCCGAGTGGATATACCGTATATCGGTAGCCAGTTGACGGATATCCTCCTGGGAGTAGTCCGATACCTGTCCGTCGTCCTGACTCTTCTGTGCCCGCTTGATATGCAATTGGTAGGAAGGCGTACTGAGGGTGCGGTAGCTATTGGTCTCGCTGTCGTAGTAACTGAGCGTCACCGGCGGTAGGGTATAGTCGCCCGGTTCGCGCGGGATAGCCAGGTACTCGATGGATTTCGTACCGGTCGTGCCGCTGTCGGTGTTCTGGTACGAGTTGTTGACCTTCGGGTCGTAGGCGTCGAAGCCTTCCGGCCAGTTGACCTCCGGGGTCTTGAGCAGTTTCATGTTGCCGTTGCCCGTGATGTCCAGGCGCAGCGTGATCGGTTGGTTGGCACTCACCTCCGTAGCCGAGATACTCGGCGTCATCGTGAAGTGACCTACGCCGCCCGAGAATTGTTTCGGACGGTTCTCCTGCGGCAGGCCCTCCACCTGCACCGTAGCGGCAGGTGCTTTCAGGGTCTTGTGGGCCTGGTAACCGTATAGTTGACCGAAGGGATCCTGACCGTCACCCGGTATGGTATATACTACCTCGAATTGCGCCGGCGTGATCGTGATCTCGCCCGAGTGCTGGGGGTAGAGTAGCACCTTATAGATTGTGGCTACGTTATACTGGCGTCCGTTGTAGGTCTCGATATGCGCTTGCAGCGGTTCGTTGTCGCTCTCCTGCTTGAGAAAACCGGTGAAGTCCGGCATCTTGGTTACGCCCGCCAGTTGCACGTTGTCCGCACCGATGAAATAGAGTTTGTAGCTCAAGGTGAGCGGTTCTTGTTCGTGGACGTGACTCTTGCTCAGTACGGTACGCAGGAAGATGCTGGTCTCTTGCGGTCGCTGCTGACGGCTCTGACTGCGTTCCTGTTGCTGTTCATGCGAAGAGGAAGACTGCGAAGCGGGGGCAGCCTCTTCACGTACGACGGTTATCTTCAGTCCGTTGCTGCGGTATTTGCGTCCGCCTACCGTGACGGTGGCCGCACCGATGGTATAGGTACCGGGTTTGGATGCCAGGTAGGTATAGGTAAAGGTCTTCTGGTAGGTCGAGGTGCGCTTACCGTTGACGAACGAGAACGAACTCGAGGTCGAGGTATAGGGACCAGCCAGCAGTTCAAAGCCGGGCATACCTGGCGGCTGGATATCATCACCTTTCTCGTCCAGGATATACTGGATCTGGAAGGGTTGATTCGCCGGCACTTGGCTGGGACCTACGGCGCGGAAATCTACCGCACGGCACAGACCTGCGCTGACCAGTAGGAATAGTATGAATGCGATGCGTTGTTTCATTCGTTCTCAGCGGGTAGAATGGTGATGGTCTTCGTGTCGGATTCTTTGCGTGTGGTGCCGACCATGACGCCGGCTTTCGGCAGGGTCAACAGGCCGGTCTTCTTGGCGCGCAAGACATATGTATAGTACTGCTCATAGCGCACTTGGCGTTGGTCGTTGGTGATGGTGATGTTACGCTGTGTGCCATACATCGGACCGCTGAGGACCTCAAAATCCGCACTTTCTTCCAGCGTAATGCTGTCGGCCATTGCCGGGATGGAATAGCGGATGGCAAACTCCTTGCCTGCCCGGGCACTGTCCGGTGCACAAATAGTTAGGGCGCAACCCGTTGTATCGATATCCTCCATACGGATCGTGTCCATGTGCATCTCGTGATGCCCACAGTGGTGAGGACCTCTCGGTGCGGGAGGCATCGGCATTCTCGGTCCGTCGAAGAATAGATCAAAGGGACCGAATCCGCCACAACAAGTACGGGGTTCCATGACTTCGATTTTGACCGCCTTGCTGGTCACGCTTCCTTTGGTGAGGACGACCTTGGCTTTCGGCAGTTTTACCGTGCCCGATACACGGGGTACGACGGTATAGGTGTAGAGCGTACGGGTGCGGGTGACGAGGCGTCCTTTCTCGCGTTCGGTGTAGTTCTCCGCCCGACGATACGGACCGGCTACGATATCGAATTCGTCGTTGGTCTTCAGGCTGATCTCCTGTCCGTTACCCGTTACCAGATACCCGATTTCAAAGGGCTGTCCGAAGACCACGCGGTCGGGTGTCAGCACTTGAATTTCGGTTTTTGCCCATGCCGCCGATGCGATACATACAGCGGCGAGAATAATACTCAATCGTTTCATATTACCAGTTTTTTTCTAATTCTTTCTTCTTTTGTTGTTGGCGTTGCGCTTTCTCTTGCGCCTCTTGTTCGTCCTGCTCCAGGGCCTGCAACAATTGTTCGGCTGTCTGCTGATCCATCTGGTTCTGTTGCTGTTGCGGTTGCGGCTGAGGTTGCGGTTGCTGTTGTTGCTGTTTTTTCATCTGCATCGCCTTGACCAGATTGTAGCGCGTATCGTTGTCTTTAGGGTTGAGCCTCAGGCTCTGCTTGTAGGCTTCGATGGCTTTGTCGTAGTCTTGCATGGCGAAGAAGCTGTTTCCTAAGTTATGATACGCATTCGCCAGTCGCTGCGCATCTTCCGAGGCTTTGACTTGCGTGGTTGCACGGATATACTGCTTGGCGGCTTCGTCGAATTTCTCCTGACGGAGTAGGGCATTGCCCAGGTTATAGGTGGCGGCAAACGAGTTGGGATTCTTCTGCAGCGCACGGCGGTAGTTGACCTCCGCCTCCTGGTAATCTTCCCGGTCGTAGGCACGGTTGCCGCGACGGATATCCGCATATTCCTCTTGGGCGGCGAGCGGACTTAAGATAAGTACACTCAGTATGGCTAATACAATCTTTTTCATGCGCGTTTCTCCTTAAAGATATTCAGTCGTGTCAGCGATTTGTTCTTGCGGTTGAAGACGAAGAAGTCGATCACGAGTAGTAGCAGGGCAATGACCACAAACGACGGATACTGCTCGTTATACTCCCGGAAGACGTGGGCCTCCAGTTGTTCCTTGCCCAGCTTGTCCAGCTCTTTGCGAATGGCTTTCAGGGCGAGGTTGCTGCTGTCGTAATGCACGTATATGCCGTTGCCGGCCTGGGCAATCTCGCGACACATATCTTCGTTGAGCCGGCTTATGACGGTTTGGCCCTCGCGGTCTTTCATATAATCCGTTGTGCCGGGTACGGGTATCGGACTGCCGTCCGTACTACCGATACCTACTACGATCACTTTGATACCTGCCTTGTCGGCTTTCTCGGCCATCTGGACGGCATCGTCCTCAAAGTTCTCTCCGTCGGTGAGCAGGATAATCGCTCTGCCTGCCGCCGACTCCTTGTCGCCAAAGGCGTAGATAGAGGTCTGTAGGGCCTTGCCGATGGCGGTTCCTTGGGTCTGGATCAAGTCGGGCTTGATGTTACTGAGAAACATCTTCGCCGATACGTAGTCGCACGTGATAGGCAATTGGACAAAGGCGTCACCGGCATACACGACCAGTCCCACTTTATCGTCCACCATCTTGTCCATCAGTTGGGCTAACATCTGCTTGGAGGCATCCAGACGGCTGGTCTGTCCGCTGACATCCTCGGCGAGCATCGAGTTGGAGATATCCAGGGTGATGACCGCCTCTACGCCTTCGCGCGTCACGGTCTCCTCGCGTACGCCGTACTGCGGACGGGCAGCGGCAAGAATGAGCATCGTGAGGGCCATCATCTGGAGGGCGAACTTCAGGTGAGGACGCACCTTCGAAGCGTTGGGCATCAATCGGGCTACCAGGTCCGGGTCACCCAGCCGGGCGAGTTGCTTGCGTTTGTGCACGACCAGTAGGGTATAACCCATCACCAGTACCGGCACCGTGAGCAACAACCACAATAGTTCTATATTTGCAAATCTAAACATATTAGTTACTTATGGTTTTTAGGACTAAGTTACGTAAGAATACTTCCAGTAGCAGGCAGAGCAGTGCGGCAATCAGGTAGGGCATGAAGTGGTCGGTATGCTTGGCGTACTGCTTTACGTGGAGTTTGGTTTTCTCCATCTTGTCAATCTGCTGATATACCTCCTCCAGGCTGGCGTTGTCTGTGGCGCGGAAATAGGTGCCGCCGGTGGTTTGGGCGATCTCTTTGAGTGTTGTCTCGTCAAACTCCGGATCCATCGTTACGTACTGTATGCCCGTGGGGGTCTGGATCGGTATGCGTACTTGTTCGTGGGAACCTACGCCGATGGTATAGACGCGGATGCCGAGCGACTTGGCTATATCGGCGGCTGTCTTGGGGGCGATGTCACCGCGGTTGTTACTTCCGTCTGTCAATAGGATAATCACCTTCGACTTGGTGGGCGACTCCTTGATACGGTTCACGGCGTTGGCCAGTCCAAGGCCGATGGCCGTTCCGTCTTCTATCATGCCGTACTGTACGCCCGTGAAGAGGTTCATGAGGGCAGTATGGTCGGTGGTCAACGGGCATTGCGTAAAACTCTCACCCGCAAAGACGACGAGTCCGATTTGGTCGTTCGGACGGTTCTGGATAAACTCGCCCGCCACCTTCTTGGCGGCCTCCAGTCGGTTGGGCTTGAGGTCTTCGGCGAGCATCGTACCCGAGATATCTACGGCCATCATGATATCGATACCCTCGATATCTTCGTTGTTGTAGCGGTTGGTGAGTTGCGGACGTGCCAGGGCGAGCGTCAGCAGTATGACGACGGCTGTGCGCAGGACAAAGGGCACGTGTAGCAGGTAGATCCGTAGCGACTTCTGCTGACGCTTGATACTGCCCGTGTCCGATAACTGCACGCTGGCGTCCGCCTTGTGCAACTCGTACAGGTACCAGCCTACGATCGGCACCAAAAGCAGCAACAGAAATAAATATGCAGGATTAGCAAATGTCATTTTTAATTTTTCATTTTTAATTTTTAATTTCTTCGACTTTCGGCGTCGTCTTCTGGACGAATTCGAAAGCCGTAGCCAAGGCTTCTTCGTTCTCTTCGGGCGTGGTGGTCCACTTGGCGAACTTCACCAGGTCGGCCAGTTGCAGCATCTTCTTGAGTTGCTCATACAGCAGTTTTGTATCGACATTAGCCTCCAGCCCTTCGCCTTTCGCCATCAGTTTCGGTTTTAGCTCGCGCAGCGTCTCGTCGCTGGTCTTCTCGGTGGACATCACGCCGAAGCGGCGACCGATATACTCACGCACGACGCCGGTCAGTTCCGTATGGTAGGCTTTTACTTCGCCTTCTTTCCAGATCTTCTCCTGTTCGATCTTCTGCAGTTTCTCCAGTGCCACCTCTTCGGCCGGACGCAACGGGATTTGCGGTGCTTGTTCAGGGTGTTGCTTTGCGCGGTAGTATTTATATACGAGGTAAGCAATACCGCCTATGAGCGTCGCGATCAGCAGGCCGAGCAGTATCCATCGGATGATGCCCCACCACCAGATAGGTGCGTCCTCGCGTTGCTTGATATCCGTGATGGCCATTGTGGTGTCCATCTCGAAGGGTTGCACGACGTTCAGACTCAGCGCCTCTGAGCGGAAGGTGTCCTTGCCGCTTACGACCGCTATCGGCGGGATAGCATATAGCGAGTCCTTGAAACTGGTGAGCGTCAGGGTCTGGGTGAGTTGGCGTTGACCATCGGCGGTTGTGGTGGTGTCCACCTTACCGGCTTTGACCACCTCGATACCCTCGATAAGTTCTTCGCCTATCGTGGGCAGTTGGACTTGTTCTGTCGGGTCGCACACTACTTGCAGGTGCATGTCCGTCTGATCGCCCAGCATGATCATCGTCGAATCGATCGACGCACTCACTACTATGGCTAAAAATAGATTAAGCATTTTTGTCTTTATTCTTTCAGCAGGTTTACCTGCGGTCTTTATTCTTTCAGCGTTAGCGGTCTAGCTGTGAAACAGCTCTTTGAGCTTTTTCACGTAGTCCTCATCCGTCCGTATGCTGACGTTTCGTACGCCCGTACGTGTAAATAAGGTGTCGAGCAGTGCCTGGCGTTCCTGCCAGTCGTGCGCATACTGTTGGCGTACCCGCTCGCTGGCGGTATCGATCCATAGGCGTTCGCCGGTCTCGGCATCCTTGACCTTCATCAGGCCCAGGTTCGGTAGTTCGGCGTCGTGCAGGTCGTATATCTGGATGACGTTCATGTCGTGCTTACGTGCGGTGAGCGTGAGCGGCAGATTACCGATACGTTCCGGTACTTGGGCAAACCTGTCGTCCTGCAGGTCGCTAATCAGGAAGGCCGTCGTGCGGCGTTTCTGGGCGTTGCGGAAGTAGTGGAGCGCCTGGTTGATATCCGTACCGGTATGCTCGGGTTCGAAGCTGAGCAACTCATGGATGATATGCAGCACGTGGCGCTTACCCTTCTTGGGCGGGATATACTTTTCCACTTGGTCCGAGAAGAAGAGTACGCCGACTTTGTCGTTGTTCTCTATGGTAGAGAAGGCGAGGGTAGCGGCCACCTCGGCCATCATGTCGCGCTTGGTCTGGGTGAGCGTACCGAAGTTGCGGCTACCGCTTACGTCGATGAGCAGCATGACGGTCAGCTCGCGCTCTTCCTCAAAGACCTTGACGTACGGCTTGTTGAGTCGTGCCGTCACGTTCCAGTCGATCGTGCGCACATCATCGCCGGGCTCGTATTCGCGAACCTCCGCAAAGGCCATACCACGACCTTTGAACTGGCTATGGTATTCGCCTGCGAAGATATTCCGACTCAGTCCCCTGGTCTTGATCTCTATCTTCCGAACTCGTTTTAGTAATTCTTCGCTTGTCATAATAATCAGTGCCTCCGGCACGTTAGATTGTTAAGATGGTGCTCTGCACGTTAGATTGTTAAGATGGTGCTCTGCACGTTAGATTTCTCGCCGCATGGTTAACGTTTCGTGCAACGAAACCATTTTAACCGTTTAACGTCGCAGACCATTTTAACGTTTTAACGCGACAAAGTCGCCTTACGGCACTTGCACCTTATTCAGTATCTCCGTGATGACGTCCTCGGTGGTCATGTTGTTGGCCTCGGCCTCGTAGGTCAGACCGATACGGTGACGCAGTACGTCGTAGCAAACGGCGCGTACATCCTCAGGGATTACGTAGCCGCGACGGTGGATGAAGGCATACGCACGGGCGGCGAGTGCCAGGTTGATACTTGCACGCGGGCTGCCGCCGAATTGGATCATCGGCTTCAGTTCTTCCATGCCGTACGCCTCGGGCTGACGGGTGGCAAACACGATATCTACGATGTATTTCTCGATCTTCTCATCGATATATACCTCTTCTACGATCTTGCGTGCTTTGAGTATGTCGTCGGTGGATAGGATAGGGAGTACTTTCTTCTGCTCGGCTTGGATGTGCTGACGAATGATCTGTTGTTCTTCGTCTTTGTTGGGATAACCGATTACTACCTTGAGCATGAAACGGTCGGTCTGTGCTTCGGGCAGCGGATAGGTACCTTCCTGCTCGATAGGGTTCTGGGTAGCGAGTACCAGGAACGGGTCATCCAGTTTGAAGGTCTTGTCGCCTATCGTGATCTGGCGTTCCTGCATGGCTTCCAGCAGTGCGGACTGCACCTTAGCCGGTGCACGGTTGATCTCGTCGGCCAGCACGAAGTTGGCGAATATCGGGCCGCGTTTGATCTTGAAGGTCTCGTCCTTCTGACTGTATATCTGCGTACCCAGTACATCAGCCGGCAGCAGGTCGGGCGTGAACTGAATACGGCTGAAGTTGGCTTTTATCAGGTCGCTCAGGGTCTTTACCGCCAGGGTCTTCGCCAATCCAGGCACACCTTCCAAGAGGATGTGTCCGTCGCTCAGCAGTCCGATCAACAGGCTCTCTACCAGGTGCTTTTGTCCTACGATAACTTGATTCATACCCATTGTCAGGGCATCTACAAATGAACTCTCGCGCTCGATGCGTTCTTGGAGTTCGCGAATGTCAACAGTTGTTTGCATTGTATAGTGTGATTTATTTTTTGTCTCTATTCCTTTTTCCGGCTCCGGAGCCTACTCCGGTACTAGTAAAACTAGTATCAAAAATCGTGCCAAACTACATGCTAACCAGAAAAAAATATATTGTAAGCATTATAACCTACTAATCACCTACTAATAACCTACTAATCACCTACTAATCACCTACTAATAACCTACTAAAATCATTGGAATATGCAGAAAAATTTGCGTATATGGAAAAAAAGCAGTACTTTTGTGGCGTAAAATGGTCATAGATCGTAAAATGGTGATAAATCAGCGCCTTATGAAAAAGAAATTGCTCACACGTGTGAACCTGATGCTGGGTTCGGTGATATTCAGTCTGGTCGGTACGGCCGGTTGTAATATGGTCAAGTACGGACCGGAGCCGATGTATGGACCGGCGCCTTACGATTCGCTTCAGGTGCTCTACGGACCTGCGCCGATTGAGCAGGTAGAGGATACGACAGCCAACAACATTATCGCGCAACCTAACGAGTGATGAAAACACGTCTTCGTATAGCCCTTTGGCTCGAGAGCCTTAGGCGCAAGAACCTCAAGCAGCTCCATCCGCTGCAGCAACTATTTTGGGAATCGACGCTCCGCTGCAATGTACATTGTCTGCATTGCGGTAGCGACTGTGTGGCTTCGGTGGAGACGCCCGACATGCGTGCTGAGGACTTTCTGCGTGTACTGGATACCGAGGTGACTCCGCATGTCGATCCCGCAACGGTGCTGATCATCATATCGGGTGGGGAACCCCTGATGCGCAAGGACCTGGCTAAGGTAGGTGCGGAGCTTAAGAAACGCGGCTACCCTTGGGGTATGGTCACCAACGGACTGGCTATGACCGAAGCGCGTTATCGTGAATTGCGTGCCGCCGGCCTGCGTTCGATCACCGTCTCGCTCGACGGACTGGAAGAAGACCATGTATGGTTGCGCCAGCATCCGCTGGCCTTTGAGGGTGCGTGTCGTACGATCCGCCTGATCGCCAATGACCCGCAACCGATCGCTTGGGACGTCGTCACGTGTGTCAACCAGCGTACCATCGACCATCTTCCCGCCATACGCGATTTGCTTTGGAGCATGGGTGTACGCGACTGGCGCGTATTTGGTATCGATCCTATGGGTCGTGCCGCTAAGAATCCGGAACTGTTGCTCACGGACGAACAGTTCCGCTATCTGATGGACTTCATCGTGGCTGAACGCGAAGCCGGACGCCATGTGTCCTATAGTTGCGAGGGTTATCTGGGGACGTATGAGGGACAGGTGCGTGATCATCTCTATCAATGTGCTGCAGGTATCAGCGTTGCCTCGATACTGATCGACGGTTCGATCTCTGCATGTACCAGTATACGTGGTAAATACTACCAGGGGAATATCTATCGCGACTCCTTCTGGCAGGTATGGGAAAACGGCTTCAAGCAGTACCGCGACCGCAGTTGGATGCGTCAGCTGGAACCCTGCAAGGATTGCAAGGCTTTCCGGTACTGTGAGGGCAACGGTATGCATCTCCGTCGTGAGGACGGTAGCCTCATGCTGTGCCACCTGCAGCGACTCGGCCAGAAATAGGCCTCTTAATAATCGTATCTTTTTTCATAATGTTGGGTATTGTGTACGTGCAAAAAAGGCAGTAATTTTGCACCCGATTAAAAATATGCAATTTTTAATGCCGAAATCGTAAAATTTGTTACACAATTCTTAATATGAGTAAATTTTTACAACGTGTATTAGTCGTTTTGGTGGCAGGGATGTCATTGGCGACGTATGCTCAACAGTTGCCCGACCCGGGTTTTGAGGATTGGTCGGGAACGCAATTTGACGGTAATGCCCAGCCGAAATATTGGAATTTCTCCAATGTATCTCAAATGGGTGTCGATAAGAACTTTGCCCACCAGACCACCGGTCGCAGCGGTAAGGCGCTGAAGATCCAGGACCAATTTGTAGGTGTCATGGGTATCGGTGCTACCTCGCCCGGTTACGTGGCGCTGGGTCATCCCTGGGCGTATGTGTCCAGTCTTACGACGATCGAGGATGCTACGGCCGGTACGTACGGCGGTATCAGTTGGACCTACCGTCCGGACTCGATGGTCGTGTGGGTCAAGCGCTACTATGACAGTAGTGTGGATAATGCCGCC
This sequence comes from Paludibacteraceae bacterium, assembly GCA_017551025.1. GTDB lineage: Bacteria > Bacteroidota > Bacteroidia > Bacteroidales > Paludibacteraceae > Colicola. The sequence continues at coordinate 29,081 of JAFZNG010000022.1, read as the reverse complement.
GGCAATCACATTAACGAAGAGAACTTCAACCTCTTGTTCTATTCCTGGAGCGGTACGTCCAAGGGTAAGTCGTATAAGGCGAAGAACCTGACCTGTACCGATCTTTCTTCGGCGGCTCCTACCTACTGTGTGGACGAGGAGTCGGATATCCGTCAGGCTACCAACGGCAACGAGTGCGAGACCTCGGTGCAGGCCAAGCAGATTGCCGAGGGCTGGATCTATCAGAAGAAAGCGTATGCCAACTGGACCCGTATCGTGGTGCCTATCTATTATCTCAACGATGATGCGCCTCAGAAATGTAACGTCATCCTCTCGGCCGGTAACTATCCTAACTTCCGCGCTAACAGCGGTCAGTATGCCGGTAGTTCGTTGGACGTTGACGATATCCAACTGATCTATTCGAGCAAGGCCCAGAAGATCTATGTCGGTGGACGCGAGTGGAAGACCTTTGATCCCGACAACACGGGTGAGCAGATTTATTCGCTCGGTCTCGGTGCGACAGAGATCCCGGAGGTGTTTGCCGTGCGTGGTGCCGGTGCGATCACCAATGTACGTGGTAAGAAGACTACTTTCCCCGGACGCCGACTGAACGATAGTGAATGTCAAATCGTTTACGGTCAGGTGGACGGTGCGCCGACAACGGTTACCGTGACGGCCGAGGACGGTTCGTCTACTACGACCTACCGCATCAAGTTCGTCAGCCAGGCTTCTACCAATGCCCGACTGAGTGATATCAAGGTCAACGGCGAGAGTATCTCGGGCTTCAATGCCTATCTCACTTCGTATAATGTCGCCCTGCCGTACGGTACGACCGACGTACCTGTCGTTTCCGCTACCGCCCAGGACGCTACGGCCAGCGTACAGATCACCCAGCCGACCGCGATCAACGGTACGGCTACGATCCATGTGACCGCCGGTGACGGCACGACCACCCAGACCTATACGCTCTCGTTCTCGGTGGCGCCGCTGACGGATGTGACGCTGCGTAATATCTTCATCGACGGCAACCCCTTGGCGGGCTTCCAACCGACCAAGTCCAACTATAGCGTCTCCTTGCCGCTCGGCACGACCGCCGCACCTGCCGTTACATGGGAGTCGGCTTACCCCGCCGGTGCGCAGACGATTCAGCTACTCCAAAATTCGCTCGAGCAAGGTGCACAGATCCAGGTGTCTATCCCGGGTGCGACGCTGAGCAAGACCTATAAACTGACCTACAAGATAGAGGCCTCCTCGTATAGCCTTTTGGCCGGTATCTCGATCGACGGTACGCCGCTGGAGGGCTTCCAGCCCGAGCAGACGGTCTATAGCCTCACCCTGCCTATGGGGGCTACGGAGTTGCCTCAGATTAGCTGGACCCAGGGCGACCCGTACCAGACGGTGCGTATGACGGAGGGTGGCGTAGACGGTACGACCCGTATCGAGGTTACCGCCGCCAGCGGTGCGACTACGACCTACCGCCTACAATTCCATACCGAGAAATCCGGCAATAATGCGCTCCAGGCCATTATGCTGGACGGCCAGCCTCTGGAAGGCTTTGAGGCCGAGGTGCTCAGCTATCATGTGACCTTACCGTCCGGCACGACCGCGATGCCGGCGATCAGCTATACCCCGGGCGATGCGTACCAGACCATTAACCTCAATCTCAACCAGTCGCTTATGACCGCCCGACTGACCGTTACGGCAGGCGACGGCACGACGCGCCAGTATATCGTCACGTTTGAGGTGCAGAAATCCGAGAACGCCTTCTTGCAGATGATCTACTTGGACGCTGCGCCGCTCGAGGGCTTCGAGGCCTCGACGCTGGATTATACGCTTACCTGGCCGACCGCGACGATGCCGCATATCACGGTGCTCGCCGACGAAGGCCAGACGGTTACGATCGCCGCACCCTCTACCTATGGTACGGCACGTATCGTCGTGACGCCCGAGAATGGTACGCCGAATATCTACCTGTTGCATTTCCTCTCGCCCGACCAGGTCACGTTGCCCGCTTTCCCGATGGATTCGTTCCCGGCTTCGAGCGATGCCAGCCTGCTGGGACTCTATATCGGCGGCGCTAACTACGAGCTGTTCGATACGAACACCCACGACTATACCTATCCGTTGCCGCAGGGTACGACCCAGGTGCCGGCTGTAGTGCCCGTCTCGGCTACCATGGCCCAGACCATTACCGTGGCGCATAGCCGCGTAGACCGCACCACGACGATCCATGTGCTGGCAGCTGACGGCCAGACGGCCGAGACCTATACCGTTGCCTTCCCCGTGGCTAAGTCCTCGAATACCGACCTGCTCTCCGTGGAAGTGGAGGGGGCTACGATCAATTTCGACCCGGCGCAACACGACTATACCAATATCCTGTTGCCCTACGGCACGACCCTCTCGCCTTCGCTCACCGTTGAGCGCAGCGAGTCGGTTCAGGCCCTCCATATAACGGAGGCACCGATTGGTCAGACTTCGTCTGTCGTAGTCACGGCCGAAGACGGTACGGAGGCTACCTATACCTTCTCCTATCAGGTCGCACTGCCCAACAAGCCCAACGAGTTGCTGGCGATCGTGCTCGACAGTATCGGACTGCTCGACCTCACGGCCGGTCCCGATTTCCTGATCGACCTGCCCTTCGGCGGCAAGGCACTGGACGTGATCTCCTATACCAAGTCGTATCCCGAGCAGACGGTAGAAATCGTCCAGGGCGGTGTACATACGCCGACGACGATCAGCGTGCATTCGCTCGATCCTGCGGAGGCCGACAAGGTCTATACGATCGCGTACAATGTCTATCCCTACGATCCGGCGATGCTGCTCGATATCAAGGTAGACGGTGTAAGCCTGCCGCAGTTCCGTCCGGATGTGTACAACTACGTGCTCTCCGTGACTACCGCACCCGAGATTACTTATACCGCCCAGGAGGGAGGCTTCGTCTCCCAGGATGCGAACGAGAAGTTCGTGCTCCTCGAGTCGGAAGATGCCGAAGGCGTATATACCCACAAGTATACCGTCACCTTCTTCTATCCGGGCGACTTTACCTTCGACCTCGGGTTCGAAAACTGGCAGAGCTATACCAACTCCAACACCAATTCATCCGGTAAGTGCCCGGTAGGCTGGTATGCACCGATCAATGCCGAGACCTCCGGCGATGCAGGTACGTATTATCCCCAAGATGCAACCCAGAGCGTCAGTTCTCCGAAGACCCAGGGTTCGGCAGCGGCTGAATTGGCCACCACCTACCTGACGACTTCCGCCGAGTCTATGCCGGGCTTTATCTCACTGGCCAAACCGACCGTTTCGGTGGGTAAATGGCTCATGGGTGTGTATGTGATCCACTCCTCGCTCGCTTTTGGCGACGGTATCTCGTTCCGTAATTCGCCCGACCACGTGGCGCTGGATTACAACCTGTACGAGTATCAAAACGGTGCCAGCGGATGGAAATTCGTCTACAATGCCAACGGTATGAAACAGGTGGATTATGCCGGTGCGTTCAATAAGTTGACCAAGAAGCAATGGTACACCTATTCCCAGGACCTGACGTATGCCGACGACTTTATTCCTATGTCGTTGGATATCCTGATTTGCGCGGCACCTTCTACCGTACTGGAGACCTACTATACCAATTTCGGTGTCAGTCGTAGTACGTCGAAGATGTACGTAGATAACCTGCGCTTCTCGTATAACTCCTCGCTGACGAATGTCAAGGTCAACGGTGCGACCTTCACGCCTTCCGGTACCGCGATCGCCGCTTCGGTGGATGCCGACTACTACGGCTTGCCCGAACTTACGTTCACGCACCCCGTTTACGACCAGATGCCCGTCATCACCTGGAGCGAAGAGAACGGCGGCGTACGTACAGCCCAGATCCGCAACTACGGTGAGGACCTCAGTTATACCGACTATACCCTGACCGTCACCCGTCCGCAATCTACGAATACCGCATGTACCTACATGCTCAGCGGTCGCGATCTCAAGGTGACCAAGGCTTCGCCTTATCAGACTGTCTCGATTGCGCAAAACGATACGGCGTACGTCATTACCGTCACCGCGGAGTCGGGTGCTGAGGCCGTTTATTATGCGGCATGGGATAAGTCGGCAGCCACGACGGCACGCGTTCACGACCTGCCCGCCGAGTCGCTTGTCACCGGTACGTCTACGGCGCGTCTTACCAATCTCGAGACCGATCCCGTACTCAACTACGATCGCGAATATGCGTTGGATAGCGTCCGTATGGTGATGACCGACCTGCAGTATGCATTGCATGTCTATGGCGAGAACGCGGATACTACCTATATTATCCCGCGCAATCCGTCCGGCAATGCGCTCTTGGCATCGATGGAAACCAACCATCAGTCGGTGCCCGACTTCTATAGCGAGACCTTCGACTATACCGTTTCGCTCACCTCGCTCGAGTCGTTCACGGCAACGGCCCAAGACCCCGAGGCTGACGTGCGTTATACTATCGTGCCGATCAATGCCGAGTACTCTGCTATCTACGTACTCGTCACGGCGGCCGACGGCGTGACCCAGCGTCGCTACTCCGTACTGGCTAACGTGCGTACGCTCTCGCAGGAGGCCTACCTCACGGCCATCAGTGCGGATGATGTGCTGCTTGAGAACTTTGCGTCCGATCAGTATACGTACCTCCTTCAGTTGCCTGCCTACTCGGCTATCCCGACGCTCTCGTCGGTAGCTTGTCCGGGTGCAACGGTAGAGACCGGTACGGTTATGAACGGTTCGTCGGCGGTCGTTAGCTTTACCGTCACCTCCGAGGACGAGACCGTGGTGCGTCAGTATGTCGTTACGGTCGAGGTGTTGCCGTCGGATGTATCGACCCTAAGCGATTTGTTCGTGGCGGGCGTTACGGTAGATGGCTTCAACCCGACGCAGACGGGTTATGCGGTTGAACTGCCCTACGGTACGACCGCCCTGCCCGAGGTGGATTACGTGCTCACCGACCGCAACAGTACGGCCGTCGTCAACCAAAACGGCATGACCGTCACCGTGACCGTCACCGCCGAGGACGGTATCCATACTACCGACTATAGCGTCGTCTTCACGATCGCTAAGTCCACCAATGCCGACCTGAGCAGTATCTCGCTCGACGGTACGCCTATCGCCTCGTTCTATGCGGATGAGCATCAGTATGATATCAATCTCCCGTACGGAGCTTCGCTGCCCGTTATCACGGCTACTACGGCCGATCCGGCGGCTACGCTGCTCATCGAGGGTCAGACGATTACCGTCCTGGCTGAGGACGGACTGACGACGGCTACCTATACCGTTTCGTTCCATTACCTGCCCTCTACCAATGCCAACCTCCTGTCGATTATGCTCGACGGCACGGAGCAGACTGGCTACCAGCCCGACCATTTTGAATATACCGATACGATCGCCTACGGTGCACCGATGCCTCAGATCACCTGGACCGTGGCGGACGAACAGCAACAGGTAGATACCGCGTGGGTAGGGGATCAGGCGCTCACTATCACCGTGACCGCCGGCGACGGCACGACCGTGTCAGAATATACGCTTACCTTCCTCCATCTGCTCTCGTCCAACTGTCGTCTGGCCGACCTGCAGGTACGCGGCACCACCGTCGAGGGCTTCTCGCCCGACTCTGTAGCCTATATGATCACCTATCCGGTGGCTACCCCCGAGTCGGCACTATTCGTGCTCGAGGACGTGACCGCCACGCCGGAGGATGCGGATGCTACCGTACTCATCTCGATGGAGGGAACGACGGCTCAGATTCTCGTTACCGCACCCGACGGTACGCGTGCTGTGTATGTCATCGAACAGCAGATACTGCTCTCTCAGGAGGCTCGTCTGCGTATGGCATGGCTCGACGGCGTAGAGGTGCGTGACTTCCATCCGGATACGCTCGACTATACGATCGTCCTGCCCCAGGGTGCTAACCTGCCGATGATCACGGCCGAGACGATGGATACCCTGGCTACATGGGATCAGGGTATGCCTCAGGAAGTGGAGAATGGCCACCGCGTCGAACTCTACAGTACGGCTGAGGACGGCACGACACTCATCTATACGCTCCATTTCCAATTTGCTCCCTGGATCGCTTCGACGGATATCGACACCGACGATTATGTCTTCGTGCCGATGGGTAACGGCGTGTTCAAGGCCGTAACGATAGGTGTGGGTGTCCAACTCGGTATCTACGACCTCTTCGGCCATCTGATCATGATCGAGGAAGTACCTACGGCTGATCCGCAGGACGTTGAAGTGGCTATCGATGAAGACGGCAACCAGCGAATCGTTCGTGTACTGCCCTCTGCCGCCGGACTGGTATATAACGCACCGGCCGGACAACACCTCTTCTATGTCTTCTTCAATTCCAAGACCAAGCGCATAGAGAAGGGTGGTAAGTTCCAGTACTGCCGTTGAGAAATTAAAAATTAAAAATTTCGAATTACGAATGATATACTTTCTCGGCCCTTGTGCCGCCGAAACATACGACCAGGTGATGACCACCGCCAGGCTGCTCTCGGAGCAGCTTGACGGCGATCACCTATATATTTATCGCGCGGGCGTGTGGAAACCCCGCACCAGTCCCGACACTTTCCAGGGCGTCGGTGCGGAGGCCTTACAGTGGCTTACGGAGGTGAAGCGCATCTACGGTATGCCTGTCGCTACCGAGGTAGCTACGCCCGAACATGTGCGCCTGGCTCTCGAAGCAGGTATCGACTATCTCTGGATCGGTGCCCGCACCTCCGCCAACCCGATCGCCGTACAGGCTATCGCCGATGAGCTAAAAGCTAAGGGCCAACAGCCGAAGGCGGTCCTCATCAAGAATCCCGTCAACGAAGATGCGGCGCTCTGGCTCGGAAATATCGCCCGTCTGGAGCAGGCCGGCGTGGCGGTCATGGCGGTGCATCGCGGTTGCGGTCACCGTCCCTGTTGGGGCATGGCGCACCGTGTACGTACCGAGCGACCGGATATCCCGATGCTGCTCGACCCGAGTCACCTGACGGGTGATGCCGCCCTGGTGCCGGATATGTTGCTCCGGGTGGCTGAACTCGGACTGGACGGTGCGATGATCGAGGTGCACTGCTCGCCCGAGACTGCACTCTCCGATGCCCGCCAGCAAATCACTCCCGCCGCTCTACACGCTACACTCTACACCCTACACCATACACCATACACCCTACACCATACACCAAACACCATACACCATACACCAACCCCCCTCACCTGGTACCGCGCCGAGATTGATGAACTGGACGACCAGCTCTGGGATATCCTGTTGCGCCGATTGGAGGTATGTGAGCGTATCGGCGAGTGGAAGCGTGCGAATGCCGTTGCACCTTTCCAGCCGGAGCGCTTCGAGCAATTGGTGCGCGACCGCCTGAAGTGGGGTAGTGCAAACGGTATCTCGTCCGAGACGATTCGAACTATCCTCTCGGCGATCCACGAGGAATCCCTCCGCCGCCAATAAAGGCAAAAATGAAAGGCTAAAGGCTAAAGGCGAATGGCTAAAAGCTAAAAAAATCGACCTACATTTGCGTATGTCGATTTTTTTTTGTAATTTTGCAGCCCGAATGAGTAATCAAGACCAACATTGGGATCTGACCATCACGCCGCGAGACCGTCTCTTGGCGTTGGATTGGCGGGAAATATGGCGTTATCGCGACATGTTTCTGCTGTTTGTGGCGCGTGCTTTTCGCGTGGCGTACAAGCAGACGATCCTGGGTCCGTTATGGTTTTTGATTACGCCGGTGCTGTCGGTGATCGTCTATGTGACGGTCTTCGGAGGCATAGCGGGTATCGATACCGATGGCGTACCGCCGATCTTGTTCTACCTGCTCGGTATATCGGTATGGGGGTATTTCTCCAGTTGCCTGAGCGCCACTTCCAACTCGTTTGTCAGCAACGCCGATATCTTCGGTAAGGTCTATTTCCCGCGTATCATCATGCCGCTGGTGGCGGTGACGACCAATCTGTTGTCGTTTGCTATCCAGTTGGCGATCTTTGCGGCGTTTTACTGCTATTACGTGGCGATCGGCACCGAGTTTGTGATCCATTGGCAAATCGTGCTGTTCCCCCTGCTGATACTGCTGTTGGCCCTTATGGCGGTGGGATTCGGTATGATCTTCTCGTCGATGACCACCAAGTATCGCGACCTGCAGATCATGCTCAATAAGATTATCTCGCTTTGGGTGTACGTGACGCCGGTGATCTATCCGCTGAGTATGGTGACCAATGAAAAGCTCCACCTGGCAATGTCGCTCAATCCCGTCACGCCGGTCATGGAGGCGATCAAGTACTCCTTGCTCGGTCAGGGGCAGTTCTCTTGGCTCTGGTTGGGCTATAGTACGCTATTTACCCTGATATTGTTAATCTTCGGCCTTATGCTCTTTAATAAGGTTCAGAAATCCTTTATGGACACCGTATGACGCAAGATTACTGGACTACAGAAATATCGCCTACTACGTTCTCCAAGGGATTTGGACTGAAGGAGTTGTGGCAGAAGAAGTACTTGATTTGGCTGTTTATCAAGCGTGATATTACGGTGCAGTTCAAGCAGACCATCTTCGGTATGGGTTGGTACTTTATCTCGCCGCTGTTTACGATGTTTATGTATATCGTCGTATTCGGTCGTATCGCCGAGATTCCTACCGACGATGTGCCGCAACCGGTCTTCTATCTCTCGGGTATCTGCCTCTGGGAGTATTTCTCCGAGTGCCTCACGGCCGTCTCGGGCACCTTCCAGACCAATGCAGGCTTGTTCGGTAAGGTCTATTTCCCGCGTCTGGTCTCGCCTGTATCGGTGGTTATCAGTAAGTTGTTCCGCTTCTCACTCCAGTTGGGTACGTTCGTGATCGTGTACTTGCTGGCGGTCTTTATGTGGGATAAGCCTCTGTGTCCCAATTGGTACTTACTGTTCTTCCCCGTGTTGCTGCTGATGATCCAGTCGCTGGCACTTGGTTTGGGACTGATCGTCTCGTCGCTGACCACGAAATATCGCGACCTCACGAATTTCTTCGGAGTCTTTGTATCGCTCTGGATGTACGCAACGCCGATCGTCTATCCCTTGAGTTATGTGACCAATCCCGTGTTGCACCGCATCATGCTGCTCAACCCGATGACGGCGATTATCGAGACCTTTAAGTACGGTGCGTACGGTGCGGGTGAGTTCTCGTGGACGGCGCTTGGGTATAGTGCGTTGATTATCTTAGCTTTGCTCTTTATAGGTATTGCGATGTTCAATCGCAAGCAGAAGTTCTTTATCGATACGATCTGATGGATATCCTTATGGGGGATATAACTGTGACGGTCGAGCGTAAGTGGATACGTTCGATGCGTCTGGCGGTGTATCCGCCCGATGGTAGGGTGGTGCTACGTATGCCGATGCTGATGCCCGAAAGTCGTGCCCGCGAGTTTCTGACGCAAAAGTGGTCGTGGATCTGTCGTGCTCGCGAACGGGTGCTCAGTCGTCCGGCGAAGCCCGAGCGTCGCTATCTATCGGGCGAGACGCATTATGTCTTCGGCTCTCCCTGTACCCTGCAGTTGGAGTATGTCACGTCCGGTGCGAATAGTGTGCGCCGTGAGGGCGATACGCTCGTGATGCGTTGCCGGGCTTCGGCCTCGGAGGCGAATCGTGAGGCCTTGCTGTATGCCTGGTATCGCGAGGTGCTCCGGACGGAACTGGACCGTCTCGTGGCGGCATGGTTGGTGCGGCTGGACGAAGCGCCTGTTACCTGGTCGATGCGCCGTATGCGGAGTATGTGGGGCAATTGTCGTGCCCGTACGCGCCGGGTGGTGTTCAGTGTCGAATTGGCGCGTGTGCCGATGGCTTGCGTGGAGTATGTCGTGGTGCACGAGTTGACGCATCTCGTGGTGCAGAACCACGGTCCTGCCTTCCGTGCCCTGATGACCCGCCGTCTGCCCGAATGGCAATCCCTCCGCCGCCAACTCCGCACTTCCGGATACTAAATTGTTAATTTTTAATTGAAAAACTTGCATATATGCAATTTTTTCCGTACCTTTGCACCCGATTTTGTAAATACGCCCGCAACTGAAACGTCTCTGGCTCGCCATATTACTGCTAATCTGTACCGCCGCGTATTCGTGGGGGCAGGGGACGACGCTGACTAGTAGCGATCCGTACTGGATAGGTGCCTCTAAAACCTTCCATACGACGGAGAGTGATGATTTCTGGTTGACATTCATGAACAATGCGATGTTCAACCCGTCCGAAGAGAATACGCAGGATATCAAGTTTGAGTTGAAAGTGGCCGTGTCGGCACGCCAACGCACGCATATCCTGGTGGAGGTGAACGGTACAATAGTCAGCAACTTGTACGTGGCGGCCGATGAGACCGAAATCATCACGATTGACCGTGCCTTATATCCCCAAGTATATCTCTGGCTTAGTGAGACGCAAGGATACAAGGGCGTGCATGTCTATACCGATGAGGTCGGAAAGAAATTCTCCTGCTTCAATTATAGTCGTAACGGTGAGGCCGGAGAGTCTTCTCGTGATGCTACTTTGATCATACCTACCGAGGAGTTGGGCAAAGAGCATTATGTGCAGACCTACTACGAAGATACGTATTCATCCGAGTTCGCGATTGTAGCTACGGAGAACAACACCTCTATTACCATCTGGCCTGCCTATAAGACTTTCCAGAACAAGCAGGCAGGTGTTCCTTTCTCCGTTACGCTCAACAAAGGCGATGCCTATCTGGTGGCCTCCGCGCAGCACCAAGCCAATGTGACTAATGTGGACCTGTCCGGTAGTAAGATTTGTTCCGACAAGCCGATAGCTGTCTTCAATGGTAACCAACAGACCAGTATTCCTTACCATGAGTCGCACTCCAAAGACTACCTGAGTGAGCAGATTATCCCGATTACCCAGTGGGGTACAGAGTTTTACCTGGCTAAGTTAGGGAATACGACGGATAACTATACGATCCTTACGGCCGCATACGACAACACGCAAATCGAGCTGACCTATTATATCCCGGGTTCTCCGGCTGAGACGTATCCGCTTCCTGTTCTCAATAAGGGTGAAAGTACCGATCCCTTGCCGCTGAATGCTACGGGTATCACGGAGATGTACGTTCGTAGTAATTCGCCGATTATGTGTTATTACTACACCACGAGTGGTAGCCAGAACAAGGAGTGTTCGGGTCCGGTATTCAACCAGACCTGTGTGCTCTATGGCGATCCGGCCAATGCTCTTGTTCCGTCGTGGGCTCATCGGGCGAAGTCGATGAACTTCTTTACCCATGATTTGGATCCGTACGTTGCTCCCGGTAAGACAGAAGCTCCTAAGAAATATTTTGTCTATCTGGTTACTACTACAGCCAATACCGGCAATATATCGATTGATGGTACGGCCGTCCCGAATACGTCTTTTACGGCTTTTCAGGGGACACCGAATATGTCCTATGCGTCTATAGAAGTAACCAACCCCGATACCCATTACCACCTTATTGAGAGTTCCGGAGAAGGATTTGTTGGTATGGTGTACGCTTTGACGGATGCGCAGGGTTACTTATATACCCTTGGTTATACGCCTGACCCCTTCCGCGATTCGCTCTTTGTGACGAATCCGGAGAACGTGATGTCCAAGACGTCCTACGACCTGCCGCGTATCGACAACGGCTGGTATCAGCGTCAGTGGGATGAGTGGCTGGAAGGACATGAACGGCTGGATACGGCTATCGTCTGCGATAGCTCGATCGTCAGTTGGTTGACCAGGACGCCGATTGTCAAACAGGCCGACACGGTCGACTGGTATATCTACGACGTGACGAATACGCCGCAGACCATCTACAAGCCCTATGAGAATCCGGTGGCTTCTTCCGTAGGCGCGGAGCCGGACAGTACCACAACGAGCGATTGGTATTACCGTTGGCAGCACCAATTCATCCTCCCCGATGAATCCGATTTGGAACCTAAAGAGCGTAAGCCGTTTATGGACTTTGAGGTGCATGCCGTGCTGCATAAGAAACACCTGCTCTGCGAATTGCCCGACGACCTGGATACGATACGTACCGTGGTTCGTGTCACGCGTATCTACCACGACACGATCTTCCGGCAGATATGTATGGGCGACACCTTTGCCTTCTTCTACGACAGTCTGCCGAATCAGGGCAACCTGACTATCCAGGGCACGCATGCGGATTCTACCTACTTCATCGGTGACAATACACCCGGCGAAAGTACCACCGACTGGCAATGGAAAGCACGCTCCGGTGAGAATATCTACCGTCGTGAGTACCAGACCCGTTTCGGTTGCGACTCTACGTTCACGCTCTTCTTGTTCGTCTGCGATACCTTCCGCCAGGTGGATACCCTGCATCTATGTAAGAACGAGAAAGTAACCTATCTCGAGGGTACACCTTATGCCAAGACCTACCGCGGTATTGAGACTTCTGCCCCCGGTACGCTTGTCACGCAGGATATCGTGGATATCATCGAGGCAAAAACCAAATACTGTCCCTGCCAACTGGATCCTCGTTATCCACCCTTCGAGGGATGCGACTCGTTGTTCGAAGTACATATCTTCCTGCATGATATCTACCGCGATACGATCGTAGATACGATGTGCTATAACCGTAATCCGGATTCGGTGTACGTATGGCCTATCCGGAACGGCACCGGCGAATTGCGTATTTCTAAGAATACGCCCGGCATGAACTACGATGCCAAGTTGCGGGCATGGATAGGCTATTTCTCCGATACCCTGCGTACGACCTCTTGTCCGGAGTGTAACCAGGGTAGGGGATGCGACTCTATTCAGGTGCTCCGGCTCATCATACCCGAACCGTTCTACCGGGATGAGGTGGTCGAGATATGTGCCTGGACCTACGATCCGGTGACGCGTACACAGATACCGAATGTCTATCGTTGGGAGCACCACCTAAACGGCGCGGCGTATGTCGATCTGCCCAACCCGGGAGAATACTACGACTCGTGTCATACCCGCTTCGGCTGTGACTCGATCTACCACCTGACCCTCATCTACTACGAGCCCTTCCTGCATGTCGATCAATATACGATGGGCAATAACCAGGCCTATTATTGGCACGGAAAGGTATATGGTCCGTTCTCCAATATCACCGAGGAGACGACGCTCTATTTCCACAACGATAACGAGGTGCAAGTCAATCCCGATACGCAGTGTGACAGTATCTATCGTCTGGAGTTGACCATCAAGAATACATACCTGATTCGTGAGTATGGTTATTTGTGCGACGATGATTCTATTCATTGGCGCGATACGGTTATCGTGGGTTATAAATGGCAGGGCACCGATCCGTACGATATCCGTCTGACGCCTTCACCGGTCACTCAGATCTACGACAGTCTTAAGACCGTAGTGCTGCCTGAACGTGATTCGGTCTATCAACTCATCGTCTTCCAGCGTTTCTCGTACGACAAGACGCTCGACCGCTTGTCGTTCTGTCAGTCGGAGACCGGCTATACCTGGCGCCGTGCCGATAACGGGCAACTCATCCAGAATATCGTCTTCCCCATTAAGGACCACTATCCCTTCGATACCGTCTATACAGCCCGTCTCGAGACCAGTACCACACCCGCTTGCGATAGTGTGCTCCATCTGCCCATAACGATCTATCCCGTATTCGATACCACCGTCTATGTCGTGCTCTGCGAGAGCGAGATGCCTTATACCTGGCAGCTCCGCGATAGTGAGGGGAACCACGACCGGCAAATAGCCTTCCCCGCTTCGGAGGCAGGTAAGGTATGGCATCATACTGATCGTTGTACGCTCCATACCGTCCACGGCTGTGATAGCGTCGTCCATCTGGATCTGACCGCGAAACCTACGCTGCGGCGAGAACTTACCCATAACCTCTGCCCGGAAATGCTGCCGTTTGCGTATGGCGACCCGTCTCATCAAAAGACGGCCAACGGTTCCGGCACCTATTACGATACCGTGCCGAGTATCCTATACGGCTGTGATAGTATTACGACCTATATCATCCACGTAAGCGACGAGATTCTCGTGGATATCTACGCTACGATATGCGACAACCAACTCCCGTACAATAACGAGAACACGGCCGTTGCTGCCTGGCAGAACCTGACCGCCTCGGGAGATTATCCGTATGTCTTCCATGCGGATGGTCGATGCGACAGTACCGTCGTGCTCCACCTCACGGTCAACAACCATTCCGTGAACGACACCACGATCTACCGTTGCGATGGTGAACTGTATGTCGATCAGGACTTCCCCTCTATCACCGCCACCCGTGATACGGTCTATACCAAGACCCTCACCAATCACGTCCAATGCGATAGTATCGTGACCGTCACGGTGCGTTATGGTCGTACCTACCTTGTCGATCTGCCGGATGCCTTTGCCTGCGAACGTGAGCATACCTATCATTGGGAGACCCGCAATCCGGATAACGTCCCGCGTCCGCACGACTTTAGCTGGACCGATCTCCACGAGCAAGTCCTCGATACCGTCCTCTACGATACGCTCTATACCTCCTTCCCTGCGCATTGCGACAGTATCGTCCGTCTCCACCTGGTTGTGCGGCCTACTTTATACCGTCAGCTTACCCATAACCTCTGTCCGGAGATGCTACCGTTCGCGTATGGCGACCCGTCTCATCAAAAGACGGCCAACGGTTCCGGCACCTATTACGATACCGTGCCGAGCATCCTGTACGGTTGCGATAGTATTACGACCTATATCATCCACGTAAGCGACGAGATACTTGTGGATATCTATGCCACGATATGCGACAACCAGCTCCCGTACAATAACGAGAACACGGCCGTTGCCTCCTGGCAGAACCTGACCGCCTCGGGAGATTATCCGTATGTCTTCCACGCGGATGGTCGATGCGACAGTACCGTCGTGCTCCACCTTACGGTCAACAACCATTCCGTGAACGACACCACGATCTACCGTTGCGATGGTGAACTGTATGTCGATCAGGACTTCCCGTCTATCACCGCCACCCGCGATACGGTCTATACCAAGACCCTCACCAATCACGTCCAATGCGATAGTATCGTGACCGTTACGGTGCGTTATGGTCGTACCTACCTTGTCGATCTGCCGGATGCCTTTGCTTGCGAACGTGAGCATGCCTATCATTGGGAGACCCGTAATCCGGATAACGTCCCGCGTCCGCACGACTTTACCTGGACCGATCTCCACGAGCAAGTCCTCGATACCGTCCTCTACGATACGCTCTATACTTCCTTCCCTGCGCATTGCGACAGTATCGTCCGTCTCCACCTGACAGTCAACGCTACGCTGCGGCGAGAGCTTACCTATAATCTCTGTCCGGAGATGATGCCGTTCGCATATGGCGATCCGTCTCATCATAAGACGGCCAACGGTTCCGGCACCTATTACGATACCGTGCCGAGCATCCTATACGGCTGTGATAGTATTACGACCTATATCATCCACGTGAGCGACGAGATACTTGTGGATATCTACGCCACGATATGCGACAACCAACTCCCATATAATAACGAGAACACGGCCGTTGCGGCCTGGCAGAACCTGACCGCCTCGGGAGATTATCCGTATGTCTTCCATGCGGACGGTCGATGCGACAGTACCGTCGTGCTCCACCTCACGGTCAACAACCATTCCGTGAACGACACCACGATCTACCGTTGCGATGGTGAACTGTATGTCGATCAGGACTTCCCGTCTATCACCGCCACCCGTGATACGGTCTATACCAAGACCCTCACCAATCACGTCCAATGCGATAGTATCGTGACCGTCACGGTAGATTTCGGCGAGACGTACGACCGTCGTGATCCGGATGTCATCCTTTGCGAGCGCGACCAACAGTATACCTGGCTTACCCGCGATACGTATGGCAGTTATGTCCATACCCTTACGTGGCACGACCTGCACCAACAAGTCCTCGATACCATCCTCTACGATACGCTGCATACCGCGCGTCCGTTCTATTGCGATAGTATCACGAGCATCCATATTACGGTACATCCGACCACCTACCGGACGATATATCCCGTCATGTGTTACGAGAACCTGCCGTATCAGTCCGATCCTGCCGGCAAACGTGCCTACGAAACGAGCGTTTACAACGATACCCTGACCAACCACTACGGTTGTGATAGTATCCTGACGGTCAATCTGACGGTCCTCGAGAAGTTGCTCACGCCGATATATGTCGAGCTTTGCGACGATCAGCTTCCGTATGATCACCCCACCGAGAATAATACGCTACGCGGATTGATGACCACCGGCGTATATCACGATACGGTGCCGTCACATCTCTCCGGTTGCGATAGTATCCTGGAGTTGCACCTGACCGTCTATCCGACCTATCCTGTCGTACGCGACACCACCTATGTGCCCCTATGTGATGATACGGCTTATCATTTCAAGACCGCTACGATAGATACCGTCTATAATATCCATCGTGAGTGGTCTACCCCGGATAAGTCCGTCATACGCTACGTGCTCACCGGTATGGATACTACCATCCACGGTTGCGATAGTGCCGTAGCACACGTGATAACGGTCTATCCTACCTATCGTTTCGTCCAGGATACCTTCGTCTGCCAAGACCGCCAGAACAGCCAGTGGGTATGGACGGATGAGTTTGGCGGAAACCATACCAACATATCGATCTCTATTACCGAACCGGGCGTGACCGATTATGTCGATACGATGAAGACCATCTACGGTTGCGATAGTATATTCGGTATTAGTGTCCATGTGACGCCTACCTACTACTTCCCGGAGGAGACGCTCGTCATCTGCCAAAACGATCGGGTAGAGTGGCAACGCCGAGGCTATTCCGGCGATCGCTACGGTTGGGGCTACGAGCGGCTGGAGGGAGAGCGCTACGATGAGCACCGCGACTCGATTTATCATCATTATATCCCGGGCGACTCGATTCTCGTACCCGGCACCTATTACGATACGGCGCGCTATACTACCGTCGCCGGATGCGATAGTATCTATTATCTGAAGCTGATCGTTCACCCCGCAGGTGACTCTCTGGTCAGTGCTACCGCGTGCGACAAGGATTCCTTCTATGTCTTTTCTACCACCGAGGATGGTATCACCTATCTCGATACCGTCTTCTTCTCGCCTGTCACCCGTATGCTCGACGCTACGCGCAAGGATACGCTCTATTTCGAGCGCGACCGGGCTGTCCGTACGGCTAACGGATGCGACCTGCGTATGCATTACCATCTTACCGTTCATCCTACCTACGAGTATATCACCCGTGCCCAGATCTGTAACGACGAGACCTACGAGTGGCGCGGTAAGATATATGCGAAATCAGGCGTCTTCTTCGATAGCCTGCAGACTGATCATTGGCACTGCGACTCGGTCTATGTGCTCGAACTCTTCAAGCGACCTATCAAGCACTGGTTCCGCCACGATACCATCT
This sequence comes from Paludibacteraceae bacterium, assembly GCA_017551025.1. Taxonomy (GTDB): domain Bacteria; phylum Bacteroidota; class Bacteroidia; order Bacteroidales; family Paludibacteraceae; genus Colicola. The sequence goes on along the minus strand of JAFZNG010000022.1, from coordinate 11,691 downwards.
GCGATAACATGACCCTCATGCACGTCGATACCATCTGGTACGACGAGAAACGCTTCGCTACCACCGAGCATATCGTCTGGAAACCCGGTGAACCGAGAGCCGATTCTATCCATATTCGCGTGCGTACTGCCGATGGCATGTGCGATAGTATTATCTATCACTATTACCTCAAGATCCATCGTACCTACCGTACCTTCGATACCGCCTCCGTATGCTCCGCCTTCCCGTATATGACCGAAGAACATACCTATACCGGCTTCGAACGCGAGTACGACACCGACCGCTTCGTCCTGCCGTACGATACGACGATCATCGACTCGCTGGCTACTATCTACGGTTGCGACTCCATCTATCACCTCCATGCTACCATCTATCCTACCTACCGCCATCGCGATACAATCACTATCTGCGACGACGAGGCGGCCGATTGGCGTAACCACCACTACGTGGGCAATTGGTTCGGCAATGTATTCGGCGACGGACTGACTGCGGGCGAACATATCTTCCGCGACTCGCTCCAGACCCACGACCTCGGTTGCGACTCGATCTACGAGCTCCACCTGTTCGTACAACCTACCTACCTCTTCGTCGACCAAATCACCAAGTGCGCCGACGAAGACCTCACATGGCGGGGATTCAACCTCGATCATATCGCCGTGGGTGACCACTTCTACTACGATAGCCTTACTACCGTCCACTACGGTTGCGACTCCGTCTACCACCTCTACCTCACCGTGCTCGACACGACCTACGAGGTGCGCCACGACTCGATCTGTCTGAGCGAATCCTACGACCTCCACGGTGTCCTGCTCTCCGAACCGGGCTTCTATAAGGATACAACCCTCAACGCCTGGGGCTGCCACCACTTCACCTACCTCTACCTCTATGTCATACCGCCTACCGTACCTACCGCCTGGGCCGACTCTATCTGTGCCGACGATAACGCATACGAACTCTACTATACCTATACCGGCATCCTCGACCCGATAGGCTTTACCGTCACCTACGACGACTTCGGCCACTACTACGGCTTCCGTGATACTACCGGACTCATCGAGACACCTGATCAACTCCACGTGCTCACCATCCCGATGCCTTGGCGCGACGAAGACTACCATAACTACCCGCGTCCCGACTACTATACTATCCGCCTCACGCTCGACAACGGCGTCTGCACCAATCCCGACCTCTGCAGCACCGACACCTCCATCGTGCTCAGCTATCCGTCCTGGGTGACCGAACAACGTTTCCGTGACGTGATAGCCATCCTCTCTACCGACTACAACGGCGGTTATACCTTCTCCCATTACCAGTGGTACCGCAACGGCCAACCCATACCGGGCGAGGTATTGCCCTACCTCTATATCCCGCGCGAATTGGAGCGTGACACCACGGAATACTACGTTCGCGTCATCCGCGAAGGCGAAACCCAAGACTTCCAGACCTGCCCGATACGTATCTATGATGACTATGGCACAGATACTATCGCGCCGTATAGGGGCTATATGTCTGTCGTTCCTACCTATGTGTCCGTTAAGAATCCTGTCATCAGCATCCTTAGTCGCAGCGAATGTGTATGCGAGGTATATACTACGGGTGGTAATCGAATAGTAGGCCCTGTGACGTATAACCCGGCAATTGACAGTAGTGCCAAGGAGGTTCCGCTGCCCTCGCTTGCGGGTATGTATATAGTTGTTCTCTCGTCTAACAATCCGGATGAGTCGCGCCGTACGATCAAAGTGATCGTTACCGAGGGCGACCGCGAGTACCATCCGCGTCCTCCGTACCCCGAACCTGACTTGTAACATATGAAGCATCTATACCGTACATATGGCCTCCTCCTGGTGCTGCTCTTGGTAGCACCCGTGCTCCGTGCCCAGACGCGTATCTCGTCCGAGAACCTGCTCGGTGCCGGTGGCACCAATTTCTCGGACAAGACCCCCAAGGAGATACTCGACAACAATGGTCTGCGTACCGGTCAGTATTCCGGCGAACACCACCTCGTAGGTGCCTATCTCGAGGGCTCGTATTCGTCCTTTGTGAGCAATATGCCTTATGCCAAGATGACCCCCGGCGGATTCGGTATAGGGGGTGGAGTAGTGTATGAGTACCAGAATAGCAACTTCCTGCTCCAGACGGGCTTCGGCATCACCCGTCAGGACGTCTGGACCGATATCCTGGATACCACCATCACCAAGTACCATACCGCCGATGCCTGGACCAATAGTATGGTGCATCAGTACGGCGACTGGCTCGGTCAGATAGATACGTTCTACTACGACCTCGTCTATGATTTCTACGACCGTCGCGACTACTCGCAGATGACTTATCTCCAACTGCCTCTCTACCTCGGTCAGCAGATCAACGGACGCGCGCATAGCGTGGGCTACTACCTCGTGGGTGTCAAGCTCAACTGGGCATGGCGGGGACACACTGCCGTGCGCGCCACCGGCAATACCGTCGGTATCTACGATCGCTACTTCGGCGTCTTCCACGAGATGGACAACCACGGCCTGCGCAAGAACGTACCTATCGAGCGCGAGGACGAGAAGCTGAACTTCAAGCTGGACGTGCTGGCTCATGCCGAGATAGGCTGGGAGTACGGCATCTATTCTCCCGAACGTGGCTGGCGTGGCGGACCGGGTGCACGACCGTTTGATATGCGCCTGCGTCTCGCGGCTTTCTGCGACTTCGGTATACTCAATATCAATCCCGGCACCACCAAGCGTATGGTCTATCCGCCCGACGAGACGCGTTGGGACTTCCCGACCTACCAGTTCCATCATGTCTATTCTACCGCCGATATGCAGTCTCGTTATCTCCGTAATATGTTCGTTGGCGTGAAACTCACCTGTCTCTTCGGCCTGAAGCGCAAGGAGAAATGTATCATCTGTAATCCGCCCTTCACCGAAGCCGACATGGCCAACCCCTTCCGCGATCGTAACTGATTCAGGAAATGTAGTTTTCGCGCGTAACGCGCTTGGTTTCACCGAGTCAATCTCGTATCCCACCACCCCTTATATATACTTTGTATATATTCCGTGATTTTAGATTCTTCGGATGGTTTTGAATAGTTTTCGGGTGTTTTAGATAGTTTTGGACCAAAAATCAGTTGATTTTCGGTAAAAAACACATTTAAATTTGCATATCCCGATTTTTTTTCGTACCTTTGCACGACTTTTTGTGGGTCTATAAAATTAACCGGACGCAAACGGCGTCCAAAATTGATGAAATAACAGATGAATATTGTAACTAAAGAGATTACTCTCCCCGATGGACGAGTGATCAAATTGGAGACAGGCAAGCTGGCCAAACAAGCCGACGGCGCCGTTATGGCAACGCTCGGCAACACGATGATTCTTGCTACTGTCTGCTCCGCCAAAGATGCGGTTCCCGGTACCGACTTCATGCCGCTGACCGTTGAGTACAAAGAGAAATTTGCGTCCGCAGGACGCTTCCCGGGTGGCTTCACCCGCCGCGAAGGCAAGGCTTCGGATTACGAAATCCTGATTGCACGTCTTATCGACCGCGCCCTTCGACCCCTCTTCCCCGCTAACTACCATGCCGACACGTTCGTAAACGTGACCATGTATTCCGCCGACGGTATTGATATGCCGGAGTCCATCGCCGGACTGGCTGCCGGTGCCGCACTCGCATGTTCGGACATCCCCTTCGAGGGACCGGTCAGCGAAGTACGCGTAGCCCGCGTAGACGGTAAGATGGTTATCAACCCGACCTTCGAGCAGTGCGAGCACGCCGACCTCGAGCTGATGGTAGCCGCTACCTATGATAACATCATGATGGTCGAGGGCGAGATGAAGGAAGTACCCGAGTCGGTTATGCTCGAGGCTATCAAGGCCGCTCACGAGGCTATCAAGCCGCAGTGTCTGGCAATCAACGAGATGATGCGTGCATACGGCAAGCAGACCAAGCGCGAATACTGCCACGAGGTCAACGACGATGAGCTTCGCCAGGCTGTACACGACTACAGCTACGCTCGTGCATACGCCCAGGCTACCGCTGCCGACACCGATAAGCACCACCGCGAGGAGATGTTCTCCCAGATCCGCGAGGACTTCAAGACCGACCGTGCCGACTATATGGCCGCTCGCGCCGAAGCACTCGGCATCGAGGTGGACGAGATCGCCGCTATGGTAGATCGCTACTACCACGATGTGGAAAAAGAGGCTATGCGCCGCGCCGTACTCGACGAGGGTAAGCGCCTCGACGGTCGTAAGACCACGGACATCCGACCCATCTGGTGCGAGGTAAGTCCGCTGCCCGGACCTCACGGTTCGAGTATCTTTACGCGTGGTGAGACGCAATCTCTCTCTACCGTTACGCTCGGTACGAGTCGCGACGAGAAGATGATCGACGAAGCCCTCATCCAGGGTACCGACCGCTTCCTGCTCCACTATAACTTCCCGCCGTTCTCCACGGGCGAGGCACGTCCCAGCCGTGGTGTAGGACGCCGCGAGATCGGTCACGGTAACCTCGCTTGCCGTGCGCTTAAGAACATGATTCCCGAGGACTTCCCCTATAGCGTACGCGTCGTGTCGGATATCCTCGAGTCCAACGGCTCCAGCTCTATGGCTACCGTCTGCGCCGGCACGCTCGCGCTGATGGACGCCGGTGTCCCGATGAAAAAACCCGTCTCGGGTATCGCTATGGGACTCATCTCTGAGAACAAGGGAACCAAATATGCCATCCTCTCCGATATCCTCGGCGATGAGGACCACCTGGGCGATATGGACTTCAAGACCACCGGTACACGCGATGGTCTGACGGCCTGCCAGATGGATATCAAGGTCGATGGCCTCTCGTACGAGATTCTGGAGAACGCCCTTGCGCAAGCCCACGAAGCTCGTATGTATATCCTCGACAAGATTTTGGAGACCATGCCTGCTCCGCGTCCTGATCTCAAACCCCACGCTCCGCGTATCGTCAGCTTCATCATACCGAAGGATATGATCGGTGCTGTCATCGGTCCTGGCGGTAAGATCATCCAGGGCATCCAGGCTGAGACCGGTGCCGTTATCTCGATCGACGAGATTGAAGAGGGTGGTAAGGTAGAAGTAGCCAGCAACAACGGCGAGTCGATGGCCGCCGCCGTAGCTAAGATCAAGGCTATCGTAGCCCTGCCCGAAGTAGGCGAGGAGTACGACTCCGTCGTTAAGTCCGTCATGCCGTATGGTTGCTTCGTAGAGTTCATGCCGGGCAAGGAAGGCTTGCTCCATATTTCGGAGATCGACTGGCGTCGCTACGAGACCATGGAAGAGACCGGTATCAAGGAGGGCGACAAGATTCGCATCAAGCTCCTGGAGGTAGATCCTAAGACCGGTAAGTTCCGCCTCAGCGCCAAGGCTCTTAAGGAGAAACCCGCCGACTACGTAGAGCCGGAGCGTCCCGCTCGCGGTGAGCGTGGCGACCGTGGTCCCCGTCCCGAGCGTCGTGGCCCGCGTCCTGAGCATCGCGGTGAGAACCCCGACGGCGCACGCCTCCAACGCGGCCCGCGCCACTGATCATAAATCGTAAATATCGTACGTTATGCGTCGAATATCCTATATTCTGACCGTAATCATTACCGCTACTGTGCTTGCCCTCGTGGTTGGCGCGGTAGCGGTATGGTTTATCTACCTCCCCGCCCAAGCCGCCGAACCCGTACGACAAGAGTCGAATGTCGACACCATACACCATACACCAGACACCCTACACCATACACCCTACACCATACACCATACACCAACACCCGCTCACATGGACGAACCGCGTCGCACGCGCGAGCAGGATACCTATTGCGGTCCTACGCGCGTATCGCACCCCTCCGTCGGCACCACCGCCGCGTCCGACGACGGCCGTATCCGCCTCACGCTTATCGACAAGCGCCAGAACTACGGCGGACCTGCCGATACCCGCGAACCGATGATCCATTCGCCTAAGTCGGCCAATATTCATCCCGACGGCACGAAGTACTATATCAATTCCTTGGAAGGGGCTACCACCGTGGTCTTCGACTTCGTTACGAACCGTCGCCTATCGGTCATCCGTCATGAGTTCACCCAGGCCGATGCCGCACTATGGGCACCCGCCAGCGGTCTATGGCCCGTGACGCATTATACCACGCGACGCGAATTCAATACCTTCACCGGCAAACCTGTCGAGTCTACCTTCTCCCACGGCGGACGCTATCTCTGGATTCCGTACTATCGACGCAGCTTCGATATCAACGCCCAAGACCCCTCGGCCATGGCAGTCATTGATACGCGCACGGATCGTATCATCCGTATGTTTGAGACCGGACCGCTGCCTAAGATGGTGCAGACCAGCCCCGACGGTACGCATATCGCCGTTGCCCATTGGGGCAACAACACGGTCGGCGTACTCGATATCTCATCCGATGAACCCAAAGACTGGCACTATACCGGGAAATATATCGTCGATTATGAATTGCCGCTCAACTATCCGCTCGACGTTTCGGTCAATCGCGACTCGGGCAGCGGATACGCCCTGCGCGGCACGATCTTTACGCCCGACAACCGCTACCTCATCGTCGGCTGTATGGGTGGCGAGGGTGGACTGGCGGTCATCGATATCCGCGAGAACCGCTACCTCGGTCGCCTCACGGGCATGATGCAGAATACGCGCCATCTCGTGCTCCACGACGACTACCTCTATCTCTCGGTCAACGCTTCGGGCTACGTACAGCGCGTACCGCTCGATAGCATCTATTCCGCTATCTCACGCCTCTCGGGTACAACGGCACGACTCCACGGACTGGAGAGTTGCCCCGTACTGACCGGTGCACGTACGCTCTGCCTCTCGCCCGACGGACGCTATGCCTTCGTGGCTTGCAACAACGTATCCCAACTGGCCGTCGTAGATACCCGCTCGATGCGGATGATCCTTACGATCCCAGCCGACTCTTATCCCGTAGGTATGGATATCTCCGCTTGCGGACGATACCTCATCACCACCTCGCAAGGCCGCAACGATTGCGGCGGCAATGCCGTAGATATTTATCGCATCGACTATGCGATAAATTAAAAATTAAAAATTAAAAATTAAGAATTATTTTGCCGTGGCTTCTCGAGCCACGGCTTTCTTTTGGGCTTTGGCTTCGCGCTTCGCTTCGCGGCGTGCTTTGCGCTGCGCCTTGAGCTGTTTGCGCTGGTCGCGCGACGGAACATTGAAATTATAGCGCCACAGAAAACCGATACCCTGTATGGTATTGGCCTGGCGCAGTGAATACTTATCTACCGTATGGGTGTAGGCCTTCAGTCGTAGCTGGCCGTCGTCGGTCAGCATCACCTCGGCATCCAGATCGCCGAAGAACGGACGGTTGCTGATATCGTTATACCGGTATCCTACATTGCCGTTGATCACCAGCCGGTCGACGGGTTGCAACTGGAATTGGGCCTCATACTCCTGGCTCGCCGTGGCACCTTCGCCCTCAGCACGCACCTGGATACCCATCGTGAAGATATCCGTCAGTTTACCCAACCAACTGTTGATCTGGCCCGTGATCGTCGAGGACAAAATAGAGTAGGTCTCGTTCAGTCCGTAGCCCGACGATGTCATCATATAATCCGGCGTATAGAATCGCCCGAAGACGAGCAGATAAACCACCTGACGCATCAGCATCTCCTCGGTATTGATGATAGCCTGTACCTGGTTCTGGATACCCTCTTCCGACATAGGAAGTTCGATACCGAATTGTAGCATCGGGTTGTTCAACCGTCCCGTCATATGCAGGCAGGTATTCACCGGTACCGACGAACGCGTCACGCCCACCGACGAGATCTCCTCGCCGAACAAATCGCGCAGATTAGCCGTCACATGGTACTTCGCCGTCACGTCCAGATCCGGGTTCGCCGGATCACCGTTCCATACGATCGTACTACCGTTAGCTATCGAGAAATTACGCCGTATCACGTTGCCCAGCGTGAAGCCCAGCGAACCGCTCTGTGCCGTATACGTACCCATGAGGGTATATTCGTCCAGGTGGCTGTCGTACGTGAGACGCAGTGCACCGTCGCCACGCGCCTGGATCATGTCGCCCGTGCGCTCGTCGAGCATCAACTGGAAGTTGAGCATCGGCGTGGTCTCTATATTCAGCCCCAGCTTGATACGCGTAGAGGTCTCCGCCATCGGATGACGCTGACGTATCGAATCGATACGAGCCAGCACGGCGGAATCCACTTCCGTGGTATCGTTGAGCGTAGGCATAGGCCGCTCCGGCAACCGGATACGCAGCGAATCTACGAAATGCACGAAATTGGTCTCGCTCTCCGACGATGCACCACCCAGCGACAGGCGGAACTGCGAGTTCTTGCTCGTCGAAGCATCCGCATTGATGGTGATCAGATCGTCGTTACCGTCGATACGCGCTTCGCCCTCGGCAAATACGCGTCCCTGCACCGTCTCGCCCGGCTCAAACGGCAGGTCGAGTACCATCGCCTTATGCGGCTTCGCATTCAAGTGGAACGAGAAGTTGCGGAACTGATCATGCCGCACGATACCCTCAAACTCAATCGGGTTACCCAGGTCGTCGGTCAAGATCATCTTGGGGAACCGTATCGCCGATGAATCCATATAGATCGTATCGTTGATATGATACCTGCAACCCGTGAAGGGCACGCGTATCGTACCATCTTCCGCCTTTGCACGCGTCAGCACGTACGTAGCACCTTTCCAGCCAAATACCTTCACATAACCCGTACCGTAACCGCCGATCTCGGGCATGAAGGCTTTGGTCCAATAGCCGATAAAGGCCAGTGGTATATGGGTGGGGTAGATATTGACTTCCCAGTGACTGTTACTCAGGTTCACCGCACCGAATACCTTGGCGCGCTCACGTATCGTATCCGCCACCTCTGCGCGGAACTCCAGCAATCGGCGCGAGGGGTCGAACGAGATACTTCCCTCTGCATCACCAATCACTTCATCACCCATCGCATAGTCCTCTATATGTACGCCGGCATTCACCATCGGACGGTCCAGCACGGCATATACCGTCGCCCGACCATCTACGATACCGCCCATCTTAAAGCTCTTCTCCTCTACGACGAGCGGCATCAGGTAACCGGCATTGATACCGTGCAGTTCCACAACCATCGAGTCGCTTAGGTTGCGCGACACGATACCGCGGATATCCAGTTGCTGCGCACCGCTCGCGGTGTAGGCATGCAACTGATCGATATGCCATGCCCGGTCAGCAGCAACATAACTCACCTGGATATCATCAAATCGGAAGGTCGAATCCGCCAGCGTCAGTTCACTCGGCGAGAGGTGCATATCTATCTGAGGCTTGTCGCGTGTCGTGCGGAAACGCGTATCCAGGTGCAAATCACCTATCTGCAACGGAGCCAGCGGATTCACGGAATAGAGCGTGAGGTCGCTGCTCAGGTCGTTCTCCTGGAGCGCCATCTCCAGTTCACCCATATAACCCATCGCCGCACCGGAGGCCTTCAACTGTGTTTGGCCGCTTAGGTTATCCATATCCAGGTGCGCATACTGCAAGGCCTTGCCCTTGCCGATCGCCATATAATCCTGATACGCACTCAGACTGTACAGCCCCGCCGCATCGTTCATCGTCAGCTGTATCTGTTGCGACTGACCCAGCGGTATGTTCAGTCCGAACATCGCCAGCAGATCACTCAACCGGTCGGCTGTCAACTCGAGCCGCAACTGTTGCTTGCCCTTCGGTACGCGGGTGGTCCAGCCGCCCTTAGGCGCTACATGCGCCAGCATAGCCGGTGGCAACAACTGCTTAGCCGCACGCTGCATAATCGCACTGAGGTCCTCGTAATAGAATTGCCCCTCCAGGTCGGCATTCGCATAGTCGCTCTTGAGATGGATTGCTTTCTGCGCACCGTCAGCTCGGGCATCCAGCGCCAGATGATGCATACGCAGATGACGACTCGCGTCGTACAAATGGAGCGAATCGAGCGTCATCGTTCCCGCCATATGATTCACATCCGAACCCCTCAGACACATCTGCATCCTCGCACCCATCTTCAGGTCGGGCACTTTCTCCGAGATATGCAGGGCAGCCAGGTCCAGATGACGTATCTGCATCGCACAGTCGATATCCGGATACTGACCCGTCATGTCCACACGTCCGTCGAAGCGCAGGTGTGCGTTCGGATCGTCCATCGTGAGTAGTCCGTCGAAGAGCTTCGGACAGTAATGTCCGTCCACGTGGATATTCTGATACGTATAGCCGTGGAGCGTCAACTGGCTGATATCCGCCGTCATACGGGTGTCGACCTGATGGTCGATATAGGTGCCGTCGGCTTGTATGTCGCCCGATAGATTACCTACCTCTGTCGTACCCAGTAATTCGCCCAGACGGAACTGCTGTGCCGTAAACCGGGCATTGTATTGCAGTGCCCGGAAAGCGGAGTCGGCCGCAAAATGACCGTTCACACCCATCGACCCGAGACTGGTGGTAAACGTACCGTTCAACCGGCAATCACGTATCCGTCCGTCGGCGTCACCACGGAAATGTACGTCTTGGAGTCGTTGTACGATAGCCGGTAATTGGGTTTGGGCGTTGTGCCAGTCGTCGAGAAACTCGTGAAGAAGCGCCGCCGAGAGATGGATATCCTCGCAATGCACGTGTAGTCGCGCCGCATCCAGGTCGGGTAGACCTACGGCGGATATGTTGCCGCGCACGATAGAATGGTCGTTATAGCTCAGGTGCAAGTCCGAAGCCGCAATGCTATCTACCGCACCGTGGATACGGCCCGTGAGCGATACCCGTCCGTCCAGCCGCTTGAGCGCCGGTGCTACCAACGCCAGATCCGAGGGCTGGATGCGCCCCGTACGAATAGTCATGTCTACGTAGGTGTTGTGCATCGCTCCGTGACGCGTAATAGGTCCGCCGGGGAGCGTAATGCGTACACCCGAAGCGTCCACCTCCGAACGGGGCAAGCGCAATCGAAGCGTAGGCAGACTGAGCAGGCTGTCCGTCTTCTGCAGATGGGCTTCGAAATCCTGGATCGCCAGCATCTCGCCGTCGCGCATCAAAGCCGCTTGCATATGACGTATCTGTCCGTCGATGGAATCGCGGGTAAAGTAATTCAGGTCCAGGTCCGACGAGATAAGACTTAGCGTCATATCTTCCCATCGTAACTGTACATCCTCTACGTGGATATCCCGTATCGAGAGCAGAGCCTCAAAGGGGGCTGACTCCTTATCCGACCGGAAAGCACGTGCCAAAAAAGCAAAATTGTACTCGCCGTCGGGTAGGGTATAGATATGCCCGCGAACACCACGCACATCTACGCGCGAGAAACGTATCTCCTGATCCGCTAACGCGAGCGGACGGAAGCGCGCGTACATCTGCTGGATATAGGCCAGGGTATCGCCCTGCTGGTCATGCATGCAGATGTTATGAATACGTACCCGTACCGGGAACGAATACTCGATCCGTCCGATACTCACCTCCGCATCCAGGCCGCGACTCAGTTCCTGCGTGACCAGTTGCGCCACGGCATTTTGGACCTGCTCGCTACTCACGGCAGCGACCAGCATACCCAACATGAGCAGCAGGCTGAACAGGAAAACCGATATGTAGTACAGTACGCGACGCATGGGCATATGTATGCAAAATACCGTGGCTCCTTCTTCCCATAAATCAGCTTGCGGAGCTCATAAAGCAAGAGACTTCAAAGGATAGTAAAGCGG
>JAFZNG010000021.1 GCA_017551025.1 Paludibacteraceae bacterium | reverse complement strand
GTCGCACCCACCGCAAGTGGCAAGTGTTCCCGCCTCTACCTGCGTGGCTTGAGTTCGGTATCGCGTACCAGCGAACTCACCCAACTCGAACTCGCAGTTCGCACCCGCTTCACCGCTGTACAGGCGGCTGTCAACACCCGTATGAAGAACCTCTCCACGATCGCAACTGATCGCGAAGCCTTCGAGGCCCAGAAGGATCTTGCCGGCGGCAAGAAGACCCTGAAGGCATACTTGTGGAAAGTTTGTGGTGACGCGTATGATGCGCAGAACGGCTAATGGCTAACGGCTAGAGGCTAATGTAAAAAAATGACGTGAAAATTTGCTCACGTCATTTTTTTTTTGTACCTTTGCAGCAAATTTGCTAGAGACATATATATCATGACAAAAAAAGTATTTTTCCTGTTTGCAGCGGCGATGATGGCCGTGAATGTGATGGCAGGAACGGTGGTCTATACCGCCGACAATACCACCATATTCCGTAATCCGGAACGCGGGTTCACGGACGAACTCGGCGGCGAGACCATGCTGAGCGACACACGGAACCACCTGCTGGTGGGCGATGCGGAAGACTGGTACTTCGACGAGGACGGCGACCGCGAGAGCCAGACTTTGGTGGTCATGGTCTACTACCTTGGCAATTACCGCACACGCGACCTCACGCAGCAGATCCTGCAGGGCTTCGCCGACGATATGCAGGTGCTGCGCAACAAAGGCTTCAAGTGCGTGCTGCGTTTTGCCTACGACTGGAACTCGAAGACCGACGCTTCGCTTACGTGGACGCTACGCCATATCGCCCAACTCAAGCCCTACCTGGCCGCCAATGCGGATGTGATATACGTGCTGCAGACGGGTTTTGTGGGCCAATGGGGCGAATGGTACTACAGTACGAACCACGGCAACGAGACCCAGCACATGAACAGCAACCGTCGTCAGGTGCTCAGCGCCATGCTGGATGCCTGTCCCTCGGATCGCTTCCTGCTGGTGCGCTATCCGATGATCAAGACCGAGTATCTGGGCGATGCCAACCCCCTGACGGAAGCGCAAGCGTATTCCTCTCAGACACGTGCCCGCATAGGACATCATAACGACGCTTTTCTCAACGACTACGGCGACAACGGCACCTACGCCAGCGACGATGAGGACGATGATCCCCAGATGCGTCAGTATATCGCCGACGAGACGCTCTTCGTGCCCAATGGCGGCGAGACCAACGTAGAGAAGAGCTCGCGCGCCAAGAAGATGTACACCCAGGCCGAGACGCAGATGAGTACCTACCACTGGTCGTTCTGCGGTTCGACCTACGCGGAGGCGATGACCAATCTCTGGCGCACCAAGCAGAGCCAGGGCGACTATATCTTCAATAATATGAACCGCCAGTTGGGCTACCGCTTCCAACTCGTAGAGGGTACCTATCCCGACCAGGCGCAGGCAGGCGAGACGATAGCCGTAGCGATCACGCTCCGTAATGTAGGTTACGCCCCGATCTATAACGAGCGACCGGCGTATCTCGTGCTGAGCAATCCGCAATCAACCTACAGCCTACAGCTGGCATCCGATCCGCGAACCTGGCGTCCGAATGGCGACACCACGCGAATCAACGAGACGCTGACGCTGCCCGCAGACATGCCTGCCGGTACGTATCAGCTGTCGCTGCATCTGCCGGATAAATATGCCTCGCTGGCGCAAGACCCGCGTTTTGCCGTACGGTTTGCCAATACGGGTGTGTGGGATGCCCAGACCGGCAGAAATGACCTGCAAGCCACGCTCGTAGTCACCCGCCACGGACAAGGTACGGAAGACCTATACGAAAACTGCCCGCCACGCAAACTGATACGTGACGGACAGGTAGTCATCGAACGCGGCAACAGCCGGTTTACCGTGACCGGTCAACGGATCCGCTGACCCGTGACAGTATACTTTTCCGCTCCACGTAGGATGATAATTTGGCCGTCCTGGAGGAGTTTATTGGTTATTGGTGATTGGTGATTGGTGATTGGTTCCAATCCGGTTGTAGGCATCGTAATACCAAGCTGGTAGAGAATAGCATTCTCTATCAGTTTTTTTGCGTCTTCGCTAAGATAGAGCGTCGAGTATTCCGATACACCAATCATGATCATACCCGTAGGCAGGATAGCGACTGAGGAGGCGGTAGGTTGAGAGACGGGCGAGGCCAGCGTCAGGGCTTCGCCTTCGGGTAAGGTCCAGGCGGAGATAGCCGTCACGGCATTCTGGTTGCATTGCGAGAAGAGTTGGAGTTGACCATCCGTGATGGTGAGTCCGCTAAAGAGCGGGTGGGTAGCGTTCGCTACGTTGACGCTCAGATCCTGGGTGTTGATAGCCGTTCCCCACGACCATACGCCCGGCTTGAGCAACCAGGGCTTGAGCAGCACCATCGGCTTATCCAGCGATTTGAGCGGCGTAAATCCTGCTGCCGAGGAAGCGGGTTTGGAGCCCAGCACGACGACTTCGTAGGACGAGTAGTCGATCGAGGCGTCGGTGGCATCGGTGACGGTAATCCATAGCGAGTCGTTCTGACGCAGATACTGGAGCAGCGGTTTGTCTTCGGCGGCATTGGGAATAGAGACGAATGCGACGCTGTGTGTGCCCTCGGGTTGCGTGGCGGGAACGGTATCCTGCGGTTCGGGATCGTGGGTCTCGCCATCGGTCTCGTAGCAACCCAGGTCGGGTGCCGCACCGTTATAGCTGAGATTGACGTCGATACCGGCATCGATGAGCGAAGAGGTGCTACGCAGATGCATGAAGCTCATGACCGGCAGCGAACCGTCTGCTTGACGTGCCGCAAGGATCTGCGTGGTGTCGAGCGAGAGGAAGTCGGAAGCGGAAACGGAGAAGCCGTTGTTCCAGGAGTTATGGTCGATCGTGACGACCGTCTGCGACTTGTACGAGTCGCTGTTCTGAGACTGCAGACTGATACAGTTCTGGATGGTGTTGGTGCCGTAGGCGGTAGTGAAACCGTAGTTGTAGACGTTCTGGAAGGCCGAGCAGTTGTATACCCACATGGTGCCGCCATTGTTGTTCTGGTCGAACCCGCGGGCGTAGTTACCTACGGCCAACGAGTGGTGGATGAGGATCTTATGGTCGGTATAGCCGCCACCCATCTTAAAGCCGTTGCCGTTGCCCTGACAAGGGTAGCGGTTGATCACGATGGTGATAGTCTGACCGTAGCGGTCGGTCATCGTGGTGCCGACCTTGGAGGTGAACCAGGCCTTATCTACACCCGTCACACGCGGATTGTTGGTCAGGTCGTAGTAGGCGGGTCCGTTCTGGAAGCAGATACAGTTCTCGATGACGGTATTGGAGGTGCTGACACGTTGGAAGAAGTCCCAACCGTCGTCGCTGTTGTTCCAGGCACGACAACCGATATAGTGGTTGCCGGCTCCGGTGAACTGCTTGTCGGCAAATCCGTCGGCGTTGCCACCGAAGTCCGCTTGTCCGCTGCTATTGAGATGCTCGTAGTCGAAGTTGTCGTGGCTGTCCACGTTGCGGATGGTGTTGTTGCCGCCCACTTTCATCTGGCAACCCGTATCGGACGAACCGTATATGTCGAGGTTCTCAAATAGGCAGTAACTACCTTCGTTATAGAGGTTGTTCTTGCCCGACCAACGCAGCGTCAGGTTCTTGATATGCACGTAGGTGCAGCTGCTCTTGATCTGCAGGCCACGCGTGCCGTAGGGGGTGGTGCGGAAATCCAGAATCGCCGGATAGGTGCCGTTTTGTATGCCTTCATAGCCGGAGATGACGATATGCCGTGAAGCCGTACCGCTGAGGTTCTGAATGGACGTGTTCCCCAGGTCGTACTGCCCGCTGAGCAGATAGAGCGTATCGCCCGGATTGCTCAGCTTCTTCAGGCCGTTGGCAAACGAAGTGGGCGTAGCATACGAACTGCCGTTTCCGCTTCCGTTCGGCGAGGCGTAATACGTGGCAGCTGACAAATTAAAAATTAAAAATTCAAAATTCAAAATGAGCCATGCGGCAAAAAGGATTCTTTTTATTTGCATAGGAAATGGAGTTTTAAGCGTATTATGGTGTATAGGATGATTATTCTGGTGTATGGTGTATGGTGTATGGTGTATGGTGTAGGGGGTAGGGTATGGAGCCGTTGCCTCAGTTCGCGGAAGAGACGTTGCTCCGCCTCGGGATGGCGCGTGGCGGTAGTGCTACGGGGATTGAGGGTATAGTAGTAACCCGTATACGTGATTTTGCGGCACGTAGCCCCACTTGTCCACAGATCCACCGACCACACGACATCCTCATAGATCATACCTTCTACAAACCGCAACCCACGAATCGCTTCGCGGCGGTAGAGACGCATACAGGGGGAGGTGAATTGGTGTATGGTGTATGGTCTTTTGTCTTTCGACTTTCGACTTTTGTCTGTCGCTACACGGGTGTAGCCGGATTGGACATAATCCACACCTGCTATTGCTTTCAGGTGCTGTTCGCACCAGTCGGGTGCGAGGCTGTCATCCGCATCCAGAAAAGCGATATACGCGCCGCGGGCATGTTGTAAACCCAGGTTGCGAGCAGCAGACTGCCCGGCATGGGGCTGACGGTACAGTTCGATACGCGGATCGAGTGTGCCCTCCCGACGCATCGCCTCGTAAGGCTGGAGGCTGCCATCCGTACTGCCGTCATCCACGAGGATCAACTGCAGGTCGCGTTCGGTCTGCCGGAGCAGACTCTCCACGCATGCCTGGATATAATCGGCGGCATTATATATGGGTACGATAATACTGATCATATTGTGCTTCGCGGCTGAATTGTTCGCTATGTCGGGTGGCCTGACGGGTGAAACCGTGGGTTTGCCACTCGTGGTATTTCTCTTGGATAAACGCCCGTATCTCGTCGGCATCGTCGGAGGCTAATCCGGCGTTCGTGTAGCGGATGAGTTCAGCTAAAGAACCCCGGTCGGACGGCACGCAGAGAATCGGCTTCTCGCAACCGAGTGCTTCGTAGAACTTGGTGGTGAGCATGCCGTGGGTGTGTTCGCTGGTCAGCACCAGCATGATGCTGCTGCGACGAATCGTATCGCCGAGTTGATCATGTGGGATCGGATTGCTTTGCGGGGTATGCAGTTCTAAATGAACACCTAACTCCTCCACGATACGTTGTACTTTCTCCAACGCGGGACGTTGCCAGTCGAAGAGTGAACCGATATAGGTGATACGGAACTCGGCTGTTTGTATATCTTCGGGATAGAATTGTTTATTATCGTAGCCATTGTAGATCACGCTGACCGCTGATTGCTGACCGCTGATAGCTTTGATGAACTCCTGATGCCAGGGAGAGACGGTGGTGATGGCATCCGCGGCACGGAGTACACGGTTGCGGCGGCGGATATGCACGGCGCGGTACAGACGGCGACCAAGCATCAACAGGCGGGACTGATGACGGTACTGGTACGTGGAATCATCTACCTGTTCGTCCAGGTCGCGGATATCGCAGATAAGCGGTACACGATAGTATTCGGCGATGCGACGGGCCGCTCCTAAAGGGAAATCCGAGAACGCGGAGCAGATGACGCAGTCATAGACCGCTTCGCTCAAAGTCGAAAGACCGCTTCGCTCAAAGTCGAAAGACTGTTGCGCTGCCAGATATTTGCGGGCGAAGGCGCGGTTGTGCCAATCGGTAAGGAGTGTCCACAGGGTCTTGACAAACCAGTCCGGGGTACTGCCGCTATACATGCGGATGGTATGAATCGGGTAGGTATGCTCGAAACGGAGCGGCTGGTACTGCTCGGTAAGCAAAGTGACCTCATGACCTTGCGCCACAAGGTAGTCGCACAGATGCCGCACTCGAGGCAGGTAACCCGGAGCGGCCGGAGGATCCGTTATGACCAGTATTCGCTTCAATTTTGAATTTTTAATTTTTAATTTTTAATCTAATATGTGCCATAGGGCGATAGTGTGACTGATAGCACCCAGCAGGATGAAGATATGCCAGATAGCGTGGTAGTAGGCGTGCTGTTCGTCGAGTCGGAAGAAATACGCACCTACGGTATAGAACAGTCCTTCGGCCACGATCCACCAGAAGGCGGCATGCGGCATGTGTTGCCACATCGGCCAGAGGATGAGTAGGGCAGTCCAGCCCATCGCCAGGTACAGCGCCAGCGACAAGCGCGGGTGCTTACCCAGGGCGATGATTTTGCCTACGATACCGGCCACGACGCACGCCCATAGAAAACCGAATACGGTCCATCCCATCCATCCGCCCAGGACGGTAAGGCAGATAGGCGAATAGCTGCCCGCGATCATGACATAGATCGATATATGGTCGAAGATACGCAGACGGGCTTTATGCACAGGGTGCGTCACGGCGTGGTAGAGCGTCGAGGAGGCGAACATGAGGAACATCCCCATTAGGAATAGGGCTGTTCCTACTATGGTGTATGGTGTATGGTGTATGGCTAACCGCAATAGCGGCCATACCAGGCAGAGGGTAGCTACAGCCGGAATGAGGTGGGTGAGTGTATTCGCCCGTTCCTCGTTCGGCAGTTGCGCCCAATATGTATTCAGTCGATTCATTTCGACTGCAAAGGTACAACAAAAATTTGGAATAACCAAATTTATTTATTGTTTTTCGTCATTTGCGGGCATTTGTTCGCTTAAGAAGTGGGAAAGACACTGTCGCCACATCTCCCAGGTGTGCCGTTCGGGCAGTTCGACCCATCGGTAGGGATAGCCTTCGCGTTCGAGTCGGCGGCGAAACCGTTTGGCATAACCGTAGAAGATATCGCGGGTGCCGGCATAGATGGCGTAGTTGAGCGTGGTATCCTGCGGGAGCTGGTGCTTGTGCAACACCGGCGAGAAGAGACCTACGGTGCGTACGCGGTCGGGACGGATGATGGCTACGTTGGCAGAGATACGTGCCCCGTCACTCAGACCGGCTATGGCGCAATCCGAAACGCGGTAGGTAGAATCGATCTTGTCGATAAGGTCGCTCACGGCCTGTTCGATCTCGTGTTCGCGACTGAGGCGACGGTAGTGGAGTACACATTTCCAGGCATTGCCGTGGGTGACGGGACGCTCCAGAAACGGCCATTTGTTGCAATCGGGCATGATGAGCAGCATCGGTCGGCAAGCCCCGCGAGCGAGTTGTGCTTCGAGCGTATCGATGGCATTGCCGCGATCCTGCCATGCGCCCTCGTAACCGTTGATGCCGTGAATCAGATAGAGAGCGGGATAGGACTGCAGACTGTCCGTGGCGAGCTGACGACAGAGCGCAGCCGGCACGTAGATATCTACGCGCCGGTACATGCGTTCCGTATGGCTATACCACTGGGTATGAATCAGTTTAGGCGACAGGTTGGTAGTGTCTTGCGGCTTTGCGCTTAAAGACAGTAAAGATAGAAATAAGATGATGATGTTTCTCTTCATGTTTTCGTTTGATCGCTTTGCGGAACATATCTATCAGGGTTTGCGCACAACGGGCTATATCGTACTTCTCCATCGACTCGGCATAGCGGAAGCCCATCTCCCAGCGTTCCTGGGGATGGTCGAACCAGTAGTCGATACGTTCGGCCAGTGCCCGGGCATCCCCTTCGGGGAAAGTGCTGCGCTCGTCAAGCGCATAGGCATCCGTACCGGAATAACGCGCCGTAGCAATCACGGGCACGACGGCCTGCTGCAGAGCTTCGGTGATACTCATACCTTCTACTTCCACGTACGCGCAATGCACAGCCAGATCGGCCTGAGCGGCCAGTTGACGCAGTTGGGCACGGTTGTAGAAGCCTACGACAGGACGGTAACCTACGACGCCGTCCTCGTACAACTGCTCCGCCATGCGGGTATATTCCTTCAGTTTCGGACCGCGACCGGCGATATGCAGACGGATACGCTTAGCGTATTTGCTGAGACGGATAGCCTCATATAGGGTAGGTTGATCCTTCTCGATGGCCGTACGCCCGATATAGATCAAATCCAGCGGACGGTTCGGATCAAGATAGTCGGCAGGAGGTGTCGTAGGACGGATACAACGATCGGGTATGACGCCGTTGGAGAGCGTGAAGCAATGTGCCTTGACATGATGCCGCTCGAGTCGCTCACGTACGTTGTCGGTAGGACATTGCAGGTACTCGTACTTGTCGTAGAACACGCGGCACCAGTAGCGGTACAGGATCTGGCATATCAGGTAGCCGCCTCGACGGCCGAGACAGTTGAATACGATATTCTCCGGGTGGACGTGATAGGTGCCGGTAATCGGTTTTCCGAGTTTTCGTGCCCAGTTCATGGCGGCGTGATGGATGAAGAAAGTCTCCTCCAGATGCACCACATCCGCCCAGCGTACAGCTTCTTCTACAGCCGGACCGTGCCAGTCGGCATAGTGGTAACCGAAGGAGTCGAGTATGGGTTGCATGAGGGGGAAGTGGAATTTCTTCACTTCGAACTCGGGATGAGGACCCTGAGGATCTTCCAGGTTAGGACCCGATAGTACGCGTACGTCCTGACCGGCAGCGCGCAAGGCTTGTACGGTGCGGCGAGCCGACTCGTCCAGACCGTTGCCCTTGCAGAAATAGTTATTCACTACAAACAGAATTTTCATTGCTTTTTTCGTTTTATGGGTTCGTTTTCGCCGACAAAATTACTGCTTTCCTGTAACATATGCAAATTATTCATATCAATCGTAAATAAAATACTAAAATATCGCAGAAAATATGATGTATTGCGTAGTTTATCTTAATAATCGTATATTTGCGGTGGTGTATGGTGTAGGGTGTATGGTGTATGGTGTAGGGTGTATGGTGTAGGGTGTAGCGTATATTTTTTTTGGAAAAAGAGGCAAAAAATGAAAAAATATTTGCATATATCAAAAAAATGTCGTACTTTTGCGGTCGATTTTGAAAATTAATCGGATTAAAAACAAAAATTAACGTCATATTTATGGGAAACGTTCGTTTTGATGCGATTCGCAGGGCTATGGAGCACAGAGCTATAGCCGTAGCCAGTCCGGAAGGACGAGTAAAGGACTACTTTGCGCGTGACGTATTCACGCGCGAAAAAATGAAGGAGTATATCTCGGGGGATGTATTGCTGCAGTTGTTCGACGATGTGGACAACGGTCGCACGATCCGTCGTGATATAGCCGACAGCGTAGCGATCGGTATTCGTAAGTGGGCCATGGAGCGTGGTGCTACGCATTTTACCCACTGGTTCCAACCCCTGACGGGTGGTACGGCGGAGAAGCACGATGCGTTCTTTACGTTGGACAAGAACGGCATGCCGGTGGAGGCGCTGAGTGGTGACAGCCTGTATCAGCAGGAACCGGATGCTTCGTCCTTCCCGAGTGGCGGTATCCGTAATACCTTCGAGGCACGCGGTTACTCGGCCTGGGATCCTTCGAGTCCGGTATTCCTGATTGGCGATACGCTATGTATCCCGACGGTATTTGTGGCCTATACGGGTGAGGCATTGGATTACAAGACGCCCTTGTTGCGTTCGACGGCCAGTCTGTGTCACGCGGCTCGCGAGGTATGTCAGTACTTTGACAAGCAGGTCAAGCACGTACATGCCAACTTGGGTTGGGAGCAGGAGTATTTCCTGGTAGACGAGTCGTTGTACTCGGCTCGTCCGGACCTGGTGATGACCGGTCGTACGTTGATGGGTCACAATAGTGCGAAGAGTCAGCAGCTGGAGGACCATTATTTCGGAGCGATACCGGAACGGGTGCTGGCCTTCATGCGTGAACTGGAGTACGAAGCCCTAATGGCCGGTATACCGGTTCGTACGCGTCATAATGAGGTGGCACCCAACCAGTTTGAGATGGCGCCTATCTATGAGGACGTAAATCTGGCTAACGACCATAACCTGCTCGTCATGTCGATCATGGAGCGCGTAGCCGAGAAGCATCATTTCCGCGTACTGCTGCACGAGAAACCCTATGCCGGCGTGAACGGTAGCGGTAAGCATTGCAACTGGTCGCTTCAGACCAATACGGGTATCAACCTGCTGGCACCTGGTAAGAATCCGTACCAGAACCTGCAATTCGTGACCTTCCTGGTCAACGTGCTGATGGCTGTACATCGTCATAACGGTTTGCTCAAAGCCTCGATCGTAAGTGCCACCAACGAACACCGTCTGGGAGCCAACGAGGCGCCGCCTGCTATTATCTCCGTCTTCCTGGGTAAGCAGATCAGCGAGGTGCTCGACAAACTGGAGCACGCTTCAGCCGATGAGGCGATCATCATCAATGCCAAGAAAGAGATGAAACTGGGTGTGGCCAACATCCCGGAGATATTGCTGGATAACACGGATCGCAACCGTACTTCGCCTTTTGCCTTCACGGGTAACCGCTTTGAGTTCCGTGCCGTTGGATCGAGTGCCAACTGCGGAGCGGCGATGCTGACGCTGAATGCCGCCGTAGCCGAGCAGCTGATGCTGTTCAAAGAAGAGGTGGACAAACGCGTAGAGCAGGGTGAGGCCAAGGAACGTGTGCTGTTTGACGTGATCAAGCGGTATATCGTAGCCTGCAAGGCGATCCGCTTTGACGGCAACGGCTACAGCGACGAATGGAAAGAAGAAGCCAAGAAACGCGGCCTGGACTGCGAGCAGAGTACGCCGCTCATCATCGACCGCTATCTCTCGGACAGCAGCGTAGATATGTTTGGCAAGACCAACGTACTCAGTCGTGGTGAACTGGAGAGCCGCTGTGAGGTGAAATGGGAGACATACGTGAAGAAACTGCAGATTGAGAGTCGTGTGATGGGTGATCTGGTGGTCAACCACGTGTTGCCGGCTGCCAAGCGTTACCAGACCATGTTGCTGCAGAACGTGCTGGCCGTCAAGCAGGTCTTCTCGGCCGACGAGACGGAGTCGCTCAACGAGATGGACTACAGCATCATTCGCCAGATAGAGAAGCACTCGCGTGCGATCCTGGACGGCGTAGAGCGAATGACCGATGCGCGTCATAAGGCTAACCGTCAACCGGACGAGCGCAGTAAAGCCATCGCTTATCATGATCACGTGCTGCCGCTCATGGCCGAGATTCGCGACCATGCCGATGCGGTAGAGATGATCGTAGATGACGAACTCTGGACCCTGCCGAAATACCGCGAGCTGATGTTTGTTCACTAAGATGACAACGCTACATTTTACCAAGATGCACGGGTTGGCGAACGACTATATCTATGTCGATGCCCGTGATATACCGCATCAGCCCTGGCCGGAACTGGCACGAAGATTGTCGCGTAGGCATACCGGTATCGGCGCCGACGGACTGGTGCTGATCACCCGTAGCGAGGTGGCCGACTTCGGCATGCGTATCTTCAATGCCGACGGTTCGGAGGCACAGATGTGCGGCAACGCCTCGCGCTGTATAGGCAAATACGTCTATGAGCACGGACTGACCGACAAGACGACTGTTCACCTGGATACCAAGGCCGGCGTACGGGAACTAAGATTGCACGTCGTGGACGGCCGCGTAGAGAGCGTGACGGTAGATATGGGTATACCCGAATATATGGGGCGTGCCGAGATCCCCGTCGGCGGACGAGGCATACCTATCGATAAGGTCAGTATGGGGAATCCGCATGCCGTCTGCTTTTTTGCCAGTCCGGACAACATGCCGGTTCGTACACTCGGTCCGCAGATAGCGACCCATCCGCATTTCGTAGAAGGCACGAACGTGGAGCTGGTGTACGTCAAGAACCGCCGCGAACTCTTGATGCGTGTCTGGGAACGCGGTAGTGGAGAGACCCTAGCCTGCGGAACGGGTGCCTGTGCTGCGGCCGTAGCGGCTATCCAGCGGGGCGTCTGTTCGCGGGATGTGACGGTACATCTGCCGGGTGGAGACCTGCAGATCCGACTGACCGACTACGGCCATGTGGAGATGACGGGTCCTGCCACGGAAGTGTTTACGGGAGAATTGAGATTGGAGAATTGAGATTTGACATTTGACATTTGAGATTTATGCTGAACACGTATCTGAAAGAGCTGGAGGGGAACTATCTGTTTACCGAGATAGTCAACCGCACGCAGGCTTATACGGCAGTACATCCGGAGGCTAAGGTGCTGCGTTTGGGCGTAGGGGATGTGACCCTACCGTTGCCGCAGGTAATCACGGATGCGATGCACCGTGCCGTAGAGGAACTGGCGCATGCGGAGACCTTCCGCGGCTACGGACCGGAGAATGGTCAGGAGTGGTTGCGCCGTGCCATCATCGAGCACGACTATGTGCCGCGTGGTATTTATCCGGACGTGGACGAGGTGTTTATATCCGACGGTGCGGGTAGCGATCTGGGCAACCTCAGCGAACTGTTCGCTCCGGGCGGACGGGTAGCCATCCCGGAGCCTTCGTATCCTGCCTACGTGGATACCAGTCGCATGGCGGGGCGCGAGATAGAGTGGTTGCCCTGCACCCGGGAGAATGGTTTTGTGCCCGCTTTGCCCAAGACCCGTCCCGACATCATCTATCTATGCTTCCCCAATAACCCGACGGGGACGGTGCTGACCCGCAGTCAGTTGCAGCAATGGGTGGACTATGCCCGTGAGAACGAGAGCATTATTATCTATGATGCGGCCTACGAGTGCTTTATCGACGACGAGCGGATACCGCACAGTATCTACGAAGCGGAGGGCGCAGAAGAGGTAGCGATAGAGGTGTGCAGCTTCAGCAAGAAAGCCGGTTTTACGGCTGTGCGTTGCGGTTATACCGTCGTGCCGCAAGAGACGGGACTCTGGCAGATGTGGATGCGTCGCCAGTGCACCAAGTTCAACGGTGCGTCGTATATTTCGCAGCGTGGTGCGGAGGCGGTGTATACGCCGGAGGGGCAGCAGGCGATACGCGAGAACCTACGGCATTATAAAGAGACCGCCCGTCTGTTCCGCGAGGGCTTACAAGACATGGGCTTCGAAGTATATGGCGGCGAGAATGCCCCGTATATATGGTGCCGCGTGCCGGAAGGTTATACCTCGTGGAGTTTCTTCGATTACCTGCTGGAGCAGTATCAGATCGTCTGTACACCCGGGGCAGGATTTGGCCGTTCGGGAGAGGGATATGTGCGATTCTCCGCCTTCTCGAAGCGCGAAGATTGCGAACAAGCATTGAAAAGATTAAAAAACATCGGATAAATGGATACGCAAACCAAATATATCTTCATCACGGGTGGCGTCGTTTCATCGCTGGGCAAGGGTATTATCTCGGCCAGTATCGGTAAGTTGCTGCAAGCACGCGGATACAACGTAACGATTCAGAAGTTTGATCCCTATATCAATATCGACCCCGGTACGCTGAATCCCTACGAGCACGGAGAGTGTTACGTGACGATGGACGGTATGGAGACCGACCTGGACCTGGGACATTACGAGCGCTTCACGGGGATTCATACCACGCGTCATAACTCCATCACGACGGGACGTATCTATAAGACCGTCATTGACCGCGAGCGTCGGGGAGACTATCTGGGCAAGACGATTCAGGTGGTGCCGCATATCACAGACGAGATCAAGCGTCGTATGTTGCGTAGCGACGAACCGGACGAACATCTGGACTTCGTCATTACCGAGGTTGGCGGTACGATAGGCGATATAGAGAGTGCTCCGTTTATGGAGGCTATTCGCCAGTTGCGCTGGCAGTTAGGACACAATGCCGTGAATGTCCACCTGACCTATGTACCTTATCTGAAGGCTGCGGAAGAGATGAAGACCAAACCAACGCAACACAGCGTGAAAGAACTGCAAGGGATGGGTATCCAGCCGGATATTCTGGTGCTGCGTACGGAGCGCCATCTGGACGACTCAATGCGTATGAAGGTGGCATCGTTCTGCAACGTAGATCTGGATTGCGTTATCCTATGCGAAGATATGCCGAGTATATACGAGGTGCCGGTGAGTATGTTGACGCAAGGTTTGGACGCGGCTATACTGCGCAAGACAGGTTTGCCGGTAGGCGATACACTTGCGATGCAGTCGTGGTTTGAGTTTCTGGAAATGCAACACCATGCTACCCGAGAGATACATATCGGCCTGGTAGGAAAGTACGACTTGCAAGATGCCTACAAGAGCATCCGCGAGAGTCTCAACCTAGCCGGCATCTACAATGACGTGAGGGCCAAGCTGCATTTCATCAACAGCGAGCAAATCACGCGAGATAACGTGGCCAAACAACTGCAAGGCATGGCCGGTATCATCATCTGTCCGGGCTTCGGTCAACGCGGTACGGAAGGCAAGATCATCGCGGCGGAATATACCCGTACGCATGATATTCCTACTTTCGGTATCTGCCTCGGTATGCAGATGATGGTCATTGAGTTTGCACGTAATGTGCTGGGTTATCCGGATGCCAACAGCAGCGAGATGGACCCGACCACGCCGCATAATGTCATCGATATCATGGAGGAGCAGAAAACTATCACGGAGAAAGGTGGCACGATGCGCTTGGGGGCTTATCCGTGTGCGCTGCGTGAAGGGAGTCGTTCCTATGAAGCCTACTGCAGACAGCAGAGCGTCATGGAACGGCATCGGCATCGCTACGAATTCAACAATGCATACCGGGATGCGTACGAACAACAAGGTATGCAATGCGTAGGTGTCAACCCGAAGGCCGACCTGGTGGAGATCGTGGAGGTGCCGTCTTGCAGATGGTATATCGGCACCCAGTTCCATCCCGAATATTCGTCCACTGTACTACATCCGCACCCGCTATTTATGAGTTTTATGAAGGCGTGCGTCGCAAAAATGGACTAAAAAGAAAAAAAATCTTGCATAATTCAAAAAAAAGCAGTAATTTTGTCGTCAAATCGAAAATCGTAAATCGTCAAATCGTAAATTAGAATGTGTGGTATTGTTGGATATATCGGTAAGCGAAAAGCTTATCCTATCTTGATAAAGGGTTTGCATCGATTGGAATATCGAGGTTATGACAGTGCCGGCGTGGCGCTCATCAATCCCCAAGGACAACTGAACGTATACAAGGCCAAAGGCAAAGTGGCCGAACTGGAAACATTCTGTGCGGATAAGGATATCGACGGCACGATAGGTATTGCACATACCCGTTGGGCTACGCACGGAGAACCCAATACCCAGAATGCTCATCCCCATTACTCGGAATCGGAGCGGCTGGCTATCATTCATAACGGTATCATCGAGAACTATGCGGTGCTGAAAGCCGGATTGATGCAAGAGGGCTATACCTTCAAGTCGGACACCGACACCGAGGTGCTGGTGCAACTGATCGAATATACCCAGGTCAACCGTCATGTAGACCTGAAGACGGCCGTACAACTGGCACTGCAGCAGGTGATTGGCGCGTATGCTATCGTCGTACTGGATAAGGATAACCCCGATACCTTGATTGCCGCAAGAAAAGGTAGTCCGCTCGTTGTGGGCATCGGTGAGGACGAATACTTCCTGGCTTCGGACGCTACGCCGATCGTTGAGTATACCGACAAGGTGATTTATATCGAGGATGAAGAAGTGGTCTCCTTGAAGTTGAGAGTTGAGAGTTTAGAGTTGAAAGAAGTTGGAGAGTTGAAAGTTGAAAGTTCCATAGATATTACGACGATTAACAACGTTCAGAAAACTCCCGAGATCAAGCGACTGGAGCTTTCGTTGAGCCAACTGGAGAAAGGCGGTTATCCGCATTTCATGCTCAAGGAGATCTTTGAGCAACCGCGTACGCTGGCCGACTCGATGCGTGGTCGTGTCAACGTGCGTCAGGACAATATCGCGCTGTCTGGATTTATCGATAACAAGGAGCGCTTCTTGAACGCCAAGCGTATCATCATCACGGCCTGCGGCACGAGTTGGCATGCCGGTCTGATAGCGATGTATGCCATCGAGGAGTTTGCTCAGATACCGGTTGAGGTGGAGTATTCGAGTGAGTTCCGCTACCGTAAACCTGTGATCAATAAAGACGACGTGGTCATTGCTATCTCGCAGAGTGGCGAGACCGCCGACACGCTGGCTGCTATCCAGCTGGCCAAACAGAAAGGAGCGTTTATCTTCTCGATATGCAACGTGGTAGGTGCGTCGATTCCGCGCGTAAGCGATAGCGGTTGCTATACCCACGTAGGTCCGGAGATTGGTGTGGCCAGTACGAAAGCATTCACGGCACAAGTGACGGCCCTGACGATGTTGGCACTCTGCATTGGACGCGAGAAGGGCACGATGAGCGAGGAACAGTATCTGAGCGTAGTGCGTGAATTGGGACAGATACCGCAGAAAATAGAGCGCGTACTGGAGCAGAACAAACGCATCCAGGATTTCGCCAAGACCTTTACATATGCCCAGAATTTCATCTATCTGGGACGCGGATACAACTATCCCGTAGCGATGGAGGGAGCCTTGAAACTAAAAGAGATCTCGTACATCCATGCCGAGGGGTATCCGGCTGCGGAGATGAAGCACGGACCGATTGCCTTGATCTCGCAGGAGATGCCGGTAGTAGTAGTGGCGCCGCGCTGCGGTACGTACGAGAAAGTGGTCTCGAATATCCAGGAGATCAAGGCCCGCAAGGGTCGGGTAATCGCCGTGGTGACGGAGGGCGATGAACTAGTGCGCAAGATAGCGGACTACGTGATCGAGGTGCCGGAGACGGAAGAGTGCCTAACGCCGCTATTGACCGTCATCCCGCTCCAGCTGATGGCCTATCATATTGCCGTGGTCAAGGGTTGTGATGTAGACCAACCGCGCAACCTGGCCAAGTCGGTGACAGTAGAATAAGAGAAACCAAAAAAACACACGATATGGAGATTAGTTTACGCGCGCAATCGATGCCCCAGAGCCCGATTCGCAAACTGGCTAAGTATGCCGATGCCGCTAAGTTGGCCGGCACACACGTATATCACCTGAATATCGGTCAGCCCGATATCAAAACACCGCCCCAGGCCATGGAGGCGGTGCGTCAGTATAGTGAGGATATCCTCGCGTACTCACCTAGTCAGGGACTGAAGTCGCTGCGTACCAAGATGGTGAGTTACTATGCCGACTACGGTATTGACCTCTCGCCCGATGAGATTATCATCACCGCAGGTGGTTCGGAGGCGATCATGTTTGCCTATATGTCGTGTCTGAATCCGGGGGATGAGATCATTGTGACCGACCCCAGTTACGCCAACTATATGGCGTTTGCTATCTCGGCAGGTGCGGTAGTGAAATCCGTAAAGACGGATATCAAGAATGGCTTTAAGTTGCCTCCGGTAGAGGAATTTGAGAAGCAGATCACGCCCAAGACGCGTGCGATTCTGATCTGCAACCCCAACAACCCGACCGGCTATCTGTACACCAAGCAGGAGATGCGTCAGATACGCGACCTGGTGAAGAAATACGACCTGTACCTCATCTCGGACGAGGTGTATCGTGAGTTTATCTATACCAAGTCGCCCTATATCTCGGCCTGCCACCTGGAAGGTATTGAGCAAAACGTCATTCTGGTGGATAGCGTCTCGAAGCGTTATTCGGAGTGCGGCATACGTATCGGTGCGTTGATTACCAAGAACAAAGCGGTGCGCGAGTCGGTGATGAAATTCTGCCAGGCGCGCCTAAGTCCTCCGTTGTTCGGTCAGGTGATCGCAGAGGCTTCGCTCTCTACGCCCGAAGAATACTTGCAGGAGGTATATGATGAGTACCTGAGTCGTCGTAATTTCCTGATCGACCAGTTGAACCAGATTCCGGGTGTCTTTGCCCCGGCACCGACGGGTGCGTTCTACGTGATGGTAGAACTGCCGGTAGATGATACGGAGAAATTCTGCAAGTGGTGTCTGACGGACTTTGTCTATGAGGGAGCTACCGTCATGATGGCACCCGGTACGGGTTTCTACACCAACCCCGAAGACGGTCGTCATCAGGTTCGCATGGCTTATGTGCTCAAAAAGGAAGACCTGGCCAAAGCCATGATCGTGTTACGTAAAGCCCTGGAAGCCTACAATGCGAAATAAAATCCTATGCGTGCTGTGTGTCGTGCTATGCATGGCCTGCGGCAAGAAAGAGATGAACCTGACAGAAGGACTTGAATTTCAGTCGCGTGGTATCGATCAGGCGGCTGCGTTATGGACAGCGGAAGACGGTAGTAAGGAGGATTTCCAAAACCTGGTGCGTGCGTACTACTGCCAGACCGACAGCGAACGATGGGTGCTGTTTGAGTCGCTCAGTCGCATTCTGGAGCGATGCAACGAGTCGGCTGATATGCTGACCGTAGAACTGCTTAAACCTACCCAGTTGACCAATGCCGGGGAGCCTACTGCGGCCGACTGGATCATGTCGGGATACAGTCCGATGGCGCATTTCTCGGATGATCTGTTTGCCAATAAGATTGCGTTTATCACTGTGATCAACTTCCCGCATTATAGCCTGGAGGAGAAGAATAGCTTAGGTAAAGACTGGAGCCGACAAGAGTGGGCAATGGCGCGTTTGGGAGATGTGTTCACGACGCGCGTGCCGGCTGACGTGAATGCCCGGTTGGCACAGGCTCAGGCTGATGCCGAGAACTATATCGCCGACTATAATATCTATATGGGCAGTCTGCGTACCGAGGATGACCGCCAACTATGGCCGGAGGATAAGGTGTTGCTGAGCCACTGGAATCTGCGTGACGAACTCAAGGCACTCTATGCCGATACCGCTGCCGGACAGGAGAAGCAGGAAATGATCTATCAGATCATGCAACATATCGTGTGTCAGCAAATTCCTCAAGCCGCTATCAATCAGGGTGATTATCTGTGGAAACCCTATTCCGACACACTGAATCCGGAGCCCTATACGCGCTATGAGCGTATCTTGGCCACGGCGCATGCCCTCATGGAAGAAGATCGTTACTGTCCGTCTGCTCCGACGGGTATCCAGCGCAACTTTGAGGAGGGTATGGAGATTCCGGCGCAGGAGATAGACAGTTTGTTTCGCGCGCTGGTGGGTTCGGAGCAAGTGAAGCAAGTGGCAGCGGTGATTCGTGCGCGTCTGGGACGTGAGTTGCGTCCGTATGATATATGGTACGACGGTTTTAAGACGCGCGCTACGCTCAACGAGGACGAACTGAGCGAACAGACGCGCCGACTGTATCCCGATGCCGAGGCTTTTGCCAAGGATATGCCGCGCCTGCTGGAGTGCTTGGGCTTCCTGGGCGAAGAGGCCCGGAAGATAGCGGAGCATATCGTGGTAGAACCCGCTCGCGGTTCGGGACATGCCTGGCCGTGTATGGGACGCCAAGAACCTGCACGCCTACGTACGCGTATCGCGCCCTCGGGCATGGATTATAAAGGATATAATATAGCCGTGCACGAGTTTGGCCATTGCGTAGAGCAAGTGCTGGATATGTATGAGATCGATCATTACATGCTTAGCGGCGTACCGAATACGGCTTATACGGAGGCCAGTGCCTTCCTATGGCAGCATCGCGACTTGCAACTGATGCCTAATGGCCAAAAGCCAATGGCTAATAGCAACGAAGTATTGGATCAGTTCTGGTCGATGTACGAGATCATGGGTGTGAGTCTGGTGGATATGCAGATGTGGCAATGGATATACGCCCATCCGGATGCAACGCCGAAGCAACTGTGTGAGGCGACGGTCGGTATAGCCCGTGAGGTGTGGAATCAGTACTACGAACCCGTGTTGGGTGAGCGCGACTGCGTGTTGCTGGCCGTATACAGCCATATGGTGAATGCTCCGATGTATCTGCCCAACTATCCGCTCGGACATATCGTACAGTACCAACTGGAGGAACATCTGGCCAAGTTTACCGACCCGCATGCTTTTGCCGAAGAATATGCGCGTATCTACCGTCTGGGACGATTGACACCCCAACAATGGTTGATCCGGGCAGTAGGCGCTGAACCGTCGATAGATCCAATTTTGCGCGCCGTAAAGCAAGTTTGCAACTGAGTTGCAGAAAAAAAGCAGTACCTTTGCACCAAAATTTAGAATCACGATGAAAAGATTGTTACTAATTTTGGTGAGTATAGGTGCCGCTTTTTGTATGTATGCGGCTGATATCAAAGGTGTTGTGTTAGATGATAAAGGGGAAGTACTACCCGGCGCCAATGTGTATTGGCGCGGAACGACCGTAGGCGTGACGACCGATCCGGATGGTTCGTTCCGTATACCGCAGGTCAAGGAGACGGATTTTCTGGTTGCTTCGTTTATCGGGTATAGGGCAGACACGGTGCTTGTGAAGAGTGGCGAGGAGCAGGTCATGGTACTGGTAAGCGACCTGACATTGGACGAGGTGACGATCACCGAACGCAAAGCCGGTGTGGTAAAGAGTCGCGTGGCGGCGTTCAATACGGAGACTATCGGTGTGGATGAATTGTGCAAGGCGGCTTGCTGTAACCTAAGCGAAGCTTTTGAAACCAATGCCTCGGTGGATGTGGCTTATTCGGATGCCGCTACGGGAGCCAAGCAAATCAAGTTGCTCGGACTGAGCGGTACGTATGTGCAGTTGCTTCAGGAGAATACGCCCGGCGTAAGAGGATTGGCGCAGAACTTCGGACTGGAGTATATCCCGGGTTCGTGGATGCAGTCGATCCAGGTGAGCAAAGGTACGTCATCGGTCATCAATGGTTATGAGGCTGTTTCCGGTCAGATCAACGTAGAGTTGCTCAAACCCCAGACTCAGAATCCGCTCAGCATCAACCTCATGCTCAATAGTGAATTGATGGGCGAGGTGAATATCGAAGGAGGTTGGCAAATCCCCCTTAAGGAACATGATCATCACGAGGAACATCACGAGCATGATACGCATTGTCATCACGAGAGTTTGTATACCGGACTGATGGCGCACTATGGTGGCAGTTTTATGCCGATGGACGAGAACAAGGACGGTTTTGCGGACATGCCGCTGGTGCAAAATGTGAATGTAGCCAACCGTTGGTTTTTCCGTCATGGCGACTATACCTTGATCGCTTTTGCTCGTGGACTATATGACCGTCGTCGCGGCGGACAGATCGTAGAGAAGACGGCGCCAGCGACAAATCCGTATCTGATCAACCTCAATACATGGCGCGTGGAGGGATTCCTGAAGAACGGTTATGTGTATGACGATGAGAGCGGATCGAGTATTGCGCTTATCACGTCGCTGAGTTACCATAACCTGGATAATACCTACGGACTGCGCAACCGCCGTGCCCATCAATGGAACGCCTATCTCAACGGTATATGGCAGCGCAACTGGGAAGGACGCGGCGAGGTAGATAACGACCATCGATTGAATGCCGGTGTATCTGTGCTGATGGATCTGTGTTATGATTGGTTGGGCGTCTATAATACCGCTCAGACGGGTTATGCTAGTGCGATCGGTGATTTCAGTCATCTGGACGTGACGCCCGGTATCTTTGCCGAGTATGCGTATAAATACGGCGAGCAGTTGTCACTGGTAGCCGGTGTCCGTGCGGATTGGTCGCCTCATTACGGATTCTTCTTCACACCGCGTGCGAATATACGCTATTCGCCTTTCGAATGGTGGACGCTGCGTGCGAGTGCCGGTATGGGGTACAGAACGCCATACGTACTGGCCGACAATGCCTTTGTGTTGCCTTCGAGCCGAGCGCTGAAATTCGACCGCTTTGACGGTAAGTCGATGGATGTCAGTCATATGACCCATGAGATTGGACAGGAGCAAGCCGTCAATACAGGTGTCAGTACGACCTTTTATATCCCGCTGGGCAGCAAGCAGTTGCAGTTATCGGCAGAGTATTACTATACCCATTTCCTGAACTCGCTTATCGTAGATCTAGACCGTGATCCGCATGCTGTGTATTTCTATAACCAGCAGGATATGCCCAACGGAAAGTCTTTTGCACATTGTGCACAGGTAGAGGCCAGTATAGAAGTGCTGCGGGGATGGACATGGACGGCCGCCTTCCGTTGGACGGATATAGAGCAGACGACATTCAATGCGACAACGAACCAGTTTGAATTGCGTCCGAAAGCCCTGACCAACCGCTATAAGGGGGTCATTACAACGAGTTATCAGACACCTCTCAAGAAATGGCAGTTTGACGTGACGGCCCAGTTCAACGGCATCAGTCGTATGCCCGATGGATTTGACGCTAAAGGTGACCTGATGGGAGGATACGGTACGCCGCAGACACTCCGGTGGTATCCGCAACTCATGGCCCAGATTACTAAGTATTTCCGCACCTGCAGTGTGTATATAGGTGCTGAGAATATGACCAATTTCCGTCAGGACAATCCGATCATAGGTGCAGACGACCCCTACGGCGCTAATTTCGATGCGTCGATGGTATGGGGACCTATTACGGGATGGAAAGTATATGCCGGCTTCCGCTGGTCTTTAGATAAAAAAGACTAATAGCCAATAACTAACGGCTTTCATCTGGCGTCTCGGGCTTCGGTTCGAGACGCTGACTTTTCCGTACCACGAGTTTGTCGAAGGCTACCAGCACACCGGGCAGTACGATCAGTATCAGCAGTACGGCCATGCCGGCACCTACCGCCAGGCATCCTACAATCGCCGATATCGTAATATCATCTACCAGCAATGCCATAGCTCCCGGGGCTACTACCATAATCAGACCGGAAGTCGTAATAGTGCGAATAGAGCCCTTGTAAGCCGCTTTGACTGCTTCGTATGGCAGCATCGTGCGTCGGAATTCCTTATAGTAGTTGGCAAATAGAATACCGTAGTCGATGGTGGCACCCATTAGAATGGATTGTACGATAAGGTACGCCAGATAAAGCATCTCGCCGCGCAACAGACCGGCAAAGATGACGTTGACATACACGGCCGTCATGACGGTTACCACCAGGATGGTAGGTACGATAATCGAACGGAACGAAATCGCTACGATTAGGAAGATGGCGATGATTGTCAGCAGACTGATACGCGTCATCTCGCTGCCAAATCCGGCTTTCATCTCGCGATACATCGCCGATTCGCCGATCATATAATGCGTCTCAGGCGTGAGTTGTGCGTCTACTTGCGCGTGGATACTATCGAGTGCGGCAAAGGTGCGAACTGACTCCAGCGGCAGGTCGGTTAAGAGAATAAGCAGACTGTGTCTTTCGCCGTTGAGACGCGTCATCTGAGAGAGTAGTTGTGGCTTAATGGACGAAATGTCTTGGCGCTGCTCCGCCGTGATGAACAGTTGCAGGCGCGAATCGTTGGCCAGCGTATCGCACAAATAGTTGATGAGTGTCTCTGGTGTGAGCAGCAGTTCGCCGGCTGTAGAATCATTCATACTGCCGTAGTAGGTATAGAGCAGACTAACCTGTTCGGCGGGAATCTCATGGCCAAGGTAGGCAAATTGCTTTGCCATCTCCTCGGCGCGGAAGGATTGCTTGCCCTCCAACAAGTCCAGAATACGCTCCGTCACGCGGTCTTGCTGAATTTCTGCCGCGCTCTTTTTGCGTGCTTTCTTGCTGGCAATGACCGGTTTGGCAGTCACCTTTGGCTTCGCTACCGGAACGGGTTTTACCAGTTCGGTACTGTCCAAATGCATACTATCTTGTGCCAGACTATCTGTTTGGTTTTGCGCAATAGATACGGTCGGTTGCGATTCGGGATAGGCTATCGCGTATAGGTCGGCCGTACTCAAGCCCGTAATTCCGAAGTCGGCCAACAGTTGGCTCAGTTCGCGTGGCGACAAAGCGGCATCCTGATTACACATATCCATCAGTTGCACACGTATCGTGAGGGCTTCAATCTGCTCGTCGCTCACCATGGCGCGCAACATGCGACGTTGGAAGAGGTCGTCGGTAAGCGTATGGACGTATTGCAACGGCGACATCGTCTCGTGATGGCCTTTGGCAAACTTAAATACCATCTTGGTCTGTGCCATGCTCGAACCTACGAAATCACTCAGTTCGCGTTTGGTCATCTGACGGTTGAGTTGCTGGCGGTTGCTCAGTCGGCTCAGTTCGGCCGTCAATTCAGACGGAGCGGCCTTGTAAAGCTTGGGCAGGAAGTCGGTCAGCAGGATATATTCCGAGTGAGCCGTTGCGCCCTGTCCGATAGAGTCGGTGGGGGTAGTACGGATGTCCTTACCGCTATGGTATTTCTTCTTCGGACGTTTCGGAACGACGATACGTTCGTCTTCCTCTTCTTCATCCTCCGCCGGGCCGGTACGCTCGATGGTATGCAGTAGTGCCAGCTGCTTACGCATATCATCATCGATAAAATCACGCGTCATCGGGTCGTTCAGACAATTCTGCTCGATGAAGTTAATCATCTCGGGGAAAGTCATCGTGACAGCCGTATCGCGGCGGCTGTGCATGTAATAGAGCGTCTGCATCAGTCGCGGCGTGAGCATATCCAGCGGAATAGTATCCGGCATGAGGTCGCTATACTGGGTAGTCATACCCTGGATATACCGCACCATTTCGTCGGCATTGTAGCGTTGCTGGAGCAGGGTAGGATAACTGATAATCGACTGCACACCATCAATGGGCTTCAGGCTGTCGGCCAGGGTGATGATACGATCCTGGTCCGTATTGCTGTATAGGATAACAACCGGATTCGGTTGCGGGAAGACTTTTTCTATTTCCGATTCGCCGTTGGTGCAGAAGAATATCTCCGTCTTGCCGGCGAAGTAATACGCGAAGCCAAACAGACAGACGGCAAAGATGGCCATTGGAATCTTATGACTGGTGGCAAATCGTCCGAGACGGTCGGTAGGCAGCACAGGAGCTTTCTTTACCGTAGAATTGATACTGTTGCGCAGCAGCATCATCATCGACGGGAGCACGGTAAAGGTGCAAACCAAACTGCATATCACGCCCTTGGCCAGCACAATACCCATATCTAATCCAATACGGAGTCGCATGAAGCAGAGCATCAGCAGACCGATGACTGTTGTCAGCGCACTACTCATGATCGGTCGGAACGCACGGTGGATCGCCTTGTTGGCAGCCAGAACGGCATCGCGTTTGTCGGTCTCGTCACGTTGCTCTTGACGATACCGGTTGAGCAGCACGATGCAATAGTCCAACGAGAGCACCATCTGTAGAATCGATCCGATATAGTTGGTCGTAATACTTACGCTGGGCAATAGGGCATTGGTACCCATGTTGAGCAGTATGGCAATACCGGAGGTGAAGAGGATGATAAATGATTCTACCCACGATTGTGCCATGACAAGCAGGATGATCAGTATCAGCGCGGCGGCGATGATGATGACCGATAGCGGCGGCGTAGCACCGTCCTGGCTGGTCTCTACGACGGCATCGTGCCCAAAGCGCTTGGCTATCTGTTGTCCTAGTTGCTTTTGGTTGACCGACTTGGCTACATCCATGTCGTACAGGGTGTAGCGACCGTCACTGCTCTGTTTGTAGCGAACCGAATCGATTTCCTCATAAGCGCTGAGCGAATCCACCAACTCACGACGCTCTTGGTCATTAAGGTCGGTGAACATGGCATGCACATCACCCGTCGTATTCGGTATTGTGCCAAACTCTTCGTTCAGAATAACCAAGCCCTGACTCATCTCCGAGTCTTTAGGTAGATATTTGGTCATGTCCGAGTTGACATTTGTATAGAATATCAGCACGCCGCTAATCAATGCGAGTAGCAGTGTAGAGTAAAATAATATGTAGTGCGTGCGCTTACGTGTCATACGTGTGTGTACACAAAAATTCGCGCAAAATTACACTTTTTTCTTGAATTATGCAAATAAAATTGCAAATTTGCAAAAAATGTTGTAATTTTGTGCCCGAAAATGGAAGAAAACGGACGTTATATTGCCATTGTTGTGGGTGCGTTGGTGCTGATGGCGCTTGCGCTTGGCGGTGAGTACTACCTGGAGCATCGCGGACGTATTACCCGTCATTCGGCTACGCTGGATCTTCAGCGTCAGGTTGTAGTTGTCCAGTCGTCGTCCGAGACGACCGTTGTGCCGGGTGATACTACGGTCGTGGTTTCGCCGGCGCAAACGGACTCGACAACGGAAGTGCCTATGGATAAAGACGTGCTGTGCAGACAATTGTGTCGGCTGGCCGAGCAGACCTGCTATCACTGGCAGCAGAAGATTGATGCGGTGCGTTTTCGCGAACCGGCGGAATGTAGGCTGGCAGAGATGCAAGCCTGCGGCGAACGAATGCGGGATTCGTTGCAGACATTATATGCGGCGCGAAAAGATGTTGCATTCCTCCTGGGCAAATTTGATGCGGAGTGGCAACGATGGTACCAGCGATTGACGGTACAGGTAGCTATGCTTCCTACGGCCTATGATGCTTATGAAGCCGAACAGATAAGCGAAACGGAATATAAACAAATACAAAAAGAGTCGACCCATTAGGCCGACTCCTTTTATTCTTTCCGGCGGCTAAGCCGCAAGAATTTAGTTGGTCAACAGTACGTAGTTGTTGTAAACGTTGCCGCGGTTAACGATCTTGATCGTGAAATTGCTGGTTACGTAGGGCAGGAAGCTTACATAGCAGTTGCCGCTGTAGCTCGTGTCAGAAACGATCAGGTTGCCGTTAGCATCATAAACGTAGAGATCCAGGTCGGTGTCACCGTCGCCGATAACTGCTACCTCTGCAATCTCACCTGCGCGGAAAGGAATGTAGTACAGGTCATAGTCGCGAGCCAGGATGCGATCGTAGTGCTCGATCGGACCGTTAACGGCACCGCGAGTGCTCTCCGATGCAGCAGCGATCTTCTTTTCAACGTCAGCAGCCATTGCCAACAAATGAGCGTCGTCGCCGGCCATTTCCTTAGCGTCTGCAATCAGTTTCTCGGCTGTGATCTCGCCTTTGTCGTTGTCTTTGTCCTCAACCTTAGCCTCCGGGTTGTTCTTCTCTGCTACTTGCTCCTCAGGCATGTCTACCTTGGGAGTAGAAGCCAAAATGTCAGCAGCCTTGATCAGGGCGTCAGCCGACTCAACACGGTAACCGTATTGTGCCAGATCCATAGCAATACGGATAGCCTCGAGGCCTTCGCTCAACTCACCTTGTGCTTCGGCTTTCTCTTCCGATACTGCAACGGTGTCGTTCTCAGGATGGCAGTTGCCACAACATTTCTTGTTGCAAGAAACCAGGATTGCGCTCAGCGCAATGACAGCAAATAATACTTTTTTCATGCTCGTAATTGTTTTTTGGGGTTAATAAATTGGTTGTTTCAACATTTTTAAAAAATGCGATTATCTCTATCGTCGTCCGTCATGTCGACCACAGGGGTCTGGGTCTGAGGGATGACACGTTGTATACTTTGTCGGATACTTTGATGCAGTTGCTTACCGGTTAGGGTAGAGAGGCGCTCTCTCTCCTGATAGAGTGCATAGGTGAGCGAACCCATTCCGTTGTACTCGTAATTGCATTGGTAAGGTTTGCATGCACTGATACTGATCCACTCAATCGGGAAACTCTGGCGTTGCGCTTGCTGGGACGCACCCGGAATGATAAATTTATCGGAAGTGCCACGAATGACCAAATGTTGCGCAGCCTCTTCTTCAGCCGGGCCTCGCGTACCGTCACCGCTATGACAGGCGTCTGCTACTACGATGATTTTGCCGCTTTCTCCAACACGTTTGCGCATGCGATGCAACCAGCCGTTCAACCGATCATCGGTAATATGGCGTTCTCCTTCATAAACGCCTTTGGTATACTGCATCGGCGCATCATAAGGCACCCAGGCTTCGTCGTAGCCATCCGGCTCATCGCCGTTACGGTCGGTAATCTGCTGACCGTGTCCTGAGAATTGAATATACAGGAAATCACCTGGTTGCGCAATTGAGATGATCTTCTCCATTTGATTGCAAATGGCGGAAAATGTTGCTTGCTCGTTACACAGCGTATAGATGTTTTTCTGCTGAAAACCGTTAGCCTGCAGCAGTTTTTCTACTACCGGAATATCTTTGTCTCCGTTGATGCGAGCCCATCCGCTCGAAGCGGGATACGGACCGATACCTATCACCAGAGCGCGCTTCGTAGCCGCTTGCATACCCAACACAAGCGTCATCAGAAGACCAAGGATTACTAGACGTTTCATACCTTTTGTATAAAAATCGCGACAAAATTACAAAAAAAATCTCATTGCTGCAAATTTTTGTGCGATTTTTTAAGAAAAAAGTGTAAATTAGTTCGAATTACATCTTGTAATGATAGTGTCCTTCTTTATCTGCGAAGAAATAACTCTCACCGGCAATCTTGATACGATATACGTCAAAGTCGGTTTCACGCAAGCGGCTTCGCAGTTCCGATGGCACTTCGCCGAAGAACTTGTACCCCTTCTCGTAGCATGCTACCATGCCTCGCTCTGTGATACATGCCGCCCAAAGTATGCCGTATTCGGCCGCACCCTCTTTGAGCCAGGCTGTGATACGTGCATCAGACGAAGCATAGTGCTCTGTTGTGATCACAATCCAGTCGCCCGAGTCGTTGAACGTAACCGATGTAACCTCCTCATAATTTGCGTTATATTCGCGTATTTTATCTTCTAGCGATTTCGGGATACCCGACCAGCGGAAACCGTTGTTGCCGTATAGTATGATCCAATTGCCTTGCTCGGTGAGCTGCACATCAGAAATGTATTTGTTATCCTCGTTCAATTCAGTAAGCGCGTTAGACAACCGCTCGGGCAATCCCGTGCCGGCCCAACCGTTTCGTCCATGGATGGCTAGATCGCCGTTAGTTTCGGTGATGGCTACGTTGCGGCATTCACCCCACTGGGTGATACATTCTCTTATGAAAGCACGACCTTCACTATCTGAAGAGCTCCCCGATTCGCTTCCGGAACCGGTATTGCTGCCAAATCCCGAACTGATACCCTCGCCCAGCGGACCTTGCGGCAAAGTCTGTTGCGGTTGTGTTGGGCGGGAAGGTGTGGTTTGTGGCGGGTTATTGTGAGGGGCGGAAGGCATATCCGAACCATTGGAGGGATTCGGACGATTATGCCGCGTGGAGCATTGGATATAACATACCAACTCTTTCACTTTCTTAACCTTTTCCGGCAGACTCAACTGCTCCAGACGGTTCGCTGTCGGCAGGATTGCTACGCTACCCAACTGACGACGTACCAAATCGGCTAAATAGGATGCTTTTACGGCATAATTGGCGTTCTCCGCGCGCATGTGCATAGCGCACACGATACCTATTACATTACCTTTGTCATCAAATAGCGGACCACCGCTGTTGCCCGGTTGTACCGGCGCGGATATCTGATAAAGGGATTGGTCGCCTTGGTATCCGGAGTGCGAAGAGATAATACCCGTGGTCAACTTGATCTCGTCTCCCATGGTGTCTGTGAGCGGATAACCCAGTACGAATACCGATTCGCCTACATCGGCCAGATCAGTCTTTACGGCATAGGGTATCTCACCGAAACCAGGGAACGATGACGCTGTGATATGTATCAATGCGACATCATGCTCAGCATCTACGGCAACCACTTCGGCATCGTATTCAAAGAGCCGACCGCCGCGTTGAAACTTCAGTACGATACTGTTGGCATTCTCTACTACGTGATGATTGGTTACTACATAGCCGTCCTTGAGGGCCCAACCCGTTCCGGTCCAGTCGTCAGCCAGCAAACAAGACATACTTACACTCAACATGGTAAGCAGTAAAAAGAAACGCTTTTTCATAGTATTCTCGAATTTTGAGCACAAAGGTAGAAAAAATATTCGATATACGCAAGTTTTTTGCTCAAAATCTTGCATATTTGATTTTTTTGTTGTAAATTTGCACGATTTTTTATTACGCGTTACTATTATGGCAAACGAAAAGCAACAACTTATCGATGA
Source organism: Paludibacteraceae bacterium (assembly GCA_017551025.1). GTDB lineage: Bacteria > Bacteroidota > Bacteroidia > Bacteroidales > Paludibacteraceae > Colicola. The sequence continues at coordinate 62,237 of JAFZNG010000021.1, read as the reverse complement.
GCTTAAGGCTCTACTCGAACAGGACAGCACTGCTCTCAAGGAGCAGGTAGAACAGTTGAAAAACCAGTTTTATCGTCAGTATCACCAGGAACTGGAGACCCTGCGTCAACAGGCCCAGCAGGCGGCTGAGGCAGCCGGTGAGGTGCTGGAAACATGGCAACCGCCTGTGGATGAACAGGAGCAGGAGTTTCGTGAGTTGTTAGCACAATATAAGAAGTTGCGCCAGGAGGCTACGGCCCGTTTGGAAGCTGAGCAGCAAGCTAATCTCGAGCGCAAGCAAGAGATCCTCAAGGAAATGAAGCAGTTGGCAGAGGCCGAATGCGCCGATGTTATGGACAATCTCAAGCGCATGCGTGAGTTGCAAGCGCAGTGGAAAGAGATCGGTCAAGTACCGGCTCCGAAAGTGCAGGAGATCTGGAAGCAATACCAGCAATACCAGGAACAGTTCTACGATCTGGTAAAAATCAATATTGAGTTGCGTGATCTGGATTTCAAGAAAAATCTTGAGATGAAGACCCTGCTCTGTGAAGCCGCAGAAAAACTGCAGGAGAATCCATCGGTCATTGAAGCCAGTCGTGCTTTGCAGCAACTCCACGATGAATGGGCTGAGATTGGTCCGGTAGCGCGTGAACTGCGCGAAGACCTGTGGAATCGCTTTAAGGCGGCTTCTACGATTATTAATAAGAAGCACCAAGCGTATTTTGACGAATTGCACAAGAAGGAGCAAGAGAATCTGGAGCGCAAGCAAGCTATCATTGACCAACTCAAGGCGCTCGATTTCTCAGAACTGAAGCAGAATAAGCAGTGGGATGCTATGACCGAGCAAGTTCAGGCTCTCCAGAACGAGTGGCGTACCATAGGTTTTGCTCCTAAGAAGCAGAATCAGACCATCTACGAGGAATATCGTGCCTTGTGCGATGGCTTCTTCCAGGCCAAGACGGCTTTCTATAAAGGACTTCGCGATGAACTCAACGAGAATCTCAAGCGTAAACGTGCCCTCATCGAGCAGGCTGAAGCGCTAAAGGATAGCCAGGATTGGCGCGAGACAAGCGACAAACTCATGGACTTGCAAAAGGAGTGGAAACAGATAGGTCCTGTGGCACGTAAGTACAGCGACGAACTGTGGAAACGATTCAATGAGACCTGCGATAGTTTCTTTAACGCACGTCGCGAGGCTATGAAGGAATCGCGCGACGAGAACCGCAAAGAGCGTGCTGCACGAGCTGTCAAGGCGGCTGCCAGCCAAGGTGCTGAAGGACTGCGTCGCATGCACGACCGTCTGCAACAGGAGATCAAAACGGCCGAGAACAATATCCTCTTCTTTACCGCAAAGTCCAAGACAGCCAACAAGCTGGTGGATGATATGCAGAAGAAAATCGATGCACTCAAGAAACAACTTGAGGAGCTCGAACAGAAAATGGAAAACGAAGACTAATGGCTGCTCTGATTGAATATAGAAACGTGGAAATCTGCCAGCAAGAGCAGATCGTGCTACGTAATGTCAACGTAACAGTGCATAGTGGCGAATTGGTTTACTTGCTTGGTAAGATTGGTTCCGGTAAGTCCAGTTGGCTCAAGACGTTATACGGCGCGTTGCCCATAGAGCAGGGTAGTGCTACGGTGCTCGGATATGATTTGCGTGCTATCGGCTATCGCAAATTGCCTCTCTTGCGTCGTCGCATGGGTATTGTGTTCCAGGACTATAAGTTACTTACTGACCGTTCGGTGGAGGACAACCTGCTATTTGTGCTCGAAGCTACCGGATGGAAGGACAAGCGACTCATGCACGACCATATACAGGAAGTGCTTAAGCAGGTAGGCATGGCCGACAAGGCCTACAAACGGCCCTACCAACTTTCCGGAGGCGAACAGCAACGTGTTGTGATTGCCCGTGCTCTGCTTAATTCGCCCGAGATGATCCTGGCCGACGAACCTACAGGTAACCTAGACCCCGAGACGGGTAACGAGATTATGGCGCTGCTTGTGGAGATATGCAAGGCAGGAATTGCTGTTATCATATCTACCCACAACATGCTCTGGCCCGAACGCTATCCGGGACGCATATTGGAGTTCCGTGACGAAATGATTTTTGATTAATTAGCCGAAAGGGCTAAGGCAAATAGCCTCATCTGATGCAGCATAGCGGCTATGCCGTTGCTGCGCGTGGGGGATAGATGTTCCCGCAATTGGATATCGTCGATGAAGTGTAAATCTGCATCGACGATTTCTTTTGGCGTGTGGCCACTCAATACATCCACCAGCAAGGCCACAATGCCTTTCACTAATAGAGCGTCCGAATCCGCACGGTAGATGACTTTCCCGTCTTGCAGTTCGGCCGTGAACCATACCTCCGATTGACAACCTTCTATCAAGTTCTGCTGGGTGCGCAACTCGGCTGGGAAAGGCTTAAGGTCTTTTCCGTATTCGATAATCATCTCGTAGCGGTCTATCCATTCCAGACCCTCAAACTCCTCGATGATCTGTTTCTGTTTCTCTTCAATGCTCATGTTACTTCCGATTAGTTTGAATCCAGGTATACAGTTTTTCCGCAATGCGCTCGTCGGATTGCTCATCGCAGTGGTCTATTTCCAGTACGTGGTTGGCGCGGCTGTATATCGGATCTCGTTCGGCGAGTTGCGTCTGTATGAAATCCAGCAACTCCTCTTCCGTCTGCCCCTCCAGTACCGGACGAGTGCTCAGGTCTGTCAGACTGAGTCGTTTAGCCAGGTGCTCTGCCGGCCAGCGCAGATAGATACTTGTGCCCAGTTCCAACAGGCAGTCCATGTTGTCCTCCCAACACGGATAACCGCCTCCCGTGGCGTAGATGACGTGCTCATAGGGGAGTTCGGCTAGGTCCTCTACTACGTATTTCTCTTTCTTGCGAAAATCTTCGATGCCGAATTGGCGGATGTAATCGCCCGTCGTGTAACCGTGAATCTGATAGAACGCATCGTCCAAATCTACAAAATGCCAACCCAGTTTCTCGGCCAGCAATCTGCCGGCGGTGGTCTTGCCGGCACCCATATACCCTATTAAGTAAATAGGCAGTTCCATGTCCTACTGACGTTGCTTCTCCTCCTCATCCAGGTATTCGGATGTATGGTCAATCCAGTAGATCTGTCCGTCGCGGAAGGTGGCTTCCTGGAAGATGCCACGACGCGTTGGCCATACCTGACGGAGCAGTTCCCATTCCTTATTATATACGCGCACGCACGAGGAACATATTGGTGCGCAGACAGTCTGTATCAGCACGATGCTGTCTGCTTCTGCAGGCGAATAGACATGGTAATAGCACTCTTCCGCCATGCGCACGTAGAGGTACTCCTCCGTCTGCTCCAGTATCTCGGGCGCACCGTGCAGGTCGCGCAAGAATTCCATCAGCGGCTCTACCGGATCGGCTATGACCAGGTTGGCAACCAATAGGGCTATGAATAGTAGTGCTTTCTTCATACGATCAATACAACGGCATGCGCCGCAATACCTTCTTTCCGTCCTACGAATCCCAGGTGCTCGGTTGTTGTGGCTTTGACAGATACTTGGGATATGTCCACACGCATGGTCTCGCTCAGACATTTGCGCATGTCTTCGATATACGGACTTAGTTTTGGTGTTTGGGCACAAATGGTCAGGTCGCAGTTGCCGAGTTCGTAACCCGCCTTGCGAATCATGTCCATTACGCGCCGCAACAGTATCTTAGAATCTATTCCTTCGTATTCATTGCCCTTCGTGTCGGGGAAATGATAACCAAGATCGCGCATTGCAGCGGCACCTAACAAGGCGTCGCACAGGGCATGGATTGCTACATCGGCATCCGAGTGTCCCAAGAGACCTTTGTCTGCAGGCACCTCAATTCCCCCTAACCACAATTTGCGGTCAGGGGCGAATTGATGCACATCATATCCGTATCCGATACGCATATAACTGTCTTCGGATGCGATCCGGTTATTTCTTCTTGTTATCCACCAGGTCTTTGATACCGGCTAGGTCGAAGCCAAGCGTGAATCGCATCGTTTGGTCAAGCGGGTTCGATGCGGCCAGACCTACACAGTAGGCAAAGTCCAGACTGACGATCGAGAGGTGGAAACCAGCACCCAGCGTCACATAGTTACGGTTACCTTTGTAGTAGTTCTCGTAGCTATAACCGGCACGTGCAAAGAACTGCTTATTGTAGGTGTATTCCAGACCGGCACCCCAACGTACCTCTTTAAACTCCTCTGCGGCACCGCCAGGAGCATCGTTGAACGACTGGAACCAACCCTTGGCCGAGTTCAGTTCCGAGTAAGCATCCTGCGACATTTGCCAGGTCTTCTCGTCGTTTGCGTTAAAACCTTCCGTATAGCGCGATTTGCGGCTAGGAACCATCAATTTGTTAGCCTCTACGTTAAAGGTTAACGAGTTGTACTTGTCGAACGGCAACTCGTAGCTGGCACCGATATTCAGGCTGGCAGGAATGAAATTCTGCGTCACCTTGTCGTAGGTCATCTTACCACCCAGATTCTTCAGACTGAAACCTAAAGCAAAATAACTGGTTCCCATCTTCAGGTCGATCGGCTGACGATAGTAGAGCGAAACATCAGCGGCCATCGTCCATGCCGGATACATCTCCGTACCGCCACTTATCGAACTGTTCGAACCGTTATTCAGGTCGCTGTACATAAAGCGAACGGCTACGGCCATCGAAACGTACTCGTGCAACTTGCGGTAGTAGCTCAGGTCCAGTGCCCACTCGTTGGGACGTACATCCTGGATCTTGTCACCACTGGCATTCGTCAGCGCTACATCACCCAGCGAGAAGTACGTGAAGCTTGCACCGATACCACCGGCCAGGTCACCGAAGTTGTAGAATCCTGCGATATATGCCAGATCGATATCCGACACCAGTTTGCGCAACCACGGCGTGTAGCTGGCATTGATGGCTCCCTTGCTGCTATTGTATGCATACTTGGCAGGGTTCCAGTACTGCGCGTTGTAGTCCGACTGCGTCGCTACACCCAGGTCACCCATACCTGCTGCACGGGCATCAGGGGCGATAGAGAGCGACGGCATCGATGTGATCAGCGGGTTCATCGTTTCGTCCACCGCCCATGCACTCATACCGATACACAGGACGGCTGCGAGAGATAAAATAATTCTTTTCATTGTGTTGTTTATTTTTTGATTATTATTTGTCTTATTAAAAAAATCCACTTAAAAATGCTTCATAGGCATAATTTTCAATTATCAATTTTCAATTATCAATTCACTTGGTGACTATGATCTTGCCCGAGCAGGTACTATACTTGCTCGTGGCGGATTTGATACGTATGCTATAGACATATACGCCCGGCTGCATGCCCAGTTCGCCCAGGTTGATTTGCAGTTGATCGGGATTGTCTTGTGTGTGGTGCCAGATCATTTGGCCGCTCAGGTTGTAGATATATACATCGGTCGTGAGCAACTCATCCGGCTGGTCATACAGTACGGCCATCGTCATGACGCCCGACTGATGCACGGGATTGGGATAGGTTGTTACGGAATAGATCGACGGATCGAGTCCGGATTCTACTACGAAGTTCAGACTCTTCGTTGTGCTGTTGTTCAGAAGGTCCCATGCACGGAAACTCAGGCTGTGCGGACCGTCCGGTAGGGCGGAGAGCAGATAGCTCACTTGGCCGGCACGGTAACTGCTGTTCGCCGAGGTGAAGTAGTCATTGACTGTATAGGTCTGTTTCGGGTCGTTGTCGATGATGAGCATCAGGTCGTGTCCGATACCGGCACCCGCGGTGTTGATGCCGTTCTCGTCTTGGAGGTCGGCAAAGAAGCGCGGTGTGGGGTAGGTATGGTCGCCATCGCGGAAAGCAGTACTGTTCAGGTAAATGTTCATCTCCGGACCCGTAGTGTCCGCACATACGATGTTGCTTGTGCCGCCGATGATCAATTGCTCCGAGTGACCTACGGCATCCAGGTTGTACGTGTCGTCGTGTGCATAATAGACGATACGTCCATGGCCGTAGTTGTAGCGGATGTCTTTCGGTACCATGAAGGTGTACGTAAATTGTCCGTCCGTTACGGTGGTCGAACCTGTATAGATCGTGTTCGGGTAGTCGTTATACGGTATTTCGGTCGGCTCTCCCGTCTTGTCGTCGTTATCGCGGGTGGTGATGACTTGCATCTTATCGTAGATAGTGATATCCAGCGTACCGTTGAAATCGCTCACCAGCGTGCTGTCTTCATCGATGATTCGTCCTTCTACCTGCTGTATACTCAGTGCGTTCAGCGTATCTATTTCTGTGAGGGTCTCTACCCAGTAGTCGGTCGGGTAGTTCAGGCGTATCGCCGGGTCGCCCAGCAGTACGTAGGCTAGTTTGTTGTCATCGCTCAGTTTGTTCTTGCCCTCCATGATGGCTTCGCCCAGCGTAGCCTCGTAGTGGAAGGTGTCCGAGTGCTTGAATAGTTGGTTTGTCACCGCGCGGTTCAGCTTCGTGTTCTGGTCAGCATATACCGTACGCGTAGCGGCAAATACGCCTACCGCTCCTCCGTTCGGATTCAGCATGGCAGCCTCGGCGGCACAACGACGTCCACCGTCAAACTGGGCAAAGTTACACGTTGCAAAGAACCAGAATCCCAGATTCTTGTTGTTCATCTTGTCGATATCCGCACGAAGCAGTACCGACTCACTTGTCACGCCGTTATAGCCTCCGTGACCCGAATAGTCGAAGAAGAGCACACCGTTCTTCAGCAGATTCTGTATCCTGTTCTTGGCCAAGGGATAACTCTCGCCCGAGGCATTCGTCTCCTGCGGATAAGCATCCAGGTAAACCTTGTGCACTACGAAGTCGGGGTTCTGTACACGTACCTCTTCCGCACTTCCCTCTGCGGTTTTCGTATGATCGCCTCCGTCGCCGTCATCGGCCAGGTATACCAACTGGTTTTTCCATTTGCCGGGCTCCATGTTTTGCATGTACCGAATCAGTTTGTCTACTGTTGTCGTGGCCTCTTCCACGCTCTCCACCGGCAGTCGTCCTACACCGACATCCATGCGGGCGAGATTGTCACTCGTACCCTCGTTATCATCGAGCCATCCGAAATAGTCGTCGGTAGCATAGGCCTGCACTTCGTTGAGCGAGTTGTTGGCCTGATAGGTGAGCAACAGTTTGCTGCCGGAATAGGAGACGCCTGTTTGGGGATCTACGCAAATATTCCTATTGTCAAACGAGCCGTGACCCATGAGTAGCAACCAGCGTGGCTTTTGGCCGTCACCGTTGTTGGCGCGGTCGTATAGCATCTTCATGAGCCATCTGTAGGCCGTAGCATCCGGCGTACCGGACGAGAACTCGTTATATACCTGTTGGTCGGTCACGACGGCCCAAGTGATACCTTGTTTCTGTTCGTGGGCTTGTGCCAGGCGTTGCGCCTCGGCCTCATATCCGTTCGGACAGATGATGACATAGTCTGTGTTGCGCAGACGGTGCAGGTTCTGGTTGCTGACCTCGCCTATCGTTGTGGCGCTCACGTACGACGAACCCGTTGTGTTTACTGCGATATATTCATGTATATCGTCGCGGTTGGTGCCGATCCATGTCAGTTCCGTACCGTTGAGCGTAGCAGGGATGCGCTGGATGGCAGCCCGGTTGGTCACATCCCATATTTGGGTAGCGGCGGTGGCGTTCTCTAGGTGGAAACGTATCGGCGTCGATGAGCCAAGGTTCTCGGTGCTGCGTATCATCATCCAGTCGCCGTTCATGCGTAGCGAACAAGGGGTCTGCACTTCGATATAGTTTAGCCAACCCAGTGCGCCGGAGGCCGTCGTGTTCTGGAAGGTCAACTGTATTTGCTGTTGAGTGCTTGCGCTCGTACCTGTCATACTTATCGCGTTGCGCACACCGAAGGTGTAGTGGTCGCTGGTCGAAGGCGCCGTGATGGATACGGTCTTGTTTTCGTTACCATTCAAGGCGGCGCGGAACGTGCTCGGCGTCGTGGCATAGGCGGCCAGGTCGACATAGACCGAACTCTTACCACTCGTTACTGCATTCGGCGTTGCGAAGCGGAAGGTCCGCGATTGATTGGTGGTGAACTGCTCGCCGTAGAAGGTCTTGCCGCCTCCCGAGACGCCACTCTTATCCACCAGGTTGATTGAGTCCAACTCATGTACCTGGACATTTTGATACGTATATACGTCCTTGGGCGTACCCGTCAGGGCTTCCGCGGGCGTCAATTCCAGGTGACTGCCTACGTTGTCAGTCAAGAAATAATAACCGTAGTTCGAGTAGATGTTCTTGCTGTGCACAAAACGGCTGTTCTGGTAGGTCCAACTGATCGGGCCCTGTACGTAGAACAGTACATAGTCTTCACCCGTATAGACCGGCACTTGTGGCAGGTCGTCTATCTTGCGCTTCGAGAAATCCTGGTTCAGCATTGCGCCGCCGTAACCGTATACGCGCAACTGTGTCGGCTCAATACCGGCATCGCGCAACTGGTCGAATCGCATGCGGCACACACCACTACTGCTTACCTGGATCTTTACCCAGTGTCCGGTCTTCAGCACGGAGTTGTCGGTATACGAGTGTACACCGGCTCTTACCGCACTTATCGTGAGGCATAACGCTAGCAATATGTTCAGCAGTCGCTTCATTTAATCTTGCAATATAATAATTCTCTTTCGCCCTCGCCGGCACGCAATACTCGTTCGCGTCGAAGCGGGGTAGGCGCTTGCGCCGCAGCGATATAAATAAGGTCACCTTGCCGGATGGTCATCAGTCGGCTGATACGTGCGATGGCCTGCTCGGGGGTGCAGCATAGTTCGCCTACGGCCCAGGGCTGATTGTCAATCGTCCATTCGTATTGCGCTTGCTCTTCTGCCCATTCGCCTATGGGCATCGAGTAGTCAAAACACGTGGCCTCTGTCCAACTAAGCCCTTTGGATTGTGCGTCTTGTAGCCGGTCATAGGCTATCAGGTCCAGTCCGGGCGCTACGGCATCGTAGTAGCGCGAGGCAAAGCGCTCTTCGATATGTTTGCCCAGGCGGCTTACCCGCAGGATAATAGCCGGCAGGGCTCGTATATCGGCGGTATTGTCGGGCATGAAGAAGGGCTTCTTTCCGTTCAGCAACGACGAGTCGCCTTTCAGCACCATTTGTGCTGTTCCGCCCAGATATGTGATACCTATAATCTTCATAACCCCACAAAGAGCGCACAAAATTACTATTTTTTTTTCAATTATGCAAATATTTTAGGAAAAAGTTAACTTTTTCTTAAAAAATATCACTTTGCTCTGATGAACAGCTGTACCGGTGTGCCGTTGAAGTCCCACCATTGGCGCAGTTTGTTTTCCAGGAACCGGCGATACGGCTCCTTGACGTACTGCGGCAGGTTGGCAAAGAAGATGAAGGTCGGCACCTGGGTGTTAGGCAACTGGGTGCAGTACTTGATCTTGATATACTTGCCCTTGTTGGCGGGTGGCGGGTAGTTCTCAATTAGCGGCAGGAACTTGTCGTTCAGTTGCGCCGTCGGCACTTTGCGCTGCTTGTTCTCATAGACGTGGAGCGCAGTCTCCATTACCTTGAAGATACGCTGTTTCGTCAGGGCCGAACAGAAGATAATCGGGAAATCGGTAAACGGAGCCAGTCGTTCGCGAATAGCGTTCTCATACCCCTTGATATCCGCTGTCGTCTTGCTCTCTACCAAGTCCCATTTGTTCACGCATACCACTAGTCCTTTTTTGTTTTTCTGAACCAGCGAGTAGATATTCAGGTCCTGGGCTTCGATGCCGCGTGTAGCGTCGATCATCAGGATGCATACGTCCGAGTTCTCTATCGCACGGATGGAGCGCACGACCGAGTAGTACTCCATGTCCTCCGTTACTTTGGCTTTCTTGCGTATACCGGCGGTGTCAACCAGGTAAAAATCCTTGCCAAACTTGTTATACCGTGTGTATATCGAGTCGCGTGTCGTACCCGGAATGTCGGTCACGATGGCGCGGTCTTCGCCTATCAGAGCGTTCAGGATGCTCGACTTACCGGCATTCGGTCGGCCTACGATCGCAAAGCGTGGCAGGTCGTCAATCTCCTCATCGGTGTCGTCCTTGCGAAAACGGCTGACGATCTCGTCCAGCAGGTCTCCGCTACCCAGTCCGTTTTCGGCCGACAGGATAAACGGTTCGCCCAGTCCGAGTTTATAGAAATCAGCCGCTCCGTACTGCTGCTCGAAGGTATCTACTTTGTTGACGGCCAGCACCGTCGGCTTCTTAGCCTGACGCAACAGGTGGGCTACTTCGGTATCAAACTGCGTGACACCTTCGTTTACATCCACTACGAGCAGTACGACGTCCGATTCACGGATTGCCAGGTCTACCTGACGATTGATCTCGCTCTCGAACGTGTCGTCCGAGTTGACCACCCATCCACCGGTGTCTATTACCGAGAATTCTTTGCCGCACCATTCGCACTTACCGTACTGACGGTCACGTGTCGTGCCGGCTGTGTTCATGACGATCGCCCGGCGTGTTCCCGTCAGGCGGTTGAATAGGGTCGATTTCCCTACGTTGGGACGACCCACTATCGCTACAATATTTGCCATAGTTTTAAAAAATTATTCTGATTATTCGGATTAATCGGATTATTCAGATTACTCTGATTATTCGGATTCTTTCCCGCAATGCTTCTCACAACTGCCGCCGCAGGCTTTCTCTTTCTTGCCGCAGCACTTGCCGCATCTGTGGTGTGGATGACGTATCTGTTCCAGCTCTTCCGGCGTGACGTCGCGTACCTCCAAGATCTTGCCCACGAAGTGCATATCTTCTCCGGCCAGGGGATGGTTCAGGTCGATGGTCACGTCTTTCTCGCCCACTTCCAGCACCATGGCGTTGACGATTTGTCCGTCGACGGTCGTCATCGGAATGACGTTGCCGGGGAAGACGCGTTCTTCGTCAAACTGGCCGTCGCCATCGTGGAAGATTGCTTTCGGTAGGGTTTGCAATCCCTGCTCGTCATAGTCGCCGTAGGCGTCCTGGCATGCGATGGTGAAGTCAAAGTTGTCGCCTTGTTCCTTACCGGCCATCTGTGCCTCAAAGGCGGGCAACATCATGCCTTCGCCCTGGCAGTAGGTCAAAGGACGTTCTGCGGTGGCCTGCTCAAAGAGTTCTTCGCCACCATTCTCTCCCGCTACATACAATTCGTATGTCGCCGTTACTACTTTCTGATTTTCAATCATATAATTTTCAATTTTTAATTTTTAATTTCTATTACCACCATGTGACGCGTTTGTTCGTCGAGTCATAGCTCGACTTGTCATACTTCAGGTCGGCCAGCATCGAGGCGTTGACGCCGATATGGAAGGTATAACTCTTGTTTGGCCCAAAGGGCACAAAACTGGCGGTCATATTCCAGCAATGCAGGTCGCGGCTTACGTTAAACGTAGCGGTGTTGAACTTCTTGCGCTTGAAGTCGAATGTCGTGCTCGCACTTACTTTCCATCCCTCGCCCAGCGATATGTTTCCGCTCAGGCTCAGGTACTGGGTCCACTCCATCTTGTAGTACATCTTGTCATAGTCGAATGTACTTCCTGCGCCGTAGTTGATCGAGTAGTTGAAGCTCAGGCTCCATTGTATCTTGGTCTTTACGTAGCCGTCATCCACTTCTGTGTCCGGTTCTTTGCTGTGGTCGTGATCGTGCACCTTGCCGTTGTTACCCGTGCCGTCATCATTGACGGTGAAGGGCTTGTTCTCGTCCTCTTCGCCTTCGTGTTTGGCTTTGTCTTTCTTGCCGAACCACTCCTTGAAGGTGTTGTTGTTGAACGTATAGCTGAACTGGAATCCCGTTCCGCTCCAGTGGGGGAAACGTTTGTTGTGCCAGTACTGCTTGTTGGTACGTACCGGTCGTCCGAAGGCGTTCAGTTCGTACATATACGGATCCAGCGTCGTGCGCAGCGAGATACTCGGTAGCGCTTTCAGCCATGGGGTCTTGAAGCGTAGGGTAATATTAAACCGCTCCCAATTCATCGAGTCGGCTACGAAGTTGTATCCGCCCGAGATGCTGAACTGGTCGATCAGACTTACTACCTTAAACGGCTGCTCGCCTGTCGTATCTTTGCGGTTGACAATCTTCATCTCCAGGTTGTTGTCGATCGAGAAATGCAGACTGGCGGCGGCGCCCTGCGGTGCGTTGCCGTAGATGCCGTTCGAGAAGCGCGAGTAGGTCTGATGCACATATATCGGATTGCCCAGATCGTCTGTTTTCTGGATCTTGCGACCCGTGACGGAATCGATACCACTATACACCGGTTCGTCGTACGCCCCGTAGTAGCCCCAACCTGCCTTACCGAAGTCGGGGTGGTAACTGAACGATACCGTCGGCGTGATTACGTGTCGGAACTTCTCCACTTTGCTGTTCGGGAACAGTTTCTTCGAGGGCGTGTAGAAACCGTATAGCTTGGTGGACATACTCAGTCCGACATCGAAGTTAAACACGTTGTAGAAACCGTTGGTTGTGTCCATCATCAGTTGCTGTTGTTCTTCGTCGAAGGTGCGGTCGATACGCTGGAAGTACATACGGTCTGTCAGACTGATCGAGGGCGTTATGTTCAGGTATTTGAATAGCGTGAACGTGGCCGACACACCCGGTATAGAGTGTTTCAGTCCGGTCTGCCAGTCGCGCAGGAAGTCCGAGTGCAGCAGTTTCGATTCTTTGATGCTGCTTACCGAGATACGTCCTTCGCCCGTGTAGCTGAAGCCTATCTTCTCGTACCATTTCTCTTTGCCCACGGCTTTCTTGCGCTTGAAGGGGTATATCTTGCTCATGCTTACGGTTAGTTGAGGCAAGGTCATCGATATTGTCGAGTCTTTGGTACGCTGGTTGATATTCATCGTCAGGCTGATGTTCCACGGACTGTTGGGGAAGCGTTGCGTGTAGTTGATCGACGAACTCTTCTCGTTTTCCGAGTATAGCGACGGGTTGTAGTAGCTGTTGATGTTCGACCGGTTGTAACCGCTGGTCGAGAAGTTAACGCTGGCGGAGAAGTTGCAGTACGGATTGGCTTTCGCATCCTGCGTATGGGTCCATCGTACCGAGAAATTGGTGCGTTTCTGGTAGTCCGGCATGTCTTTTTCGCCCGTCACATCGTTGCGGTAGGCCAGCGCGATGTTGCCGTTGAAGGCGTAGCGCTTGGTATACCGGCTGTTGGCATAGATGGCCCAGGTACCCTTCGAGTAGATGTCGCCTTTTATCTCCAGGTCGATATAGTCGTTGATGGCGAAGTAGTAGCCCAGTCCGCTGAGGTATAATCCGCGCGTGCCGTCGTCGCCGAAGTTCGGCATGATAAGGCCGCTCGAGTATTTGTTGGTGAACGGGAAGAAACCGAAGGGTATGGCCAGCGGTAGCGGCACTTCACCCACTACCATATACGCCGGTCCGGTTGCTACGTAGTCGCCCGGCTTCACCTTGGCTTTGGTCATACGCAGGTAGAAGTGCGGATGGTCGTGCTGATCGCAGGTCGTATATTTTCCGCCCGCCATCATGAGCACGTCGTCACCTACTTTCTTGGCTTTCTCCGCAATGATGTAGCCCTCGCCTTGTTGGGTTACGACGTTTTTGATAAAGCCTTTTTGCGTCTGCAGGTTATAGACCATCTCGTTGGCGTTGTAGCTGTCTTTATCGTCCTTGAATACGGGGCGTCCGATCCATTCGTCGTTGATCGAGTCATACCGTCCGGTGGCGTAGATGGTGTTGCTGTCCATGTTCATGCGGATATATTCGCTCTGCAGCTCCATGCCTTCGAATTTGATGTTACCCTGTCCGAATAGGAAGGCGCGTCCGTCTTTATGCACCACCATCGAGTCGTTCGACGAGTAGGGTATAGGCGACTTGACGCTGTTGTTCTGCCGGATGACGACCACGGTGTCTTCTTCCTCTTCCGGTATCGTGTCGCTCAGTATCTCGCTCAGTCGGGTGGGGGATAACTGGTCGGGGTGCACAGCCAGTTCCGACTGGCGCACCTGACTCCAACCACCTACGGCGACCGTAAGGGCCACCATCATTAGCATAATATGTCTCGCGTATGCGCACATATAGGCAAAATAATGCGCAAAGGTACTGCTTTTTTTCGATATATGCAAATTTTATGCATTTTTTCTTCGAAAATTTGCGTATCCCAAATATATTTTGTAATTTTGCGGTCTAATTATTGCTTATGATCATCATTTTTGACTTGGACGGAACGCTGCTCAATACGATTGACGACTTGGGCTATGCGTGCAACTATGCCTTGGGAATGACCGGTTATCCTACCTTCCCCATCGAGGCCTATCCTGCGAAAGTGGGCAACGGCATTAACAACCTCATTCGGCGTGCCCTGCCGGAATCGGAACGGACGGAGGAGAATATACAGAAAGTGCGGGCGTTTTTCGTGCCGTACTACGATGCGCACAACTGTGATTATACGCGGCCGTACGACGGTATTCCCGAAGTGTTGGCAACGCTCAAGGCACAAGGCCATCTGTTGGCGGTAGCGAGCAATAAGTACCAGGCGGCAACTGAGAAGATCGTGCGCCATTTCTTCCCGGGTGTGTTTGATGTCATCCTGGGTGAGCGCGAAGGCATCGAACGCAAACCCAATCCGCAGATTGTCTTCGACATTATTCAGAGTATTCCGAATAATCCGAATACTCCGATTCTATACCTCGGCGACAGCCTGGTAGACTACGAGACCGCAAAAAATGCGAACGTGCCGTTCGTGGCGTGTTCGTGGGGATTCGTGCCGCGCGAGAAATTGGTAGAAGCCGGGATATCGACGATTATCGACCGTCCACAAGATTTGTTTTTCGGCTGCAAAATGACTGCTTTTTCATGATATGTGCAAATTTTGCATGTTTTAATTTGCTTATGTCGGAATTTTTTAGTACTTTTGCACGCTGAAATGATTTGCTCCGGTTATAAACCGGTTGATTGATTATGCGTTTAGCTGAGATAAAACAAGTGATAGGCGCTTATGCGCAAGTGGAGGGAGACGACTCGCTGGAGATACGTCACCTCTTGACCGACAGCCGTGAACTAAAAGCACATAGCGACTGGCGAGTGAATGAAGTGCTCTTCTTCGCCATCCGAACCGACCGCAACGACGGCGCCAAGTATATACCCGAACTCCGTGAACAGGGCGTACAAGCCTTCGTTACCGGCGATGCCGTACAGGCCCTGCAAGACCTGGCAGCACATGTGCGCCGGCAGTTCCAAGGTACCGTCATCGGTATTACCGGCTCCAACGGCAAGACCGTTGTCAAGGAATGGCTCTACCAGCTCCTCAAGGACGACTATCGCGTCATCCGCTCGCCTAAGTCCTACAACTCCCAGATCGGTGTGCCGCTTAGCGTTTGGGAACTTACGCAAATTAAAAATGAAAAATTAAAAATTCAAAATGATAAGCCGCTCTTAGCCATCTTCGAGGCGGGAATATCGCAGCCGGGTGAAATGGAGCGACTGGAGCGCATCATCCGACCGACGATAGGCGTCATCACATATATCGGTCACGAGCACGACGAGAACTTCCAATCGCTCGAGCAGAAACGCGAGGAGAAGATGCGGTTGTTCGTCCACTCGGAGCAGGTCATCGAAGATCCGACCCACCAGAACGTCCGCACCTGCGCCGCCGTGATGCGTGCCCTGGGCTACGACGAAGAGACCATCGCCGCACGTATCCTGCAGCAGACCCACGAGACCGTGCTCAAGGTCAATCTCACCGCCATTATCGATAACGTCCGCTATTTCCGCAGTCTGCTCCGTCCGGAGACCAAACTGACCTGTATGGTCAAGGCTTTTGCGTACGGTGCCGGTAGCCTGGAAGTATCGAAAGCGCTGCAAGAGAGTAGGTTAGTTGACTATCTGGCGGTAGCCGTGGCGGATGAAGGTGTCGAACTGCGCCGCGCAGGCATCACCCTGCCGATCATCATCATGGACCCCGAAGTGGCAGCTATGGACCTCATCCTGGAGAATAACCTCGAGCCGAACGTCTATTCCCATCAGTCGCTCAAGACCGTCATCGCAGCTGCCGAAGCCAAGGGACTGGAGCAGGTGCCTATCCATATCAAGATTGATAGCGGCATGCATCGCCTCGGCTTCTACCGCGAAGATATACCGTGGCTTATCGATAAACTCAGTCATACCAAAGCCGTTCGCGTAGCCTCCGTCTTCTCGCACCTCGCCGGATCGGACGAGGCCCAGTTCGACGACTTCACCCGTGATCAGATTCGCTACTTCGACGCCTGCGCCGAAGAACTGAAGAAAGGGCTCTACACCCTACACTCTACACCCTACACCATTCTAAAGCACATCCTCAACTCCGCCGGTATCGAGCGCTTCACGCCGTACCAGTTCGATATGTGCCGCCTGGGTATCGGCCTGTACGGCTTCTCGTTTGCAGGGGCTAAACTGCGCAACGTATGTACGCTGCAGACCACGATCCTGTCGGTCAAGACCGTCCGTGCCGGAGAGACGATCGGTTACGGCCGTCATACGCGCCTTGACAAGGACCGCGTCATCGCCGTCATACCTATTGGTTATGCCGATGGTTTCGATCGCCGCTTCTCCAACTACGGCGGCGAAGTATGGGTGCGTGGCAAGCGGTGTCCCGTAGTGGGCAATGTATGTATGGACCAGGCTATGATCGACGTCACCGAAGCCGATGCCCGTCCGGGTGACTTGGTGGAGGTATTCGGCGAACATATGCCGCTGGAGCAACTGGCCGATAAACTCGGTACGATCACCTACGAAATACTAACCTCTGTCAGCCGCCGTGTACAACGAGTCTATTACTACGAATAAGCTGACTATCGGCTATGCCGATGATAGTCGAAAGTCGAAAGTCGAAAGTCGAAAGATAGTTCAGCGCGATCTCTCTTTCTCGCTTCGTCAGGGTGAGATGGTCTGCATGCTCGGCCCGAACGGTTGCGGCAAATCGACCCTCTTGCACACTCTCGCGGGCCTGCAACCCGCCCTAAGCGGAGAATATAAACTTTCTACTTTTAACTCGCCAACTTCTCTCAACTCTCCACTCTCAACTCTCAACTCCAAGGCCGTGGCCTTGGTATTAACCGAGCGTCTCTCGCTCGAGCATACCTCCGTCCACGACGTAGTCGCTATGGGGCGCTACCCGTACACCTCTTTTCTAGGTGGCCTGACCCCGGAGGACGAGCGTATCATCACCGAGTCGCTCGAACAAGTAGGCTTCCCTACACCATACACCATACACCATACACCATTCAATTCTCACTCCGACGGCGAGAAGCAACGTATCCTGATAGCCAAAGCCCTGGCGCAGCAGACGCCGATCATCCTGCTCGACGAACCTACGGCGCATCTTGACTTGCCGCATCGTATCCTGGTGCTGAAACTGCTGCGGCAGTTGGCGCATGAGCAGCAGAAGACCATCCTTATCTCCACCCACGAACTGGATCTTGCGCTCGCGCTCTCTGACCGTATCCTGCTGATGACACCCGGACAGGGTATCGCCCTCGACACGCCCGATGCATTAAAAAAGGCAGACGCTTTCACGCCTGCCTTCGGAATGGATATTTTCCATTACCTATAACCGATAACCGTTAACCGTTAACCGTTAATACGCATTCATCTGCTTCTTCACCGTTTCGTTGATGAAGTCGGCAAACTCCTGGATGGTCATCTGGCCTTTTTCCTCAGCACCTTGCTGACGAACCGATACGAGTCCTTGCTCGGCCTCTTTCTCGCCCACGATGAGCATGTACGGGATGCGCTTCAATTCGTTGTCGCGAATCTTACGACCCAGCTTCTCGTTGCGGTCATCTACGATGACGCGAACGTCTTGCTGCTCGAGTAGCTCTTTTACCTTCCATGCGTACTCGTTCGACTTCTCCGAGATAGGCAGTACCACAGCCTGGTCCGGCGTGAGCCACAGCGGGAATTTACCGGCGGTGTGCTCAATCAGCACGGCTACGAAACGCTCCATCGAACCGAACGGTGCACGGTGGATCATGACGGGACGGTGCTTCTGGTTGTCCTCACCCGTGTACTCCAGTTCAAAACGCTCAGGCAGGTTGTAGTCCACCTGGATAGTACCCAGTTGCCAACGGCGACCGAGTGCGTCCTTGACCATGAAGTCCAGTTTCGGACCGTAGAAAGCAGCCTCGCCGTATTCTACCTTAGCCGGCAGGTTCTTCTCCTTGCAGGCATCGATGATAGCCTGTTCGGCCAGTGCCCATACCTCGTCCGAACCGACATATTTGGTATGGTTGTTCGGGTCGCGCAGCGAGATCTGTGCCTCGAAGTTCTCGAAGTTGAGTGCCTTGAAAATGATCTCGATGATCTCCATCACGCGGATAAACTCCTGCTTTACCTGATCCTGACGGCAGAAGATATGCGCGTCATCTTGTGTAAAGGAACGTACGCGCGTGAGGCCGTGAAGCTCACCGCTCTGCTCGTAACGATAGACGGTACCGAACTCTGCGCAGCGGAAGGGCAGGTCTTTGTACGAGCGCGGACTATTCTTGAAGATCGCACAGTGGTGCGGGCAGTTCATCGGCTTCAGTAGGTATACCTCACCTTCTTCCGGCGTGGTGATCGGCTGGAACGAGTCCTTGCCGTAGTGATCCCAGTGACCGGAAGTCATATAGAGGTTCTTGCTACCGATATGCGGGGTGATGACTTGCTGGTAACCGTAGCGTTTCTGGATCTTCTTGAGGAAGTCCTCCAGACGCAGACGCAATGCTGTACCCTTCGGCAACCAGATAGGCAGACCTTTGCCCACCATGTCGGAGAACATGAACAGCTCCAGTTCTTTACCGATCTTGCGGTGGTCACGTTTCTTGGCCTCTTCGAGCAGCGTCAGGTACTCGTCGAGCATGGCTTTCTTGGGGAATGAGATACCGTAGATACGTGTCATCATCGGACGGGTCTCGTCGCCGCGCCAGTAGGCGGCGGAGCAACTCAGCACTTTGACCGCCTTGATGGGTTCGGTACTCAGCAAGTGCGGACCTTTACACAGGTCGGTGAACGCACCCTGGGTATAGGTGGAGATATGTCCGTCCTCCAGTTCGGAGATCAACTCGCACTTGTATGTCTGTCCTTTGTCGCCGAATGCTTTGAGCGCATCCGTTTTGCTGATGGCGTTTTTGACCACAGCCTCTTTCTTGGCGCGCAGTTCCAGCATCTTGTTCTCAATCGCAGCAAAGCAGGTGTCGTTGATCACTACCCCCTCGGGTGGCATGACGTCGTAGTAGAAACCGTTCTCGATAGCCGGTCCGATACCGAACTGGATACCGGGATAGAGTTCCTGGAGTGCCTCTGCCATGAGGTGGCTCGAGGTATGCCAGAAAGCATGCTTGGCTTCCGCATCCTCCCACTTGTGCAACTTGATAGCCGCATCCTCGGTGATAGGATGGTTGAGTTCTACGATTTGGTCATTGACGGATGCACAGAGGATATCTTGTGCTAAACGACTGCTGATCGACTCAGCAATTCCGAGCGGCGTGATGCCGCTTTCGAATTCACGGACGCTTCCGTCCGGAAAAGTAATCTTAATCATATATATAAATAAACCTACAAATGTTTACGGCTCCGGGCTAACAACTGCCCCTTCGCCAAAATCGGCTGCAAAATTACTACAAATATTTGGAATATGCAAGTTTTTTAGGGCTATTTGTCATTTTTCTGCAAAAAAATTTGCGTATATCAGAAAAAAGCAGTACCTTTGCACCCGCTTTGGTAAAAATGTAGTTTTTGCGAAGCCCAACAACTCAATCGAAATGCTAGCGCAAGCGATATTTCGATTGAAGAGGAGGAACAGCGGCGAGTTAAACGCGTGCAACGAGTTTCGGTCTCGCAAGCTTGTTCCGACGAGGAGAGATGGGTGAGTGGCTTAAACCAACAGTTTGCTAAACTGTCGTACGGGTAACTGTACCGGGGGTTCGAATCCCCCTTTCTCCGCAAGGTAAAAGAATAGGATGTCCACGAGGGGCATCCTATTTCTTTTATTCGGAGTAAAGGGGGCCTTCTCACCCCACGGTCGGGGGTTCTTATCTCGCTGCGCTCGAACGATTAATGCTGCGCATTTTTCGAATCCCCCTTTCTCCGCAGTTTCTCCTCAGCCTAATTGGCTTTGAACGACTTGCGCTACCATTTTGCCGTCGGCGTTCGGAAGGGCGGCTTTGATGGCTTTTACGAAGAGTCCCATGTTCTTCTTCTCGGCCTCCCAGCCGTTGGCTGTTTGGGCGTCATGGAAGGCACGCAGGATATCTTCTTCCGAGGCGGCTTTCGGCAGGAAGGCCTCCAGTACGTTGATCTGTGCCTGCTCTGCTTCGGCCAACTCCTGGCGCCCTGCTGCGAGGTATTGTTCTGCCGACTCCTGGCGCTGTTTTACCATCTTTTT
The DNA here is from genome assembly GCA_017551025.1 of Paludibacteraceae bacterium. GTDB lineage: Bacteria > Bacteroidota > Bacteroidia > Bacteroidales > Paludibacteraceae > Colicola. The sequence continues at coordinate 41,877 of JAFZNG010000021.1, read as the reverse complement.
GATGATCTGGATCTCGTCCGCTTCGCTCAGGTCTTTACCGGCGTTCTCTTTGCTGGTTTGCCAATTGAGAAACGCGCTCTTGATGCCGCGCAGGGTCTCTGTGCGAACGGTATCATGGTTTTTCATCGCCTCCATGATCAAGGCATTGATTTCATTCTTCATAGCTGTATGTCGTACTCAAATTTGCGTGCAAATAGTCCATCTGGTTAATCGTTTGTGGATTTTCAAATTTGTGAGACGCGTCTCACATTTTTAACCCTTCGTCCGATACTGCTGTTGTGGATGGTTCGGAGTATCATATTTACGTTCCAACAGATCAGACAACTTAGGCAACACCTCACCACGTATATACTGACGACTGCGTTGGAAATGCTCCGCAATCTCGCCTACCGAGTGCCAGTCCTTACAATATACCAATATCTCCTTCATCAAGCTTGTAAGGTTGTAAGGTTGTAAGGTTGTAAGGTTGGCAGGTTGTAAGGTTGCATCCTCTTTCTGCGATTGGGTAAATTCTTTTATCTCTGCAAGCAGGTTCTTGTTGTGCAAGCGCAACATTACGTTCGGGAAGATCGTCTCATCCTCCTTATCGCGTGTATCATTGAGGGCTTGGATATACTCGGCTTTCTGTTCCTTGAGTACCTTCACCGGAATCAAACCGAACTCCCACTGGAGCATATTCATCACCAGACGCGACATACGTCCGTTGCCATCTGCCCACGGGTGGATGCTGACGAGACGATAGTGCGCGACAAATGAGAGGCGATAAGCTGCTACTAAATCGTTCTGCGGTAAGTTCTTGCGCTCTGCGTTGAGCCAGCGACAGAAGTCCGTCAAGGCTTGCGGCACTTTCTCCCACGCCAGATAACTGCGTCCTTTGAAGCCGGCCGTCACGTTCACTTTGCGCAACTCGCCATCGGCAGCAGAGAACGATCCCAAGATAGTATTGTACGTTTTGCCGGTATTCTTCATCACGATAGATGACAAGCGACAGAGCATGTTTACGCTATAATCGGCGTGCTGCTCCGCAAGGCGTTGTGCTTCCTCGTAAGCCGCTTTGAGGTCGAGGTTCATCATCTGCTCTTGTAGCGTACGTCCCGGAGCCGTTATGCCTTCGTCGAAGAGGAGTTGGTTCTCGATCTCCGTGACGGTTGAACCTTCGATAGCGGTCGAGTGCGTGATGATAGAATACAAGTAGAATTTCTTGTAGTCTATCTGTTCCTCGATACCTAACTCACGATAGCGGGTGATGGTTTGCAATATGTCTTGTGATTTAGCCATTCCTGTATTATTTCCATAGGTACACAAAATCGGGTGCAAAGGTACGACTTTTTTCTTATATATGCAAATTATTTTGCAATTATCTACGCGATTAGATACACAACAGCACTGCCGCGAAGAGAAACATCATTACCATTTTGTTTGACGCTGCAAAAGTACTGCTCTTAACTGCCAAAATCTGACAGTTATTCAAAAAAGTGCAAAAAAATGCGATTTTTATTGATTTATCGTGTTTTTTTGTCGGTGATTTGTTTGTAGTGTAGGGCAAAAACTATAGATTTGGAAAAAAAATCATCAGAATATTTGCACAATTCAAAAAAAAGCAGTACCTTTGCAGTCGAAATTACACATTGGAATGTATAAAATTGAAAATAATTTACACTTTTGAATGTGTAAAATATGAGCAAAATTTAATTTTTGAATATGCAAAACAACCATAAAACAGCCAATTATGAAGCGTTTAATTGAAAATTACATCCGTTTGTTGGGAGAACCAAGGCCGTCTTCTTTCCGTTACTTGTACGAGAGCATCAATTGGAAGAACCGTCTGATTGTGCTTAAAGGTGCGCGTGGAGTTGGTAAGACGACGATGTTATTACAGCATATCACACGTACATTTGAGGATACATCGAAGGCCTTGTATGTTGCTGCAGATCATATCTGGTTTGCCAATCATACGTTGATTGATTTGGCGGAATACCACTACACTCATGGCGGGACTCACCTCTTTATCGATGAGATACATAAATACCAGAATTGGCAGCAAGAGATAAAGAATATCTATGATTCATTCCCTCGTCTCAATTTGGTTGTAACCGGTTCTTCTATGCTGCGCATCGAGCATGCGTTGGGTGACCTTTCGCGTCGTTGCAAGGAATATACGCTACGAGGATTGAGTTTCCGCGAATATCTTAAATTGGAAGGCGTGGCAGACTGGCCTGTGCTGTCGTTGGAAGATATATTACAACATCATCCTCAGCTGGCCTCCAAAATGACCGGACAAGCAAAAGTGCTGGGACATTTTGAGAACTATCTGCGTCATGGATACTATCCTTTCTATATAGAAGAAGGGAACGGTTTTGACGAGCGGTTACAACGTGTTATCAATACGGTGCTGACTGAAGATATTCCGGCTGTTGTGAGCGTAGAGTACGAGACGATATACAAACTGCGGCAGTTATTGGCTATCTTCTCCGAGCAATCACCATACACGCTGAATGTGTCCGCGTTGGCACGCACATTAGAGACCTCCACCAGCCAAGTGATGAAACTATTCGATTTGCTCAATCAGGCTGCCATCATACGACGGTTATTCTCCAAAGAGCGCTCCATGAAGATGCTGCAAAAGCCGGAGAAGATATTATTTGATAATACGAACATCATGTATGCTTTATCTCCTCAAGCCGATCAGGGCACGATGCGAGAGACATATTTCGCAGATATGATGAGTTTTGGTCACTCTATATCCATGCCTCAAAAGGGCGATTTGTTGGTGGATAAGCACATTCTCTTTGAGGTTGGTGGGCGAACGAAAGGTTATAAGCAGATAGCCAATATCCCCGAGAGTTATGTGGTTGCAGATGGCATTGACATTGGTTTTGAGAACAAGATTCCGTTGTGGCTGTTCGGGATGATGTATTAAACACATAAAAATGTGTGAAAATGTGGGTTCTGTGAAACCACCTAATCGTTCGGACGCTGCAAAAGTACTGCTCTTAACTGCCAAAATCTGACAGTTATTCAAAAAAGTGCAAAAAAAAGGCATCCGGCGTTTCGCAACGGGGATGCCTCAAGAAAAATTTATTCTTTAATTCTCACGACATGCGTGAGATTCTTCTAATCGTTAGTCGATGTTCTGACCGTTATCTACGGTAGGAGCACCGGAACCGGTAACGATGTTAAGCGATTGCATCATCGAATCTCCGGCTAATTGAATGTTCTCCGTCATCGGAGCAATATAATTCTTTTTCATAATTCTGTTCCTTTCTTTAAACGTTAAACATTCAACAATTACTTAACCATTTGACCTTGGAGGTTATATACCTCATTACCGCGGCGGATGAAGATCTGTCCGTTCTCAACGAACTTCACAGGAGCCTCCAGAGCCTCTGCGTTCTCAACGCCCGTCGTCTGGTTGATGACCATGCGGATACGTTGGGGAGCGGTAGTAGTACCCGGCAACTGCAAGTATGCCTTATTAGCTGCAAGAGCAGTATTACCTACGTATTGGAGCAGGGCATTGCCCTTGAGCACGAATACGTTCTGATCACCAATAGTGTAGGCGCTTGTCGGACGGAGGATATTGTCAGAGAAATCACTCGTGCCGGTACCGGCTGCGAAGTAATAGGTCGTATTCGGCGTACCGTAAACGATCACACCGGTGTTTGCCGGAACATAGTTAACTTCCGTCAGGTTCAGCGTCTCCGTACCTTGCAATGCACCCTTGTATATCTTAAGTCCTATGGGCAGAGTCGATTGGAGATTTGCATCGTACGAGAACGAAGCCCAACCGTAATCGTTAGTAGTCAGAGAGGTTTCGAAAGCTGCCGGGTTGTAGTTAATGATAAAACGATCATTGATGGCTATGCCTTTCTTGTCATCAGAGATAGAAAAATCATAGTTCGGAGTTGCAGCATTGACGTTTATCGTTTGATTAGCTACAAGGTCATAGATTTGATATTCTTCTCCTGAAAATCCGCTGAATTTTAGTGTGTAATCATTATTATCACACGAATAGAATCCAATAGGAAGATTCTGCGAATATGCATTACTTGCCCATGTTGTATAACGTGCACCTTGATAGTACACATAGATGCCACTTTCGTTAATAGATTGTGCATCCCATGAGTTGTCAAAACCATCCGAGAAGGAGGAAGACATCAGCATACCTAACTCTTTGTCCGGCTGACCGGCAGAAGAGAGGGTAATGAGCGACACGCTAGTAATCGATTGAGCCGACATAGCGAGTGACAAGCACATTGCACACATTAAAAATGCTATTTTTTTCATACTATTAATGGTTTTAAATATTATTCATCAGAATACCTTTTGAGGTGCGGTGAACGGTCCGGGGGTTGTAGGAGAGTTCTGTGCATCACCCGAGATCATAAGGGCACCCATAGATTCCAGAGACAGGGTTTCTGTCTCCGGAATCAGGTATGATTTTTTACTCATCATCTTCATTTCTTACTTCACGATTTTCTTGCCATCTACAACATATACACCTGCAGGCAGAGCGTGGTAGTTATTACCAACGAACTGACCGGTTACAGTGTAAATGCCCTTGACAGCAGCAGTTTCTTCAATATTGTCAATAGCCGTCGGCATCTTAGCAACAGGGATAATCTCGAAGCGGCCTTCTACATTCGCGTTAGCTTGCGTGCTAAACATGTAGGTTGCACCCTCTACCAACTCAATGACAGTACCGGTGAGGTTATCGCGAATAGCATAATCCATAGCATTAACGTTGCTAATGGCCATCGTAAACGATGTCTGCTCCTTAGTGGTCATACTGAGCGTAGTTCCTTCCAAGTTATCCGTAGCGATAATACTCATCTTCTCATTATTTGCATCAGCGAACAAGTTGAAGGAAGCATCATTCATGTACTTGGTAGCATCGTATGCATTATCGAATGCTGACGAGAACTGGTTACCAGCAACAAGACTTACATTGTCCTTAGAGCCATCAGCAGCCGTGATCTCAATCAATGCCGTTCCGAACGGAGCTACTTGCTCGCGAGCAGGAGCCGGAGAAGCCGGAGGAGTCATAATCGGATCCCAAATTTGGTTTTGATAGTTGATTACGGGGTTATCTCCGGAAGCCATGCGTTGGAAGATGAATGCCTGCATCGGCTCGATAGTCTTAGGCCATGTCGGGTGCAAGTACTGGGTAGCGTTGTTGATTTCAAACCACCAATCAGTCTCCGGATCATAGAGATATACCGTAGCAGAAACGCTCGGATAGTTAGTCGCAAAATCGCTAATCATTTGAGAGATCGTAATCGGAGCTGTGTAACTGTTTGCATAATAGTTCCAATTGTCGGTTAACTCCAACTCAGCATTACCATTACCCATCAACGGGCAAGTAAAGGTATAAACCGCACCTGCTACAGGATTATTAGTAGTCAACGCGTAGCACTTGAACGGAACAAACTCGTCGTCGTTCTCCATGTTTGCCCAGTTCTGGTTAACAACTTTCTTAACCGAAGTAGGATAAGTAACATGATCGTATTCCATGTCAGCACGAGTTACACCTGTCATGTAGCCCGGAAGACCGAAACGTTGCCATACATAATCATTCTCACCACGCTTATAAGCTTTCGACTTGAGTTCAACTTTAGCCATCGGGTGGGTATTCTCAGTTACGGTCGGAGCGATCATAAAGATACCCGATTTGCCTTCAGCGGTCTTAATCTCTACAGCATCATCATTTGCTGCTACGACACCACCTGCACCTACGGTTACCCTAGCTCCGGCATCAACAACCAATTTACCACCATCGGCGATATTCATACCATTCTCAACATTGAGCGTTGTTCCGTCCTGTACGGTCAGCGATGCGCCTTCTCCTGCAATTGTGATTTGCTCTGCCTTAGCTTCTTTGTTGGCTTGATCTTTATCAACCACAACGGTTTTTCCTTCTGGAATAGTTACAGCGGTATTCTGATCAGGAACTTTAGGAGTTTCTGTATCTGTCCAAGTGGTATTTTGTTGCCACGGAATGGTAGTACCTGCAGCATCAGACTCTTTTTCCGCTGTGCTGACAACTTCCCATGTGTAGCCATCCTCGTCGATAGCGACCCAATTGTAACCTGAAGGCAGCGGACCTTCGCCACCGTTCATAGCGGCAGTGTACCAAGCTGAATTTTCGTCAACAGAAATAGGGAACAAAACTTCCTTGTCAGTTGCCGATCTCTTTTGTACATTAATTCTCCAACCATCGTAGACTCCTTTATCATTTTTGTGTGAAATATCGCATTTAACCTTGCAGCCTTCGTATAGGTATACTAAACCGAAAGTATTATAGGCGTCATTATTTCCTATATGGATAGCACGTGGTTGTGTCGTGGATTTCATTTTTGTCCGATAAACAGAAGCTATACCACCAGTAGCTGAGTACAATGCGTAGTGAACGAGACCATTAATCTTTGTGCCATTAGGAGTATCTGTAGCAATTAACTCGCAGTCTTCGATACGGATATTGCCACCCTTTTGGGATGCATCCAATCCTTGAACACAGACAGCGCCATGAACACCTTTTACGGTTGAGTTCTTGAGCGTCATCTGCGAGCCATTGTCTGCAGTGATACAGTATTTGTGCATACTTGCTGTAGAAGCTTCTCCGGTATAGAGACCACCAAGTATCTCCATAGTTCCCCAACTTTGTGCAACTGCAGATGCAGCGTGAATCTCGGCATTATTAATAGTTGTCTTGCCGTAGTTCTTCACAACAAGGTTAACAACATTGTTGTAAGAAGTAGTTATATGAAGCTGATCGCTTTTGTCTGATTTTCCAATTACCAACTCACCGCCTTTATATACGATAAACTGGCCACGATCACCTATAATAGTACCATCTCCTTCGATAGTTAATTTAGCACCATTAGGCACTCTAAAATGAGGATATTTAGTCTTATAAGCAGTGGTTACTGTAACGCCTGAGTTAATAGTAACTTTCTTATTGCCCTTAACTTTTACCAGACCCTGTGTTCTTAAATCAGTATTAGCGCTAACCACATACGGTGTCTCGGAATCGCCATTCAAGTATGCACCGAGGCTACCGTCTGCCATTATAGACACAAAATCACCATTAACCGATTTCTGATAACCGGAAGCAGCATTAATAGTTGCAGCGTTTGCTCCTAACTCAAAAGTCAGATTCTTGCCTACAGTTGCAGATTGACCGGAAGCCAAAACTAAAATATGGTTACCGTTGCTGGCAGCATCAACAACATCTTGAAGAGACTCGCCTGTAGTAAAGTTATCAAGATTATATGCGACACCAGACACTTCTTTGGAAACAGTATATGTGTCAGTACTGCTATCATATGTCATAAGAGCCTCTTCGAATACTACATATTGAGCAGGGTTCTCACCTTTAAAAGAACCACCGGTAATCTCAATTGTAGTGTTGCCTGCATTATAAATAATAGCGCATCCTGCATTTCCACTTGATGCAGCAGTGATATTCTCGATCTTTAATTCTGAAGTAGCATCAACTTGGAAACACATCCAACCACCGGTAAAATTACCGCCTTTAATTAAAGCTTTTGAAGGATTGTCGTCATTTTCGGCCAACCAAATACAGTTATCTGCAGTCGCTCCAGTTGTGAATACACCATCATTTACGATAATTTCACCTCCTTTTGTATAAATAGCCTCAAAACCGAAAAAGGTTCCTCCATTAACTGTCAATTTTGCACCATCACCAACGACAATAGCACAACCAGATGAACCGTTGTTTCTAATGCCTCCACCATTCGTAGCATTGATGGTCAGATTACCGCCAGACACATTGAGCGCACCCTTGTCTGTGCCATAGTTTGCCAATGTACTCGTGAGATTATTACCGTTCAGATCCAAAACAACTGTCCCTGATGTCATGGTAACCTGAGATGCACCAAGATTGATGTCTGCACCAAGTGTAATCTCACCTCCTGCATTGAGAGCAGTCTGAAGAGCCTCTTTGGTGGTCACCTCAATTGCCCACGCACTAACGCATGTAAACAGCGCCAATACGGGAATTAAGAAAAATTTTCTCATACAATAAAAAATTTTGGTTAATAAATATGGTTAATTAATTGGTTTGTTTTTCACGACAAAAAAGCGGTAACCCGCTATTGGATTACCGCTTTTGGTGTAGATTAAGACAAAATAACTTAACTCAGTGTTCTATACATCCGGAGTGAATCTATGTGCTGCCCTCTAAACTCAGAAGCCCAGAAGCCACATCTTTCATAGAACTTCACTGCAGAATACTCGTTTGTACAATATGCATCGACTGACAAGAACAACGGGTGATGATAGAAGATGTCTTCCTTGAAAGTATCAATGAGCGATAGAATATCTTCCCCTATATGCTGATTCCGATACTCTTTTCGTACAGCTAAATAATGAATCTCTATACTTGGAAAAACTCCGGCCTCCCAATAATCTTGCATACTAGGCCACCCTTCTATATCCGGGAACTTTAAATGCAAGTCATCTTTACAATCTTCATCTAAAAACAGCTGTCCTGCTCCAACTACAAACATAGCAACAACAATGTCCTGCTCGTCTCGCAGTACATAGAAGCGACAATTATATGCTCGCAAGAAAGCGGATAAACGCGTATGAATAAACGTATCCATCGCCTCTACTCCAGAATAAAAATCCGCTAGGATAGAGGTATCCTGCTCCAAACGAAGATGTAAGTTAAGTTGCGCCATTAATCAATTACAATATTATGCGTCATTTTTCTTACCTCTTGTTTAGGTTGCTTTTGAGCCTCGAGAAGATTCCGCACGAAATCTTCTGCGAACTGTCCGCTAATGGGCTGATTTGAAGATCTTACACCAAACATAGTCTAAAATTTTGCTGTTTATTTACCTTTGTCGCTGCAAAGGTACAACAATTTTTCGACATATGCAAGATTTTCGTTCACAAATTAACCGAATTAAGCGAATTTTCTTGTTTTTCGGTCAACAATTACCAAAAATTAGCCAACAATTTCTTTTTTACGGTAATCCAATATTTCAAAGATCACTCTTTGTACGTCTTTGATTGAATTCCCGCATATAACAAATAAAAAAGCGGGACTGCAATCTTGCTGTTCCGCTATCTGAGGCTCTGGTATTGCCTTTAATCCAAACAACAACACTGGAGCCCACGCCGTATGTATACGTGTACGTATGTACGTACCTTGTTTAATACATACCATGGGCATCTTGTGCTGCAATGTTTTGGATTAGTTGTGAATTTACCAGATTCCAGATAGCCAAAACAAAGCGCTAAAGACGCCGTTTTCAATATGTCCGTATTCCCGCCCACTTAAGTAAGGACACCTCCCCAGCGTGGACTGAAATACTGCAAAACTTTGCGTTTTGCGCTGCAAAAGTACAGTTTTTTTTTGACATACGCAAGAAATTGAGCAAAAAAATGCAAAAATTCTTTATTTTTTGACTAAATGGGGCTAATCAATCCCCTTTGCCGATCGGAAGAATAGATGTATCTTTGTCTTCATTTTAGATTAACATTCCCTAAAATGGAGTATAAAGATGACACGTTATGAATTTCTTTGCGCCAAAATCGAGTCCGGCGAACTCAAAGAATGGTATCCGTATGGTGTATCACCGCATCTACTGTCCTGGAAAGAGATCTATGAATACCATTTACTTTTTCCAGAACTTTCTCAGGTGCAAATTGCAGGTGATTTGCGTACAAGCAAGAGCAAAGTTCAAAGAGCGTTAGAGTTTATGAATCAGGAACATACGTAGTTGACCCGCAATTGCGGGTTGCCCAATTCCGCAAAAACCGCTACCTTTGCACCCGAATTCAAGCTAACAAGGCTACCGGTAGCCATAATTATTAATCAGTGCTACGCACGTTAAACTGTTAAATTGTTAAACAGGTGCTACGCACGTTAAATCGTTATTTAATTATGGCAACAACATTAGATGCACTGCAACAAGTGCGTAAGACGACATTCGCAATGGACATTATGAAGACGAAGCTCGCAGAGCAGCGTCAGGAGGCCGTGTGCTTTATCCGAGAGAATTATCCCGAAAGATTCCACGACGGGACAGAGTTTGCACACAAGGGCGGCATATTCAGCGTGACGACCCGCTATACCGTGGAACTCACCGAGGTGACGAACCAACGACTGGTGAGGCAACTGGAGGCTAAGCTGAGGCGCAAGACCAATCTGGCGGAAAAACTCTCGACCGTCAATCGCGATATCTACAAGCTGGAGAAGATCATCTGCAAGAAGTATCCCGATGCAGCGAAACCCTACTACATCCTCCATGTGACCCGTAAATCTGTCCAGAATCTGGACAAAAAGAAAGCTAATAAAAAGAAAGAAGCAAAGAAAAATTAAAAAAGAAAAAGCCTTGCCTTGCCATGCCAATAAATTGTCATGACAATGCAAAGAAAAAGGCCTGGCTTGGCAAGGCGAATTTAATTTTATGAAAACTTTCTTAGACATTTGGCAACTGCTAAACCCGCAAGGTGAGTTCAAACGGCGGCGAGGCGCATGTGAACGGTTATGGCAAGGCTATGGCGAGGCTAGGCAAGAAGAAATTTATTCGATTATCGATGGCAAACTTAGGCGAGGCGAATTCGTCAACGAGAATCCCTATTTCGCTATCGAAGATAATGCCCGGCAGCGGCAACAACGCCCGCCGCAACGACTCTCCTTCCGCGACTACTACGCTCGCTTCGACACCACCGTAGAACAAGACGGCTGGCGCATGATCAAACCCGAAACAGGAAATGTCTATTATGAACACGTATGACGAAGATTATTTACAAGACCTCCTCTCCGACGCCCGCTGGGATGCCTACCTCGACGCCATGGAAGCCGAACGCGCCACCTACCAAGAGGTATGCGCAATCAACGGCTGGTCCCCCGAAGACTACCCCTTCGAGCAGTACCTCGAAGATATCTAGGTTGTCTAGAGCAGCGCAGCGGTCTAGGGTATCTAGGGTGTCTAGAGCTCCGCACGTACATACGCGAGGTTTCATCGGGTCAATTACCTGTCAATTACCTATCAATTACCTGTCAAAATGCTACTAACTACCAACCCCTCTTTTGATTTCTGCGCCGCTCGACGCGCTTTCCGCCAACGCGGCATGTACCTTCGCCGTTCCGCCAACGGTCAGATCCATCTTTACCTCCGCCCCGGCACATCCATCGATGCCGCCGTCGAAGGGCTCACAGAACTAATTACTAACGTAAACAAACAAGATTATGCAAGCAATGCTCAAAAGTGAATTGGCCCGCGCCGCAGGCGTCTCACGCGACACGTTTCGCAAGTGGCTACAACAAGACAGACAACAACTCGCCTCATGCGGCATGTTGCCGCGTTCGAGACTGGTTCCGCCAAGAGCCGTAGAATACCTCTGTGAGAAATATTGCATTATTTTAGACGATGAGCCGCCGTAGTGCGGCTTATTGTTGTTTATTGCGGCTTATTGCGGCTTAAAGTGGCTTAATGACGAAGCGTATGAGGGAAAAGCAGTAATTTTGCACTCGATTTTGAAAGGCGCCTCAAAATCATAGAAATTAAAAATTAAAAATTAAAAATGCAAAATTACGAATGATGGAAAAGCAGAAGATTTACAAGATTGTCGTAACGATGGCGACGGCGGTAGTGACCTGCGTAGCGATAGCACTCGGCATGGAGAGTTGCACCGCGGTACGGACCTACACGACGACCGCCACGTACGAGACAAGAGGTGACTCGGTCGCCTGCATCTGGACCAAAACCCAAGAACAGTACAAGGGCAAGAAGGACAACAGGTGAGCAACCACGCAAACGGCTCTCGTGGATAAAGAAAGAGTCGGTAACGGGGCTATGCCCCAAGTAATGAACCCTTTAAAAACGAAGTGAACTATGGCAATTGTAAAATGGAGTGCCGGTATCGATTATGTATCCGGCGCATTGTCGAAACCGAAGAAAGACGGTCAGCACAAGCACGAGAAGATGCTGCTTGGCACGCACCGCAAGGCTGCAACCTCTAACCCGAATTGTACGCGTGTTTACATGCGTGATCTGGTAGAGCGTTCGACCGAGCCCACCCAGAACGAGCTCGCAGCTCGCACCCGCTTCACCGCTGTACAGGCGGCTGTCAACACCCGTATGAAGAACCTCTCGACGATCGCAACTGATCGCGAAGCCTTCGAGGCCCAGAAGGATCTTGCCGGTGGTAAGAAAACCCTCCGCGCCTATCTCTGGAAAGTTTGTGGAGACGCGTACGACGCCCAGAACGGCTAAAGAAAAAAGAAGTGGCTCACCTGAGTCACTTCTTTTGTATCTGCGCCAGCGGGACGCGGACAAAATCTCTTTCCCGCCAAAGCGGGTGGGGAAGGGTAAGCCGGTCGGAAGAAATGATGATCTCCTGCCCCTTAGCATCATACGCGCTGATAAGATCGATATCAATACTCCTGTCGGAGTAATTTCTGATTTGAGATTTGAGATTTGAGATTTCCGTTTTTTTTCTTCTGCCCAGTTCGCGCTCGATATCCTGCGTCAGGTCGAGCAACTCCAAAGGCGACAACTCGGTCTCAAGCTGTACACAGCAGTTGCAAAACGCATGTTCGGATTGAAAACCCCAAGGCTCGGAATAAAACCACGACGACTGCCGTACGACCGTTCCGGCCGTAGCAAGCCTATCAATCGCCGTCTGTATCGTCTGTTCGCGGTTGCCCAAATTGGCTCCGAGTGATAGATAGACAGTCATTAGCCAAGCGGTAAGTGGGGTTGAAGAGTAGGGAGTGCTCGCGTATGTCGGCGGGCAGGAAGGGTTTGGCCTGGTCGATACGTCCGAGTGCAAAGACGATGACGAGTGCCACGATAGCCCCCTTCATTAGGCCTACGCCGGCACCCAGCAGACGGTTGAGTCCGCTCAGATGAGCCGCCTTGACCAGTTCGCCCATCAGGCGCGAGAGCATCGAAACGGCAAAACTGATCACCGTAAACAGCAGCGCATAACCGATAGCCTCTGCCAGCATCGGATCCAGGTCCCACAGATCCGCCACCCACGCAGCCGCATCGTCGCCGCACAGACGGGCCATATAGATACCTGCCGCCACCGATACGACGCCTACTACGGAGCGGATAAATCCCCGCAGGACACCTTCTACAAGGCCCCCTGCGAGGATAATCAATATGACGAGATCAAGCCAGTTCATTACTTGTCGTTGGGATCATATTCTTTCGGTACCCAAGGCGAATCGGTGTCGCCCTGGAAGTACATCTGGATATCCGGAATACCGAAGCCCGGAATACCACGCGGGGTAACCGACCACTCCGTACCAGTCAGCTTATTGCTTGCCAGCGTAGATGCCTTATCCAGGTACCAACCCAGGATACCCGTTACGGTACCTTCGAAGTTGACGCAGTTGGCAATACCCGTCTTGTCCGCACCCGGCAGGTAGTAGTAAGCAAACTTGGCGTACTCGGAGTTGGAACACATAATCGTGCCCGTGCCCTGATCCTGGAGGTAGCGGCTCTGCGGATAACCGATATTCTGGGTAGAAGGAGCGAATACATTGGCGCCGCCTACCGAGTCGGGGTGACCTACTACGCAGTTGGTGATCGTACCGTTGTCGTCGTACTTGCCGTTGAAATGCACGTCCTTGAGTACTACCAGACGTCCGTCCATCTTGCGCAGGGCTGCCATATCCGTAGCGTCGGCATTCGGGATGCGCTTGATCTCCGTATAGAGCGTTGCCAGCGTGAGGGTATCATACTGGATCTTGCTGCGATCCGGCGTACCGATCATCTTGGTCACGCGACGGAAGATGCTCCCCTGGATACGTCCCGGACACCAACCTACCTTCTGCGAAGCGTTCATCGCATAGATATTGTTGTTGTACGACGGTACGCAGAGTTGCGGCTGGTTGGCATAACGTCCTACAGCCAGTCCGTTGCATCGGATCAGGATCTCCTGACCCATCTGGTACAAGCCGTGGCTCGAACCCAGATCTACGGAGATACGCAGGTTCTGCTGCTTGCCGCCTACCACGCGCTGGATCACCATCGACTTGTAGAAGTTGCCGGCATAGTCGTCGGTCGTGATGCGACCGCGGATATAGATACCGGGGCCGTTGGTAGGAATCGTATCTACCGAGTAGAGATACAGGTCGTGGGTAGCGTCGTACGAACGATCACGATACGGACAGGTGTCGCTCGCATAATTACCCTTCTCGGTCATGAACCGGTCGAGGAAGTCCTCGAGTTCATAAATCGTATATTGTCCCTCCGGGTTCTCCTCCTGGAGCATGGCGTCCAGTTCCGACTCCTGAACGAAAATATCGTCCTCGGTCAGTTCCTTCGGTTCGCATGCCGTAAACGCAAAGAGAACAAAGGCGCTAAGTACAAAGTACAAACTATATTTTATCGTCTTCATAGTGCTTAGAATTTATAAGTTACAGTCAGGAAGAAGTTAGCACCCCAAGCGTAGTAGTACTTCGACGGGTACTTCCAGGCATTGGCTGTGATCAGCGAGTTTTGGTAGTCCTTCTCGCCCTGTTGTACGGCACGCGGCAGACGGGCTTGCTGGTAGCCGCCGGTCTTGAAGTGCGTGTTGTTCGTCAGGTTGGTCACCGAGAGGTTGATCGAAACCGACTGACGGTTCTTCAGGTAGATCAGCTTACCTACCGAAGCGTCGATGATGAAGCGGTTGAGCGGGTTGGTAGCTGCCAGGTTCTCCTGCATGGTCATCAGGTTGTACGGGTACTTGAGTACGGGTACACCGTTCTCGTCCAGTACGGCATTCTCATATACCGGATTGCCGTCGGCATCCATGCTCACGCGCAGCAGCTGACCGTCGGTGGTCTCGATAGCGTTGGCATTCTTGTCGCCAAACCATCCGTTGACAGCCGTACCGTCGGTACGTGTACCGGTGTACAGGCCCTGCATACGGCGGCTCGGAGCTACCGACAGGTAGTTCCAGTCATGGTAGCTGACGGTAATGTCGGCAAACCACATCTTCGGGTGGAAGAAGCCGAGTTTCAGGCTGGCATTCGCCTGCGGACCGGTGGACAGCTTAACGCCCTTGAGCAGTACGCGATCCTGGGTCTCGAAGACGAGCTCCTGAGTACCTTGATCCTGGGTCATCGGCATACCGTTCTCGGCCGAGGTAACAGACTGAGCATCGCTGGTATAGCGGTAGTCGCCTACGCTGGCTGCACCGGTCAGGGTGAAGTACGTACCGAGTTTTACGGATACGGCGGCTTCTACACCCATATAGCGCTTGTCGATACCGCTCAGTGCCTGGTTGACGAAGGTACGAGCCTCATCGTCGTAGTAGCCGTTCAGCTCCGTGCCGTTCCAGGTCTGGGTGAAGAATCCCGTTACACGACCGCGAACGATCGGATAGTTGAACTCATACGTAAGGTCGGCAGCAGCCACCTTCTCGCTGGCGGCATAGAAGTCGGCCAGCGACTTGGCCTGGTCGTGACGGTAGATATTCTCTACCACGCGATCGTGTACGCGTTGCGAGATATAAGCATCACGCGCGTACGGTGCGTTGGTCTGTGCGAGCGCGTTTACTTTCAGTCGGTTGCGACCGTTGATCTTGTACGTCAGACCCAGTTTGAAGGCCGGGTCGAGGAAGTAGTGGGCATCACCTGCGTAGGTCGTTCCTGCCTGGAGCGTACCGGCAGCCTCAGCGGCCTTGATCTGTGCGTAGGCGTTAGCGCCGTAGTAACGGGTAGCGTCGGCAGCCATCTTCTCATCGGCAATCTTGGTCAGATACCATGCACGACCGTTCAGCATGTTGGTCGTACGCTGCATCGAGTTGAAGTTGAGTTGCAGGGCGTAGTATAGGTCCACCTCGTGGAAGGTCCACTCGTTCTGGAACCATGCCTTCAGGTTACCCATATTGATGCGGTAGTCATAACCGAAACGGTCACCGTCTTTCTTATTGAGTTCGTAGCCGTCGCGGGTCTCATTCTGGCGAATGAGTTTGATATCCTCCTGCGTGAAACCGCTGTTGGTAGCCAGCTCCTTGATATCACGATCGGCAAAAGCGTCGATATCGATCCACTGGTTACCACCGAGCAGGTCCTCTACGGTCTTGTAGTGGATACCCTGAGAGAAGCGACCCTCCAGTCCGGCGGTCATCTTCAGGTGGTCGAACTTGGTATTCTGGTAGTTAACTACGGCCGAAACCTCCTGGATGTCGTTATGACGACGCTCGATGAAGTAGCGTGCAGAAGCGTTCGGGTCGTTGGCATTGTTGGCGTAGTTGGCGGCATAGAGGCTCTCCCAATCGATCTGGGTGGTCTTGTTGTCGCGGTTCTGCCAGAGATTAACCAGCGCGTTATACTGGTTGATATCTACGCTCGGTCCTACCAGGTTGCCGTCGGCAGCCGTCTGGGCAGCACCCAGGTACGTGCCGTTCATGTCCTGACCGATAAACAGTCCGTAGCCGTAAGGCGAACCGTCCGGGCGGTACATCTGAGCAGCCGAAGTCTCGTTATACGGGTTGGCGATCTGGCCGTCCCACATCGCACTCGGCAGGTTGCGGTAGTAGTCCGGACGCGGATCGGGTGCGTTGAAGTAGTTGAGCGCCGAATTGGAATACATCGAGTAGTGGTATCCTACGGCGAACTTCATCTTCTGCTGTTCGTCTATCTTCAGGTCAAAGGCAGCAATAGCCGTCGGGTCGTAAGCCTTGACGATACGCGAGTTGCGCACCTTGCCGTTCTGATAGCCCCAGTAGGGGTTGTAGTAGATCGAACCGGTCAGGTCATATACTTCCTGCGTTACCGCACCGTTCTGGCCACGCTCGGTAGGTGCACCGAAGGTGATCAGGCGCAGGCGGTTGCCGTTCTGCCACTGTTTCTCAGCCGAGAAGAAGTAACCCAGCGAGTAGTACTTGATACCCTCTCCGATGATGCCCTTCTGGTCAACATACGGCGAGAAGCGGTAAGCCAACTGACCGATAAACGACCATCCGTTGCTCAGCGTTCCGGAAGCGTAGGTAGCGTTGATACGTGCCTTGTAGTTACGGTTGGTTCCGGCAGCACCTACTTTCCATCCCTGGGCAAAACGGCTGGCACCCATCATGTAGTTGGTAGCCTGACCCAGTCCGCCGAAGCTGAAACTCGTGGCCTCCATCGGGTTGAGCACTTCCTTGTAGCGGCTGGCGTCGTTCAGACCACCCATAGCCGAGTAGTTGAACTGGCCACGCTCCGCCGAGTTGAACGGCAGACCTTCGATATAGTAGGTCTCGGCCGTGGAGTTGTAGCCGCGGTTGCGGTAACGTGCTGTAGACCAGGCAAAAGAGGTGGTCGAGTTGAATACGTCCACCGTGGCCGAACTGGCACTGGCTTGTGCCTGAGAACGTCCCTCGTCGTCGTTCATCTCCTCTTCGGTCAGGTTGAGCAGAATCTCATCCTGGGTTTGCTTGGCGATGTCCTGTTGGAGCTTGACAGCCTCCATCTTGACGGCTTGGTTGTCCTCCAGGAGCACGAGTTCGATAGTACCTACGTAGCCTTCGGCTTCGATGATCACCTCTTCGTCCATGGCGTCGAGGTAGAGCAGTTGAAACTCGCCGGCAGCGTTGGTGGTGGTTGCGATGTTCTGGTTGCCGAGCAGCACCTTAGCACCCTGGATAGGTTCACCGGTACCGGCATCAACTACCTGTCCTCGCAACGATGTCTGTGCCAGGGCTGATAGTGTCAGTCCGAGGCCCAGCAGCATTGTCAGTAGTTTTTTCATAAAGAACTGGTATTAAATAGTAAAGTTAATAATTAAAATTCAGCATTCTTCGGCGTGCGCGGGAAAGGAATCACGTCGCGTATGTTCTGCATACCCGTCACGAAGAGCATCAGTCTTTCGAAGCCCAGTCCGAAGCCGGCATGCGGTGCCGAACCGAAACGGCGGGTATCCAGATACCACCACATATCCTTCATCGGGATCTGGCGACGCTCAATCTCCTGATTGAGTTTCTGCTCGTTCTCCTCACGTACCGAACCGCCGATGATCTCACCGATCTGCGGGAACAGCACGTCGGTACCCTGAACGGTCTTGCCGTCTTCGTTGATCTTCATATAGAAGGCCTTGATATCCTTCGGATAGTCGGTCATGATGACGGGTTTGCCGAAGTGCTCCTCTACCAGGTAACGCTCGTGCTCCGAACTCAGATCGTCGCCCCACTGGCAGGGGAATTCAAATTTACGGCCGTTCTTGATAGCCTCCTGCAGAATCTCGATACCCTGGGTGTAGGGTAGGCGTACAAACTCGGTATCGATAACCGAACGCAGACGCTCGATGAGCCCCTTGTCCACAAACTGGTTGAGGAACTCCAGGTCGTCCATACAGTTGTCGAGTGCCCAGCGTACGCAGTACTTGATGAAGTCCTCCTCGAGGTCCATCAGTTCGTCCTTCTGGATAAAGGCTATTTCGGGTTCTATCATCCAGAACTCGGCCAAGTGACGCGGCGTATTCGAGTTCTCGGCGCGGAACGTAGGACCGAAGGTATAGATCTTACCCAGCGCCAAGGCACCGAGTTCACCTTCCAGCTGTCCGCTGACGGTTAGTGCCGCCTGCTTGCCGAAGAAGTCGTCCGAGTAGTCGATCTGGCCATTCTCATCTTTTCGGAGATTGTACAGGTTCTTGGTCGTCACCTGGAACATCTGGCCGGCACCTTCGCAGTCGCTCGCCGTGATAAGCGGCGTATGGAAGTAGTAGTAGCCGTGCTGATGGAAATAGCTGTGGATAGCCATCGCCATGTGGTGACGGATACGGAAGACAGCACCGAAGGTATTAGTGCGCGGACGCAGGTGAGCAACGGTGCGCAGGAACTCCATCGAGAGTCCTTTCTTCTGGAGCGGATATTTCTCCGGATCGGCGGTACCGTATACTTCCAGTTCGGTCAACTGGATCTCCACCGACTGACCGGCACCCTGGCTCTCTACCAGTGTACCCGTAGCGGAGATACAAGCACCTGTGGTGACAGGCTTGAGCTGCTCTTCCGAAAATTTCTCCAGGTCTACCACGATCTGGATATTCTTGATAGTAGAGCCGTCGTTGAGGGCGATGAACGATACGTTCTTATTGCCTCGGCGGCTGCGCACCCATCCGCGAACGTTGATCGGTTGACCAAACTCGGTGGAGCGAAGTGCGTCTTTGATTTCTGTACGTTGCATGTATATTGTGTTTTATTGTTTTCTTGCTTATTGGTTTTTGCTTTAGAACGGTGCCTCTTGCGGGTCGTCGATACGTGCGCCGTCGGGCGACATCTGGTTCATAGCCGAACTGCCCGTCCAGGCCGTACGCTGGTCGAGGTCTTGCGGTTCTTGAGCCGGCATCGGCGGCAGGTCGTCCTGATCGTAGGCGTCGTTCTCATTCTGGAACTTAGCGTATTTACCCAGGAAGCGGAGCCATACGGAGTCGGTCGCACCGTTACGATGCTTGGCTACGATGATCTGACCCAGACCACGCAGGTCCTTACCGGTCTTCTCGTCGTTATAGAGGTGGTAGTACTCCGGACGGTGGATAAAGCATACCATATCGGCATCCTGCTCGATGGCACCCGACTCACGCAAGTCGCTGAGTTGCGGGGTCTTGCCTTCTACACCCGTACGGGCTTCTACGCCACGGTTCAACTGCGAGAGGGCGATAATCGGTATATCCAGCTCTTTGGCCAGTCCCTTGAGGTTACGCGAGATGATCGACACCTCCTGCTCACGCGAACCGAACTGCATACCCTGTGCGTTCATGAGCTGCAGGTAGTCGATGATGAGCAGTTCGATATGGTGCTCTTGCTTTAGTTTACGAGCCTTGGAGCGGAGTTCGAAGACCGACAACGAAGGCGTATCGTCGATATAGAGCGGTACGTTATACAGGTCGTTGATCTTGGTGTCCAGTCGCTTGCGTTCCTCCTTGGTGAACTTACCGGTCTTAATCTTATCACCCTCCAGTTCGCAGACGTTCATAATCAGACGGTTGACGAGCTGTACGTTGCTCATCTCGAGCGAGAACATCGCTACCGGACGCTTGAGGTTGACGGCGATATTCTTCGCCATCGACAGCACGAAGGCCGTCTTACCCATCGCCGGACGAGCGGCGATGATGACGAGGTCGGATTTCTGCCATCCGCTCGTAATCTTGTCCAGGGCGGTAAAACCGGACGGTACGCCGGAGATATTACCCTCGTTGAGGGCTGCTTTGGACATACGCGAGAGGGCCTCGGTGATGACGGGGTCTATCTGGGTTACGTCGCGTTTCTGCGAACGCTGGGATATCTCGAATACACCTGCTTCGGCTTTCTGGAGCAGTTCATCTACGTCCTGGGTATCATCGTAGGCGGCTTCTTCTACCTGGGCTGCCATAGCGATGAGTTCGCGTGCCGTCGCTTTCTGGGCAACGATCTGGGCATGGTAGTGGAGGTGGGCTGTCGAGGCGACGCGGCGTGTGAGTTCACTTAGGTAACTCACGCCACCGGCTTCCTCCAGGGTGCCCAGACTCTTCAGTTTCTCGGCTACGGAGAGGATATCGACAGGTTGCTCCTTGACGGCCAGCGCACGGATAGCTTCGTAGATATGCCGGTTCTGATCTTTGTAGAACGACTCCGGACGCAGCAGGTCGGCTACCGTCATGTAGGCGTCTTTCTCAATCATGAGTGCTCCCAGCACCGAGTCTTCCAGTTCCGGTGCCTGCGGGGGCAGTTTGCCCATCTCGTTAGTGCCTACCTTGATGACGGTAGTAGTGGTTTTACGTTTACTGTTGTTTTTGATTTCGGCCATATTCGGTCAGTAGGTTGTGGGCAGCAATAAAGCTGCTTATCTCGTTGCGGAGAACCTGTTGCTCAGCCTGAGCAATCAGCGCCTCCATGGTTTCGTTTTTATAAAATCCGTCCAGTAGTGCCTGGTTGACAGTCTCGTACATCCAGTACTTAGCCTGCTCGGTACGTTTCTGCTCAAAGTAGCCGTTACGCTTGGTGAACGCGATATAATCCAGTACGTTCTCCCATACGTCGAGCACACCCGAGTGGTCGATCGACGAACAGCATAGCGCCTGTGCTTGCCAGCCCGATGCAGCAGGCGGGAAAAGAGCCAAGGCGTTCTTGAAACTTACTCGCGCAGCGCGCGCGCGTTCTATATTATTACCATCCGCCTTGTTGATAGCGATGCCGTCGCACATCTCCATGATGCCGCGCTTGATGCCTTGCAGTTCGTCACCCGTACCGGTAACCTGGAGCAGCAGGAAGTAATCTACCATCGACTGCGCCGCCGTTTCCGACTGGCCTACGCCGACAGTTTCTACCATGATTGTATCGAATCCGGCTGCTTCGCAGAGCACGATGGTCTCGCGTGTCTTACGCGCTACGCCTCCCAGGCTTCCTGCCGATGGACTGGGGCGTATGAAGGCGTTATGCTCGGCCGAGAGTTCGTTCATGCGGGTCTTGTCACCCAGGATCGAACCTTTCGAGCGCTCCGACGAGGGATCGATAGCCAGTACGGCGAGTCGTTTACCCATCCGGCACAGTTCGGTGCCGAGCGCTTCGATGAAAGTGGATTTGCCGGCACCCGGTACGCCTGTCACGCCCAGACGTATCGACTGGCCCGCATAGGGCAGGCACATCTCGATTACTTTCTGCGCGATGGCCTGGTCGGCCAGCAGGTTGCTCTCTACGAGCGTGACAGCCTGACTCAGTATCGTCATGTCGCCACGGCGGATGCCCTCGAAGTAAGCTTCGGGGCTCAGCACGGTCTTCTTACGACGGAACGTGGCATACGGATTGACGGAGGGCAGGTTCTCCACGCCCTGGTTGACCGTCAGTCCCTTGTATTTCGAGTCATTTTCCGGATGCTGCATACTTTTTACACTTTACACTCTACACTCTACACTCTACACTCTACACCCTACACCCTATTTCACCGTCCACTTCACGGTGATGTTCACCTTGGAGCGTTGCGGGTCGTTGGTATAGAGCGTGATCTGGCGGCTGTATTGTCCGGCAGGCATGGGCTTGCCGTCCTGGATGGTGTTGAGTGCCACGGTCAGCACGCCTTTCTTATTAGCCTTTACCGTACCGGTTGCCGTGCAACTCAGCAGAGTTGGGTTGGCGTTGTAGATACGACGGATGATGAGCGGGTTGGCATTGTTGTTGCCGAACTGGATGCTCTTCTTCAGTCCTTTCTTGCCGGCTGCTACCGTACCGAAGTCGATAGCACCCTGGATCTCGATGATCGGGGCATTCTGCTTCTCGGCGGTGGTCAGCTTCGTAAAGTCCTCTACTACCTCAGCCTTGACATTGATGCGGAATTCGTTGGTGGTCTGCTTCTTACCGTTGATGATGAGGTAGATAGGCAGTTCGTTCGGGCCGTACAGTTTCGACTGCTTGCTGTCGAACAGGATGACGAGTTTACCGGTCTGGTTGGGTTTTACAACTTCCAGAGTGACTTGTCCGTCCACGCCTTTACCGGGCAGCAACATGGCTACGGTAATATCTTTGTCGGTCTTGTTGGCATACTCGATTTCCTTGGTAGCCGACTGGCCTTTCTTGATCGTACCGAAGTTCACGTTGTCGGCCTTGAGGCTCAGTCCACCCATCTTCACGGGGTAGCTGTCCGGAGCGGGCTGTGCGGGCTTCGGTATCACTTCGCCCTTGATATAGAGTTTTACGCTGGCTTCCTCGGCGTTGGAGGTGACGGTAATGGTCTTCTGGAAACGACCGGGACGTCCGTTGGGGTTGTAGGTTACCGTGATCTGGCCTGTCTCGCCCGGGTTGATGGGTTCACGGGTCCAGTTGGGGGTGGTACAACCGCAGCTGGCACGTACGTTGCTCAGTACGAGCGGAGCCATACCCTCGTTGCGGAAGTTGAAGATGGTCGTCACGCGGCCGTCTGCCTCGTTGATCTTACCAAAGTCGTGTTCGGTCTTCTCGAACGTAATCTTAGGCTGTTGTGCCATCATGGCAACGGCTACGAATACCATTGACAGCAAACTAAAAAACTTTTTCATTGTCCTATAATTTAAATCTTTTTTGTATTTGGTTAGTTATCTTTGTTTTCGATACGTTTGACACTCTGGATCTCCTCTATCTTCTTCAGGGCACGGAACAGATCCTGAAGTTCGTTGCGGTCGTAGACGTACAGCTCCATCTGTCCCTGGAAGATACCGTCGTTGGAGGTCAGGTGAATGGCGTGCATATTGATACGGAACTGCTCGGTGATGGTCTGCAGAACGCGGATGAGTATGCCGAACTTATCGATACCCTGTATCTCGATGGTCTCGATAAAGGATTGTACGCGGTGGGTGTTCCACGTAGCGGCATAGATGCGTTTGCCGTAATTGCTCTTGAGTATCTGTGCCTCGTGGCAGTCGATCTTATGGATCTGCATCTTGCCGTCGGGACTGAGATAACCCAGTACTTCATCGCCCGGTATCGGTCGGCAGCAGTCGCTCAGATGGTAGAGTTTACCCAGGTTCTCATCGGTCAGTACGATGGCGTTAGCCTTACCTTTCTCGGGTTTGGCCGCAGGGCTTGCCGGTTGCGTTTGTGTGGCCGCTGTTGCCGGTTCCGTATCCTGGTCGCCGGAGGAGAACATACGTTTCCACCAGCCTTTCTTCGCACTCACTATATCGCGCATGTTGTCCAGCAGGATAAAGCCCTGGCCGATTTGTAGGTAGAGCTGGTGGGGCTGGGTCAACTGGTAGTGGTTGAGCATGCGATGTAGGATCTTGTTGGCATTCTGCTCCTCGCCCATCATGCTCAGCGCATCGTTAAACAGCTTCTCGCCGTGCTTGCTGTAGCGCGTCTCTTCGCGACGGAAATAACTCTGTAGGGCGGACTGCGCTTTGGCCGTCACGCACCAGTTGAGCCAGTCGCGTTGCGGATGTTGACTGGTACTGGTAAGGATCTCCACTTGGTCGCCACCCTTAAGCGGGTAACTGAGCGGTACGAGGTCGTGGTTGACCTTGGCACCGATACAATGTTCACCCAGGTTGGTATGGAGCATATAGGCAAAGTCGAGTGCTGTAGCTCCCTGCGGCATGGTCTTCACTTCGCCGGTAGGCGTGAAGACGAACAGCTCCTTGACGAACAGGTTGTTGCGGAAGAGGTTGACAAACTCCGAAGCATCTTTCTCGGGGTTTTGCAGCGCCTCTTGTATGCTATGCAACCAGCTCTCGAGTTGCGAGTCGTCGGTATCGCCGGTCTTGTATTTCCAGTGGGCAGCCAATCCCTGCTCGGCGATTTTGTTCATGCGCTGGGTGCGGATCTGTATCTCCACCCATTTGCCGTCCTTACTCATGACGGTAACATGGAGCGCCTCGTAGCCGTTGGCCTTGGGCGTGGATATCCAGTCGCGGATACGAACAGGGTGGGGATGGTAGATCTCGGTAATGGCAGAATAGATCATCCAGCACTGGTCTTTCTCCGAGAGCGACTCGTTGGGCTTGAAGATGATACGTACCGCCAGAATGTCGTATACGTCCTCGAACGGTACTTGCTTGAGTTGCATCTTGCTCCAGACGGAATAGACGGTCTTGATGCGGGCCCGCACCTCAAACTCGTAGCCCATGGCACGCAGCTTCTCGCGGATCGGTTCGGAGAAATTGTCGAAGAATTTGAGTTGCTCCTCCCGTACTTCGTTAAGCTTGGCCTCTATGTCGGCATAGTCCTTGGGGTGCTGGTATTTGAAGCTGAGATCTTCGAGCTCGGACTTGATGGGGAACAGTCCCAAACGATGCGCCAACGGGGCGTATATAAATTGGGTCTCACCGGCGATCTTGTACTGCTTGTTCTTAGGTTGCGAACCGAGGGTGCGCATATTATGCAACCGGTCGGCAATCTTGATGAGTACCACGCGGATATCCTCGGTCATGGTGAGCAGCAGTTTGCGGAAATTCTCCGCTTGCTCCGAACTCTGTTCGCCGAACAGGCCGCCTGAGATCTTGGTCAGGCCGTTGACGATGACGGCAATCTGGTCGCCGAAGAGGTTGCGAATATCCTCTACCGTGTAGTCGGTATCTTCCACTACGTCGTGGAGCAGCGCCGCACATATACTGGTACTACCCAGTCCGATCTCACTCACGCATATCTTTGCAACGGCAATAGGATGCATGATATACGGTTCGCCGCTCAGACGACGTACCCCGTAGTGGGCCTTATGCGCAAAATGGAAGGCCTGACGGATACGCTCCTCCTTGACGCGACCGACGCTACGGTCGTCGTAGGCTGTCAGTATTTCGTCGAAGGCTTGCTGTATCTGCTGCTCCTCCTGCGGGGTGAACGCTGTCGATTTCGTTGCCATAAGCGGTGATCTAGTTTCAATATACCATACAAAAAGCGTGCAAAGATACGAAAAAAATCTCATACGCGCAAGCGTACATGTAAAAAAAATGAAAAAATTAAAGGATTAGGCCTTTTGGCGCGATATTTGCAGATAAGTTTTTCATATTTGAAAAAATAATTGTATCTTTGCACTCAAATTGGCATATTATGGCTTTTAAACAACTATTTACTACATTTGTTCTGATGGCTGCTTTGTTGCTCCTGCCTGCCGCTGACGGTTGGGCACAACGCAGTTCGGGCAAGAAACCCTATACCGTGGTAATCGATGCCGGTCATGGCGGTAAGGATGCCGGTGCGGTAGGTAGAATAATGCGCGAGAAGGATCTGAACCTATCTGTGGCGCTGCTTACCGGACGGTATATCAAGGAGAAATATCCCGAGGTCAACGTCGTTTATACGCGTCAGACGGATATCTTCCTGCCCTTGCAGGAACGTGCGAATATCGTCAATCGCAATAACGCGAACCTATTTATCTGCGTGCATACCAACGCATCTACGAATTCCTCGGCCCACGGTGCCGAGACCTTTGTGCTGGGTACGGAGAAGATGTCGGCCAATCTGGACGTAGCGATGCGTGAGAACTCGGTTATCCAGTTGGAGACTGATTATCAGACTACGTATCAGGGTTTTGACCCACGGTCGGTGGACTCGTATATCATGTTCGAACTGATGCAAAACAATTATATGGATCAGTCGCTCCGCTATGCAGAGAACGTGCAGAAACAGCTGGTGCAGAAACTCCATCGTACGGATCGAGGTGTACGTCAAGCAGCCTTCTGGGTGTTGCTTAAGTCGGCATGTCCCAGTGTGCTCGTAGAGATGGGCTTTATCAGTAATCCGGACGAAGAGCGTTTTCTGGCGGATCATGCCAATCAGGAGGCTATTGCACGCGGACTGTGCGATGCCTTTACCAATTTCTACCGTCCTTCGTCGGGTGAACATCAGCCCACAACGGATACGATTCCGGCTGCGACTGAAACAGAGACCATACCTATCCTGCAACAACGTACACCCGAGCAACAACAGGAACTCGATCAAAAGCGTCAGCAGCAGGAGGAACAAATGCAATGGCCCTACTACGGTGTACAAGTATGTGCTTCCCGTACGCAACTGGCCGACAACGACCCGCGACTCAAAGGACAACAATGTCGTTTCTTTGTGGCCAACGGTTGGTATAAATATTATATAGGAGAATACACCAACGAGAAGGATGCGCAGCGACGCCAAGTCGAACTGAAAGCGCTATTCCCGGATTGTTGGGTGGTGAAAATCCCGCAAAGGGAACAATAATTAGCTGGTTATGAAACAATTTAAGATGACACGCGAAGTGAAAGTAGGTCTGCTGGCAGCCGTATGCCTCTTCCTGCTCTTCTTCGGATTTAATTTCCTCAAGGGCGTGAATATTTTCTCGTCCACGTATGCCTTCCATGGCAAGTTCCAACGTACCAACGGACTCGAGGAACAGGCCGCCGTCTATATTCGTGGCTATAAGGTGGGTCAGGTGGACCGTATTCAGTATGACTTTACGGTGGATTCTGCCTTTACCGTCGATATATCTATCCATCGCGACATCAAGTTGCCGCGTGGTACACAAATGGTGCTTATCCAGGACGGACTGTTGGGAGGTGCTGCCATTGAACTGCGTCTGCCGATCGGCGTAGCAGGCGAACCTATTGCCTCGGGCGAGATGTTGCCTACGCAGATTGAAGGCGGATTGATGGATCAGATTCAAAACGGCCTGATGGCCAAACTGGAGACGGCCGTAGAGCAAGCCGACAGCTTGATGCGCGTAGTCAATACGCAATTGGCAGACAGCCATCTGTATCATACATTGGCTAACGTGGATGTCGTATCGCGCGACCTGACTTCCGTATCGGCCGACGCACGCCGCATGATGCAGAACGACGTACCGGAAGTGATCCATGGTGCACAACGCTCGATCGACGGACTCCAGAGTTCGATACGTGACGTTAACGGCTTTACACGCCAACTCAACAGCGTAGATATCCCGGCTACTATTGCCCGTGTGGATACTACGCTCGATAACGTGAGCGTTGCCGTGGATCAAGTCGGCGGACTCGTAGCAGATATTCGCAACGAAAACGGTACGCTCGGTAGCCTGATTTACTCGCGTACTTTGTACAACGATCTCGATAGTACAGTGGTCTCAGCCGACTCCTTGCTGCGTGATCTCAAGGCCAACCCGAAACGGTATGTTCATTTCTCCTTATTTGATTGCTCAGGGTCGAAAAAGAAGAAGAAATAAATTTTATTTTTTCAAATTTACATTTTTTTTATTTTTCTCCAAATCCCTTGTAGAATGGGGGTTTGGAGATTTTTTTTGAAAAATATCACCAAACTCTTGCAGG
This sequence comes from Paludibacteraceae bacterium, assembly GCA_017551025.1. Lineage (GTDB taxonomy): Bacteria > Bacteroidota > Bacteroidia > Bacteroidales > Paludibacteraceae > Colicola. The sequence goes on along the minus strand of JAFZNG010000021.1, from coordinate 14,212 downwards.
TTTCAAATGTCCTAAAAATCAATAGATTATATGTTAATAACTTTTATAACGTGCTGATAATCAATAATTTTAGTGTAACTCATTGAAAAGCGCATACTTACATGTTTTGTCATTTTTGACCGTTTGAAAAAAAATTTGCATATATCAAAAAAAAGCAGTACCTTTGCACTCGCTTTCGGAAAAAAGCCTTTAAAAATGCAAGAACAACTAACCATAAAATGGGCGGAATGCCAGCGCATTCTGGCAGATAATCTTTCCGCCACAGCTTACCAGACATGGTTTGCTCCGATCCAGCCTCTGCAATTCGAGGCGGGCGTGTTGGTCTTGCAGGTAAAGTCGCAGTTCGTAGCCGAGTATATCGAGGAGAACTACATTAATATATTATCGCGTGCGATCCTGCGCGTGTTTGGCAACGGTACGCAATTGGAGTACCGCGTGCTGATAGATGCCGCTTCGGGTGCCGGACCTACTATTCCGTCGCCGGGTGCGCGTAAGGAAATCCTGCTCAAGCAACAGGGACTGAGCAACTACCAGCCGCAGGAGACGCCCCGCGATAATTTCGAGACGCAACTCAACCAATTATATACCTTTGAATCGTTCGTACCCGGAGAACCGAATAAATTGGCGCGTACTGCCGGTACGGCTATTTCCAAGCAACCCGGTCATACGGCCTTCAATCCGTTGTTTATCTACGGCGGAAGCGGAGTAGGTAAGACCCACCTGGCGAATGCCATCGGCAATCAGGTGGCCTTGCTCTTCCCTCACGCGCGCGTTCTTTATGTTACTGCGAATACCTTTAAGTTGCAGTTCCAGGATGCCCACAACCTGAACCGTATTCCCGACTTTTTGAATTTCTATCAGTCGGTAGACGTGCTCATCGTGGATGATATCCAGTATTTCGCAGGTCTGAAAGGTACGCAAGACACCTTCTTCCATATCTTTAACTACCTGCAGCAGTCGCGCAAACAGTTGATACTGACTTGCGACCGTTCGCCAATCGAGTTGAAGGATATCGAAGATCGTCTGTTGACGCGCTTCAAATGGGGACTCTCTGCAGAGATACGCCGTCCGGATTATCAGTTGCGTCGGGATATCCTGCGCAATAAGATGCACCGTGACGGTATTCATCTCTCCGAAGAGGTGATTGATTTCATTGCTACCTACGTGACGGAGTCGGTACGTGACTTGGAGGGCGTATTGGCATCGCTTCTGGCGCATGCCACCCTGACCGAGCATGAGATCGACCTGGAGTTGGCTGAGCAAGTAGTGAGTCGCATCGTTCGTATCAAGCCTAAGGCTACCAAGATAGAAGCTGTGTTGCGTGCTGTAGCCGATCATTTCAATGTGGGCGAGTCTACGATCTTGGGTAAGGTTCGCTCCAAGCAGGTAATGATGGCGCGCCACGTGGCGATGTATCTGGGCAAGGAACTGACCGACAGTTCGCTGGCCGAGGTAGGTAGTTATATCGGACAACGCACCCACGCCACGGCGCTCCACTCCGTGAATATCGTGCGCGACCAGATGGCCTACGATCCGGTACTTCGTCAGCACGTGCAACAGATACGCGACGCACTACAACGCTAAAAAAATCTCGCCCGTAAGAGCGAGACTTTTTTTTCCGATAACCGATAACCGGTAACCGATCACCGTTATCCCAGACGTGCCTTGATGGCTGCCGACTCTTTCTCGTAGCCGGGCTTGTCAAGCAGGGCGAACATATTCTTCTTGTAAGCCTCTACGCCCGGTTGGTCAAACGGGTTAACGCCCAGCATATAACCCGAGATACCGCATCCACGCTCGAAGAAATAGATAAACTGACCGATGTTGTACTCGTCGATCTTGTCAAATTCGATGAGAATATTCGGTACACCACCGTCGATATGTGCCAGACGGGTACCCAGTTCTGCCATCTTATTCACTTCGTCTACGCGCTTGCCTGCCAGGAAGTTGAGTCCGTCCAGGTTCTCCTCGTCCATCGGCACGCGTACTTCGCGGTTGGCTTGTTTGATAGAGATCACGGTCTCGAAGATCGAGCGCTCGCCATCCTGAATCCACTGACCCATCGAGTGGAGATCGGTGGTGAAATCCACACTGGCAGGGAAGATGCCCTTGTGCTGCTTGCCTTCCGACTCGCCGTAGAGCTGTTTCCACCACTCGCTGAAATAATGCAGACGCGGGTTATAGTTGACCAAAATCTCGATCTTCTTTCCGTACTGATACAGCGCGTTACGCATAGCGGCGTACTGGCATGCCGGATTCTGTTCATAAGGAACGTTATCGGCAGTCTGCTGCTCCATGTCCTGTGCGCCCTTTACTAAAGCGCGGATATCGAAGCCTGCTACGGCGATGGCCAACAGTCCTACAGGTGTGAGTACAGAGAAACGTCCGCCTACGTTATCCGGAATAACGAAGGTTTTATAGCCTTCCTGAGTAGCGAGACTACGCAGGGCACCTTTGGCACGGTCTGTAACGGCTACGATGCGATTTTTAGCCTCGGCCTTGCCAACCTGCTTCTCGAGCATGGTCTTCAGCAGACGGAATGCCAATGCGGTCTCTGTCGTGGTACCCGATTTGGAGATGTTGATGATGCCGAACTGCTTGTCGGCCAGGAACTCCATCAGGTCGGCCAGATAGTCTTCGCCGATATTGTTTCCGGCATATACTACGTAGGGATTCTTGCGGTCTTTGGCACGGAACGCATCAAACGACGAACCGAGTGCTTCATTCACGGCACGCGCACCGAGGTACGATCCGCCGATACCGGCTACAACGACTACCTCGCAACGCTGGCGCAACGCATCCGCCGATGCCTGTACTTCGTCCAGGAACTCAGGCGTAATCGACGAAGGAAGATGAACCCAACCCAAGAAGTCGTTGCCTGCACCCTGACCGTTTTCCAGAAGTGCGTTGCATTGTGCAGTCTTGGCTGCTAATTCATTGAGGCTGCCCGCCGGAATGAACGATGCAGCATGAGTAAGCGTAATTTTCATATCAATGTAGTTTTTGTGTTAAATCTTGTATAACGATGGTGGGCGAGAGGCGGTTGTACAGGATATCATACATGGCCTCTGCGATAGGAATATTGGCTTGTACCTGTTGGTTGGCCAGATGGATGGCGTTCGTACCATAATAACCCTCGGCCACCATCTCCATCTCTACTTGCGCCGCCTTGACTGAGTAACCCATACCGATCATCTGACCGAACTGGCGGTTGCGACTGAACTTGGAGTAGGCAGTCACCAGTACATCGCCCAGATAACCGCTGGCGTTGATGTCACGCGGTTTGGGGCATACGGCGGCGGTAAAGCGCTCAATCTCCTGAATGGCATTCGAGAGCAGTACAGCCTGGAAGTTGTCGCCGTAGTGGAGCGACTGGCACATACCGGCTGCAATAGCATATATGTTCTTCATGACCGAACTGTACTCCAATCCTACGACATCCGTACTGCTTGTCGTGCGGCAGTAATCGGTCTGGAATATAGGCGATACCTTTTCGGCCGTAGCACGACTGGCACATCCGATAGTCAGGTAGGACAAACGCTCCAGCGCAATCTCCTCCGCATGACACGGACCGGCGATAATGGCAATATTGCTTTCCGGCATGTTGAACTTCTGATGCAGGTATTCGGTGACGATGATATTGTCGTCGGGAATCATACCCTTCACGGCCGAGATGACGATCTTGCTACGCAGGCTGCGCTTGATCTTGTTGAGCGACTGCTTGACGTATGGCGACGGGATAGCCAGAATCATGATATCCGAGTTGGCAATGATCTCGTTGATATCCGCCGAGAAGTTGATACGCGTCACGTCGAACTTGGCGGCCGAGAGGTAATTGGGGTTCTTGCCTTTGCGCTTAAACTCCTCAATGGCCTCCGGACGGCGCATGAACCAGTTGATCTGGCCCTGAGTGGTGAGGGCCAACTTGGCGAGCGCCGTGGCCCAACTGCCGCTTCCTAATATGGCTACACGTGGTTTCATAACCTTTCACCTTTCACTTTTCACTTTTCAACTTGCTCCGGTCGCATCGTCGGGAAGAGTAGTACTTCCTGAATGGTCGGCTGTCCGGTCATAAGAATGGCCAAACGGTCGATACCGATACCGATACCCGAAGTAGGCGGCATGCCGTACTCAAGCGCACGCATAAAGTCGTGGTCGATGACCATGGCCTCATCGTCGCCCTTGTCGGCTAGTTTCATCTGTTCTACGAAGCGGTTGTACTGGTCGATCGGGTCGTTCAACTCCGAGTAGGCGTTTGCCAACTCTTTGCCGTTGACCATCAGCTCGAATCGCTCGGTCAGGCCGGGTTTCGAGCGATGCATCTTCGTCAGCGGCGACATCTCTACCGGATAGTCGGTAATGAAAGTAGGCTGAATAAACGTACCCTCGCAGGTCTCGCCAAAGATCTCGTCAATCAGTTTGCCTTTGCCCATGTGCTCGGTGTCCTCAATACCCAATTTCTTGGCCTCCACGCGGATAGCATCCTCGTCCATCGAGGCCAAGTCCAGTCCGGTCTTCTCCTGGATGGCTTCCAGGATGGGCAGACGGCGATAAGGCGCCTTGAAGTCAATCTCATGCTCACCAACCATTACCTTGGTCGTACCGTTGACAGCGATGGCAATCTTCTCGAGTAGCTGCTCGGTGAAGGACATCATCCAGTTGTAGTCTTTATACTGCACGTAGAGCTCCATGCAGGTGAATTCGGGGTTGTGACTGCGGTCCATACCTTCGTTGCGGAAGTTACGTCCGATCTCGTACACACCCTCAAAACCGCCCACAATCAGTCGCTTTAGGTACAACTCCGTAGCGATACGCAGGTACATATCTACGTCCAGCGTGTTATGATGCGTGATGAACGGACGAGCACTTGCTCCACCGGCAATCTGTTGCAGGATCGGGGTCTCTACTTCGGTATAACCGGCCTCGTCAAATACCTGACGCATCGTACGCAAAATCGTCGCACGCTTCAGGAACGTATCCTTCACACCGTCGTTCACAATCAGGTCCACATAGCGCTGACGATAACGTTGCTCAGGGTCGTTAAAGCCGTCATAGGCCACGCCATCTTTATACTTGACAATAGGCAGAACGCGTAGCGATTTGGCCAGCACGGTCAACTTCTTGGCATGTACGCTGATCTCGCCCATCTGGGTGCGGAAAACAAATCCTTCGATACCGATGAAGTCGCCGAAGTCGAGCAGTTTCTTGAATACTACGTTATACATCTGTTGCTCCACGGTCGTCGGCTCTTGACCTTCTTCTACCGGCGCTTGGATGTCATCGCGACTGACATATACCTGAATACGACCTTTCGAGTCTTGCAACTCGATAAACGAGGCCTTACCCATAATACGGCGCGACATCAGTCGTCCGGCAATACGTACCGGTTTGCCGTCCCAGTTATCAAAATCATTCTTGATATCTACGGAGTAGCCCGTCACAGGGTACTCGGCTGCGGGGTAGGGATCGATACCCATCTCACGCATTTTTTGCAGACTTTGTCTGCGAACTTGTTCTTGTTCTGATAGTTCCATTATGTTGTATACGATTAATTCCTAATTTTGAATTTTTAATTTTATTTATCGTGCTTATGCTCATACAGCGCTTCTTCTACATTGATAATGTAGTCACCCATCTTCTCGAGTTCCAGGATGATATCCATGTAGTTGACACCTACCGTATAGTCATACAGTTTGTCGGTTATCGATTGCATGTTCTGGTTCTTCAGTTCGTCACGGAAATTGTTGATTTCGTTCTCCATATTCGTCATTTCCATGAACTCGTCGTAACTGATACTTCCTCGTTCAAGTGCCTCTACCATCTTGGCCTCCGCACCACTCAGCAGGTAGAGCATCAGTTCTACGTTCTTGTCCTGCTGTTCGGTGTACGGCACTTTGTGGTCGTGCTTGTGACGGATGTAACGCGAGAGGTTGTAGTTGGCATCACCCACCGACTCCAACTCACTCACGATACGCAACATCTTGTGTACTTCGTGCTTCGACTGATCCGACAATCGTCCGTCGGCTACTTGATTCAAGTATTGCGCAATCTCATATTCCATGCGGTCGCATATGCCTTCGTATTTCTCGATACGTGAGTATATCTTTACGAAGGTCTCATCGTCCTGCTCCGAATACAAGTCGTGTATCATGCCTACCATACGCTGCGTACGAATACCAAATACATGCACTTCCTTCCATGCTTGCAGGATAGAGAGCTCTGAGGTGGACATCAAGCCGCCCGAGATAAACTTCAACTGGCTGTCGATATCTTTCTGTTCCGGCTTGGACGGGATAATCCAGATCACCAGCTTCTCCAGCAACTTGATAAATCCGATCAATATACACGTATTGATGACGTTGAATGTCGTGTGGAATGTTGCCAATATAGCACTTAGCACCTCTGGTGATACACCGTTTTTGGGTGCTACTCCCGGCTCAAACGCTACACCCCATACTTCGCATACCAATCCTACCATCGGACGGAAGACGCAGAGCACCCAGATGACACCGAATAGGTTGAATACCAAGTGCGCCATAGCGGCACGTCTGGCCTGTACTGAGGCTGATAGAGCTACGATATTCGATGTGATCGTCGTACCGATATTCTCACCCAACACAAGCGAGATACCCATGTCTATCGGCAGTACACCCACCGAACAAAGCGTCATCGTGATGGCCATGATGGCAGCCGACGACTGTACGGCAAAGGTCAATATACCACCCACCAACAGGTATAGGAAGTAACTGCCATAACCCCAACTCGAAGTGGCATTAAAGAAGTTGTGCACCGCGGGAATCTTGTCCAACTGCATCTCTGTGGCGTTGATCTTCAGCGTCGTCAGTCCCAACAACATCAGCGCCAAACCAATCAGGAAGTCACCCAGATTGGCATTCTTCTTGGTGTAGATAAGTGCCACAGCCAGCACGATAGTGGCATACACCACCAGCCGCATGTCAAACGAACTGCCTCCCAGCACCATGATCCAGGCTGTGAACGTCGTACCGATGTTCGCACCCATAATCACCGAGATAGCTTGCGCCAGACTCAAGATACCGGCTGATACGAAACTCACCGTCATCACCGTGGTCGCGGTGGACGACTGTACGGCGGCCGTGATGAACGCACCGGTTAATACACCCGAAAAGCGGTTGGTAGTCATCGTGCCGAGCACGTTGCTCAACTTGCTACCAGCCATTTTTTGCAGACCTTCACTCATCACTTTCATTCCGTACATGAGCATCGCAACGGAACCGATAAGCGTGATAATCTGTAATACAAGTTGCATATTGAATAGTGATTTTTTGTATGTTCACAAAATACGCTGCAAAATTACAAAAAAAAAATCAAATATGCAAATATAACTCGTTTTATTTACGTATTTTTTTTGACATAAAGCCAATAAAATCGTTAAAAATTTGCATATGTCATCAAAAAGTTGTACCTTTGCATCGAAAATGAGGACGAAGATATTTAGTCAAAATAGCAGAAAAACGATGCCGGAAATACTCTTGCACTATATCTGGGAACATTGCCTGTGGGCTGGATTCGCACAACAGACAACGGATGGACAGCCGATAGAGATCATCTCTGTGGGCGAACACAACCGGGATGCAGGGCCGGACTACAGCCATGTGCGCATTCGTATGGGCGATCGTGAGTGGGTGGGGAATATAGAGATCCATATCCATGCGTCCGATTGGTATCGACATCGACATCATCTGGATCATGCTTACGATAACGTGATTCTCCATGTTGTGCGTGATGCTGATCGCGAGGTGCTTAATGCCCGTGGCGAAACCGTCCCTCAATGTGCGCTCAGCTATCCGTCCAACCAGGATTACCTCGCCGACTTGCTCAACGATGCCCTTCACATGGATTCGCCCGAAGGACGCATCGGCTGCGCACGTCAACTCATCGACGACCCGCAACTGCTTACTGAGGGATGGCGCCAACTCCTGCTGCGCAAACGGCTCGACTGCAAACGGGAATCCATCCGGCGTCTGCTGACTATCACGCAGGGTAGTTGGGAGCACGCTTTTTATATCTCCCTGGCGCGCAATTTTGGTTTTCATACCAACAGCGTGCCCTTCGAGGAACTGGCTATAGCCACGCCGCTATCCGCTATCCGCAAGCATCGTGATAACCTCTTCCAGGTTACGGCTATGTTGCTCGGACAATCCGGATTGCCGATCGACGACCCACGTATGCAACATGAGTATGAATTCCTGCGGACTAAGTTCTCGCTCACACCTATCGATTCCGGCCTATGGAAAATGGGGCGCATCCGTCCGCAGAACAGCCCCCAACGACGCATCCGCCAGTTCGCCTATCTGTTGCATAGCACGGAGTTCCTCTTCAGCCGCATCGTGGAGCAGAACGATATCGATTCGCTTGTCTTGCTCTTTGCCCAGCCGGGTTTGAGCCGTGCGTCTATCGACATCCTGCTCATCAATACGGTCATTCCGTATAAATATGCCTATAAGAACGATGCGCTCGGAGAATCTGTTCACCTGATGGAGCAAATTGCGGCAGAGAACAACAGCATTATTCGCCAGTGGCGCATGCTGGGGCAGACAGTTCGTAATGCGGCCGACTCGCAAGCGCTACTCCATCTCTACCAACATTATTGCCAGCATCACGAATGTGTCAATTGCGAGGTGGGCTACCGTGTATTCTTCAAACCGGCTATTCTAAATTAACGGACAAGTTAATTGTTTTTTGTACCTTTGCATCGAAAATGAGGACGAAGATATTATTCATATGTCACGGCAATATATGCCGCTCGGTGATGGCAGAATTTGTCATGAAAGAACTCTGTCGTCAAGCTGGTGTGGGAGATCTGTTTGAGATTGATTCAGCAGCTGTATCCCGCGAAGAAATCGGTAACGACATCTATCCTCCTGCCAAGCGCAAACTGCGCGAGAAAGGCATTCCCTTTACCTTTCACGCAGCACGACAGATCACCCGCGAGGACTATAATTACTACGATTATATCATCTGTGCCGACCGGTCGAATCTCCGCTGGTTAGAACGTATCATTGGCGAAGACCCAGCCCACAAAGTCTCGCTGATGATGCATTGGGTCGGAGAGAGTAGAGATGTCGCCGATCCCTGGTATACAGGTGATTTCGAAGCGGCTTATTGCGACATCGACGCGTCGTGTCGGGCGATTTTGGAGCAATTGACAAAATAAATGGCTTATTCGTTTGCGACATATCGGCCGTATTACCGCAGAAACCTCAAACTGGCGTTTCCGGTAATGTTAACGCAGTTAGGCGCTGCGCTGGTGGGCCTGTTCGACTCCATTATGGTCGGCCATTACGGTACCGCAGACTTGGCGGCTGTTAGTTTTTCCAACGCTATCTTCTTTACCGTCATGGTGTTTGCGATGGGTGCACTGATGGCCATCACACCGATTGTGGGCTATTCTGTAGGCGCCAATGAAGGCAGCGAACGCATCTCTAATCTACTTGCGAACGGACTGATCTTTTCGCTTATAGTTACTCTTCTTGCGCTCATCTTGCTCGTGCCGTGTATCCCGATTTTGCATCTATTCGGACAAGAACCCGAAGTAGTCATCTGCGCTCGGCCATACTACACGCTCATCGTGCTGTCTATCGTGCCTTTCCTCTTCTTCTGCCTCTGCAAGCAGTTTCTTGAAGGACTCGGAAACACAACCGTCGCGATGGTCATCACAGTAGCTTGTAACCTACTGAACATATTCCTCAACTGGCTATTTATCTTTGGTCATTGGGATGCTCCGGCAATGGGAGCGGCAGGAGCAGGATTGGCGACACTCATCGCACGAACCCTCACCGCTATCTGTTTCGTTATCGTGCTCTTTGCACGCCGAGACTGGCGACCGTACTTCACGCTCATTCGTCGTAAGATGTTCTCATGGACTGAAATCAAACACTATATCCGCATCGGCACACCGATTGGTTTGCAGTCCTTTGTGGAGTGTTTCTTATTCACAGCTTCGTTCGTCATCATCGGTTGGATCAACAAGGAAGCGCTGGCTGCCCATCATATCGCCAACCAAATGGCAGACATGACATTCATGTTAGCAATGGGCATCGGAGCAGCTACCACGATTCGTGTCTCGCATCAGTTAGGACGCGGTGATCTGCATGCAGTCCGGATGGCGAGTCGTGCTTCGATCCATCTGTGCTTGCTTATGAACACCATCGGTGCAGGACTGATGATAACTCTACGTAACTATCTGCCGTATATCTTCACCAACGATGAGCAAGTCATCGAGATAGCCAGCACCCTCATCCTCATTGCCGGTCTGCTCCAATATGCGGACGGAATGCAATGTATCGGTGCGGCGATGTTACGCGGCATTCAAGACGTACGTGTGCCGATGCGTATTGCTTTTGTTGCGTATATCGGTGTGGCATTACCCTTAGGCATCGTGCTCACTTTCCCCTGCGGACTTGGCGCGAAAGGTATGTGGATAGCCTTCGTGTTCGGATTGGCCATTCCGGCTGTGTTCTACCACATCCGCTTCCATCGACAATTCAAAAAACTAATAATCAATAAAACATCAAACATAAAACATTAAACATTAAAATTATGATTTCCAAACGCTTAGAGGACGCTATCAACGCCCAAATCAATGCCGAGATGTGGTCGGCTTATCTGTATCTGAGTATGTCTGCTTATTGCCAGGACAAAGGCTATGCAGGAATGGCAAACTGGTTCGCGATTCAGTTCAAAGAGGAGCAGGATCATGCCCAGATCTTCTATAACTACCTCATCAGCCGTGGTGGACGCGTACTGCTCAAAGCTATCGATGCAGTAGAGACTGAATGGGCTTCGCCGCTGGCTGCTTTCGAGGCAACCTACGCGCATGAGCAACACGTTACTTCGCTCATTAACAACCTTATGCACATCGCCGTAGAAGAGAAAGACTACGCTGCGCAGAGTCGTCTACAATGGTTCATCGACGAGCAGGTAGAAGAGGAAGAGAATGCCGTGGACATAATTAACAAACTCCGCATGCTGGACGGAAACGGTTACGGCATGTACGTCCTCGACCAGGAACTCGCCGCACGTGTCTATGCCACTCCCTCACCCTTAGCCGCTAAGGCATAATTGCTGCGACACATATTAAACAAAGACGCGACTCATTTGAGCCGCGTCTGCTTTTTTAACAAGACCAATCCTATCCACCCCAGGTGTTGCGATCTAAGGAGCGATAGGAAATCGCTTCGAGCATGTGATTCTTTTTGATGTTCTCCGAGCCTTCGATGTCCGCAATCGTACGTGCGACCTTAAGAATTCGATCGTAGGCACGTGCGGAAAGTCCGAGTTTAGTCATTGTGAACTCCAGCAACTTGTCGCACTCGGCATCCAAAGCGCAGTATTGACGCACCATCTTCGAGTTCATCATAGCGTTACAATGGACCAACTTGCTATGTTTAAAGCGCTCCGTTTGAATGGCTCTAGCTCTGAGTACTCGTTCGCGAATTGCTGCCGATGACTCACCCGGTTGGTTATCTTTGAGTTGGTCGTATGGTACAGCCTCAATCTCACATTGGATGTCTATACGATCCAACAAAGGTCCGCTGATTTTGCTCATATAACGATGCACTTGTGCCGGAGTGCAGGTACACGGATGGGCCGGATTGTTCTCACCGTAATGTCCACACGGACAGGGGTTCATCGCAGCAACGAGCATGAACGAAGCCGGATAATCGACTGTCTCTTTGGTGCGTGCTACAGTGATATGCCGGTCCTCCAGCGGTTGCCGCATCACCTCCAACACCGAACGTTTGTATTCCGGAAGTTCATCTAGGAAGAGGACACCATTATGCGCCAAACTAATCTCTCCCGGATGCGGATTAGAACCACCTCCGACAAGAGCAGTGTCGGTTATTGTGTGGTGGGGCGAACGGAACGGACGCTCCACAATCAGGGCACTACTGGCACCTTTTTTCTTATTGGTCAAACCAACAATCGAATGGATCTTAGTCGTCTCCAGTGCCTCTTCTAACGTGAGCGGAGGCAGGATGGACGGAATACGCTTTGCAATCATGGATTTACCTGCCCCCGGAGGACCAATCATAATCATGTTGTGTCCACCTGCAGCCGCAATCTCCACAGCTCGACGCACCTTATATTGTCCGCGTACGTCCGCGAAATCAAAGTCGGACGGAAAAGCCAGTTCGTCAAATAATGCTTGCGTATTGACATGCGTCGGTTGCCATGGATCGTCCGGATGCATCTCATCCTTTGGTTGCCCATCGAGGAACCGAACCACCTCGATAAGATCTTTCATACCATACACTTCCAAGCCATCTACCACTGCCGCTTCTTCTGCATTCGCAGCCGGAAGAATCAAGCCTTTAAAACCTTCTTTCCGTGCGCATAGCGCAATCGGTAATGCACCGCGAATGGGTTGTAGCGAGCCATCCAACGACAATTCGCCCACCATCATATAGTCTGTCAATAGTTTGGATTTCAACTTCTCACCTCCGGCCAACATACCGATAGCCAAAGGTAGGTCGAATGAAGCGCCTTCCTTCTTGATGTCAGCAGGAGCCATGTTGATTGTATAGGACCGGTGAAGCGCCTCCATACCGTTGATGGTCAACGCAGCCATGATACGTTCATGCGACTCTTTGACGGATATGTCTGGCAAACCCACCATGATAAATTCAAAGCCGGGTTTGGAGTGCACTTCGATCGTCACTTTCACCGCATCAATCCCCACCGGAGCAGCACTAAAGATCTTTACAAGCATAGTATTCAGTATTTACAATTTGGGTGCAAAATTAGTAAAAAAATATGAGTTGTGCAAATATTTTCGCATTTTTCTTGCGCATGTCAGAAAATTTGCGTATCTTTGCACCCAGAATAATTAACCTCAAATACACACCATTATGTTAGCAGCACTTTTTACTTTGATGACGTTGCCCTACGCTCCGGAGGCGTTGGAGCCGGTGATTAGCCGCGAGACCATTGAGTATCACCACGGCAAGCACCTGCAAACCTACGTAGATAACCTCAATAAACTCGTTGCAGGAACGGAATTTGAAGGCATGCCGTTGGAAGAGATCGTGTGCAAGTCGCAAGGAGGTATTTTCAACAACGCAGGGCAGATCCTGAACCATAACCTGTACTTTGGACAGTTCTCTCCGGTGGCTGTTGACAACCATACGCCGAAGGGCGCGATTCTCGATGCCATCAATCGCGATTTTGGTTCGTTTGAGGCATTCCAAAAGGAGTTTGAGCAGAAAGGCGTGACGCTGTTTGGTTCGGGTTGGGTTTGGTTGAGTTCCGACAAAGATGGCAAGCTGGTGATCACGCAAGAAACAAATGCCAATAACCCCATTACAAAAGGCTTGAAACCGTTGCTAACGATGGACGTGTGGGAGCATGCATACTATATTGATTATCGCAATCGTCGAGCGGCACATCTGCAAGCCTTGTGGCAGATTATTAATTGGGAGGAAATTGAGCGACGCTTCGCTCAATAGTGGAGAGTAAAGAGTCAAGAGTTAAGAGAATTATTAACCATTTAAAACCATAAAAAATTATGAAAGAACTGAAAGGAACAAAGACCGAGAAGAACCTCATGGAAGCATTTGCCGGTGAGTCCATGGCACGTAACAAATACACGTATTTTGCGTCGAAAGCAAAGAAGGATGGCTTCGAGCAGATCAGTAAGATCTTCTTGGAAACGGCTGATAATGAGAAAGAACACGCCAAACTTTGGTACAAATACCTGAATGGTGGTGCGGTTAGCTCGACTCCGGAGAACCTCTTGGCTGCTGCTGAAGGTGAGAACGCCGAGTGGACGGATATGTATGCGCGCATGGCTGCCGAAGCTCGTGCCGAAGGCTTTGACGAGATTGCTGAGAAATTCGAGCAAGTCGGTGCGATTGAGAAGCATCACGAGGAGCGTTATCGCAAGCTGCTGAAGAACATCGAGGATAAGGTGGTGTTCTCGCGCGAAGGCGATTGCATCTGGCAGTGTTCGAACTGCGGACATATTGTTGTTGGCAAACAAGCTCCGGAAGAGTGCCCTGTTTGCAACCACCCGCAATCTTTCTTCCAAATCTTAGCGGAAAACTATTGATATGCTGCAAGTTGGCGATAAAATTCCGGCATTCCGCGTCATCGACGAGACCGGAAAAAGTGTGACAGAACGCGACGTAATCGGCCGCAAAACCGTCATTTATTTCTATCCGAAAGACTC
>JAFZNG010000020.1 GCA_017551025.1 Paludibacteraceae bacterium | reverse complement strand
GTACCTGTGCGACCAGCGCAGGTACTGTTGTAAATGCGTCCAGGTAGGGCTGTGTATCGTCCGTCCAGCGGGCTAACCCCCAGCCTACCAACCACGACACGGCTATCGATGCCAAGGCGATGAGCAGAAATACCTCTCTTCGCAGCTGCCGCGTTCGGACGGTATATTTTTCCTCTGATTGCTGACCGCTCACCGCTAAGCGCTTACGCCAGACATACACGCCGTAGATCATCGTCAGGAAGTAGTATGCATTGATGGCCACTTCGCCGTACAGGTTTTGCTCCAGGCAGAGCCAGGTATAGGTACCTACTTGTCCGAAACCGAACAGATAGGTCCATATATTGCCCTGCGCCGCGAGGCAGACGGAGCAGATACCAAGCATACCGCTCACGAGTGATAAGGGTGTGAGCGAACCGGGCGCGAGACGATTCGTAATCAGATAGGTCGCCACTTGTATGGCGAGGCCAAGTCCCAGAAAACTATAGTCGAATTGTTTACTTCTTTTGTCCTGCATCCTTGCGAATCTCTTGGGGTTTGGATTCCGTTTGCGGTTTTGCCGTGTAATCAAACGTTTCCTCAAATTCCCAGTTGGCTTTCAGGGTCAGTTTAGCGGGGAAATAATAGACCGGCTCGGGTTGGCGTTTCTGTTCCCAACTACCCGGTGTCCATTTGCCGTCACCGTTCAGGTCTAGGTACATACGCAGGTAGTAACCTGCCGGCGTGAGGTATTCCAGTAGGGTTCTCTCCTCTGCCGGTACGTCGCGCAGCACCTTGTCCTGGTCGCTGAGTACCTGCAAGCGCATATGCGGATCGTAATGCGCAAACGTAACGGTCAGCTTGGCATATTCATCATCCGTCTTTACGCCCAGAGGCAGCACCTTACGGCGGTTGGTCTTACCGTAGATATCCCATACGGCATTACTGTCTACGGTCAGTTCGTATTCCTTCCCTTTCTCCAGTTTGCACAGCAACCAATAGGACATATGTGCCGAGTCGCGCAGTTCGACGCGCAGCGGTATGTTGCGCCACCGCGTACTGTCGATACGCTGACGCAGACGGATACTGTCTGCCTCGATATGCTCGATAGGCAGTTGGGCGGCTATGAAGAGTGTATCGAAGACATCCATCTTCGTGGCAGCATTCGAGCGAATCTCTACACGCCGCTCACGGGCTTCGCGTTGCTTCTTAGCCACTACTTTAGGAGTCAGGTTGGGGGCACGGTAGGTCGAGACGATGGTATCGACAGCGTGCTCGAGGTTATAGAGCGAGTCTGAACGGTAATAACTCAGCTCCAGGCGTATCGTGTCGAGCCGGATGAGCGATGAGTCGCGCAGCCAGAGCGTGATGGAGTCCCGCCGATCGGAGGTCTGCACGTAGACGGACTCCATGGATAGCGAGTCGAGCAGTCGAAGTTGCGGCATCGAGTCTTGCGGGGCGGTGAAGGTCAGTACGATACGATGCGCCTCCTCCCGACGGGCACGCATCAGGGCATGCCGCGTCTTGTCCTCGCGGAAATACCAGAGCACAAGATCGGACGGTCCGACATATACGTTGCCCGTTGAGTCGATTTCCATTACGGGTGTTACGAGTGAGTCAGCCCAGGCCAGGCCTTCGCCCGTCTGGTACATATAATCGCTGCTGAGATCTCCCAGGCCGTACAGGCGATAACTGCCTGCTTTGATATTGTGGATGCCGAACAGTCCCTGCTCGTTGGTCTTGCTGATACGCGTCATGGGCAGGGTCGTGAAGGCCGAGTCGTCCAGATTGGCCTGCAGACCTACGATAACACCGCTCACGGGGTTCAGGTCCTCGGCGTTATATACATGGCCGAAGACTTCCAGCGAATCGATCTCCGGACCCGTTGAGAAGG
This sequence comes from Paludibacteraceae bacterium, assembly GCA_017551025.1. GTDB lineage: Bacteria > Bacteroidota > Bacteroidia > Bacteroidales > Paludibacteraceae > Colicola. Next base: position 3,714 of record JAFZNG010000020.1, on the reverse strand, counting down.
CCAGATAATAACTCTTGAGCGGATTCTTCTCGTGGTAGTCACATATCGATGCACCGAAATCGATCGAATAGGTCGTGGAGTCAAGCAGGTCGTCCTTGAAGGTGAGTTTGACGCTCTTACCTACCTGTTTTATATCGGGTTGCTCTTTCTGAGGCGGACAGATCATCAGTTGTGTGGCGATATTATCCAGCTGGATATATTCGTCAAAATGGACAGTCACCGTCTTGTAGGTATAGTTGACCGAACCGTTTTCCGGGATCTCGCGCACCACCTTAGGCGGTATCGTATCCTTCGGACCACCCTGCGGACCGATACCTCGGTTCGCACAACTCGCCAGGAGGACGAGCAAGAATAACAGACTATAGTGCTTTAAGTTCATAACCTTCAGATAAGAGCCATTCTATTGCCTCGGGCAAGACGGCCAACATACGTTCGTTCGACTTCAGCGAGTCGTGAAAATTGATAATACTACCCGGTCGGGTCTCGCGCTTGATCTGGCGCAGCATCTCTTCCGGCGTACGCGTCGCCAGGTAATCACGCGTCAGGATATCCCAATAGATGAGCCGGTAGCCTAACTTATGCAGGGCACGGCGCTGACGGAGTGTCGCCTTGCCGTAAGGAGGACGCATTAGGGGTGTAGAGTGTAGAGTGTAGGGTGTAGAGTGTACCGCATCTTCCCATTTGGCTACATTGGCCATGTAGTCCGCGTAACGGGTGCGCCAGCCTTTGAGGTGGTTGTAGGTATGGTTGCCGATTGCGTGGCCGGCTTGAAGTACCTGGCGGAACACCTCCGGGTGCTTGTCGATATTTTCGCCCACCATAAAGAAGGTGGCCTTGATCCCGTACTGCGCCAGGATTTCCAGCACCCGTGGCGTCACCTCCGGTATCGGCCCGTCGTCAAAGGTCAGATACACCGCCCTACCCGTACGAAACGTCGCGTACGGGTAGAGGCGTTGAAATATGGATTTTAAGATCCTCAAATTTTTCGTTATTACGTCATGACGTAATTACGTAATTACGACCTTTTTTACCAAGCCAGGCTCGATGCACCGAGGATGGCAGCATCGGAGTCTTTGAGGTTGGAGATGGATACGGGGATTTTACCCTTCCAGATAGGCATGAGGTTGGCGTCGAGCGCCTCGCGTATCGGATCCATGATCCAGTGACCGGACTTGGTCAGACCACCGAAGAGGATAATAGCCTCCGGACTGGAGAAATGCACGAAGTCAGCGAGTTTCTGTCCCAACAGATGACCCGTATAGTCGAAAATCTGCTTTGCGATCGGATCACCCTGCTCGGCAGCATCGAATACGTCCTTGGAGGTAATATTGTCGATATCAGCCACCTTGCGAAGCAGTGTCGGTTGGGTGGTAGCCGTCACGATCTCCTTAGCCGTGCGTGCTACGCCCGTTGCCGAAGCATAGGCCTCGATACAGCCGTGCTGACCGCATCCGCAGAGACGTCCCTTACCGGTATGGTCAATCTTGCAGTGACCGAGTTCACCGGCAAAGCCGTCGTGGCCGTAGAGCAGTTTACCGTCGATCACGATACCCGAACCAACGCCCGTGCCCAGCGTGATGACGATGAAGTTCTTCATACCGCGTGCCGAACCGTAGATCATCTCGCCCTGAGCGGCAGCGTTAGCGTCGTTGGTGATGGTGCATTTCACGCCCATACGCTCGCTGATGAGTTTGGCGAACGGTACGACGCCCTTCCACGGCAGGTTGGGTGCCTGCTCGATGCAGCCCGAGTAGAAATTGGCATTCGGTGCACCGCAACCTACGCCGACGATATCACTCATCTCGATACCTTCTGCGGCTACGAGTTTGCGCATCTCCTCACAGAGAACGTCGCAGTACGCGTTGATCTCCGGATACTGCTGGGTAGGAATACTACTACTGCGAAGCACCTTGCCGTCTTCGCTTACCAAACCGAACTTGGTGCCTGTGCCGCCAAGGTCGATACCTAAAGCATACTTTTTCATGTTATAGAAATTAAAAATTATAAATGCAAAATTAAAAATTACAAATTCTTCTTGAGGAAGACCAACATTCGTTCATGCATATGACGCGCATTCTTGCGAGCTCGGAGATGGTGGTTGTCATCGGTATAGAGTTGCATCTCGAATTGCTTGCCAGCCTCGACGAACGCCTCGGTGAGCACCATGGTGTTCTGTACGTGGACGTTATCGTCGGCCGTACCGTGGATGATAAGCAGTTCGCCCCGGAGGTCCTTGGCGCGACGGGTTAGGTCGCTCTGGTCGTAACCGCCGTAGTTGACCTGCGGACGACGCATATACCGCTCGGTATATCCCGAGTCGTAGAGTCGCCAGTCGGTGACCGGAGCAATGGCGATGCCTGCGCGGAAGGGGTGACCGGGCTGACACATGGTCATGATGGTCTCGTATCCGCCGTAGCTCCAGCCGATGATGCCGAGGCGTGTACTGTCTATATAGGCTTGTTGGCCGGCCCATTTGGCGGCAGCGATCAGGTCTTCTGCCTCTTTCTGGCCGAGCTGCATATAAGTCTCGTTGCGCCATGCCCTACCCTTGCAGTCCGAGCCGCGCGGATCGACGATTAGCACCGCGTATCCGGCGTCCACGAGGGCGTACTCAAAGCGTTTGCGCCAACGGTTGAGCACACGCTGGCTGGCGGGACCGCTGTAGTGCATGATGATTAAGGGCTGTTGGCTATTAGCTGTTGGCTGTTGGCTTCTTAGCAGCATCGCCTCCAGCGACTTGCCTTGTGCGTTCGGGATTTTCAGCAGTTCCGGTTCCGGCAACCGGTTTTTCAGCCATGCCTCACGAACGGCGGCATTGTCCTCCAGGACACGTTGGGCTTTCAGGCTCGTGCCGTTGACCGAATAAAGCGTATAGCGGTTGGGCTGCGTGAAGGACTGGTAGCAGATAATGGCCTGTTTGCCGTCCTTGGAGAGGCGCATGGTATGCATACCGGCCTCGGTGGTCAGTTGCTTGGGCGTGCCGTTGCGCAGGCTAACGGCATACACTTGACGCGTTTCGGGCGTAGGTGCTGCGATATAATAGACGGTGCCGGTTGTCTCGTCTACGCCGACGATCTGGGTCACGTCCATGCCGTCTTGCGAGAGACGACGCACGATCGTGCCTTGCTGCGAGGCGAGATATACGCCACGCCAACCGTCTTTCTCGCTCAGCACGATGATGCGGTTGTCCTGGAGCCACTGCCAGTCATCGAACAGGCTATAGTCGATATAGTTGTCGCGTCCTTGCTCGGTATAGAGCGGATGCATGACCGTTGAGCGGGCGTTGCCGGAATAGACGGTCATCTTCGTCTGGTCACGATTGACAGTCTGGACGATGAGTTCGCCGGCACGGTCGTTCTCGTGCTGCCGCTCGATAACGGGGTTGCTCCACCGTACACGGGGGATATACTGCGTCGTGTCGCGTCCCAGGTCTACCTCGCGAGTCTGCTTGGTCTTGATATCATAGACCCAGACGCTGGCACGGGCATTCTCCTGACCGGCTTTCGGGTAATAGAGCGAGTCTCGGACGGGATATGTGCCGTCCAGATACCGCTCCCAGTAATGCACCGGCACGCGGCGTTCGTCCAGTCGGATAAAGGCCAGTTGTTTGGAGTCGGGCGAGAAAGCCATGAGCGTGGTCTGGCCGAATTCTTCCTCGTAGAGCCAGTCGCTCAGGCCGTTGAAGATAAACGGGTCGGTGGTGGTAGTGACGGC
>JAFZNG010000019.1 GCA_017551025.1 Paludibacteraceae bacterium | reverse complement strand
GCAGCACCGGTGCTGTTCGGAACGATGTTCTGTGCACCTGCACGGCTACGACGGAGGTCACCCTTACGTTGCGGACCGTCAAGAATCATCTGGTCGCCCGTGTAAGCGTGAATCGTGCTCATGATACCGCTCTGAATCGGAGCGTATTTGTGCAGAGCAGCTGCCATCGGAGCGAGACAGTTGGTTGTACAAGAAGCAGCGGAGATAACTTTATCAGCCGGAGTCAGGGTCTTGTGGTTTACGTTGTAAACGATGGTCGGCAGATCGTTGCCTGCGGGTGCAGAGATAACAACCTTCTTAGCGCCAGCCTGGATATGTGCCTCAGCCTTAGCCTTGCTGGTATAGAAACCGGTGCACTCCAGAACTACATCGATACCCAGCTCACCCCAAGGCAGCTCAGCTGCATTAGGCTTTGCGTAGATCGTGATCTCCTTACCGTCAACGGTGATCGAACCCGGCGTCAGAACCGTCTTACCGTCCTCTGCCAGAACAGCGTCCTTATAAGCTACAGTGTGCTTACCCTCACCGAACTTACCGGCGAAACCACCCTGAGCGGTGTCGTACTTGAGCAGGTGTGCCAACATCTTCGGGCTGGTCAAGTCATTGATAGCAACAACCTCGTAACCCTCAGCTTCAAACATCTGACGGAAAGCCAGACGACCAATACGGCCAAAACCGTTAATAGCTACTTTTGTCATAACTTAAAAATGATTTAATGATTTATTGTTATATTGTTTTACGAATTCCTTTTTTGTTCGGTTTTTCAAAACCGACTGCAAATTTACGCTTTTTTTGTGACATACGAAAATATATTTCGTATATTTCTTTGTTTTGCAAATTTAAGTTTGCAGAATTATTTTCGTCCGAAATCGGCAGGTATTTCACCCCAGTGTTCGGTGTCCCATTTCAGTACCGTGGTGGTCCAGGTATTCTCGTGCAACCACTGCTCAGCCTTGCGCAGCATGAGGAAGAGTTCCTGATTCTGGGCTGTGCATTCGAGTTTGGTCTCGGCATGCCCCTTTCGAAGCCATGCCAGGGCGGTACGGCTATCGGAATAGAGGTTCCAGTCCAGGTTGTGCTTTTTCAGGTACGCCAACCCGAGTACCAGCGCCAGGAACTCACCTATATTATTAGTGCCCGCCTGATACGGTCCGCGATGAAATACCTCGGTACCCGTATCCGCCACAACGCCGCGAAACTCCATCACGCCCGGGTTACCCGAGCAGGCCGCATCGACGGCCAAGGCGGGTAGCAGGGGATTTGAGATTTGAGATTTATCCTCACTTTCCGCTTTAGGCTTCCTGGTAATATACTCCTCGGGCGAAGCGGCAAAGGCTTTTTGCGCCTCGGCGAGCGAAGCAAAACCCTTGTACTTAGCCCCCTCTGCACCTTTTACTTGCGCCTCACACTGTTCCCACGAGTCGTAGATGCCCGGAGTACGGCCCTGCCATACAACGTAATATGCGGCGCGTTTCTTACTCATTCGACGGCGTTATATCACTTTCGTTTTGTACCACCTTCACCTCTACGCGGCGGTCGAGCGAGAGTTCGTGATTGACGTTCTCCTCGTTAGGCACCAGCGATCCGTGACCTACCACGATGACGCGTTCTTCGTCGATACCTTGTTCCACGAGGTACTTCGCAACGGCCTTGGCACGATTGTAGGCCAGGCGTTCGTTATGCCAACGCGTACCTTCTTGAGATGCATGACCGTCGATGGCAATCTTCGCCTCCGGCACGCGGTTGAGCACTTCGACAATCGACGTAAGATACGCCTTCGTATCGTCGTTCAGACGATAACTGTCGTACTCGAAATAGATCTTGTTGAATCGCTCTACTTCCTCG
>JAFZNG010000002.1 GCA_017551025.1 Paludibacteraceae bacterium | reverse complement strand
TTAAATAAGAATAGGAGGTAGCAAAATGAAGACTATAAAATCATTGCTGATTGTAGCTACTCTGATAGGTGCAACTGCCGTGTCGACGCTGTCGGCACAGCAGGCTGCACAGCCCGCTCCGAAACATGAGTTTAAGGTGCAACTGGGTGACTCGGTCATGATCAAGCGCGAGTGCCAGAAATACCTGACCGGTGAGAGACCCTCTTCCTGGGTTTGGGATAAGGTACATACCGTACGCCAATTGGGAACCAAGCGCTTCCCGGATGGTGTGCTGCTGATGAATATCTACTCCTGGATGTGCGAAGACTGCTTGATTCCGGTCAACGGTCATGCCGAAGAGGCTGCGCAGCAGGCTGCTGAGGAGCAGGCCGAAGATCGCGAAGCTTTTGAGGCCGCTCAGCGCGAAAAACAGCAACGCGAACGCGATGCTATCGCTGCCGGCGAAGAGGCCGTGAAGGCTGCCGAAGAGGCTGCCGCCGAAGAGCAAAAACAGAAAGAAGAAGAGAAGCAGCAGGAACCCGTTGATACAACGAATGCTGATCGTCAGTTTAAGTCTCAGTACGACCGCTTCACTATTGGTCTGCGTGGCGGTGCTTCGGCCCTCATGCACCATGCCAACAAGGGCAACTGGACCTGTGGTGGTGACGTAGTGCTCGACCTGCAATATGCTCACTACTGGACGAACGATCTTCGTCCGGCAGATCTGGGTATCATCGTAGGACTCGGACTCGGCTATCAGGCCAGCGGACTCAAGACCAACGACAGTACGGCCTTCACCAAGGCCAACGTAGACTACACCGTTGTAGCTAAGGATATCAAGGAGACCGACCATCAATTCCAACTGGAAGTACCGGTGATGTTCTCTATGATCCACGACAACGGCCTGTTCCTGAACGTAGGTCCTAAGTTCATGATTCCGCTCTACACTCCGTATCAGCAGACCGTGAACCAGCAAGAGACCCACATCACAGCCTACTTCCCCGAGACCGGTATTACGATCCAGGACAACCCTGTTACCGGACAGTACACCGGCCAACAACCCGAGGAGAAGAACGGCATCCAGTTTAACATCAACGTGATGCTGACTGCCGAGATCGGTTATGAGTGGATCCTGAAGTCGGGCAACTCACTCGGCCTGGGTGCATATGCTAACTATAGCGTATTCAATACATACAAGAACACGACCAATTCGGAAGGACTGTTCAACCTGACGGCTCCGACCGATGACGATAAGGCAAAACTGGATGTATTGTCCGCTACGCACGCATATGCTGATAAACTCGGTTATTTTGATGCAGGTATCAAACTCGCTTACCACTTCAACTTTCCCAAGAAGAAGTACAAAGAGTTTAAAGCAAATAAGTTGTAATTAACGCTATGACGATACTTTGTATCGAAACCAGTACGCAAGTTTGTTCGGCCGCCATCTGCAAGGATGGCGTGCCGACAAGCACGCGTATCTCTCTGGGAGAAGCGAATCATGCCCGCTTGCTTCCTCGTTATGTGGACGAATTGCTGGCGGAGGTGTCGGCTAAGGGACTGCGAATAGAGGCTGTGGCACTCAGTGCCGGTCCCGGCAGTTATACAGGCCTACGTATCGGTACCAGTCTGGCAAAAGGCCTTTGCTATGGATGGCAGGTGCCCTTACTGCCTATTAATACCTTAGAAATAATGTGCGCGAGCGCGAGGGCGCATGCGCACGTGGAGGACGGACTTCTATGTCCGATGATTGATGCCAGAAGGATGGAAGTATATACTGCGCTGTATAGCGCAGAGGTGAAAGTTGAAAGTTTAAAGGCGAAAGAGGCCCGCGCCGTGGTAGTTGAGAATGAAGGGTCGTTGATTAACGGTGAGCGGTTATCGGTGAGCGGTGAGCGGGAGTTCTACTACTTCGGTGATGGTGCGACGAAGTGCCAGGAGGTCCTGAAAAGCCCCAACTGGCATTATATTCCCGACATTGTACCCGATGCACAATATATGGGACGATTGGCCGAAGAAGAAGTGGCTAAAGGCAAAGGGCTAAAGGCGAATGATATCGCTTACTACGAACCCTACTATCTAAAAGAGTTCATCGCTGCGCCGAGCCATGTCAAAGGCCTAAAATAATTGTCGTAATTACGAAATGACGTAATTACGTAATAACGAAATACATTGAAAATATCAAATATAAAATATAACATCTTCTCTGTAGTAGTCCTCGCGGGACTAATATTATTGTCTGCTTGTTCTACGCAGAAGAACACTCGCGCGTCGCGCTCCTTCCATCAGACCAAGGTGCGCTACAATATCCTCTACAACGGCAACATCGCCTATGAGGACGGACTGCGCGCTATCCAGAAAGCTGCTGAGGATGACTACACGGGCGTACTCGCCCTCTATCCCGTCAGCGACCATAAGGCCGCCCAAGCGGCTACCTCACAGATGGACCGCACGATTGAAAAATGCCGTAAGTCCATCAAACTCCATTCTATCAAAGCGAAACCTAAACCCGACCCCAAACGCCGCAACGATCCGAAATATCGCGAGTGGCTCAAACAAGAAGAATTCAACGCTGTCCTCTCCGAAGCGTGGATACGCTTAGGTGAGGCAGAATTTCATAAAGGAGACTTCCTGGGTTCTGTAGGTACGTTCAACTACGTTATCCGTCACTACAGTTACGACCCGGATGTCATCGCCCGCTGCCAACTGATGGTAGCGCGTGCGTATGCCGAATTGGGATGGCAGTACGAGGCAGAAGATATGCTTAGCAAGGTGCAGCAAGATGCACTCAAGCAAAAGCATGCCCACCTCTACGGCGCCACCTCGGCCGATGTACTGATCCACGCCAAGCAGTACCGCCAGGCGATCCCTTTCCTCAAGATAGCGGTGCCACACGAGAAACGCAAGGTCTATCGTCCCCGTTTCCAATACGTACTGGCCCAACTCTACCAGTCGCAAGGGCAGCGCCAGGAGGCAATCGATGCCTACCGCCGCGTAATACGACTCGCGCCACCTACCGTCATGGACTTTCATGCCCGTCTTAACATGGCCGAACTGCGTGGCAAAGCCGGCTTGAAGAGTCTGCGTCAGATGACGCGCCAATCCAAGCACAAGGATCATCAGGACGTACTCTACGGTACGATGGCCAATATATGGCTCGCCTCGGGCGATACGCTCCGTGCGCTGGCGCTCTATCAACAGGCGATCGACACCGCCAAATCGGCTACGCTCGACAAGGCCGGTATCTTGGTGCGTGCAGGCGACCTCTATTTCGAGCGCAAACAGTATACCGAAGCGCAACCCTGCTACCGCGAGGCTCTCACGATCTTCTCGACCGAACACGACGAGTATCGCCGTCTGCAGGCCCGCTCGGAGGTACTCGACCAACTCATCACGCATGTCAATACCGTTACGCTCCAGGACTCGCTCCAGCAACTCAGCCGACTGAGTGACGAGGAGCAGTTGGCCGTGATTCATCGACTCATCCGTGAGCAGGAAGAGCAACGCCGACGTGATTCGATCAAGATGGCGCAGGAGGCACGCGATAAAGAACTGGACGAAGGACCACTGAGTGTCAATACCCAAAACATGCTGGGTGGCGGAGGTGCACAGGCAGCCGCCTGGTATTTCTATAATGCCCAGCTCATTCGCCAAGGCCGTCAGCAGTTCCAACGCACTTGGGGTAATCGCCAGTTGGAGGACCATTGGCGCCGACTCTCTAAGTCGGTCAGCGTGCTGCCCACCGAGAGCGAGACGGATACGTATGATGCAGAGACCGACAGTCTGACGCTCAACGACTCCACTGTAGCTCCCGATCCGCTCGATACACTCGATGCGACGGTGCGTATGTACTACCAGCAGATACCTCATACCGAGGCTGAATTGCAGGCTTCGGATAGTCTCATATGTGATGCGCTCACCCAGATGGAGCGAATCTACCGCTATGACCTGCGCGATACGGCGCTGGCCGACCAAACGCTGGTGACGCTCGATGAGCGTTGTCCGAACCGCCCGCGGCCGCAGCTGATAGACCAATGGCCCGAGATCACCGCACGGCTTGACTCGCTCTACGAGACCACCTATGCCGCCTTCCGTGCCCGTCAATATACCCAGGTTAAATCGGATGCCGAGACGGCCGTCACTATAGCCGGCGAGACCGACCAGCAGCAGATCCTGCCGCGATTCCTATTCCTGGCGGCGGTAGCGAAAGCCCGCACCGAAGGACAGGCAGCCTTTGTAGAAGAGTTGCGCCGTATGGTAGAACAGTATCCTACCCACGAACTGAGTGCACGCGCCAAGGATATGCTCGCGCTCATGGGACAAGGTGCGGAGACCCAGAAGGGTGGTGGACAAGACGACCTGGCCGATGCACGCCAGAAAGCGGCTGACGAAGCAGCCAAGGCGGCTGAAGAGGAAGCTGCGAAGGCAGGAGATATCTCGATAGAGGAACAAAAACCGGTGGTGCTGCTTGTGCTACCGCGCCAGGATGAACAGCTCTTCAACCAACTCCAGTATGAAGTGGCGCTCTACAACTTCGAGGTCTTCCTGTTGCGTGACTTTGAGTTGCGGCGTCAGACGACCGCCGACGGCCGACTTGCCCTGGAGGTAGGACCGTTTGATACGCAAAAAGAAGCAACATGGTGGATAGGCCTGATACGCAACAATCCTGTGCTTGCTGAATTTATGGCAACCAATGAGATAGAACCTACCACTCGGTAACGCGCTCTTTGAAACAAAAAAAGAAGAGAAGTCTTACGACCTCTCTTCTTCGTCGGGATGACAAGATTTGAACTTGCGACCTCCGGTCCCCCAGACCGTTGCGCTACCGGACTGCGCCACATCCCGTCGCTTTTTCAAAAGCGGGTGCAAAGGTACTACAAAATTTTGACATACGCAAGAAAAAACGTATTTTTTTACTAAAAATGGCTAAAAAATTCTATATAGAGACCTATGGATGCCAGATGAACGTGGCAGATAGCGAGGTTGTAGCAGCTATTATGACGACGACCGATGCACAGTATACCGACCAAATGGATGAGGCGGATGTGCTGCTGCTGAATACTTGTTCGATCCGAGACAATGCCGAGCAGAAAGTGCGTCATCGCCTGCAGGAACTCCAAGCTAAACCTAAAAGCCAACAGCCAAAAGCCAAGAGCCAATTAATCGGCGTAATCGGTTGTATGGCCGAGCGGATGGGGCAGGAACTGATCGACCGGTGCGGCGTAGATTTCGTGGCCGGGCCAGATGCCTATATGGATATTCCGAACCTCATCGCGCAATGCGAGCAAGGCTTCAAGCCTGTCAACGTGACGCTCAGTACGACCGAGACCTATCGCGACGTACTGCCTGCCCGCCTGGGCAAGACGATATCCGGCTTTGTCTCTATTATGCGCGGTTGCAATAATTTCTGCAGCTACTGCGTGGTACCCTATACCCGTGGACGTGAACGTAGCCGCGATGTAGAATCGATCCTGCGTGAAGTAAAAGACCTGCAGGCAAAGGGCTACAAGGAGTTGACCCTACTCGGCCAAAATGTCAATTCTTATCACTATCAGGAGATCGAATTTCCGGACTTGTTGGCCATCGTAGCCGAGGCAGTGCCCGATATGCGTATCCGCTTTACGACCTCGCACCCCAAGGATATGTCGGATCGTACGCTGGAGACTATTGCCCGTTATCCGAACCTGTGCAAGTTTATTCATCTACCGGTGCAGTCGGGTAGTAATGCCATCCTAAAGGCCATGAATCGTAAATATACCCGTGAGTGGTATCTGGATCGTATAGCAGCCATTCGTCGTATTCTTCCCGATGCTACAATCGGTACGGATGTCTTCTGCGGTTTCCATGGCGAGACGCTCGAGGACCATCAGCAGACCCTCAGCCTCATGCGCGAGGTAGGATTCGATACCGCCTTTATGTTCAAGTACTCCGAGCGTCCGGGCACCTATGCCAGCAAACACCTGCCGGATAATATCCCGGAGGAGGAGAAAGTGCGCCGACTGAACGAGATCATTGCCCTGCAATCCGAATTGTCGCTGGCCTCCAACCAGCGCGAGATAGGTCGTACGGTAGAAGTGTTGGTAGAAGGATTCTCCAAGCGCAGCCATGATGATATGTTTGGCCGCACAAGTCAGTACAAGACCGTTGTCTTCCCGCGTGCGGGACGTCATATAGGCGAATTGGTCAACGTGCGTATCACGTCGGCCTCGGCAGCTACATTGTTAGGGGAGGTCGTTGTCGCTGAGTAGCGTGACGACGCGCTTACCATCGGGTGTACGTGCGTAGTTCTTGAGCGCCATCAGACGGTCGCATAGATCCTGCATCTCGTCTTGGCTCAGTGTCTTACCGTAGGGAATAGCTATGTTGCGCGCCATAGCCAGTGCGATTTGTTCCTGCCATTTTTGGGCTACGTTTGCATCCGTTTCCATCACAGCATGCAGAATATCGCGCACGAGCATTACCGCATCGCCTTGCTGCAATTGGGCGGGTACGCCGGATATTCCGTAAGCGGTTTTGCTAAAGCGGTCGAGGGCAAAACCTATTGCGCGCAGATCATCCTCGATGGTTTCCATACAGGCTATCTCATCCGGAGTCAGTTCGATGACCTCCTGGAATAGCAACTGCTGGCTGAGGCCGGTATGTTCCTGCAACTGACGAAGCAGTGCGTGGTACTCCACGCATATATGGGCGCGGTGCTGATTGATAATCATCAGTCCCTCACGCGTAGGCAATAGGATATACCGCTCCGCGTACTGGTAGGGTACGCCGGTAGGTATGTTCTGCTCCTCAAAGAGCGGAGCCTGTTCGGCACTTGGCATAGTAGCCGTCGGACGGTCAGGGTAGAGTGTGCTCCAACCGGAGGGTGTGCTGGATTTAGGGCGGAAGGGATTGTAGGTAGGATCTACCTGAATATGCGGCAGCCCGGGTCCGTTTGGCATCCGCGAACTACCAGCACTGAGGGTCGGCATTTCTATCTCACCCTCACGGTCGAAATCGATCGTAGGTGCCAGTGAGAACTTACCCAGCGCTTCGCGTACAGAGGCTAGCAGGATCTGGAAGATTGTCTGCTCGTCGGCAAACTTGATCTCGGTCTTTGTGGGATGGATGTTAACATCGATAGCCTCCGGCGAGATATCAAAATAGATGAAATACGAGGGCGTATAATCTCCCGGCAACATGCCCGAATAAGCGGTCAGTATGGCCTTGTGGAAATAGGGGTGACGCATGTAGCGTCCGTTGACGAAGAAATACTGCTGCGAAGTCTTGCTGCTCGCCTCGGGTTTGCTCACGAAACCGCGTATCGATACCAGGTCGGTGTCGGTATGCAGGTCGATGAGGTTGCTCGTGAACTGACGGGCATTGTTGCGACCGAAGATAGCTTCGATACGTTGCTTCTCGCTGGATACGGGTAGGTCGAGCAGTACCTCGTCGTTGTGGACAAAGGTGAATTGCACCTTCGGATAGACCAGTACGATATGATAAAACTCGGTGAGCAGGTTGCGCAGTTCGGTCTGGTCGGTCTTGAGAAACTTACGCCGTACGGGTACGTTATAGAAAAGGTTTTTGACCTTCAGATTCGTTCCTACCGGACAGGCGCATGGCTCCTGCGTGATTACCTCCGAACCGTCGATCTCCAGCAGTACGCCAACCTCGTCTTCCTCGCGGCGGGTAGTCAACTCCACCTGCGCTACGGCGCATATACTGGCCAGTGCTTCGCCACGAAAACCCATCGTGCGCAACGAGAAGAGATCGTCTACCCGGCTGATCTTGCTCGTAGCGTGGCGCTCAAAGGCCATGCGGGCATCGGTCTGGCTCATGCCTTTGCCGTTGTCGATTACCTGCAGCAGGGTGCGTCCGGCATCGCGCACGATGACCTGGATATTCGTTGCTCCGGCATCCAGACTGTTCTCCACCAACTCCTTCAGACACGAAGCAGGCCGCTGGATTACTTCTCCGGCGGCAATCTGGTTGGCTACGTGGTCAGGTAGAAGGTGGACGATGTCCATAATAACGGGTTATAGAAAGATATAAAATCCGATGACCAGCGCACCAAGCAGTACGACCCATAAGAGCAGTTTCGACTGCTGCCGTTTGCGCAGCGTGGTCATGTTTTTCTCGTGTTCCTCGCGGAACGAACCTCGATGGAGGCGCGCACGTCGTTCGTTGCGCGCCTCCTTATCGGGGTCAAAGTAGATAGGACGGTAGTCCCACTCTCGCGGTTTATTTACTTTAGGAAATAATACCGACATTACTTAATGATAGCTTGGAACTTAGCGTCCTCTTTGTACTTAGCGAACTCTACGTCCACTTTTGCACGGCTCTTGTACTCAGCGTTACCGGCAACGGCGGTCTGCATGTTGCTGTAAACGCCCTCGCGATCGTTGGTGCGAGCTGCCAGGATAGCCTTGATATAAGCGGTCTTGGCGTTCGGCTCCTCGATCTGCTCCAGGGTCTGACGAGCAGCTGCATAGTCCTTGTCGATGATCTGCTGGAGAGCAGCATTGTTGGAGCGGGCAGTACCGTAGGATTTCTTAGCGGCATTGTAGTCACCCTTCATCGTGTAGAGCGTACCGAGTGCGCCATCCAGGTCACCCTTGGTGCCTGCAGCTTTACCCAGGTGTTGCTCAGCCATGGCTACATCGCCCTTAGCCAGATCAACCAGACCGGCGTTGTAGTTTACGTCAGGATTGTTCGGAGCCAAAGCCAGTGCTTTCTTGTAGTACTGCTCAGCCTCGTCCAACTTGTTGTTCTTGTAAGCAATCATACCCAGGTTGTTGTATGCGCGATAGTCGTTGTGCAACTCAGCAGCCTTCTTGTAGAGTGCGATTTGCTCAGCCTCGGTAGGCGCGATAGAAGCAGCGTAGAGCAGTTCTTCCAGGTCCATGGACTCCGGATTTGCTTGTGCCTCTTGGAGCAGTTGCTCGTCGGACTTGCCGATGATAGCCGTTGTTACCAGGATGCGGCTACGACGCAGCTTAGGCAGAATCTCGCGGGCGATATCCGGATATACTTGGCTCAGTGCGCGGATTTGTGCCTCACGCTCCTCCGGGTCGCTATACATCTCCAGCACGCGGATCACGAGATCCTTGTCGCGGATATCGCTCTGCTCCAACTCGGCGCGGAAACCTTCCCAGTCTTCGGCCGTGGTGCTGCTGATATAGCGAGCCTGGTTGCCGTTCACCTTGCCGCGGATGTAGCGCTCGGTGTTGGCCTGACGGTTGGTAGCCAAACGCTCGTTGAGGTCCTGACCACCTTCCGGACTGGCGTAACCGGAGATCTCTACCTGAGAGATAGAACGATCTTTGTCCTTGTTAGCAGCCTTGATCGTCTCGAGCAGGGCCTTCATGTCCTCGGCCGAAAGCTCGCTATCGCGCAGATTGGCCTGTGCTACAATGAAGTTGATGTCTGCTTCGGTCAATTCCTCTACGATGGTCTGGAACTTGCTGGGCGTAACCACAGCCTGCTCCTCGGTGTGCGCCAGGGTAGCCGTGGTATTGATACCGTCGGCAATCAGCACGTCAGGAATGTCGTATACCTTCTTGCCGCACTTAGCCTCGCAACGCAGGTAGAGCTTCAGCTCCTTACCCTCCATGTCGGGCGTGTACTTGAAATGGCAGGATTGCGAATAGGTACCACCCTTCTTGTACGAAACGGTCTTACCATTTACCTTGGCCTTCTCGCCAACGTACATCTCTGACTCGGACAGTACTTCCTTGTCGCCGTACTTCAGCACGGGGGTTACCTTCAACTCACCCTTGCGAGCGAATTTCTTCGGAGGGAACGTACCGGTGATGTCTGCGTTGATCTCGCCGCCTACCACGGCTACGTCTTCCGGAGTAACCTGAATCTCTTGTGGCTTATCCACAATCTTAGAGCAGGAGGTCATCATAACAATGGCCATGAGCGCCATGAGAAATGAAATCTTTTTCATGTTTTTTTGTGTTAATAATGTTACTTAATTTATATTGTTTTCGTCTGTGAGTATGCAATGCTAAGCATATGTGCACATTTATCAGCGTGCAAAGATACAACAAATTTCGCACATAGGCAAATAAATCTGTCGTTTTTTTACAAAAAAACGCTCTTATGCTTGCGTATATGCAAAAAAAGCAGTATATTTGCAGCCTAAATGACTTTACATAACTACGAAATGAACGAATTATCACATATGGTGGTCGAGAAATTGCTGCAGTTGCGCTCTTTCCAGATCCAGGTGAACAACCCCTTGACTTGGGGTAACGGTTGGAAGGCGCCGGTCTATCTCGACGACCGAAAAATACTCTCTTATACCAAGGCGCGCAATTTCGTTAAGTTGGAATTAGGGCGTCTGGTGGCCGAATTATATCCGGATGCTGACGTGATAGCCGGTATCGCAACCAATGCTGTGGCGCATGGTGTGCTGGTGGCCGAGCAATTGGCTTTGCCTTTTGTCTATGTACATCCTACGCCTAAGAACCACGGGTTGGAGAATCAGATAGAGGGTGATTTGCGTCCGCGGCAGAAAGTGGTTGTCATCGAGAATCAGGTTAATGTAGGTAAGAATGCTTTACCCGTCATTGACGCTATCCGCAGAGCCGGTTGTACGGTGCTAGGCGTGGTGACGATCTTTGACTACCAACTGGAGTTGGCTCACCGTAGATTTAGTGAGGCCGGTGTACCTCTGGTGTCGCTGGCGCAGTACGAGGAACTGGAGCGCCAGTTGCCGTCCTACGGTTATTCACAAGAAGTAATGGATTGTCTGCACGAATGGCACGCCAATCCTGCCGCATGGGCCAAAGCGCATAAGTGAATAAGTAAATTAAAAATTAAAAATTAAGAATTAAAAATTCTTGCATAGTATTATGGCAGAATCGAAATATACCAGCCAAGTACGCATTATTCCAGCTCCGGTAGAGGAGGTTTATCCTGCGCTGAGTAACCTGCAGAATCTGGAGCGGGTGCGTGAACATATCCCTAAGGATCGCATCCAGGAACTCGAGATTACGGCCGATAGCGTTCGTATGAAAGTGGATGGCCTGGGTCAGAAAATCAGTATCATCATCGAGGATCGCATTGAAAATGATACCGTTAAGTTCGGCGCTGAGGGACTGCCGATGCCGATGAACTTTTGGATCCAACTCAAGCCAGGCGAGGGTAATACCTGCTATGTAAAACTGACCCTTAAGGCCGAACTGCCGATGATGTTCCGCATGATGCTGGACAAGAAAATCCAGAAGGGGCTTGACGATGCGGCCGACATGCTCACGCAATTCCCTTACCGGCAGTGGAATAGTAATTAATTTGTAATTTTAATTTCATACCATATGAAACGTCCGAGAATACATCGTGAGGGTCGCAACCTCATTATCGGAACAGTATTGCTGCTGTTCTTGATCAACGTACCTGCGTTTATGTTCTTTTCCCAGCGTTGGATATTTGCCGTAACGCTTGTGCTGACGGCTATGTTGCTGGTATTTGTCACGTATTTCTTCCGTAATCCGGTACGTGTGCTGGAGGTGGATGACCCGAATTTTATCATTGCGCCTGCAGACGGCCGCGTGGTAGTCATCGAGCCTACCGAGGAGAACGAGTATTTCCACGAGAAAAAACTCCAGGTGTCTATCTTCATGTCCCCCTTCAATGTGCATGCCAACTGGTATCCTATTGAGGGCACCATCCTGGAGTCGTCCCACCAGAAGGGACGCCATAAAGGAGCATGGCTGCCTAAGTCCAGTACTGAGAACGAGCGTTCGCTCGTAGTGATTGAGACCGAGAGCAAGGTGGTTATCGCTGTTCGTCAGATAGCCGGTGCGATGGCGCGCCGTATCGTTACGTATGCCAAGGCCGGCAAGCATTGTCGTCGGAATACCCACCTGGGCTTTATCAAACTCGGATCGCGCGTAGACATGTACCTGCCGCTGGATACAGAGATGTTTGTCGAGGTAGGTGAGGCTGTGCGCGGCAACGAGACGATTATCGCCCGTCTGGCCGACAAGGAAGAAAATGAAAAGTGAAAGGAGCTTTAGAAGTATCAATAAAAAATCAATAATATCATGAACAAGTTTGAAGAATTATTTGCGCAGTACCCCTGCCCGTTTACTGATGAGCAAGTCAAGGCTCAAGTGGCTGATATCCAGGCGAAACATTTCGCTGAGAATAATAATGTAGCGGTGTGGAAGCAGTGTCTCCACCAGATTGACTACACCACGCTGAGCGCAGACGATACCATCGAACGCGTAGAGCGTATGGCTAATGCAGTGAATACCTTCGAGGAGGCATATCCCGGTATTCCAAACGTAGCTGCTATCTGCGTTTACCCGGCTATGGCTGAGTATGTTCGCAAGGCACTCAAAGATCCGAAGTTCAATATTGCTTGCTGCTGTGCCGGCTTCCCTGCTGCACAGACTTTCCCGGAGATCAAAGTTGCCGAGACTGCTATGGCGCTGAAAGCAGGTGCTACGGAGGTAGATATCGTGCTTTCTGTCGGCAAGTTCCTTGAGGGACGCTATCAGGAGTGCTTCGATGAAATCCGGGAGATCAAGGATGTTTGCAAAGAGCATCACCTCAAAGTGATCCTTGAGACCGGTCTGCTGAAGACGGCCGAGAATATCTGGAAGGCATCGATTTTATCGATGGCTGCCGGTTGCGATTTTATTAAGACCTCTACCGGTAAGATCGCCGTGAATGCTACGCCGGAGGCAACATTTGTTATGTGCCAGGCTATCAAGGCATGGAAAGAGAAGACCGGCGTGAAGATGGGTTACAAGCCCGCCGGTGGTGTTTCTACCACGGACGAGGCGGTGCAGCACTATACGCTCGTCAAGGAGATCCTGGGTGAGGAGTGGCTCAATAATGAGTTCTTCCGCTTTGGCGCAAGCCGTTTGGCCAACAACCTGCTCTCGAGCATCGTTGGCAAGGAGGCTAAACACTTCTAATTGCTAAAGGCCAACAGCTAATAGCCCAAAAAAATCTCGCTCACTCGAGCGAGATTTTTTCGTATAGTTTCTCAACCGGTAGTCCCATGACGTTGAAGTATGATCCGTGGAGCGATGTGCACCCGATATAGCCTATCCATTCCTGGATGCCGTATGCACCGGCTTTGTCCAGCGGTCGGTAACGGCTGACATAATAGTCTATCTCGGCTTCGGTGAGTATGCGAAACGTCACGTCTGTGGCATCCACAAAAGACTCCTCACGTCCATCGGCATAGTGCAGCGTTACACCGGTATATACCTGGTGGGTGCGACCGCTAAGGGCGCGCAACATATGCCGTGCATCCGCTTCATCCGTGGGTTTGCCCAGCATATGACCGTCGCACCATACGATGGTGTCGGCTGTGATGAGCAGTTCGTCCGTATGAAGCGGTTTCGCGTAGGCGCGCGCTTTCGCACGCGAGATATATAAAGGAATATCCCCGGCCTTTAACTCCGCCGGGCAACGCTCGTCGGCATCAATATCCACAACCTCGAACGGTATATCCAGTCCCGCCAGTAGTTCTCTGCGGCGAGGCGATTTGCTTCCAAGTATCAAGCGCATAGCAGGGCGTTAATCACATAGCAGTACAACAAACCCAGGAACATGGCGAACTTCATGAGCAACTGTGCATTGCGGTAGTCAGACGAGATACGTCCTGCCCAAGTGAGTGCCAGTACGCAGAGTAGCGGTACCAGTAATCCGAAGACCAGATAACGTATACTTAGGCTGCCCCATGTATGCGGGAAGGGTAGCAATCCAAAGCAGAACCAACAGAGCAGACCGATCGTCAGCAGGATGAGCAATGTGACGACGATCTTGGTCCATAGTTCGCCAATCTTGATAGGCAGGGTGCGGCACTCCAGTTCGCGATCACCCATCTGATCCTGCAGGTCCTTCAGTATTTCGCGTATCCACGTATAGAGGAATATCATCAGCGCAAATCCACCCAACCAGGTGTAGATAACGCGTATCACCGGTTGTAACTCGCCGTAGAGCGGTTGCAGGTCATGCTCAATGATAAAGGGCTGGAACATCCCTTCATTAGCAAGTCCCAATAACATAGGTACTACGGCTGAGGCGAACGCCACAATGAGGTTGCCGATGATGAACTGACGCTTGTAGGACGAAGAGTAGAACCACAACAGACCCGGCATCAGCAGGATCAGTATGCCCATCGTCCAACTGCTGCAGAGCCATGCTACCAGTCCGCCTAGCAATACACCAACCGCACTCAATCCGATACTCATACGCATGGCTGCAGGTTTGGTAAGTGTCTCACCTACGATCACGCGGTCGGGACGATTGATGCGGTCGATCTTGATATCAAAGTAATCGTTGATTACGTACCCGCCGGCGGCAATAAGAACCACCGAAGTTATCAGCGTCCACAGCATAGATGTAGGCAATACTTCCGGCAGTCCGTTGCCGTAGGTAAACAGCAATGGCACGATGAGCCATTTCTCCATAACCCACATTAAGATGACGAGAAACAGCAGGTTCTGCCAGCGGATAAGCCGCATGATGTCTATAAAGCGCTCCTTCATTGTTTTTCTACCTTCAGTATGACACCCGTCCAAGGATTAAGGCTGAGTGTGACCGGCATAGTGTCGGTGAACGGTCCGTCCCAACTGTCTCCGGTGAGTAGATCGGTCATCTTAGCCCTGGTAGTACCTTCCAGACCCAAATAGACAAAGGCATCGGTAGGTATGTTGACGTGCAGATCCACTTTGCGGTCGTCGAAATTAACGATGACCAGCAGCAGGTCGCCTTTCACGTGTCGCAGGAAACAGAATTGACGCTGGCGGTTGTAGCCTTCGCCCTGCGCATATTGTAGGTCATACATCTTACCCTCGCGCAGCGCACGATTGTCACGCTTGAGGCATAGGAGCCGCTGATAGAAGAGACGCAACTGACGCTGCTCTTCGTCCAGACCGGCACCGTCGTACTTGCCGTGGTTAGCCCAAGCCTGCAGCGACCGAACACCCCAGAAATCGAATATCGTGGTACGACCGTCGATGCCGGAGAATCCCTCGTAGTCCATGCCTTTCTCGCCCAACTCCTGTCCCATGTATATGAGCAGCGGATTCGGGGTGAGTGCGGCGGCTACGATCATGGCTGGTTCGGCACATATACCGCTACCGCAGAAGAAACCGCTGGCAATACGCTGCTCGTCGTGGTTCTCCAGGAAGTAGAGCATATGCGGCAGTTGTTCGCCCCGCTCCAGCCAGCGCGACGAGATACCTTCGGCCGACCAACCCCGATTGGTTACACCGCGCAGGTAGTCGTACATGCCGACCTTGTCGTACAAGTAGTCGAATCCGGCACGGATATACGACCAGTAGCGTGCGGGGTCGTAACACTCACCGATGAAGATAAGCTTCTTATATTTTTGCTTAATCTGGGGAATGGCCCACTCGAAGAACTCAACGGGTACCATTTCTGCCATATCTACACGCAGACCGTCGATACCTTTACCTGCCCAAAAGAGCAGGATATCGCGCATCTTAATCCATGTGTTTGGAATAGGCGAGAACTGCTTCTCTCCGCCACCCTGGTAGAAGACACCGTAGTTGAGTTTGACCGTCTCATACCAGTCGCCCTCCGAAGGGTGCGCCGTGAAGCAGTCGTTACCCGTCACCTTGGCGGGGTATTCCTCATAACCCTGCAGGTCCTTGTCCATAGAGAAGGCCTGACCGGGGATGTAATAAAAATTATTGAGTGGCGAGAAAGCCCAATCCGGATTGTCATCTTGACCCAAGTCGCGTACGCCCTTAGGTTTGGCTTTTGACTTATACTGACGAGCCACATGATTGGGTATAAAATCCATAATCACCTTCAGCCCTGCACGGTGGGTGCGACGCACGAGCGCCTCAAACTCCGCCATGCGGTTCTTCTCGTCTGCTGCTATATCCGGATGCACGTCATAATAGTCGGTAATGGCATACGGACTACCCGCCTTGCCCTTAGTGATCGCCGGGTTGTTGCGCTCACCTGTGGCATGACGGATAATACCGGTGTACCAGACATGCGTGGCACCCAAATCGGCAATTGCCTTGAGTGCCTTGGGCGTGATGTCCGCCATCGTACCACAACCATTCTGCTTGCGTGTGCCGTGAGGAATACGTGTCTCGTTGGCATTACCGAACAGTCGGGGTAGGATCTGATAAATAATCATTCTATGTTTTTTTTGTTTGTTAGGTTAAGTATGTGTGTTTTTCATGTACTGCTTATACGAGTGCGGCCGTATCCGTAGCAATCATCAGTTCTTCGTCGGTCGGGATGAGGCAAACCGTTACCTTCGAGCCCTTCTTGGAGATGATGCGCTCTTCGCCGCGTACGTTGTTGGCTTCTTCGTCCAACTCAATGCCGAGATAACTCAGACCCTTCATGATCTCTGCACGGATATACGGATCGTTCTCACCGATGCCGGCGGTGAAGACCAGGATATCTATGCCGTTCATAGCGGCGGCGTATGCACCGATATATTTCTTCACGCGGTAGATGAACATTTTACGGGCCAGGTCGGCACGCTTGTTGCCCTCGTTGATAGCCGCCTCGATATCACGGCAGTCGCTCGATACACCGCTAACGCCCAGCAGACCGGATTTCTTGTTCACCAGATTGTTAAATGCGGTTGTATCCAGGTGCTCCTTATCCATGATAAACGTTGCTGCTCCCAGATCCAGATCACCGGCACGGGTACCCATTACCAGTCCTTCTACCGGCGTCAGACCCATAGAGGTATCTACAGACTTGCCATCCATGACAGCCGTGCAACTGCCGCCACCACCGATATGCGCCGTTACGATCTTCTTACCCTTGGGGTCTACGCCCAGGAACTCGCATACGCGGGCCGATACGTAGCGGTGACTCGTGCCGTGGAAGCCGTAGCGGCGGATAGCGTATTTCTCATAAAGCTCGTAGGGCAGGGCATACATGTACGCATAATCCGGCATGGTCTGATGGAAAGCCGTATCGAAGACAGCTACCTGCGGAACACCCGGCAGGATCTTCTCAATCGCATCAATACCTTTCAGGTTAGCAGGGTTATGCAGCGGAGCCAGTTCTACGCACTTGATAATCATCTCTTTCACCTCCGGCGTGATGAGCACCGACTTGTTGAACTTCTCGCCGCCGTGCACTACGCGGTGACCTACGGCGTTGATCTCCTTGAGGTCTTTGATGCAACCGATCTGCGAATCCACCAGTTTCTCCAGGATCAGTTCGATACCTACCGTATGCTCCGGCATCGATTTCTCGAATTTTACTTTCTCGCCATTCGGCAGTTTGACTAGCAGAAATGAATCCGGCAAACCGATCTTCTCGATGCCGCCCTGTGCCATTACCTGCTTGCTCTCCATGTTGAAGAGCTTGTATTTAATACTACTGCTACCGCAGTTCAGAACCAGAATTTTCATGTATTTTAAAAGTTAAAATTTTCGTAATAACGTAATTACGTCATGACGTAATGACGAGAGATTTACTTAATCGCTTGATTTGCTGTAATGATTACCATTTGAACGATGTCCTGAACTTTGCAGCCGCGACTTAGGTCGTTTACCGGAGCGGCGATACCCTGCAAGATAGGACCTACGGCGTCTGCACCCGAGAAGCGCTCAACGAGCTTGTAACCGATATTACCGGCTTGCAGGTCGGGGAAGACGAGTACGTTAGCGTGACCGGCCACTTTGCTGCCCGGCGCTTTCTTCTCGCCTACGCTGGGGATCAATGCGGCGTCTGCCTGCAGCTCACCGTCAATCTCCAGTTCGGGAGCCATTTCCTTAGCCATCTGCAGTGCTGCGGTGACTTTATCGACGTTTTCATGCTTGGCCGAACCCTTGGTGGAGAACGAGAGCATAGCTACGCGCGGCTCAATACCGGCGATGCTGCGGGCTGTCTCGGCGGTAGATACGGCGATTTGTGCCAGTTGCTGTGCATCCGGATTGGGATTGACTGCACAGTCGGCAAATACCAGGAATCCGTCCTCACCCAGTTGCTTGGCAGGCGTGAACATCAGGAAGGCACCGCTTACGATACCTACGCCCGGTTTGGTCTTCAGGATCTGGAAAGCAGGACGAATCGTGTCGGCAGTCGTACCGCGTGCGCCAGCCAACTCGCCGTCTGCGTCACCGTTCTTGATCAGTAAGCATCCCAAGTACAGCGGGTCTTGCGCTTTCTTCTTAGCCTCCTCTTCGGTCATACCTTTTGCCTTGCGGAGTTCGTAGAGCAGGTTGGCATACATCGGCATCCGGGGATCGTTGACCGGATCCATGATCTCGGCTTCTGCAATGTACTCATAGCCTTTCTCGGCGGCCATCTGGCGAATCGTCTCGGGATTACCGATGAGAATGAGCTTGGCGATTTTGTCACGAAGAATCAGGTTCGCTGCCTCCAGGGTACGTGGCTCGTCACCCTCGGGCAGTACGATGCGTTGCGGATTATCCTGCGCACGTTTCAGCATTTTTTGAAGAATGTCCATAATAAAATAGGATTTATTTTTGCGTTTATGATTTGCATGTTTATTTTGTCGTGCAAAGTTACGAAAAAAAGCCGACATGTGCAATAGTTTGATAAAAAAAGTTTTTTTTTATGCTAAAAATTTGCCGGAATGAAAAAAAAGTTGTACCTTTGCACCCTGAATTGTGGATTTGTGTCCGCTAATTTGTTTTAGAAATACAATTATACGGAATATGTTATTTAAGAAATCGATTGTTCTAGTAGCCGTCATCGCGCTGAGTGTCAGTATGTTTGCTGATGAAGCCGAAGTAAAAGGTGTGCACCCGTACAAGGTAGAAGAGAATGCAACCGTTGCGCCGGAAGTAGCGCATTGGTCATTGTTGCCTCGTTTTGGTTTCAATGCCTTTGACGGTGACTTCAATAGCGAGATGAAGCACAACGTGGCCATTCCGAGTGTGGGCGTTTCGTTGGAATATAGCTTTACGCCGGTTTGGGCGCTGGGCTTAGATTACGCGTATGATATGTATACCGTTACGGGTAAGCAAGGGGCAGGCCTAGACAATGCAGATACCCTTCTGTGTGGTGATATGCACAAAGTGGGTGCTTATTTGTCGGTGGACATGATTAACTTATTCTTCCCCTATGCGAAGCGTAAAATCGTATCGATCTACCTCATGGGAGGAGCCGGAGCAGGTTTCTATCAGAGCCGTAAATACTACATGGATGATGCGGAGAACGACCTGAGCCATAAGCGTGGTCATACGGCTTCGTATGTGAATGCAGACGGTGTAGTCGGTCCGGATCATATGGACGGATACAAATGTCTGCCGTACCTGCAAGGCGGTATCCTGGTTGACTTCAATCTGAATCGCTCGCTTGCTTTGGGATTGCGTGCGGATTATGCGTATTATACCAAGGACGTGATTGACGGTCGTGGTTTCTCGGGTGAGGCTGCGCATGCTTCGAAGAACAATGACGGTATATTTGACATGACGCTGTCTTTGCGTTATAAGATCAACGCCGTACGCAAGTCGCATCCTCGTAACATGGCGCACGATATTCGTATGGAGCAGCTCTTTGGCGGCAAGAAGGATACCGTATATGTTATCTCGCACGACACTGTGGTTATGCAGCCTCAGACAGCTGTTGCATCCAGTTCGAATACGGAGCGCAGTTCGCATACCAGCAGCGTGCTCGGACAGACATATTATGTTTATTTCGACAATGCACGCAGTGAACTGACCGAGCAAGGTCTGACGATTATCCAGCAAGTGGCAGATCGCCTGAATAGCGACAGTACGCTCTATGTTGATGTAATCGGTATGTGCGATAATACGGGTTCGGATGAACTCAACAACCGTCTGGCTACTGCCCGTGCAGAAACTGTATTGGATGAACTCCGTAACGAGTACGATATTCCGGCTGACCACTGCCTGACTTCTGGTCGCGGCAAGATTGTCGGACGTCGCAGCAAGGCGAAGTATGGTCCGAACCGCCGTGTAGAGATTCGTCTCATCTCGCGTGAGGAGTACGAGCGCCTGAAGGCTGAGCGTGAACAGCGCGGTGAGCTGAACGGTCAGAATGTAAACACTGATGCGAATACCAGTGCCGTGCGCTCGAGAGAGTCGGTGAATGCTGTGACGCTCACCAGTCTCGCACGCAAGTACTTTGGTAATCCGAATTGCTGGGTATATATCTACGAGGCGAACAAAGATAAGATTGATGATATCAATGTGATGCCGGTTGGCGTGGATATTACCGTGCCGGAGCTGACTGAGGAGCAGAAACATATTACTCAGGCAGAAGCACTGGAATACTACAACCGCATTAAGAAATAAGGTGCGTGCCCTTACCAAAAGCACGATGGTCCTATAGCTCAGTTGGTTAGTAGCACCTGACTCATAATCAGGGGGTCCTTGGTTCAAGCCCAAGTGGGACCACGAGAGACTTCATCGCAAGATGAGGTCTCTTTTTGTATCGGTTAGGGTAGTGTGGCGCGCAGCATCAAATGGATATCCGTCCGCGTGAGCGCTTTGTTATGCGCCGAAGCCCAATGCTTCTCATAGACGGTCTCGCTAAGTTTTAGATAGAGGGTCAACGGATCGATAATCTTCCATCTTAGATTTATATACGCCCTACCGCCTCGTCCGTAGATGGCCGGTGTGGTCATGGCATATAATACGTCGTGCTCGTATAGATAGAAGCGGTTGTTCCATTCGCGTGCATCAAATCCCTCCAAGCGTACTTGTAGCGTGAGCGGTACGTGCTGCCAGGTGTATGCCAAGTCCTGCGCGAGGATGAGTCCCCAGCCGAGTTGATGCAGACTGTCTTGTGTGAGGTTGGCTTCGGCTGTGGTCTTTAGGCTCCATCCGCCCTGCTGCCAGCAGAAACCTCCTCGAAGACTGTAATGCGCCGCACGTCCTTTTTCTCTCGCGCGCGCACGCCAGCGCACGCTCCATACATCATTAGGTATATAGGCGGCTTCCAGCATGGCATCATACCCGTAGGACGGTGCATAATGGATGCCGTACTTGATACCCGAGAATCGAAACAAGTCCGCGTAGCCGCGTAGCAACCACTGATGCGGGCAGTGGATCTCCATCCCTAGATAGATTCCCTGCTCGTCACCGATACGGCTTGTCTCGGAAAAGGCATAGCCCAATGCATTGTCAAACCAGGGGGAGTAATAGCGGTAGAGCAGTGTTAGGTTCGTGTTATTGGAGGCAGCAAACCGTGCACCGGTCTGCACACCCACGCCCCACCGTTCATTCTGCGCCGTTGCCACTTCGCCGAACAGGTCCAACCATCGCCATACATACCGGGCGTTCAGTCCCATGACTGCCTGGCGACGCCCACGGAAATAATGACGGTTGTATGCCGTGTTCTGGTACGGATGCGTACTGTCGGAATAGAGGTTTTCCACGGCCGTAAAACCTACTTTCCAGCTGTTGCGTCCGAAGGTGATATTCGCTCCCAGAACGTGATGACGAATGCTATCGCGTGTTCGTTGTAGTGAATACAGGGCCGAAACATGCACGGTGTTTTTGCCTTTTTGCCACTCGAGTGTAGTGCCTATGCCATGCAACCCGCTGCCATCCACCGTACTTAATCCGCGTACGCCTTCCTGCTCGTACCCTACGTTGGTGACATATGCTGTCTTACCCATTCGCATCGCGGGGGCCAGTACCAGCCCCTGACCGAAGCCGGCTTGCATCGTGCCGGCTACCAGTGTGCGGAGCGGTCCTACATGCTGTAGCCGCAGAAAACCGCCGTACTGTAGCGAACGGGCATCGCCACCGGCGGGACGCCGCAACTGCAACCGCATGTCGAACTGATCGCGGTAACGCACTACATAGCGCGTCTGCACATACATCGGGTCATGCACGAACTGCTCGCAGTTGCGCGCATCCAGCCGCACCGAGAGCTCGTGTTTTAGGTGCAGCATCGCTTCTTTGGCCCGAACGGTTTGCTCGCCATGTGCTACAGGCCGAAGCGTAACGAATGCACAGAGATTACGTATGTCGTATTCTGCCAAACTGCGAATCAGGCGCAATTCATACAAGCTGTCCATCGGATGCTGGTAGACATACAGGAGAATATCGTCTATCTGGCGGGGCGAGAGAAAACGGAGCCGTTGCAGGTCGCTTTCGCTGGCGCTGTTCAGGTCGATAGGATGTGCGGCCAGGTCCTGCAAGTCCTCTTCCAGTTCCTCGTAATCCACTTCACTGACTTCGGTCAACTGACGGTAGATATCCTCGATGATATCCGCCGTCTGAATCTGAGCGAAGAGCATGTTCGTGCAGAGCAGCAAGCCCACTATTCCTAATTTTTTACACATTTCGCCTACAAAGATACGTCAAAATTTGCGTATATGCAAATATTTCTGTACTTTTGCAGAGTAAAATGGAACGAACGAACCGAAAACAACGTTATTGGCGGTATACGGCATGGGTGATGACGCTGCTGGCTTACGCCTATTTAGCCTATCGTTTGCTGACCTACGACGACTGGTCGTCGTTGGCGGTGTGTCTGCGCACGGCGGATGCAAGGGCTTGGTTGTGCGGTTTGGTAGCCTTGTTGCTGATGCCGCTGAATATGGGACTCGAGGCTTGGCGTTGGCGTTTTCTGATGGGTAACAGAATTACGATGAAGGAAGCTTGTCGTCAGGTCTATTTTAGCAAGATGGCAGGGCAGCTCACGCCCTACCAACTGGGGGAATATCCGGCTCGCGGCCTACTGATGCAGGATACCCGGTGGTCGGAACTGCTCAGCCTGGGTGTCGTAGGTTCGATGACGATGACGCTTGCGATAGTGGCGGTGGGTGCCGTACCGCTGGTAGTATGGCTCGGCGGAGATGCGCCGCATACGGGATGGGGTGTCATAGCACTTGCTATGGGTGCTGTGGTGTTGCTGACGGTCTCGTTGCCCCGTCTGCTTCGGCGTTGGCTCACCTTAGGCTACCGTACGCTCTCCGTCTCGCTGTTGCAGAGCCTGGTGCGTTATCTATGCTGGTGCATCCAGTTGGCATTGGTGCTTCGGCTTTTCTGTATTACCGGCGCGGAGGTATGGCTCGTTCGCATACCGGTCTATTACCTCGTGATTACGCTTGCGCCGGCTGTGTCCCTAGCTGAAGTCGGTGTACGTGGTGCCGCGGCGATTTGGGTGTTCGGATCGGTAGAAGCGACGCTCGCTGGTATGCTCCTATGGACAATAAATAGCTTGTTACCTATGCTTATTGGCACTTTTGTGCGCAAAAATGCAAAATAATTTGTTCAATTGAAAAATTTTGCGTAACTTTGTAGCCGGAAAAATATAAACACACAACAATAATATCATGACACTCACTTTTCAAATCAATTATCGTACTGAGTACGGTCAGACGCTATGCGTTATTGAAACGCGTGAATCTATCTTAGGTTGGACCGAGCAGACACCGCTCTTGCTCAATTGCCACGGTGCCGATTTCTGGACGGCCACTGTTCCAGTTTCCGACTTTGCGGGATCGCTGCAGTATAAGTATGCGATTCGTCTGCAGGACGGCGGTTTTATCTATGAGGCCGGTGAACCCCGAAACCTGACGCTCCGCGCTGCGGACAAGAAGATGGTAGTGCGCGATTTCTGGCAGGCAATAGACTATGAGAAGTCGTTCTATACGACGGCTTTTTTGAAGTCGCTCTTCCTGCGTCATAAGCCCGTGAAACCTAAGGCTCCGAAGGGTAATATCCGCCTCTCGATCGATCTGCCGCAGATTCTGCCGACCCAGGGTGTGGCAGTTGTAGGTAATATCCCGGCGTTGGGCAATTGGAACCATGATGAGAAACTGCCGATGGCGGATGGTGAATTCCCGCTCTGGCATGTAGACTTTGAGGCTGCGCCCGATCAGATCATCGAGTATAAATACGTCATCTACGATCTGCTTACAGGTCAGACCGTGGACCAGGAATGGGGTGAGAACCGTAAGATCTGGGGTGTACAGAAGGGTGTGAAGATCTGTCAGAACGACCGTTCGTTCCGTCGTACCCAACCTCGTTTCAAGGGTGCCGGTGTAGCCGTACCGGTCTTCTCGCTCCGTACGGAAGAGGGCTTTGGTATTGGTGAGTTCCAGGACCTGAAGAAACTGGCCGACTGGGCAGCTTTGACGGGCCAGAAGATGATCCAGACCCTGCCGATCAACGATACGACGCTCACGCATACCAATCGCGACTCGTATCCGTATAATGCCGTATCGGTCTTCGCGCTCCATCCGATCTATATCAATATCGAGAAGATGGGTCGTCTAACGCCAGCGCAACTCAAGAAGTATCGTGCTACGCAGAAGGAATTCAATGCCAAGACGATTGCTGATTACCAGTGTGTATACGACGAGAAGATGAAGTACTTCAAGGCTCTCTTCAAAGCAGAGGGTGAGGCTTGCTTCTCGAGTGCTGAGTTCAAGTCGTTCTTCCAAAAGAACCGTGACTGGCTCGAGCCGTATGCGCAGTTCCTGCATAAGCGCGACAAACAGCCGAAGGAATTGTATTACTACCTCCAGTTCCATGCCGACAAGCAACTGAGCGAAGCCGTTCAGTATGCCCACTCGATCGGTGTGGCTATGAAGGGTGATATACCTATCGGTATCTCGCCTGACTCGGTAGATGCCTATACCGATCCGCAGCTGTTCAACCTCAATGCCTCGGCAGGTGCTCCGCCCGATGATTTCTCTATCTCCGGCCAGAACTGGGGCTTCCCGACCTATAACTGGGACGAGATGGCAAAGGACGGCTTCGGCTGGTGGCGTCACCGCTTCCAGAAGATGCAGGATTACTTTGATGCATATCGTATCGATCATATCCTTGGTTTCTTCCGTATCTGGCAAATGCCTAAGAACGATGTATGGGGATTGTGCGGTCATTTCGTACCGGCTCTGCCGTACTCCTATCAGGACCTGCAGAACCAGGGTATCTGTCTCGACTGGGATCGTATGACCAAGCCGTATATCCGTGCCAACTTCCTGGGCGATGTATTCGGTTATGATACCGAGTGGGCTAAACAGCATGCACTGGCTACTCACGACAACTATGTATACTATTTCCGCGAGGAGTTTGATACCCAGCTGAAGGTGCAGAATTGGCTCGATGAACTGGTAGAGAATGCTGCGAAGCTGAAGGCTTCCGGCCTGACGCTCGACCAGGCGCACAATATTGCCAATGGTTTGATCTATCTGCACTGCGAGAAACTATTCGTTATCGACCAGAACAATCCGTATATGCTCCATCCGCGTATCTCTATCTATCAGTCGCACTCGTTCACCGAACTCTACGACGACCAGAAAGAGATCCTGATGCGCATCTATAACGACTACTTCTTCCGTCGTCATACCGAGTTCTGGCGTCAGTCGGCTATGCGTAAGCTACCTACGCTCATCAATGCGACGGGTATGCTCTGCTGCGGTGAGGACCTGGGTATGGTGCCGGCTTGCGTGCCTGACGTAATGCACGAATTGCAGATACTCTCGCTCGAGATTCAGCGTATGCCGAAGGATCCGACCCTCATGTTTGCTCACCCGGCCGATGCACCGTATCTGAGTGTATGTACTACGGGTACGCATGATACCAATCCGCTGCGTGCATGGTGGGAAGAGGACCGCGAGGTTACCCAGCGCTTCTACAACGAGCAGATGGGCTGGTGGGGCGAAGCTCCGCAACAGATGTCGGCACAAATCGCCGAATTTATCGTCAATCAGCATATGTACAGTCCGGCTATGTGGGTGATCCTACCGCTCCAGGACTGGTTGGCTATCAATGACGATGTACGTCTGCCGGATGCACAAGGCGAGCGTATCAACGTGCCGGCTAACCCGCGCCACTTCTGGAACTACCGTATGCATATCTCGCTTGAGGACCTGCTCCGCAAGGATGAGTTTAATGCGCAGGTACGTCGCCTGACCAGCGTGCGCTAACCCTTCGACTGCCGGGAATATGCGTGCATGGGTCGGGACGAATCCTATGTGGGTACTGCTGGTGCCGCTGATAGGATTGATTCTACTGTGCCGCTATACCGACCATCCGGTCAACCTGACGGCTGATACCGAGTTTGCGTATCTTGATAGTTTGCATACTTACAGAGCTGTGCTTACCGACTATCCCTCGCCACGCCGCAAAACGTGGCGAGCGGAAGCATGCTTGTTGAGTAGGGAAGATACGGTCATGCAGCCGCTCCATACCCGCGTACTGCTCTACCTCGCCGGCGACTCCTTGCATCCTGCCGGGACACTCTCCCTAGGCGATACCCTGCTGCTTCGGGCGCGCGTTTGTCGCGCAGGCCGGATTGGTAGTTTCGACTACGGTGCTTACCTGCGCATGCAGGGCATAGCGGGCACGGCGTATGTGCCCGTTCGGTCTTGGCGCTGCCTGGGGCATAGCGATGTGCGTTTCTCGCCTAAGGCTTGGCAACACTATGCCGCCGAGCGATTGCGCAGGATGCCTTTTGCGCCACGCGAATTAGGGACGCTTCAGGCACTCACGCTGGGTTACAAGGAAGATATCGAACCGGATGTGAAACGCAGTTTTCAGGCCTCGGGTGCCGCCCATGTGCTGGCAGTGAGCGGATTGCATACCGGTATTGTATATACCATCGTATGGGGTCTGCTGACCTGCTTCGGATGGCGAAAACCGCTCTATGAACAACACGGCAGACGCTGGATACTATCGATAGGTATTGTTCTTGCGTTATGGGGATATGCCCTGATGACGGGTATGACACCTTCGGTGGTACGTGCTACACTGATGCTTACGATCTTACAACTGGGCTATGCATGTCGTCGCGAAACGCTATCACTCAACACCCTGGCCGCTGCGGCTGTGCTGATACTGGTCTTTCGACCGCGTGATCTGTTTAACGCGAGTTTTCAGTTGAGTTTTATGGCGGTATTCGCTATATTATGCCTATTGCCGGTGTTGAAACCGTATGTACCAAGTCGCCTTCCCCACTATCGGAAGTGGCTGGATAAGGGCTATCGGTGGTTGCGCGAAATGTTGCTGGTTACCTTGGCTGCATGGCTCGGAACGATGCCGCTGACGACGTTTTACTTCGGGTATTGCAGCAACTATTTCCTCCTGGCCAGTCTGCTGGTGCTACCTTTGGCGTGGTTAGCCGTGGTAGGAGGACTGGCGAGTCTGATATTGGGAACCGTGCCGGTGATAGGAACGGGTGTCGTATGGCTAACCGATAAGGTCGTATGGCTGATGAATACCTCCGTGGGTTGGATCGATAGCTTGCCGGGTGCGGTGACGGCTGTGCGTATTACGCCGCCGATGATAGGACTGCTGTACGGTGCGATTGCTTTTGGCGCACTGACGCTCCGCCGCAGTCCGTGGTATGCCGCCGGTGCCGCTGCCTGTTTGAGTTTGTTTGGCTATTTATATATAACTATTTAATACACCATACACCAAAATGAAAACATACACCCTTTCAGAACTATCGGCCCTCATCGAGGATGCCCTGATGGAATGTCTGCCAGAAACTTATCCGGTGCAGGCTGAGATAGCCTCGCTCAGCGAGAAAGGTGGTCATTTGTATCTGGACCTGGTGGAGAAAGCCGACAGGGGCTTGATGGCCGCTCGTATGCGGGCTACGTGCTGGCAACAGCGATGGGGGATGCTCCGTGCCTATTTTGAGCAAGAGACCGGTATGCCGCTTCGTGCCGGCATGCAGGTGCTGGTAGAGGTGGAGGTGCAGTACCATGCGGTCTATGGTTTGAGTCTTTCGATAGTGAACATCGATCCGCGTTATACGCTGGGCGACCTGGCGCGTCAGCGTCAGGAGACCATACGTCGGTTGACGGAAGAGGGTGTGCTGGATATGCAGTCTACGCTCAGTCTGCCGACACTGGTGCGCCGCCTGGCGGTCATATCGGCTTCAGAGGCCGCTGGATACGGCGATTTCTGCCATCAGTTGTCTGACTCGCCGTACCGTTTTTCTACCGAACTCTTCCCGGCTACCATGCAGGGAGAACATGCCGAGCAGTCTATTCTCTCGGCGCTGGATGCTATCTACGGGCGTGTGGAAGATTTTGATGCGGTCGTGATTATCCGTGGTGGCGGTGCAACAACCGATTTGAGTTGTTTTGACAGTTACGCTTTGTGTGCACATTGTGCCCAATTCCCCCTGCCGGTCGTGACGGGCATTGGTCATACGCGCGATGTGAGTGTGCTGGACCTGGTAGCCCACCTGTCGCTCAAGACGCCCACGGCCGTGGCGGCATGGCTGATCCAACGCATGGACACCCACTTGCAACGTATCGATGACTTGTTGCGGCGGTTGTGCCAGACGGCTCAACGCCAGATCCTCTTGCGCCGGCACCGCGTCGAACTGCTCGAGCAGCGTCTTGCCGCTTGCTCGCCGGAGCGTATCTACCGCATGGGTTATAGCCTGCTGACCGCGGACGGACATGTCGTGCGCAGCATTGAGGAGATACAACCCGGACAGTTGCTGACCACGCACCTTATGGATGGTGATATCTGCTCTCGCGTATGTTAGTGCGTCGCCAATGGATAGGACTTGCGCTGGTGGTCGTGCTGCTCGCGGCTACGGTGACGTTTGTGCAGCTCGTGCCGCAACGGCCGCTAGCGGACTTACCTGCTACGGATACGCTAGCCGCTATGCCGAGCCGCTCATATCGCGATACAATATATCGCAACCGTCCGCGTTATCCAAAGCATACGCCCATACCACTTCGTCTGCATCGATTTAATCCTAATTTTGCCGATTCCATCGAGCTGCTCGAGCAGGGGCTGAAGCCCTGGCAGGCGAGCAATCTGATCCATTATCGCCGTGCCGGAGGCCGTTTTCGTAAGCGCAGCGATATGCGTCGGTTGTACGGGCTTAGCGAAGAGCAGTATCGGAAGATGGCACCATATATCGATTTGCCCGATTCCATCGAGCGCGACACCTTGCGTCGAGATACCTTGCCGCGTTATGTTTCTCAGAAGCGCGATACGGTGCTCGAACTTAATACGGCCGATACGGCCGAACTGCAACTGCTGCGGGGTATCGGTCGCTGGACGGCGGTGCAGATGGTGCGATACCGCGAGCAACTGGGTGGTTACTATTCGACGCGCCAACTGTATGAAATCGAGCATATCGACCATGCAATGCTGGATACCGTTGTTGAGCGCTTCACGGTAGATACTACGCTTATTCGCAGAATCAATGTCAACCGCTGTGCGGTCTCTACGCTCTCGCATCATCCTTATCTGCGTTTCGAGCAGGCCAAGGCTATCTATGAACTCCGTCGCAACAAAGTGCGCCTGTTGTCTCTGGATGATCTCCGTTCGTTGCCACAATTGTCGCCGGAATTGATAGATGGACTTTCTCCCTACCTGGTATTCGAATAAAAGTATATATATACTATGTATATATATAGTATAAGCATGATTTGTGTGAGAAATTGGCTTTATCCTACGGTTATCTTACGGGTATCTTACGGTTATCCTACGGTGAGCATTCGAAAATGGGGCGTTATTGACGGCATAAAAAATACTTTTTTTATCAAACTATTGCGTATGTGAGATTTTTTTTGTAATTTTGCAGCCGATTTTAGGCTTTATAACAATGCAAGACAAAAAACATATCGCAATTATTGCCGGCGGAGACAGTTCGGAGCACGAGGTGAGCCTGCGTTCCGCGGCCGGATTGAAGACATTTATCGATGCGGAGAAATACGATACAACAATCGTGGTTTTCTCTGGAAAAGACTGGCATACCGAGGATGGATGCGCGATCGATAAGAATGATTTTTCTTTTACGCGCGGGGGCGTAAAGCACAGCTTCGACTTTGCGTATATCACGATTCACGGTACGCCGGGCGAGAATGGTCTGCTGCAAGGCTATCTGGACATGCTTCGTATCCCTTACAGCTGTTGTGGCGTGCTGGCTGCTGCGCTGACGTTTAACAAATACGCTTGCAACCACTACCTGTCGGGCTTCGGCTTTAAGATTGCGCCGAGCATACTGCTGCGCAAGGCAGAATGGCTAAAGGCTAATGGCAAAAAGCTAAAAGCCGAAATTGCCAATGAGTTGGGATTCCCTTGCTTTATTAAGAGCAATGTAGGCGGTAGCAGTTTCGGTTGTACGAAAGTGAAGACACCGGACCAGATCCTGCCCGCAATCGAGGCGGCCTTCAAGGAGGGCGATGAGGTAATATGTGAGGGCTATATGCGCGGTACGGAGATAACTTGCGGCGTGTATAAGACCAAGGATAAAGCCGTAGCCTTCCCTGTAACGGAGGTAGTGACCAAGAACGAGTTCTTTGATTACGATGCCAAGTACAAGGGGCAGGTGGACGAGATCACTCCGGCGCGTATCCCGGACGAGGTGCGCGACAAGGTGCAAGAGATGACACTTCGCATATACGATATTATCGGTGCGAACGGTATCATCCGTGTGGACTGGATACTGATAGGCTTACGCGACCAGAAGGTGGAAGGCGAGATTGTGCCGATGCTGTTGGAGGTGAATACCACGCCGGGCATGACGCCGACGAGTTTCATCCCGCAGCAGGTTCGTGCCGCAGGATTGGATATCAAAGATGTCATGGAGGATATCATCGAAAACGCGTTTTCGAATTAAAAATTAAAAATTAAAAATTGATGGTGGATATCCATAGTGCCATAGCATCGCTGGATTGGAGCAAGGAGCCGCAGGGACTGTATGCGCCGATTGCCTACACGTTGCGTGCAGGAGGGAAGCGACTGCGTCCGCAGTTGGCGCTGACGGCCTGCCGTATGTTCGGCGGAAGGGAAGAAGACGCGCTGCCTGCTGCCTTGGCGCTGGAGGTGTTTCATAACTTCACGCTGCTCCACGACGATGTGATGGACCATGCTGAAGTGCGTCGCGGCCGCGAGACGGTGCATGTGCGATGGAACGAGAATACCTCTATTCTCTCGGGCGACCAGATGATGATAGAGGCGTATCGGTTGCTCTCGCAGGTGCCGGCAGACAAGTTGCACAAGACCTTGCGGTGGTTCAATGAGATGGCAACGGAGATATGCGAGGGGCAGCAATACGATGTAGATTTTGAGCAGCGCGAGGATGTGCGCCTGGAGGAATATATCGAGATGATACGGCTCAAGACTTCGGTGCTGCTGGCCAATGCGTTGCGTACGGGAGCGTATATCGCCGGTGCGCCGGACGAGGCCCAACAGGCGATTTATGACTGTGGCATCCATTTGGGGCTGGCGTTCCAGATCCAGGATGACCTGCTGGACGTTTATGGTGATCCAAAAACCTTTGGCAAAGCCATCGGTGGGGATATCTGTTGCAATAAGAAGACCTATTTGTTGCTTACGGCGCGTGACCGTGCCGACGAGGTGCAACGGACAAGACTGGCCGAATGGCTAAAGCATGCACCGGGCAAGGAGAAGATAGCCGGCATGACGGCGCTATATGATGAAATAGGTGTGCGCGGCATAGCCGAACAAGCCATTGCGCAGCATACCGCCGAAGCCCTGGGGTTGCTGGATACACTACCGCAGAACGAAGCCACGGACTTCCTGCGTCAACTGGCTAATAAATTAGAAAATCGTACATCGTAAATCGTTAAATCGTAAATAGAAAATGCCTTATCGCCGCTTACCCAATACCGACCAGGCGCGATTGTATGCCCTGCAAACTGCCGTTCGTCGTGCAGCTGACGCGGATTATAGCAACCAGGCGCTCTCGTATCGTACGCTAAATGATGCGCAACGCGAATTGATGCACTTCGAGACCATGGTTACGCAGTACCGTGACAACTATCGCTCGAAGGTTACGGCCAATAAGAAGTACCGTCATATCGTGCAGAATGCACGTATGTATATCTCCCATTTTATCCAGGTGCTGAACCTGGCTATTATCCGTGGCGAGATTAAGAAAGAGCAGATTGCGCTGTACGGACTGGACCTGGAGAACCGCGTAGTGCCCGACCTGACGACAGAGAACGATATTCTGGAGTGGGGACAACGCATCATTGATGGAGAGAAAAAACGCACCTCGATGGGTGGATTTGCGATATATAACCCGCCGATCACGAAGGTGCAAGTGTACTATGACATATTTAAGGAGCATCAGGTAAACCATACGCTCCACAAGCAGAACACGATTCGCGTGCAGGGAGACCTAGAAGGCTTCCGCAAGGATGCGGACGAACTGATCCTAAGGATCTGGGATGAGGTGGAAGCTCACTTCCGTGACCTGTTACCTTACGAGCGGATGTGCCGATGCCAAGAGTACGGCGTGATCTATTACTACCGTAAGGGCGAGAAAGAGTTGTCGGCGCTGACCGACCTCGAGCTCAAGCGCCAGCGGGCGCGCGAGCAGACGCTCTGGTAAGGATTTAGTGACTGATCTTGCGAGAGGGCGTGATGATGCGGTCCATCTTGCGATCGAGCAGCGTGTGGGGGATGGTCTTGTTCTTGAGTTGGAAGTCGTAGCAGACACCCACGTGGAACGCGCCCTGGTGGCGACGCAGGAACTTATCGTAGTAGCCGCCTCCGCGACCCATACGGTTGCGATGATGGTCAAAGACGACGCCCGGCACAAAGATCATATCGATATGCCCGTGATAGGTCTCCGTCTGCGGTTCGGGAACGCCCAGATGACCGCGGCGCATCATATCCTCGCCGTCGTACGGACGCACCTCCATATAATGGCGATGGGTGACGGGCAGCAACATGATCTTTTGCTTGTAGTACTTTTCGAGCAGCGGACGCAGGTCTACCTCGTTGTGCACAGGGTAATAGAGCATAACGACTTTGGCCTGCTGGAAACGAGGAGAAGCCTCGATCTGAGCTACGATGGCCTTAGAGCCTTTGCGAACGTCCTCGGCGCTCATGACGCGACGACGTTGCTCAACAATAGCACGCAAAGCACGCTTCTCCCGGTCCTCACGGTTCCAGGGAAGCCAAGCGCGAAAATCATGGATGTATCCTTCAAACAGCATAGATTTTTTGAATTTGGGCTGCAAAGATACAAAAAATATTTGAAAACAGAAAACAGAAAATTGAAATTTTTGTGAAATAATGCATATTTTGGTACATAATAGTGCAAAAAAGTGCCGTTTGGGCCTGTTGTGGCTGGCGGTGATGGTGCTGATGACGGCTTGCGAGACCGGAACGACGGTGACGACATCTACGTCCTCTGTTGCCCAATTGACGGCTTTCTCATTTGCCTCCAATGACTCGATGCCGGGACTGGCTGAGGCGGTGTTCACAGTGGAGGATCGTATCGATACGGGTCTGGTGTATAACAAGGATTCGATCCGCTACGGCACTTCGCTTGAGCGCGTTGTGCCGAAGTTCACGTTCAAGGTGGCGGTAGGTACAGCCCGTCTGCAAACCCCCGATACCACCCTGGTGCTCTCCGGAACAGACACCCTGGACTTCTCCAAACTGCCGATCTATCTGACGCTCACTTCATCGGACGGGAAGACCGTGAAAGTGTATGAGATACGTCCTACGGTACACCAGGCAGATCCGGACTTGTACTCGTGGATATGCCTCAATAGCGGTATCTATGCGGCGGATGAGAGCGAACAGCGTGTTGTAGAACTTGGTGGGCAGTTTGTGATGATGGCGAATAACGGTTTTCAGAATACCGCCTATCGCTCACCGGATGGCGCTACATGGACGGCGCTGGGTGAACCGACCGGACTGCCTTCGGCGTGCCGCGTACGTCAGATTGTATCTGACGGCTCGAAACTCTACTACGCCGACGGCACCACACTCTACTGCTCTACGGATGCCAAGAACTGGACGGCACAAACCATGCCGATGGAGATGAAGACGATGCTGCTCTACTGGAACGAACTGGTATGGGTGCTCGTAGATAATGGCGGTGCGGAGTTGGCCACGATCCGTCCAGCGGACGCTGTGCCTTCGCTCTCGTTGACGGGTCTCCGTCCGGATGGCGACTTCCCGATAAGCGACTTTGCAGCCGTATGCTTCCATAGTGCCAGCGAGCGTGCCCGGGCGATGATCATCGGTGGTTTTGCTGAGAACGGTCAGTCGCTCAATACGCGTTGGAACCTCGAGTATTCCGAACATATTCATCAGCATGGCGGTTACCGCCTGAGCGAGTTCTCGATCGACCGACCTGCGTTCACCAGCCTTACGGGTATCAGCGTTATCTGGTACAACGACCGGCTGATGCTCTTCGGCGGTGTGGATAGCGAGATGAGTTATTTCGGACGCGATATTCTGATCTCGGAGGACGAGGGACTGAGTTGGGTGGCAGCCGACACGGCCAAGAACCAGTTGCCCGAAGTCTATCAAGCGCGCCAGAAACAGACTGCTATCGTGCGTGATAACAATATATACCTCTTCGGCGGACAGGATCGCACAACGACCTATAGCGACGTGTATCGAGGCCGATTGAATTCGATAGATTGGTAATAACGACAACAATTAACAAACTAAAATACTACAATTATGACTATCAAAGATTACAAATTCGCCGGCAAGAAGGCGATTGTACGTGTGGACTTCAATGTACCACTGGACGAGAACGGTAAGATCACCGATGATACCCGTATCCGCGGTGCGCTGCCTACCCTGAAGCATATCCTCGATGAGGGTGGTGCGCTCATCATCATGAGCCATATGGGTAAGCCGAAAGGTAAAGTACAGGCTAAGTTCAGCCTCGGTCAGATCAAGGAAGCCGTAGCAGCTGCGCTGGGTCGTCCGGTACAGTTCGCTGAAGACTGCGCGAAGGCACAGGCTCAGGCTGCTGAGTTGAAGCCGGGTGAGGTGCTACTGCTCGAGAACCTGCGTTTCTATCCTGAGGAGGAAGGCAAGCCCGTAGGTATTGATAAAGAAGATCCCGCTTACGAGGAAGCTAAGAAGGAGATGAAAGCTCGCCAGAAAGAGTTTGCAAAGACTCTGGCCAGCTATGCAGACTGCTATGTGATGGATGCCTTCGGTACCGCACACCGTAAGCATGCTTCGACGGCTGTCATTGCCGATTACTTCGATGCGGACAACAAGATGCTCGGCTTC
This sequence comes from Paludibacteraceae bacterium, assembly GCA_017551025.1. Taxonomy (GTDB): domain Bacteria; phylum Bacteroidota; class Bacteroidia; order Bacteroidales; family Paludibacteraceae; genus Colicola. Next base: position 24,865 of record JAFZNG010000002.1, on the reverse strand, counting down.
CTCATGGAGAAAGAGGTAGCAGCAGTAGATGCTGTACTGGGTGACATCAAGCGTCCGTTCGTAGCCATCATGGGTGGTTCGAAGGTGAGCTCGAAGATCGGTATCATCGAGAACCTGCTGGGCAAGGTAGATAAACTCATCCTCTGCGGTGGTATGACCTATACCTTCGCTAAGGCACACGGCGGCGAGATTGGTAACTCGATCGTAGAGCTCGATAAACTGGATGTAGCGCTGGGCGTAGAGGAATTGGCTAAGAAGAACGGCGTAGAACTTGTGCTGGCTCCGGATGCTATCTGTGCAGACTCGTTCAGCAACGATGCCAAGCAGCAGGTTTGCCCCGCTAATGCGATTCCCGAGGGTTGGGAAGGACTGGATGCAGGTCCTGAGGCCCAGAAGAAATTTGCAGCCGCTATCCGTGACGCCAAGACCATCCTCTGGAACGGTCCTGCAGGTGTGTTCGAGTTTGATAACTTCTGCGACGGTAGCCGCGCCATCGGTAATGCGATCGCTGAGGCTACGGCCAATGGTGCATTCTCGCTCATCGGCGGTGGTGACTCGGTAGCATGCGTCAACAAGTTCGGCCTGGCTGACAAGGTTTCGTATATTTCTACCGGTGGTGGTGCACTGCTCGAGGCTATCGAGGGTAAGGTACTGCCGGGCGTAGCTGCGATTAAAGGCTAATGGTTAGTGGCTAAAGGCTAATTAAAAATTAAAAATTAAAAATTACGAATTGATGGAAATATCCGGTAAGATTATTCAAGTGCTACCCCTTCAGACGGGTGTAGCGAAAAATAGTGGTAACCCCTGGCAGTCGCAATCGTACGTACTAGAGACCCAGGAGCAATTCCCTCGTAAGGTCTGCTTTGAGGTCTTTGGAGAGCAACGTATCAAGGAGAACGCTTGCCAACTTGACGACCTGGTAACCGTATCGTTTGATATCGAGAGTCGTGAGTTCAACGGTCGTTGGTACACCTCGGTACGTGCTTGGCGCGTACAGCAGGGTATTGCCACTCCCGAAGTTGCGGCAGCCGATGCTGCTGCACCGCAGGCTGCTCCTGCGGCTCCGGCAGCTCAACCGACCGAGGCTCCCGTACAGGATGCACCGCAACCCTTTGATCCGACTGTAGACGACAATACGACCGATCTGCCTTTCTAAATGAGTCGCGTTCGTAAATACGTCTGGATCACCATTCTGATGGTTCTGCTAGCGGGAGGCGCAACGATTTGCGCCCTCCGCTGGCAGGCCTGGTTTGGTATGCCGGAGGAACCCGAATGGAAAGGGGAACGGATCACGTATCGCTTTCATTGCTTCGGCGACGATAGCGTGCCGGGATTCGCGTATCAGGACAAGTGCTGGCAGGATACCTTGTATCCGGATACACTGGATATACTGCTGCTAGGGGATGTGCATAGCAGCTTGAAGCATGCCGACTACGATACGCTGGCGACCAGATTGCCGCATGTAGACTGCTACGCCCAGTTGGGTGACTGGCTCGAGCGCGGCTATACGTATTACGAGCAGCAATTATACCACGAACTTCGGGGTACGCGTCTGGATTCTATTCCGGTGCTGACCTGCCCGGGTAATCATGAGTACCGTAAGGATCTACGCCGTTCCTTATCGCCAGTATGGGCCGGCATGTTCCGCCACCCCGAGAACGGACCGGTAGGCTTGGAAGGAACAACCTATTATGTCGATTTCCGCGGACTGCGCTTTATCGTGATAGATACTCAGCGCTTGCGCCTGCTGCGCGACTATACGCGCCTGAATGTGTGGTTGATGCAGGTGCTGCAGGATGCCGGCGACCGCTATACGGTGGTCATGATGCATCATCCGGTCTACAGTGCTACGCGTGGACGGGCGAATGTAGGTGTCTATCTAGCATGTCTGACGCCCCTAAGAAATGCCGACTTGGTCTTCTCGGGGCATGATCATCAATATGCCCGTCAACTGCCCTTCGTGGCCACAACGACCTGTACAACGGAGCATGAACCGAAATTCCGCCACTATCATCAGCGTCAGGGACGGACAGACCAATACTATGAGCGTATCACCCTCTATCATGATACGCTACATCTATGCACCTATCAACTCGCGACAGGTGCCTTATACGACGAATGTATCGTCACGCATTAATCGAAAATTTCGGTAAGAATATCCAGCGATTTCATCTCTTGCCAACCATCTACATGGTCGGCATAGTAGGTGCATAACTGGCGTAGTTGTTCCTGGCGCTCTGCTCTGGAGGATGGCACAGCCGTGAGCCGGGGATAGGTTTCTTCATCAATGGCGAATCCGAGTCGTTCCGCCAGCCCCTGCATCGTGCGCAGATGGACGTTTTCGGGATCCTCGCAATGATCCAGATCCGTGATGACGGTCATCAGGTAGTCGAAGAGCGGTTCGTCCTGCATAGGTTGGTAGAGCGTATGGGAGAGCAGTTCGCTCAGGAACATAGCCACCGTTTGGCGACGAATATCAGTAGGTATGCGCTGCGGCGTATAGATGAGTGATGCATGCTCGACCGTACCAAGACCACCTCCGCGACCTTCGCGTATACTCAATTCCACAAGGGAGAGCGGGCTGTAGATGCCCGCTCCCTTCTTGCGACTCCCTACACCATATACTATATAGGTAGCACACCCGCTTGCGCGTGTGTACACGCGTAGCATCCGTGCCCGGTCGGAGTAGGGACGTAACTGTAGTACGATAGCTGTGGTGGTAATCACTGTACTTTTATTCCGTCGATGGTAAACAAGCCGTCCTTGCAACGGATGTACAGTTGGTTGCCAATCAGCACTTTGGTGGCAGTCTCCGTGGAGAGGTTCACCTGCTCTACACCCTGAGGCTCCTCGCGAACGTACTTATAGATAGGCGGTTCGCTGTCGATGTCGGAGTCGGAGGTGGTATAGAAGGTGGTGTTGTCTTTCCAGGCAATCGCCTCGCCTTGCCACTCGTACTCGTAGCAGTCGATGACTTGCGGTTGGCGATTTTTGAGGGTCTGGGCGATGCTCTCACCATTCTGGCGCTCCCAATAAAGAACCCAGGAATAGATAGCCACGTAGTTGTTGTGGTTCTTGATGAGGATATACTTGCCGTTGGGCGAGATATCTGCTGCGGTAGCCAGGTGGAAACCTTTATAGCGATGTGTAGCACCGCTATACTCGCCTTCCCCTATATCGGTGATCACACCCAGATCGCACACATAGGTGAGGGTTTGCTGGGTATCGCCGTAGTCGAGACGGAAGGGCAGACTGAAGACCTGGTTGACATTATCGTATACCTTGGTGACGATATACAATACCTGGTCGATATTGTCATACATGAGCGATTCGCAGTTGTGCTTCTGACCGTCCGGGTACGCAAACTTGATGCGGTGGGCCTGAACCGATATATTCGGGTTAGCGGGGTTGATAGCCGGTTCCTCGAAATAGATGATGCAATACTCACCGTCGGTATGATTGTTGTCACCGAAGCCGCCGATAAACAGATAGTTGGTGTTGTTGTACACACCGCCACACATATCTTCCCAGTCCCAGCGGTACACATGGTCGAAGCTGACCTTGGCTGCCAATATAGTGCCGGTCTCATCGGTAGCGATGATGAACGGATTGGTGTTGGCATCCGTCTCGTCGCTCTGCATCCAGATGTATCCGGGAGTGACGCGCGAACATGCGATACCGGAAACCTCCGGAATACCGATGTTACGACCGATCTGTCCGCTCATAGTGCGGGTAAAGTCGGTATTGATAGGCAGCACCTCGCCCTTATAGGTCAAAGGCAGGGAGTGGCCTTCCGGATTGGGATCCGGATTCTCTCCGGAGGTGATGAGACGAACATTACGCAACTTGAAGGTGCCGGAGGCCGGTTCGGAGGGATTAGCTACGAAGTTGAGACCCAAAATGGGCGAGGCACCGTAGGCATACGAAGGTGTGCTCCACAAAGCAGTGTTCGGAGCGAACGTAGCAGATTGCCATTCGGTAGATGACAAGTTAAACCAACCCTCGGGATTCCACCAATAACTGCCCTGTTCGTCCACAAAGTAATGCAGGAAATCTACGTCTGCACCATTCCCCTGGAACTCAAACTGGAGACTGTCAACACCCGTGAGACTGCGGAGCGGGATATATACACCCGTCACTTCCCAGTCGGTATTAACGATCCAATTGACGGTCAACTCACCGGTGGCTTCGTCATAAGCCAGCGTAGCCGAACCGGAAGACGAGGTGGCTTGCGCCTTGCTCAGGTCGAGATCTACAACGGCCGCATTGAGTGTGGCCGCCGCACACAAGGCTAAAATAAAGAATAGTTTTTTCATAATCTATAGATTTTACTTAAAAATCCTTTCCGTTTTTACCTTTCACCTTTCATTTCGAAAGCGCGTACATAGCGAATGCGGCGCAGCAGATACCTGCGATTTGCAGCGGGTTAGGGATGACGCTGAGGATGATGAGCGATAGCAGCACCGTTACCATCGGCGACAGACCCTCCATCGGTGAAACGATGACGGCCTTGCCGTAGCGATACGCGTAGACGAGCGTGAGGGCACCGATCGAGTTGAGGATCTGGATACCGAAGCATCCAAAGCAGGTGCCGGTGATGTCTGCTTGTGCAAAGAAGGCAGGTGCATCCGGGCTCATATACCAAGCTACAGGGATGAGTACCAGTCCGCTGAGTGCCATCCAGCAGAAGATCGACTCGGCGTCCATCGTATTGTTGGCGAACTTCATGAAGAAGCCCTGAATACCCCAGGCAAAGAGCACCAGCACAGCCAGTACGATCCACAGCCATCCGCTGACGGGACTACCCTCCTGTCCTGTTTCCATCGAGAGCAGCAGAATAGCTACAAGGGCTACGGCGATACCGGCCACTTGCCAACGAGTAGCTTTTTCCTTGAGGAAAATAGCAGCCAGGGTAATCACGATAACCGGAGACATCGAGATAAAGGGATAGATGATATAACTTGGGCCGAGCGTCAGGGCCTTGAACAGCACGAGTTGTCCACCAGCGCCGAGCAGTCCGACGGTGCACCCGAGCAAGGCGGACTTCGCATCATGCAGGAACTTGCCCCGATTGATGATGAGTGCCACGATGGCGCACGGAATCATCGAAAGAGCCCAGAGGATATATACAACGGTGTCCGGAATACCATTCTGGATCTGATAGCCGGAGAATGCTCCCCAAACACCCCACGTAAAGACGGTGATGAGGATAAATAGTAACCAAAGTTTATCTTTCATATTATTCAATAGTTACGGTTGTGAGATAGTTATAACCCGTGGCCTCTTCCCACATATCCTGGTTGGCCAAACGGATGCTATAGCGCGGGTCGTTATGCAGCGACTCGTACGGGTCCGGCATGTTGAGATACAATTTGTACTCTCCGTGCATAGCGGCATCCAGGGTGCAACCGAGCGTTACGCGATGCGACTGTCCCGGCAGCCAGAAACGAGGATCTGCATCCGTTTGTGGATAGATGTATGTCTCCGACGGATTGGTCACCGATACGAAGATCAGTTCTACGTCGCGTTTGTTGGCAGGTGCTGCAAAACCGGAGTTATGAAGCGTCAGTTTTGCTTCGAACATCTTGCCGGCTTCCGGCTGCTGCGTCAAGAACGCCTTGTCCAGTGCAAAGCGATAGCCCAGACGACGCTTGATGATATCCAGATGACCGTCTACGATCCACGAACCGAGTACGTCGGGGTGGTACGAATTGCAGAGATACGACCAGTGGTATTTCTCCATTTCCTTGACGGCATTCTCGCCGTTGGAATACTCGCATTCGCCGCAGGTCTCGCCACCCATGAGGGTATATTTGGTGTCTTCTGCCCAGAAGGCACGTTCCTCGTCGTTGTGGTAGGTGCCTACGTCTGTGCTGGACGATACAAAGCAGTCGTTATGTCCGGCCCAGCGTGCCTTGATAGTAGGTTGGTAGGCTTCTGCTGCCGTCAGCGGCGTCACGGCCATACCATGGGTACGCAGATAACGAATCTTAAACTGCGGTTGGCGGAAACAGATCTGTCGGTCGGCAGGTACCACTTCCATGAGATGTTCTGCCACCGGCCAACGTGTGGCGTAACCGGCATCCTGAGAAGGATCTTGCGGATAACTGGTGGTGTAGAACCACTCGCCCCACACCCCTATAAAGCCCGCCTGGACGCAATAGATGACGTCTGCGTGCTTCTGGAGGTATGGAGCCAGTTGATCCATATGACGCATAGCCCACTCCGGGGTAGCATCCCAGGGCTTTGCCTTAACGCCCTGACTATGCTTGTATGAAAAACGCAATATGGCCTTGGCGCCACCTGCACGAAGGGTGTTCATGTTTTTGTCAAACCGATCTAAGTACTCCTGCGGGATATCACTTGCGATATAATCCGCCATGTAGTAGGAGTGCAGGAATAGCGTGATCTGCGAGCCGGTCCTGGCATTTTCAACGGAAGAAAGCGCTACGGTATCAGCGATAGAATCGGATTCGTAGTACTTCTGGATATAGAAGCCGCGCTCCGGATTCGCAAACAGGGAGTCCGTCTCGGTGAAATAGATAGTACCTGCGGGATCGGGTTCATCCGGGTTATCCGGCCCCACCGGATCCTTGGGCGTACATGCCACCAAAATCGATGCGAGAGCCAGTAAAAGATATTTGTTTTTCATACAATTGTTTTTTAAAATTATTTAGCGGCCTTGTCAAAGGTAACTTTCAGCATGTTGGTACGGCCGATAAACTCGCCCTCATCACCCTGAGCATCCAACTGTGGAAGCATACCGATGTTATTCCAGTTCTGCTGGAGGTCGATACCGATGCCGAATTGCTCTGCGTTGAACGTACCCGGAATCAGGTCAACCAGCAGACGACCTTCGATATACTTGTCGCCCACGAACTGGCTCTCACCCTTCACAGCATTACCGGCTTGTTCCCAATCGGCTTCCCAGTCATTTACGTTTCTCTCGCTCGGCAGGAAAGAAGAACCTTGATTGCCTTTCCATGCATAGGGAGTCGGCATGTAGGAGATTGCATTACCTGCATCGTCATAGAGCGCACCTTCCAACATAATGTCGGCTGCAGCATCAGCAAACTCGTCGAAGAAACCACCAGTCTCATCGCTGTTGTCCAAGTCGAAATAAACGTGCATTACGTCTACCGAAGTATGGCTGGTATATTGTGCGGGATCGTACTCCAAGAGGTAGTAGATATATACCTCGTCGGCGTATACCTTGAGTTGCTTGAGGCCACTCCAGTACGGTTCGGCAGCAATCGTTGCAACAGCTACCTTAGCAGGATCGAGAGCTTCCCAATCAGCTACGGTTTTGTCCTTTACGTCGATCGGGCTGACATAATCAGTAGGTTCGGTGGTAGGATCGGTAGTAGGATTAGTAGTCGGATCCTTCGGTTCGCATGCAACCATAGCGAGGGTTGCCAGGCACAACAATGCCATTTTCCAATTTGCTTTCATAATTGTAGTGTTTTTTTAAAGGTTAATACTATAATTTTAATTCTTAATTTTGAATTTTTAATACGGGTTAGTATCCCGGATTCTGTTCAATACCGCTGACGGTCCACTCTGCATTCGGAATCGGGTATTGAATATGCGGGTCGGTATATTGTACCGTCTTCCATGCCTGCAGGCCTGGATAATGACGGTCCATATTCAGTTTGTTGCGATAGACGTCAAACATGCGGTGTCCCTCGAAGGCGAGTTCTAGTCGACGCTCGTCCAGCACGATGTCCGTCACATTCGCATAACCGTGCATATCCGAGGTGCTGAATAGTCCGGTGGCAGGAATGCCGGCACGCGTACGGATGATATTCACGTCCGCCAGCGCTTTGGCGTCCTCGCCCTTATGTGCATATGCCTCCGCACGGTTGAGAATCACTTCTGCCCAACGGCATACAACCGGCGAACTGAGCGTAGGACTGCCGTCCTGATAACCGAATTTGGTAACGAAGTACTTCGGATAGGTGTTGCGAACCGACATATTGCTCGGCTGGATACGTACCATCAGATCTTCGCCCTTGTAATTGACGTGATACTCGTTGTACTCGCCCTGAATGGTTCGGTTCTCTACGGTATACGTCGTGCTTCCATCCTTGAAGGAATAGGTGCCGTTGACGTCATCATACGTAGCCGCAAAACTGATCAGGTCACGTTTTTCTTCAGATCCGGCTGTGCCGTTGGGAATATACACCTTCTTGGTGGCACTCGGCTCTGTGCTCTTGTTGTACTGCGGCTTGATAAATGCCGTATAGCGAATATCCATCGGATAACGCTCATAGAGGTTCATCAGTGTAGCAGAGGGGTATATCTCTCCCCAGCCACCGCCATCGCCGTTGAACATCGAACCGATAGAAGCCTGACCTTTGTCTTCGTTCATCTCATGTGCGATGCAGAAAAGCGTCTCCTTGGAGGTCTTGGCATTCGCAAAATAGGTGGCAAGGTTAGCATCCAGTTTGCCTGCCGGGTCAGCGCCGTCGAGCATTTCATTAACGGTGTTGATACACTCGTCATAGTTCTCCATATAGAGATACACACGCGAGAGAAGACCCATGGCTGCGTCACGAGATGCGTATCCTGCGTTGCCGCGTGAGTTACCCATCAACTTGGAAGCCTTCTGTAAGTCCGCTACGATTTGGTCATATACTTCGCCTACCGTGTTACGCTTAATATCCTTTGCCTGCGAGGCTGTTACCAGGGGCACACCCTTCTCGCTGCGACCAAAGGAATAAGGTTTGGCGTATAGGGTTACCATGTTGAGATGCATCAGCGCACGCATGAAGTAGGCTTCGCCTAAGATCTGTTTGTCCTCCGACTTGTTCTCGTCCAGCGACTCGATAAGCGTATTGGTCATGTAGATGATCTTATAGCCGAGCATCCACAGTGTACCTACATTCTGCAGGTTGTCGGTCATCGTATACGTCGTGGCCTGGAACAAAGGGTCTGTCGTCTTACCGGAGAGACAGATGTTATCAGCCGGAAACTCCGCCATCTGGAAATAATGACGACAGAAAGTGTTACCGCTGGGCCAACCCAGATACTCTACCTCGTCTTTGAGCAGGGAGTAGCAACCGTCCATAATGGTGGCGCTTGACTCCTGAATAAGCACATCACTACTTTGCTCGTCGGACGGATAGTAATCCAGATTGCAACTACTGAAACCGAGTATCATTCCGAGTACTACAAGTAAATATAAAGATTTTGCTTTCATAATCTTAACTCCTTTCATTTTTTACCTTTCATTTTAGAATGATATCTCCAGTCCGCCTTGGAAAGTGCGTCCCACGGGGTAGTTGGAGTTGTACAATCCTGCCAGTGTGTTTGAGCCGGAAACCATGTTGATTTCGGGGTCCATGCCGGAGAACTTGGTGGCAGTCCAGAGGTTGTCTGCCGTGAAGTAGATGCGGCATTTGGTCATGTGTGCCTTCTTAATCAGCGCCAGCGGGAAGTCGTAACCGAGCGTGATGTTACGGAGACGGAAGAAACTACCGTCCTCCAGGTAACGCGACGAAACGGCATTCGAGTGGGAGTCGTTAGCACTGACGGCTTTCGGGTGGGTGGCAACATCGCCCGGCTTCTGCCAACGGGTCCAGCCCTGAGCAGAATGGATGAGCGACATCTGGTTGGCATCCGTATACGCACCGTCGGCATCGGTCACCTCACGGGTCTTGTTGTAGATCATATTGCCGTAGGTGAAGTTGGTATTCACATGCAGGAAGATACCGTTCCAACTGAGTTGGGTGTTCAAACCGCCGGAGAACATCGGGCTGGCCGTACCTACAACGCGTGCATAGGTGGCGTTGTAATCATTGGTAGTTGTCTTGTTGCCGGCTGCATCCAGTACGTAGTTACCGTCCTTGTCCACTACATACCACAGCGGGTCACCGTTAGCAGGGTCTACACCGGCCCACTCCTTCATATACCAGGAGTAGATATCCTGTCCTTCTTTCACCTGTTGACTCACATCAATCGAGGTCTGCAAGAATGGCTTTCCGTCCGGCGTCTTGGTCACGCGGTTCTGGTTGAAGCCGATATTGAATCCGACATCCCAGCGCCACTTGCCCTGGTTGATCACATTGGCATCGATACGATACTCAATACCACGGTTGCGAACCGAACCGGCATTCTGTGTTACCTTAAAGAAACCGGTAGCTGGTGCTACAGGTACGTCCAGTAACAGGTCGGTGTTGTCGGTCTGGTAGAGATCGATCGACATATCGATACGTTTGATGAATGTCAGGTCGATACCCACGGCTGCCATGTATGCAGTTTCCCAACGCAAATCCGGACTGGCCAGACGGCTCGAAGTAGCGGAAACGCTGTTCTGATACAGGTTGTTGAGCGTATAGGTAGCCAGGTATTGGTAGGCCGGGATATTGTTGTTACCGGTGATACCGTAGCTGGCGCGCAACTTCAGGAAACTGACGATATCCTGGCTTCGCATGAAGTCTTCGTTACTGATCAACCAACTGGCTGCTACAGACGGGAAGTGGCCTACGCGATGACTCGGTGCAAAGATCGAACTGGCCTCAGCGCGATAGGTAGCCGTCACAAAATAGCGCTTACCATAGTCGTAACTGGCCTGTACAAAAGCCGACCACGATGCACCCGGCACCTCGTATCCGGCAACGGAGTAGGGTACGGTAGCATTCAGCGCGTCAATGCCATTCGGCATGCCGGTACCGGCAGAAGTGGTGTATTCTGCTTTCCAAACACCGTATTCGAAACCGAGCATCGCATTGAAGCTATGTGCTCCCCATTGGTAACTACCCTTGAGCAGGTTGGTGGTACCGAAGGAACGGTTGAGTCCAATACCCTCGCACATATAGCCTTTCTTATAGGTAGCGTCATAGGTGCGCGGGTCGGTATATTCCGAACCTTTGGAATAACCTGTGCTGAAGGTGTTGGTGGTGGTGAAATGCAACCAATCCGTGAAGTGGACATTCAGCTGCAGTACACCCGAGAAATCAAAGTTGTTCGACTTGGCGTAGTTGTACTTCGCAGAGTGCAGCGAGTTCCAGTACGACAGACTGTACCAGTCGCCACCGTTGTCGGAACGCGTACGGCTCTCGTCCATATAGATATACTCCGAGGTCGGATTGCCACTGGCATCCAGTACGTACGGACAGTCCCAAGGCATCTTGTTGAACGCATCGTCGAGCATCATCCATGAGGGCGTGTACGTAACGGTGGATTTGGAGAAGTCCATCTTTACGTTCATATCCAGCCATTTGGCAAGGTCGGCTTTGATAGACGCGTGTCCACTGACTTTCTGCATGCCGGTACCCATCAGCGTACCTTGCTCGCCGTAGTAGTCCAGCGAAGCGAAATAGCCCACATGTTCCGAACCACCTCTGACTGCAACGTTATAATTCTGGATAACACCGGTCTTGAAGAACTCGTTTTGCCAGTTCCAGTCTTGGTCTAGCAGCGATTTCGGGCGAATGGCTGCAAACGTCGACGGCTTGAAGAGCGTCTTGTGATAATTGTACAACTCCTCAGAGTCCATCATGCGGTAGTTACCAAACAAGGCCTGTTTGCCACCGACCGTACCCTTGAGGTCTACGCTGATCTTATCGCCTTTTTTACCGGACTTAGTGGTCACAACGATGACACCACCGGCTGCGGCAGCACCGTAGATACCCGTCGAACCGGCATCCTTCAGTACGGAGATCGTCTCAACATCGTTCGGGTTGAACGTACCACCCATCACTCCGTCTACTACGTATACTGGAGAAGAGGATGCGGTGATCGAACCTGTACCACGAATGCGTATCTGAGCCGCATCACCCGGCTGACCGCCTGCATTGGTTACTTGTACACCGGCTACCTTACCCTGTAGCATGTTACCTACATCGGATGAGGTAACGTCGGTCAACTGCTCGGCCGATACCGTTACTACGGCCGAACTTAGTTCTGCCTTCTTCACAGCCGAATAACCGAGCGCTACAACTTCTTGCAGTTGCTGGGCATCCGATTCCATAATGATCTGCATGTGTTCTATCGCACGCAGTTCGATGGTCTTGTAGCCGATGTAGGAGAGCTGTAGTGTCGCTTTGTCGGGCACGGTAATCTCAAACTGACCGTCAATATCGGTCACAGTACCTACCGTAGTTCCCTTAACGAGAATGCTCACACCGATCAGCGGTTCAGCACCGTCGGCATCAACAACCGTTCCTCTTACATGAATATCCGCCATGGCGGCTATACTCATGACCAGGCATAAAAAGATTGTTTGGATTCTTTTCATGGAATTATTTATTTGGGGTTAATTGTATCAGGTAATTCTTCTCAAACTTGGCCTCTATCTGCGGATTCGCGCCATCCACGATGAACTCGCGCGGTGTGTCTGCCGTATATTCTACGGCCGTATATTGCTTGTCTTTGTCCAGCCCGCGCAGTTCGAGTGTTCCCTCAAACGTATCGGCATAGAAGGCATAATACAATGCGCCGTTTTGGCGGATAACGTGTGCCTCGGGATAGTCGTATCCCCAAGTGTATAGGTTCAAATACTCGCCACGCGCCAGGTTGTGCTCCTTGTAGATCTTCATCCATTTCCGTAGCAACGCTTCTTTCTCGGGCGTCAACTTGAACGGTCCCTCCTTCCAATCCGGGTTATCTTCCGGATAGGTGAACTTGGTACCAATGACCGAACCCGTACCGATCTGGGTCGCATAATCATTGCCGCCATCGGTGAGCTCAATATGGTCGCCGTAATAGGCCAGTCCCGGAGCCATAGCGGCATAGGCTTTGCGCTTCATGCGCACCTGGCGCGAACTCATCGGGTCGGATGCAACCGCCTGGTTGATTTGCGGAACGAGGAAATAATTCACCGCACAACCGCAAGGACAAACCTGAATGACTGCATCGGGCTTCAACGCGCGTGCCTGATCATATACCTTACCAAAATACGTCGGCATCTGTTCCGGTGCTTCCCAGGCACTATTCAATCCGGTGTGCTCGTTATAATCCGGCAGACAGCAATTCAGATGCTGACCGTCTATCTTCAGACCGTCGAAATTCCAGGTCTGCAGGAACATCTTCAGTAAGTCCGTTGTATAGGCATCTACGGCCGGATTCACCGGCGAGAGATACCAGCTATCCCACCATGTGATATATTCGTGTGCCCACTCATCGGTTAGCAGCAGCATCTCCGGGTGCTCTTTTACCAGTTTGGTGTCCGGATCAGCTGCCAATGGTGCCCACCAGAGCTTGGCTTTCATGCCGCGTTTATGGATCTCGTCGGTGATATGACGCATATCGGCATCGCCTCCGGGGAAGAGTTCGTTGGTATTCCAGTCGCCTTCGGCAATCTGATAACCGTCATCTACATCCACCCATTTGAAGCCGAGTTCTGCCACCTTATCCAACGTACCCAGCACCATGTTCATCTTAAACGGACGTCCGTAGCCCCAAGCGCACCATACCGGTTCAAATGCCTCCGGTTCTGACGGCTTCATCTCTACGCCCTCGTGAGCCTGCATATACTCCGAGAACGTACGTAAAGCATTGAAATAGTCACCCTTATGCGTCAAACGAAACGCCTTGAAGCAATGCAACGTATCGCCTGTAGCCAGTTCTACGGGCTCCGGCAAGTCATAATGCAGCGCCATGGTCACCTTATTGTCATACCGCTTCCACTCCACCGGCATGGAGATCATCTTCAGCACCGGCTCGAACAGACCGATCGCCTCTCCGCCATCACGCTGCCAGAGATCCACCAACGGAATACCTCCTCCGTAATCGGAGTTGTTCATACCGAGGTAGTTCTCTTTTTGGAAACCTTCCGTTACGGGCAATACCCAATCCAGACGGGCATTCGAACTGGTCGGCTGCAGTGACCAAACGACCGTATCTTGCGGTTTTATCGAAGTGCGGCAAAGCTCATAAGCCTTCACGGTCACCGGCTTTCCTTCGTTTACAAAGTACGTCTCGATCACCTCCAGGCCATCCATGCCTTCCACGGGCGTCACCGTCTGGTGTTTCACGACGCGCAATCCATGTTCGCTATACGGAAACGACTGCATATCTGCTTCTTCGCAGATAAGCCGCTCGGTGTCCTGCTTCGGTGTGCAGGCGACCATCATCGCCGCCAAGCTGAGAAATATAATAGTCTTTTTCATAGATTTATCGGATTACTCAGATTACTCGGATTATTCTGATTACTCTGATTATTCTGATTATTCTGATTATTTATACTCCGTTAGTATCCGCTCCGCGTTGTCGTGGTAGAGTTTCTTGAGTACCTCTTCCGGCAGGTCGAAACCCGACAATGCCCAGTGGTAGGCCGACTCTGGCATGTAGAAATGCTCGTCGGCGGTCTCCAGTACGCGGAAAATGTTTTGATACATCTCGGCATCCATACCATTATCCGTGCCGAAGAGTACACGGTCCTGATATTTAATCAAGAACTCACGCGTAGCACGCGGGGTGTGTGCCGACTCCGCTACGCGGGCAGAGATATCGAAGTACAGGTTAGAATACTTATCCAGCAGCGCACCCAGACGAGGCAGATCGTGCGTCATATTCAGATAATGACAAGCAATAAAGATCGTGCCCGGGTTCTCGCGCACCGCATTCTCAAAGGTTGTCATCAGCTTCTCATAACCATAACAATTGGTCGTATCTACGTGCCAGTTCACCGCATTCACCAGTCCGTCATTCGTCTCATCCATAGGCAGATACATCCAGTACGGTTCGGCAATATGAATGCTGATCGGCATCTTTAGTTCTCCGGCCTTCTCGATCAGCGGTTTTACGCGCGGATCATCAATATGAATGTCCTTGCCGTCTGCCGGACGAGCGTAGGTATCACCTTCGCCCTTATCGCCTAACTCACCAACACCTACAGCACCCATTTCTTTGCAACGTTCCAGGGTCGCGATCGCGTTCGCAGGCCACTCATCGCTGTCAATGCCCGTATAGTCAAAGCAGCACCAGAAACGGAAATGATCCTTATACGGCGCATAAGCCTCCACAAACTCCTCAAACGGACGACCGATCCACGAGCAATGCATGATAGCTGTGTTCAGCACACCCACCTTATCCATCGTCTCGCACCATTGCTTTATCTCCTCTTCCGAAGAAGCGTAATCATGGGCATGCATGTCGATGATGTCAAACTTAGCACGCTCAACATGAGTCTTGGGAATATTATTTACTACTACGGGTGCAAAATCCTTCAGCAGGATCTTGTCTGCCGGTGATTCACTCTCTGTTTCAGGCGTGCTGCTGCATGCCGTGAAGAGCAGAGATGTAACTGAAAGAATAAAAAATAATTTTTTCATGGCCTTCGTTTGTGTCAATTTTGCTTGCAAAATTACTATTTTTTTTGGAATAAAATAGTATGTTTTGAAATGTTTTACGATATCGTTTCGAAGGTGTATGGCTTAATGTGCAGAAAATCAATAGTAAACACAAAGCAAAAGCTCTTTCGTAATGTTTCGAAAAAACGAAGTGAAACGTTTTTTATTTGTCTATATCAATTTTTTTTCGTAATTTTGCACCCAAAATCAACAGAACCATGAATTCATCATCCGCAAAAGAACGCCGCGCACTCATTCTTCGTCTGCTGGAACAGACTGAAGAAGTGCAAGTTACCGAACTGAGTCGCCAAACAGGTATTTCGGAAGTTACTATTCGAAAGGATCTGACGATCCTGCAAAACCGCCACCTGCTTCTTCGTACGCGGGGTGGGGCGATGCGCCGGCCTATCGAAAATCCCAGTCAGGAGACCGCTGTGGCCAAGAAACAGATGTTCAACTTCAAGGAGAAAGAGCGTATCGGTGCAGAAGCTGTCAAACTTATCAAAGAGGGGGATGTGATCATGCTCGATTCGGGAACCACCACCCTTGAAATAGCACGACAACTCGGCAAGTTCCAGAATCTGCGTATCATCACCAATGCCGTCAATATCGCAACCGAACTGATGGCTTACAAACGATTTAAGGTCGTTCTCCTCGGAGGTAGTTTGCGTGTTAACAGTCTTTCTTTGGTCGGACCACTGGCACTTTCCACCTTGCGGAATTTTAGTAGCTATAAACTCTTCCTTGGCGTCGATTCGTTCTCCTTGGAAGACGGAGTCTCTACCCATAATCTGGAGGAAGCCCTGCTCAACCAGATCATGATCCAGCAGGCCGACAAAGTCATCGCTGTCTTTGATTCCTCCAAATTCAACAAGCGCAGCTTCGTTCATGTTGCCAATGTGAATGAACTCGATTGTATCATCACCGACCGCGCCATCCCAACCGGCATGACATCCAAACTCAAGGCCGCCGGCGTCGATGTCCATCTGGTATAACCTACAAAAACAGCCCGCATTGCTGCGAGCTGTTTTTTTTAGTTCTAAGTTCTTACTATGTAATCGTGGAACTTATAATTTTTGCCCCATTACATTGTATACCAAACCGTTCTTGAGAATCAGCAACTGACCGTCGCGCAGAATTTTCTCGCTCATCACTTCCTGACCGGCCTCTGTGTTCTCAATTCCTTGGTACCAACTCTGGCGACTGTTCGTCACGCGAATCGTGTTGTATACTACCGGGTTGTCATTCTGATCCAGGTAGTACGTGATGATTTCCAGATATTCGCTCGTTACATTGAAGCGGCTGTACGACGGGCTGCCCGGCTGACCGAACTTCGAAGTAAACAGGTCAAATAGGTTCTCTACATTGTGGTGGTTGTAGTCATACAGCAATGCCGGATCGGTTGTGTACTCCTCTTCCATCAGCGCACGGTTGTGCGGCTCATAACGCTTACGACCGCAGGTGGCTCCGATGAAATACAAGGTACCATCGTTGGTGTTGAACGTACCGCCTTCCAGACCGGTCTTGTTCTCACTGCGCTCCCACCGGCCCGTAGCCTCCGGAGCGACACGTACGGTATCCGTTACAGAACCCGGAACAACCTGACGCGTATCCGGATCTACCGGACCAATCACCTCGTAGCAGTGGTCGTGACCCTGAATAGCCAAGTCAATACCACACTCCTTCATGATCGGCAGCATCATCGCGCGGATGAGCGTACATTCGTCATCAGTATGGTGACCTGCACCGGAGAAGACATTCTTGTGCGACAGCGTTACACGGTACTTGGCCGTCGGATGCGCATCGATCTGATCCATCATCCAGTTGCGGATATCATGCGTGAAGTAGTTCGAGTGCATCTCGTTCTCGTGCGTACCATTCTCTCTCCACCAATCCTGCATCGAGAAGACCAAGAACAGTACATCGCCATATTGGAAACTGTAGGTGATACCCTTGAACTGCGGTTTTACTTCCGCTGCATTGGCAAAGCCCCAATCCGTGTTGAAGTGGTAGTCGTAATTCAGCAACTTACTGTCATCATGGTTACCGTCCGTCGGTACGACTGCCATCGTGTTCAGCATCGGACGCATCGAACCTTCGAACCAACGCTCCCACTGCCACTCGGAGTTGGTGTCACCACCGGTATCTACGAAGTCACCCGGGAACAAGCAGAACTTAGCATCCGGCTCGTGCTGTGCTACAGCCTGTGCACAACGCCTAGCCTGCTCGATATACTCAGCATCCTGAATATGGCTGTCCGTCATGTAAACAAACGAGAAATTGCGTTGATCTGCATCCTTGGTGATAAACTGCGCAATCTCGCTCCAGTGACCGTCAAAACCGACACGCCAGCTGTATACCGTACCCGGTGTCAGGTTCTCGGCCAGTGCCTTATGGCTCTCGTAGTTGAACCAAGTGTCACGCGGCAGACCGGCTGCGGTACAGATGTCATACTTCGGACTCTCGCTCGCCTGAATAGGCGTGTAGTGCAAGTTCGTATTCGTTGCGTCCGCATTGATCGTAATCACACCTGCGCCGGCAAAATCAGCCTCCGTGGCATTGGCCTTTGCTACCAACTGAACAACACCGTTCGTGATACCGCCGTTCGTAAACCAACAGAATCCCATATGCGTTGCCGGATCACCGTTGACCGTAGCAATCTGATTGTACGGATTCTCCTTTGGCTGCAGTTCGGCGATGCGTGCATTCATAGCAGCAATCTTCTCCGGAATAACCGTTAGGTCAACATCCTCACCCAGGCTGTCGATACGTGCCTCCTCCTTGGCTACCAAGAACGGAATAACACTCGGAATCGTGTAGTCCTCCAGTCGGTACAGCGAGTCGGCTGCAACCACCTCGTCCGGATACTTCACCGGCGGAACAGGCAGTACAATCACCGCTGCCGAAGCCGTGAAGCCGCCTTCCTGTGTCGTCACATAAGCCATCGTTCTGCCTATTGCCAGCGCAGTTACCTTGCCGTTCTGAATTGACGCAATCGTCGGATCGTCTATTGTCCAGCTTACGCGTTTGTTGTCCGCCTCAGCAGGCTCCACTTGGGCTACCAACGTACCCGTTCGACCGACAATAATCTCGATCGAGTCCTGCAGAATACTTACACCCGTTACGTCAACATGTACCGCATTCGGATCGTACTCATAAGCACCCAGATCAATGCCTGTACCCTTCGGACGCGTTACACCATTGATATCCGTTGTCGGAGCCTGAGCGGCCAGACCGCAGTCCAGCAACAGCGTTGACGCACTCGTCAAGGCGAAATCAGCATCCCTTACAGCCGTTCTCTCTGCATCGGTACTCGGTACACCAGCAAAACCTGTCGGGTTGCGGAAGTTCGGACCCGTAGTAGCATTGTTGTCTGCTGCCAGACCCAGCGTTATACCATTACCTGCATCGCCGATATTATTCGAACCTGCAGCAACATAGTTTACATTCGGTGCATTCGTAGCCGTATTTCCCCAGAAGACAGTGTTATATACGTTACCCGTCACGCGAGCACCGGCATAACGTCCGTCCACACCC
Organism: Paludibacteraceae bacterium; assembly: GCA_017551025.1. Lineage (GTDB taxonomy): Bacteria > Bacteroidota > Bacteroidia > Bacteroidales > Paludibacteraceae > Colicola. The sequence continues at coordinate 6,032 of JAFZNG010000002.1, read as the reverse complement.
GTGTTATTACAAATGGTATTGTTGATAAACGTACCGCCACCGTAGATACAACCGTTCTTGCTCGAGTGGTTGTTATAGATCACGCAGTTGCGAACCGTCATACCGGCTTTCGAGTAAATCATTACATCACCCGTACAGCCACGGATAATACAATTCTCTACCAAGGTGTTCAGGTTGCCATCTTCACAACTGATAGCTGCGGCCTGATCGCCAACGGTGTTGTTGCAATTCTCAAACAGACAGTTGCTGATGATCGTCTGTGCCGTTGTCGACGGATCAATAAAGATACCACCGGCCTTCGAACCGCTCGTGTTGTTGCGGAATACACAGTTGTTCACCGTCATGTTACCGCGAATAAACATCGCAGCACCGCCCCACTCAGCGTGGTTCGCATTGGCGAATACCAATCCGTCAATCACGATGCGTTGTGCCGGGTCCTCGTCGTACTTCACCAGCGACCAGGATGTGCGTCCCGTACCGTCGATGATCGACTCGTACATCTCCGGGTCGCGAACACCCGTCTCGGCATTGTAACCACCCAGGTACGTTGCACCGCTCTGAGCGGAGATAGCCTCGTTGTACACACCCTCAGCAATGAACATCGTGTCACCCGCACCTACGTTCCAAATAGCTTGTGCAATGGTGTGCACGGCGTGCTCCCACGACTTACCGTCACCGTCATCGCCTGTCGGCGATACATACCGGTTACTTGCTGACGCACATACCGCTATCGTGCATGCCGTCAATAAGAGTAAAAGTTTTTTCATGTTGTTATTGTTTTGGTTAATAAAAATCTAGTCTATCTAGAGTATCTAGAGCATCTAGAGTATCTAGGTCATCTAGTTATCTCCATCCGAATCGCTCTCTTCCGATCTTCTCTACCTCTTCTTTGTTCGTAAACGCTGTCGTACCACCGGCTGCCGTTGTATTCACCGCACCCGTCATATTGCCGTACTCCTGACATGTATCCAGCGCGTCACCTGCGGCCAGTCTCGTAATGAAGCCTGAGTTAAAGCTGTCGCCCGCACCGATACAATCTACCACGTGCTCGTTCAGCAAGGCCTTCTGCATCCGATCCGGCATGCCCTTGCGCATCAGTAGGCTTCCCTTACTGCCGCACTTAATCACGGCCGCATTTACGTACGGACGGATCTTCTCTATGGCCTCCTCCAGCGTTTCGCTCCGCGTCAGGAACTTCAGCTCCGTCTCGTTTGGCATGAATACCGTCAGCATCGGCAGCACCGCTTTATAATCCAGGTCCCACTGCTCCGTCGGATCCCACTGGCTGTCCAGACTAACCGTCACACCGTTCGCCTTGCACAATTCCAAAATCTTCATCAAATCCCGCTTCACGCCACTCTGCATGAAGATAGACGAGATATGAATATGTTTGGCCTCCCGGAATACCTCCGGATTGATATCCTCCAGTCCCATGAAGTCCATCGCGCCCTGATAGGTCAGGTTTGCGCGGTCCTCATCATAACTCATACAGATTGTCGCACCCGTGGCATGCTTGTCCTGACGGATCAAGTAACGCGTATCTACGCCCTTGGCCTTCAGACTGCTCTCTACCAAATCACCGAAACTGTCGTTTCCGATCATGCCGCAGAAAGCCACCTTCGCACCCAACGCAGCGGCATTCGCCGCAAAAATAGCGGTCGAACTACCCAGCGTCAAAGTCATCTGTTTGGCAAATTTCTCTTTGCCTACTTCCGGATAACCCTCAATGTTATTGAGAATCAAGTCTACATTCAATTCGCCTAACGCGATAATATCAAATGTTTTCATGGTTATTTCAAATATTTGTTAAACAACTCATTCTTCCGCTTCTCCCAGTTCCCCGGATAACTGTGTCCCATTTCCGGCTCGATGATATAGTCTTTCTTATCTGCCGGAGTGGCCAGGTTGTTAAACGGCACCAGGTTCAGACGAGCCGGACATACATCATCCGCCAATCCGCTCGAAGCCAATACCGCACACGAGATACGCGGCGTCATGTGCTTGATATCGAAGTACGGCAAGTACTGCATACTCTGCTCCTGAGGTACTCCGTCCTCCCAGTAATGGTCGCTGATCTCCCAGTAAGCCAGACTCGGAATATGGTAGGCGTCCGCAAAATCACCCATAAACGCCACGTTGGCAGCGATTGCCGTGAACGGCCAGTCGCTCAGTGCAGCGGCTACGTACGTCAGCGCACCACCTTGACTCGACCCCTCGGCAAACAACTTGCTCATGTCGCTCGACGCACGCGTCGCCATAAAGCGAATCGACTGGCAGACGTCCATATACGCGCCCCTATAATAATAGGTGTCCTTCTGCCCCAGATTGTATCGGAACCAATCGCCGTAGATATTCTCCGTAGCCTCCGCTACACCCAGATTCGTGCCGGCGGGACGGTTGTTCAAGTACTGACCGCGATGTGACAGGTAGAACTCCGCGTACTGACCACCCCACGGACAGGCTACTTCACCCGTATAACCCTGCGTGTCATAACCGTAATAGTGCATGATCACCGGATGCTTTTGGCCGTCCTGCGGTTCGCAGTAATAGCCGCGAATCTTCACAGGTTCACCCTCCAGTCCGTCCGGCACCGAGTTCATCTCCACCAGATACACCTTGCAGTTCGCATTGCTCCGCTCCGGAATCAGCGTCAGTTGCGCATTCATATCCACGGCTGCCAACTGATCCTTAGCCGCTTGCCAGAATGCATCGAAATCTGCCGGCTTATCATCCACCGAAGTGATCTTAAACGGATCAATCGCAAAATTGAACTCCTCCGTCATCGTACCATTCACGTAGCACTTGGCTTGATAAATACCCGGGTCCATCTTCTCCTTGGTCGTCATCGCGTGATTCTTCTTGCCGTTGGCGTCCAGCGAGACATTGTCCTCCAGCGTGTACAGGACGATATGCTTACCTTCGCTATCCACCTTGTCGGTGGCGATAACGACCTTCGTGCTGTACGTCACTACGCTCGAACCTGGGTTCGTCAGTTGAAAGGTGAACTCCGGCTTCCCGCTCCACACGTGCGCCACAGTCTCTTTCAACTGAAACTCTTCTTGCTGTGGATCATCCACGGGCTGCTTGTGCTCACATCCACAAGCCCCCAGCATCACCGCCAGCAACGCGATCAGATAAAAATGCTTTTTCATAATAAGTCTTTGTTCTTTCAGTGAGTGAAACTCACGGTCTTTATTCTTTCAGCGCGAAGCGCGGTCCTATAGGAAATCGTTCAGATTTACTATATTGAAGGCGTTATAATATTTATCCATATTATGCTCGATGCGCATCAGCACAACCTCCTCTGCATGGATGCCCAGACGCTCCAGGTTCTCATACAGGGTCTGACGAGCTACGAGTGCCTCCGGCTTCTGCCAGATATATCGGCAACCGGTCTTCACGAGCCACAACTGACGCTCCTTCGTGCAGTCCTTCAGGTCCTTGCCTACCTCTTCGCCGTGCAACCACTTCTTCCAACGGTTCGAGTCATATACGCATTGCCAGAGCACTTGCGTCATGTTACTCAACTGCGCAATCTTGCCCTCTGCATACAATTTTTTCTCTTCCTCTTCCAGTTCAGCCAGCGCGTCGTACTCGTTCATCGTGAACTCCGGACCAACGTTTGCAGCACCCATACCGGCCTTCGGATAATCCTCCGGGTTTTCAACATCGTCACTGTAGTGACCCTTGATATAACTGCCGTACGGACGCACCTTAGCCGTCAGCGCCTTAGCTACCTCCGGATCAAAGAACGTGGTATGCAGGTCCGTTCCTACCTTACCTACGATGAAGCAAGGCCATACATCCTCCAGTCCTACTTCCTTCAAACCGGCCTTCAGTCCCTCCAGGAAGGTGTCAAACGTCTTCTCGTCAGCCAGACCACCGTGCACCTCTTCAGTACCTACTTCGTACGAAATAGGCGCGATATTATGTGCCTTACGGAAATCCTCCGCATGCTTGATCAGTTCAACCGTACGTTTTACAACTACGTGAATGTCGATGATCTCACCCTTCGGCAGGAAAATATCTACCGTCGGATCCACGTGAATCAGGTCATAACCGGCCAGAATAGCCGCCTCATAACTCTTCTTCACGCCGTTCATCGCACGCTCGGTGTCCCAGCGCTCGATCGATTGTTTGTCCTTCAACCACGGACCACCGTGATCGATCGCTACTACGTACGGACCCGTGTAGTGCACAGCTGCAGCCTCACGCGCCAAAATCTTCGTGAACATCTCCTGCGTCATGCCGGTATAACCACCGTCGCAGTCCACCTGGTTCAGCGTGGTTGCAAAATAAATAGGTGAGTTATTTCTTTTTGCGGCTCTGAATGAAGCCTTGATCACTGCCAACGAGTTCGGACATGCTGCAAACAATGTCATCGGAACTCCTGTTGCTTTCTTCCGTTCCTCCATCACCCGAAGGATATTCTCTGTCTTTGCCATATTTATTTGATTTTTATTAGTCGAAAGATAAAAGTCGAAAGAACGTGCTACGCACTCAAAGCCTATTATGTTTCGTCTCTCTATGGGGTAATTAGGCTTTTTTCTTTGAGCGCCAGCGGTCTTTTTTCTTTGAGCGAAGCGGTCTATTCATAGATCGTAACACCTTCTACGACCCTATGTATATTTCCGCTTACGCTCGGAGCATCCGGATTCAACCCGTGTGCCTTCGAAGCGTAGAACCCTAACAGCTGTCCCACTACCACAAACGGCACGATGCCATAGAACGTATTCTCCTCGTAGCCGTAGGGCATCCGAACCACCAAATCAGCCTTTACACCCGGCAACTCCGGAGCCTTACCGCCGATCACGATGATCTGTGCCACCGGCGTGTTGTTGGCATCTACCTGCTTCACCAGGTCCCGCTCATACCGTTGCACCTCTTCCTGATCGGTCATCAGATAAACTACTATCGACTTCGAGTTCACCACAGCCTTCGGTCCGTGACGGAATCCCAAGAAGCTGTCAAACTTACAAACGACTGCTCCATCCGTTAACTCTTGCAGTTTCAGATGGCACTCTTCTGCGATACCCTTCAGCGCACCCGAGCCCAGGAATACACCTCTCTCGAACGGACGGCTCGCGATCTCTTTCAACTTCTCTTCATACTCAGTGATAACCGCCTCCGCATTCTTAGCAGCCTTCTCGATCTGCTCCTTATCCTGCTCCAAGGTGTCGATATGACCGAGCATCAAGCAGGTCAGCAGCATCGTCGAGAAGCTACTCGTCATTGCCAAGCTCTTATCGTCCGTCTCTTCCGGCAACAACAGCAACAGAATATTGTTGTCAACCTTAGCCTCCAACCTTTCGCCATTAGCCTTAGCCTGCAATGCAAGCTTGCCTTGCGCATTGCAGGTAATATACACATGTGCCACATTCTTGCAAACCTTATTCGCCAAGTTCACCGCAGCTACACTCTCCGGGCTGTTACCCGAACGGGCAAAACTGATGAGCAACAACGGACGCTCTGCATCCAACAGGTATTTTGCATGCGTCACCAGATCCGTTGTCGGCACCGAACGCACGTTGCGCCACATACCACGCATCACCGGACACAGCGCATCGCCGATAAACGCCGATGTACCTGCACCCGTCAGCACGATATCCGTGTCCGGAGTCAAATACTTGTGCATGAATGCACTAATCTCAGCCTTCTTTGCTAGTAGATTTTCCAGCTCCTTCCGCCACATAGCCGGTTGCTGATGAATCTCGTCGAAAGTGTAATTTGTCATAGTATTACGTGTTTTTAATTGTATTCTTGGTATATTCCTGTTTTTCACATTTTCGCTGCAAAATTACTATATTTTTTTTATATACGTATACGCGCAAAACATGTTTTGAAACACGCTTTCGAAACCGTCTGTTTCAATCATCTGAATATAAGCATATTAAATGTTTTGTTTCTTCTTTCGTAACCTTTCGAAAATCCCCTCTATACCCCACACCCTACACTATACACCATACACCATACACCATACACCATACACCATACACCATACACCATACACCATACACCATACTCTAGTCAAC
>JAFZNG010000018.1 GCA_017551025.1 Paludibacteraceae bacterium | reverse complement strand
TACCCATTTGATGAGCTACCGCTCTAGGAGCGTAGCCTTCTAAACATTTTTGCACAGCTAATAGCCGTTCCTCATAAGTGTGTTTCTTGTACATAAAATAACCCCCAAAAGTTTTTTGTCTAACTTTCGGGGTTCATTTCATTTTGAGGCCGCTTATTTTTTTACTCCATCGTATCTTCGAGTTTATCGCCTACGATCTTGCGATACAGTTCCTTTGGATCTGTAGCGCGACGGATAATGTCGTGCAGATCCTCGATCTTGACGCGGTCCTGTGCCATCGAGTCGCGGTGACGAATCGTAACGCAACCGTCCTGGAGCGTGTCGTGGTCTACGGTGATGCAGAAAGGTGTACCTACTGCATCCTGACGACGGTAACGCTTGCCGATCGAGTCTTTCTCGTCATATGCTACCTTGAAGTCAAACTTGAGCATGTCCATGATCTCGCGTGCCTTCTCGGGCAGACCGTCCTTCTTGACGAGCGGCATGATACAAGCCTTCACCGGTGCCAGTACGGGCGGCAGGTGGAGTACAACACGCGTGTCGCCACCTTCCAGCGTTTGCTCTTCATAACTCGAGCACATGACGCTCAGGAACATACGATCTACACCGATCGAGGTCTCGATAACATACGGCGTGTAACTCTGGTTGAGTTCCGGATCGAAGTATTCAATCTTCTTGCCCGAATACTTGGCATGGCTGCTCAGGTCGAAATTCGTACGGCTATGAATACCCTCTACCTCCTTGAATCCGAACGGCATTTGGAATTCGATATCCGTAGCGGCATTGGCGTAGTGCGCCAACTTGTCATGGTCGTGGAAGCGGTATTTCTCATCACCCAGACCAAGCGCCTTGTGCCATTTTAGGCGGAATTGTTTCCAGTGCTCAAACCACTTCAGCTCCTCGCCCGGACGAACAAAGAACTGCATCTCCATCTGCTCGAATTCACGCATACGGAAGACGAACTGACGGGCTACAATCTCGTTGCGGAAAGCCTTACCAATCTGAGCAATACCAAACGGAATCTTCATGCGGCCGGTCTTCTGTACGTTCAGGAAATTCACGAAGATACCCTGAGCCGTCTCCGGACGCAAATAGATCTTCATCGCACCATCGGCGGTACTTCCCATCTCGGTGGAGAACATGAGGTTAAACTGACGCACATCGGTCCAGTTGCGCGTACCGCTGATAGGACAAACGATTTCTTCGTCGAGAATGATCTGCTTGAGTTCGTCCAGGTTGTTGTCGTTCATCGCTTTCGCAAAACGCTCATGCAGGGCATCGCGCTTCTCTACATAACCGTGTACGCGCTCGTTGGTCTGCTTGAACATCTCCTCGTCGAACGCCTCACCGAAACGCTTGCGGGCCTTGGCGCACTCCTTCTCGATTTTCTCATCGTACTTAGCCAGCTGATCTTCAATCAATACGTCAGCACGGTAACGCTTCTTGCTGTCACGGTTGTCGATCAGCGGGTCGTTGAATGCGTCTACGTGACCGGAGGCTTTCCAGGTCGTCGGGTGCATAAAGATAGCGGCATCGATGCCGACGATATTCTCATGCAGGAGAGTCATCGAGTCCCACCAATAACGCTTGATGTTATTCTTAAGTTCTACGCCGTTCTGACCGTAGTCGTATACGGCGCCCAGACCATCGTATATCTCACTACTGGGGAATACAAAGCCGTATTCCTTGCAATGCGCTACGATTTTCTTAAAGGTTTCTTCTTGTGTTGCCATATATTTTATTGCCTTTTAATTTCAATTTTTACTTTTCACTTTTCACTTTTTTTAAATCGGCCGCAAAATTACACTTTTTTTTGCATATATGCAAATTTTTTCGTACCTTTGCGCACTTTTTATATTGGAGTATTGTGTATATGTTACAACAATCTGACATACAATCCTTATTTTTTCTGGGAATAGGCGGCATTGGGATGAGTGCGTTGGCGCGTTATTTTCATTCGCGCGGGTATCGCGTGAGCGGGTATGACCGTACGCCTTCGCCCCTTACCGAGCAACTGGAGAAAGAAGGACTGAGTATATTCTTTGAAGATGATCCGGAACGTCTCGAGACATATGATCTCTCGCCTCGACGCACGCTCGTAGTGCGTACGCCTGCTGTGCCGGAGGACAGCCGTGTGTATACGTTCTTGCGTGAGCAAGGCTATGACATCCGTAAGCGTAGCGAAGTGCTCGGACTGGTAACCGAGCATCTAAAAGCACTCTGCGTAGCGGGTACCCACGGTAAGACGACGACTTCTACGATCCTGGCCCATCTGCTGTATCAGTCCGAGATCGGCACCAATGCTTTTCTCGGCGGTGTATCTAACAACTACGGCACCAATCTCTTGCTGCGCGACAGCAGTTATGTCGTGGTGGAGGCAGACGAGTACGATCGCTCCTTCCATCACCTTAAGCCGTATATGTCGATTATCACGTCCGTAGATCCTGACCATTTGGATATTTACGGCACGCCGGAGGCTTATCGCGAGGCGTTTAGCCAGTATACATCCCTGATTACCGGTGCGCTGGTGGTCAAAAAAGACCTGCCGTTCGAGCAGCGTCTTCGTAAGGGCGTGAAATGCTATACCTACGCCGTAGGTGATGACGAGGCCGACTTCTATGCAGATAATATCCGCGTCCGTGATGCGAAGATCTGTTTCGATTTCCATACGCCTACCGAGACGCTTTCTGATTTGCGCCTGGGTGTACCCGTATGGGTGAACATCGAGAATAGCGTAGCCGCTATGGCGGTGGCTTGGTTGAACGGCGTCTCGGCGCATGAGTTGCGCTCGGGACTCTCGTCCTTCTCGGGTGTGTACCGACGCTTTAATGTTCATGTACATACCCCGAAGGTGGCGTATATCGATGATTATGCCCATCACCCGCAGGAGTTGCAGGCATCCGTGGAGTCGATCCATCGCCTCTTCCCCGATCGCTATAGTCTGGTCATCTTCCAACCCCACTTGTTTACCCGTACGCGCGACTTTATGGATGCATTCGCCGCCGTGCTCTCCCGTGCCAACGAGGTGATCCTTCTGCCTATCTACCCGGCACGCGAATTGCCAATCGAGGGCGTGACATCCGATGCCTTGCTCGAGAAACTGACAGCCGAGCACCGATCGCTGGTGGAGAAACCGCAACTGGTGGAAACGGTCGTTCGTCGTGTGCAGGAGATCAACCGTCCCGTAGCCGTCATGACGCTTGGCGCGGGAGATATCGACCGTCTGGTGCCGGACCTGAAGAAGGCGCTGAAAAAAATATAAACCTCTTGTCGGATAGATGCGAATAGGTTGGAAATCCATATTACTGATCCTGGCGATCGTGCTGGTCACGGCCTACGTGGGCGTGATGAGCGTCGTGCCCCAAGACCGCGATGCCCATGAGACGCGATGCCAATCGGTGACCTGCGTGCTCGAGGATAGTATCGAGCATCGGTATATCACGCCGGCTCAGGTGGTGCATTACCTCCGAACCGTCGGACTTGATCCGGTAGGTAAGCGCGTGAGCGAACTTAATCTCCAACTCATCGAAGATACACTCGAGGCGCATCCTATACTCGCAACAGCCGACTGCTATATGACTATCGACGGTCATATGCGCGTATGTTTGACCCAACGCACACCGATGCTACATGTCTTGACGGCTGACGAGAATTATTTCGTCGGTACCGACCGAGCACCTATTCCCGCCTGGTCCACTATCCGGGATACAGTGCTTGAGGTGCGCGGCACGCTTACCCATCAGCAGACCTGCGGTGAGGTGGCAGACTTTGCCGAGTGGTTGGCGGGGGATAGTATATGGTGCGATGAGGTGGATTACCTCTGGTTGCCCGAGCCCCACCGATATACCCTTTTGCTTCGGGACGATACGACTCAAATCCTGTTGGGCGACCTCCGGGAATATCCCAAGCAGCTCCGCCGACTCCAGCATTTCCGTATGCGTTGCGGTGAGCAGATCCGACAAAAAACATATAGACAACTCGACCTGCGCTTTGACGATCAGGTCATAGGACGATACGAATAATCATGGCTAGAAAACAGAAAGAAATAACAGCCGATACACTCCCCTTGGTAGCGATTGACCTGGGTAGTGATAGCGTGCGTGCCCTGGCTGCCCGACGTATAGAGAATGCGGAGAACAAAGACCTCTTCCATATTCTTGGTGTAGAGCAGAGTCGCAAGTTTCCGAACGCGATAGAGCGCGGTGTAGTAGCCCAGACGAGTAATACGGGCTATATGATCAGCGAGGTGCTTCGTTTGCTGGCCAATCGTATCGGCGTCAATAGTCTACCTACCGCTTTCGTGACGATAGGCGGTCGGTCGATGCGTATCGTCCATGTGTCGTCCAAGCGCGACCAGATTCATCCGCGGCCTGTCTCCAAGCAGTTGCTCGAAGATATGACGCGCGAATGCAAGCGCAAGATCGAACAGCGTTATCCGGAGATCATCGTTCTCGGCCTCGTGCCGGCTTATTACGTGCTGGACGGTCAGGAACAAGAACAAGCACCGAAAGAGGACCAGGCAGTCGTGATGGTCGAGGCGCATTTTATTGCGTTCTACGGTAAGCGCGAACTCGACGACCAACTCCAGAAGAGCTTCGACCAGGCGGGCCGTTCGATCGAGAGTGCCTTCCTGCGTCCGGAGGCGCTGCTATCCGCCTTCGCCTGCGTGGATGGCGACGAGGTACTTCAGCACGGATGCGCTGTGCTCGACTTCGGTGCACAGACTACGACGCTCACGGTCTTCAAGCGCACAACCTATCTCTTCAATATCGTGCTGCCCCAGGGCGGACTGCATATCACGCGGGCAATTGCCCAGCAAGGTATATCCGAACCTACGGCCGAGAAACTCAAGTGCAAATACGGTTTTGCCTCGCCCTCACAGGTGGAGCGTAACTTGCGACTGAGCATCAATGATAGCGTCAACGGCGAGATCATCTTTACCTCCGCCAGTCTGGCGGGTATTATCGAGCAGAAACTCGAAGAGATTCTCTCGCCCCTCATGCAGGAGTTTGCCAAGTACGAGGATCGTATTGAGACGCTTTATATCACCGGTGGCGGTAGTATGCTCAACGGACTGGACGCCTTTGTGCAACAACATACCAAGGTCAAGGTGCTCTACGGCGCCCACGATACGCTGCTCGATACGACCACGGATGCCAAGTACTTCGAACCCGGCTACTCTTCGCTCGTCGGCGCCATTCTGCTAGGTAGTGATTACCGGGCCGAGCACCGCGGCGAACCCGTCAAGAAATCCAAGTGGGTGGATCGTCTCAAGGACGGTACGCTCAAGATCTTCCTTGACGATGAATACTAATCCGAAACGAATAATTATACACTATAGCAACAATGGAAAAAGATTTAATCCCTATTCCTGTCAACATTAAAGAGGATACACTTATCAAGGTGATCGGTGTAGGCGGTGGCGGTTGTAATGCCGTCAACTACATGCAGCGCCAGGGTATCCACGACGTTAGTTTTTTGGTCTGCAATACCGACAAGCAGGTGCTGACCAAATCCGGTGTGGCTGCTAAACTGCAACTGGGTCCCGGACTCGGTGCTGGAGGTGATCCGGAGGCTGCTCGTAAGTATGCGGATGAGAGCCGCGAACGTATCCACGAAGCACTCGACGACGGTACGCAGATGGTATTCATCACAGCTACGATGGGTGGTGGTACCGGTACCGGTGCATCGGCTATCATCGCCGAGGAAGCCCAGAAACTCGGTATTCTGACCGTAGGTATCGTGACGATCCCCTTCCAGTTCGAGGGCGAGAAGAAGATTCTCAAGGCTATGACCGGCGTGGCCGCACTGGCCCAGCATGTCGATGCGATACTGATTATCAACAATGAGAAACTCGTCCAGATCTATCCTGATCTTGACTTCCTCAATGCGTTCTCTAAGTCAGACGATGTCGTATGCAATGCCGCCAAGGCGATTGCGGAGATCATCACCGTGCCGGGATATATCAATACCGACTTTGCCGACGTGCGCAATACGCTGCGCAACGGTAACGTAGCTATCATGAATGTCGGTCAGGCCGGAGGCGAACGCCGTATCTCCCGCGCAATCGACAATGCCCTTAACTCGCCGCTGGCTAACGCCAACGACGTACACGGTGCAAAGCGCGTCCTTCTCCAGTTCTACTGCTCTACCGACCATGCTATCCTCATGAACGAGATCGAGCAGATCAACGAGTTTGTACGCGAGGTAGGCTCTGACGTTGAAGTGCAGTGGGGCGCTTCTATCGACGATACGCTAGGCGAAGACGTACGCGTAACTATCATCGCCACCGGTTATGAGGTGAGCGATATTCCGGTGCTAGACGGTGTAGAGATTCCCGGTACTGTGTCGATTCAGGAGGCCATCGAGCAGAATTATCCGACCAAGCAACCCGAACCGGTTGCCGAGGCTTCGCAGACACCTATCGATCTGACGGCTACTATCTCACAAGTGGCTTCCCAGGCGGCGCAGGGACCTACCTTCGACGGTGATATTATTATCTCCTCAGAGTCCGGACCTGTGCCTGTACCCGCGGCTCAACCTGTTGCGCGTCCCGTACAGCCGGTTCAGCCTGCACAGCCTGCCCGCCCTGCGGCTCGTCCTGCAGCGCCGACACCTGCGCCGTCCGTATCACCGATGGACGAACCCGTTCGTATTACCGACCCGTCGATGACGCCTAGTTTTACCAATCCTTCGGCACCCGCTTGGACACGCCGCCGATAAATACCAGTCACTATTATGGATAAAGAAAAGAACGTGCCCAACGTGGGCAATGAAATGAATTTCTGGGATCTCTGCGTGCTCTGCGCACGTGGTATCGGTCGTGCCTGCTGTGCCGTAGGCCGTTGGGTGGCCGCGCTGATACGGTTGACCTACCGTCTATGGTGGATCGTTATCCCCGTACTGCTGCTCATGATCGGCGCCGGCTACTACTATACGCGTCTCGATAACCAGACTTACCAGGTTCGGGCAATCGCCCTGTTGAACGGTCCGTCTATCCAGCAGTTCGAACAACGCTATGCAGTACTTCAGGCTGCGCAGACCCTGCCGCTCGACGAACCGATGGCCGGACATATCTACGGCCGTACGATCGGTGATTTGCGAACCTATCGCGTCATTGATGTGCGTCCCGACTCCGTAGGGGATTATATCGACTTCAAGCACAAATCCTCGCCGAAGGATACGGTAGAGGTGCAAATGCGTGACCGTCTCTGCTTGCAGTTTACGATGAAGCGCCGCAATATAGCGCTGCTCGAGACCGTAGAGCGCGATATGCTTGCCTTCCTCAATGCCGACGAGGCGATGCAAGTGGCTTATAAGACCTATATGCCCAACCTCCAACGCGAGATTCGATTCAATCACGAACAACTCGAGAAACTCGATAGTCTGACGTCCCAGTACTATTTCCATACTACGCCGGGTGTCTCACTCTCGACCAGCCAGGAAGGCATTACCTTTGCGGGCGATCGTAAGATGCGTCTATTCCTTAAAGATATATACGCGCAACACGCGCGTACGGAGCGCATGGATTACCGTGCTTCGCTGGCCACCGCACCGGTCGTTCTCGAGAATCATTTCTCACTCGTACCGGCGCCGCTCAATTCGCGTCGTCGTTGCCTGCCGGTATTTGCTGTTACGGGATGGTTGTTAGGCTGCGCACTGGCTGCCCTGATCGAACAACGCAAACGCCTTATCGCTTGGTTGAAGCAATAAGACGTTTGACGATAAAATAGATGACTGCCAATCCGAGCAGTCCGAGTATAGCCACGCTTAGTTCGTGGCTATATTCTTTGATAAGGCTCATTTGGCCTGCGGCTACGTAACCGAGCAGGGCGAGGATGCAGTTCCAGATAAATGCCCCCAGGAATGTCCACCATAGAAACGCACCGAAATGCATGCGGCTCAATCCTGCGGGAATAGAGATCAACTGACGGATACCCGGTATGAAACGGCCTACAAAGGTGGATACATTACCTTTCTCGCGGAAATAAGCCTCCGCACGCTCTAATTTCTCGCTCGAGAGTAGACACATATGCCCCAAACGTGAGTCGGCGAACTTATAGATGATCAGTCGGCCGAGCCATACGGAGAGGGCATAATTGATGATTGCCCCGATCATGGCGCCTAACGTACCGAACAGCACGATGAACAGCACGTCCACGGGATAGTTCCCCGTGGCGCACAGTACGCTCTCCGGTTGACCGGCTACGAAGGCAGCCGGCGGGATGACAACTTCGCTCGGAAAGGGGATGAACGAAGATTCTACGGCCATCAGGCCGGTAATCGATGCATAGTTCATATGCACCGAGTACCATGTGATCAGGTCGTCAACTAGGCTCATAGGGTCCAGCTCTCCAGCGTTTCGGTCAGTTCGTCAAAGTTGTGCGCCTTTGCTTTGCTGCGCACCTCTTCTATCTGACGGCTTACGGCATGGTCGTAGGTCTCTTCCTCTACGTTGCGGATGACACCCAATGCCACCGGCAGGTCGTTGTCTACCTCTGCGTTGACACTCTCGATGCGTTCTTGCCCCATCAGACCGAGCAGACGATGCAGCGTCGGATCGGGCTGCGTAGCGTCGTGCACCAGTACACGCGGGTCATCAGCCGATACGACAATCATTTTTGGCACGAAGGTCACAGGGTCGATCTCTACGGTCAGTCCCTTATCGCGGTTCTTGCCGAAGATCATCTTCTCGCCGTGCTTGAGCACGATGCTATGCTCGGCACGTTGTTCGCGGTCGGCGATCCAGGCGTGCGTGCCGTTGTTGAAGATGACACAGTTGACCAGACATTCTACGATGGAGCAACCCTTATGCTGTTGTGCTGCAACCAGACAGTCTACTGTCGTCGGCATATCTACGTCCAGTGTGCGGGCGAAGAAAGTGCCGCGTGCGCCGAGTACCAACTGTGCCGGTACAAACGGACGCTCTATGGTGCCGAACGGACTGGACTTGCTCACAAATCCCTTGGCACTCGTGGGCGAGTACTGACCTTTCGTCAGGCCGTAGATGCGGTTGTTGAACATGCAGACGTTCAGGTCTACATTACGGCGTATCTCGTGGATGAAGTGGTTACCGCCTATGGCCAGACAGTCACCGTCGCCGGACATCTGCCAAACGGTCAGTTCTGGGTGACTGGTCTTCACACCGGTGGCAATCGCACCACCGCGACCGTGTATCGTATTGAATCCGTAAGTGTTCAGGTAGTGCGGCATACGGCTCGAACATCCGATACCCGAGATAACAGCCACCTGGTGGGTCGGAATACCTATCTGCGCCATGGCTTTCTGTAGCGCCATGCAGATAGCGTGATCACCGCAACCCGGACAAAAACGTACGTAGTGATCTGATTTGAATTGACTTGCTTCCATGATTGTCAATTTTCAATTTTCAATTTTCAATTCTGTTGAACGTATCGCACGATTCGTTCAACGGCAAACGGCTGTCCCTGAATCTCATTATATTGCTCGATCTCGATGCCCGGCACTTGTGCGCGCAGGTAATTAGCGAATTGCCCGGTGTTCAGTTCGCAAACGATGACGCGTTTGTACTGGCTGAGCACTTCCTTCGTATTCTTTGGCAGCGGCATGATATAATTAAACTGTGCGAGGTCGCAACCCAGTTCCTGTGCGGCGGCGCGCAGATGACCTTCCGTCGATCCCCAACCTACGAGTAAGATGTCTGAAGGATGATGGTTGACAGCAGACGGCTTGATTACCTTCAGTTCGGGAATACGCTCTGCCACTTGTGCGATCTTCTGCTGACGCGCACGCACCATGATCTCGTGGTTCTCAGGGTTGGTGGAAATCGTGCCGCGCTCAGCGTCACGTTCCAGTCCTATATTGCGGTGCTCATACCCCTCCATACCGGGGAATGCCCAGTAACGCACCTGACGTTCGTCGCGCAGTGCGGGGTTGTATTTGCCCTTCAACTCTTCTGGCACGCTCTGCGGCGTGATCATTGGTAGGTCGGCCATCTTCGGGATTCGCCATAGTGCAGTTCCGTTGGCCAGATACGTGTCGGTCAAGAGGATTACCGGTGTCATGTTCTCCAGTGCGATGCGGCAGGCTTCGTAGGCGAAGTCAAAGCAATTGGCGCTGGTGCTGGCAGCCAGTACTACTGCCGGGCACTCGCCGTTGCGACCGTACAATGCCTGCATGAGATCGGTCTGCTCGGTCTTGGTGGGCAGACCCGTACTCGGTCCGCCACGTTGTACGTCTACTACTACCAACGGTAGTTCGGCCATGACGGCCAATCCGATGGCCTCGCTCTTAAGGCTCAGACCCGGACCGCTGGTCGTTGTGCAGGCCAGATCACCGGCAAAGGCGGCTCCGATTGCCGTACAAACACCGGCAATCTCGTCCTCGGCCTGTACGGCCATGACGTTCATATCTTTGCGTGCTGCCAACTCATGCAGGATATCCGTGGCGGGCGTGATAGGATACGATCCTAGGAAGAGATGCTTACTCGCTTTCTCTGCGGCGGCTATCAGTCCGAATGCTGTTGCGCGGTTACCTGCGATAGACGTGTAGCGACCAGCTGATGGCTGATGGTTGACGGCTGACGAATCGAGCCTTATCTGGTTCACGCTCAGCGCCAAATTCTGTCCGTAGTTGTAACCGTCCACCAGCACCTTTGTATTCGGTGCTACCAGTGCGGGCTTCTTCTTGAATTTCTCTTCCAGCAGGTGAATTGCCTTGTCCATCGGTTCGTCAAATAGCCAGCATATCACGCCGAGAGCGAACATATTCCGGCTCTTAAGCATTGCCTTGTTGTCCATGCCCGAGTCCTTAAGTGCCTCTTTTGTTAGCGTTGTCAGGGCAACCGGCACGATCTGCACACTCTCCGGTATACCCAGTTCTTCGAACGGGTTATCCGTGTGGTATTGCGCTTTCTCCAAGTCTTTGTCCGTGAGCGAATCGGTATCTACGATAACGATCGCGTGGCGGTGGAAGTATGAGAACTCCTCATCGTAATGTGCCTGCGGATGGTTAAAATGACTTCCTAAGGTACATACTTTCAGTGCCGCAGCGTTCATCGCCACGATCACGTCGGCTTTGTCACCCGGGGTAAATACATCAGTTCCAAGTTCTACTTGGAAACCGCTAACGCCACCCAGTGTACCTTGCGGTGCACGTATCTCGGCCGGGAAGTCGGGTAGGGTGGAAATCTCATGGCCAAGGATGGCACTCAGAGACGAAAAGAGCGAACCCGTCAACTGCATTCCGTCACCGGAGTCGCCACAAAATCTAACTACAATATTCTTCACGATAGGTTAATAATAAAAATTTGGTGCAAAATTACACTTTTTTTTTGATATGTGCAAATAATTTTGTATCTTTGCAGTCGATTTTAAATTAGGCATACAAGGCGAATGAAAAATATACGCAATTTTTGTATCATAGCGCATATCGACCATGGCAAGAGTACGCTGGCGGATCGTATGTTGGAGTTGACCGGTACGGTCGATGTTCGCGACATGGAGAACCAGGTGCTCGACGACATGGACCTGGAGAAGGAGCGCGGCATCACGATCAAGTCTCACGCTATCCAGATGGCCTACAAGGGCTATACCCTCAATCTTATTGATACTCCGGGTCACGTGGACTTTTCCTATGAGGTGAGCCGTAGTATTGCCGCCTGCGAGGGAGCCATCCTTGTTGTGGATGCTACTCAGGGCGTTCAGGCTCAGACTATCAGTAACCTTTATATGGCTATTGAACACGATCTGGAGATTATCCCTGTGCTCAATAAGTGCGATATGGATAACGCCATGCCCGAACGTGTCGAGGATGAGATCATTGATTTGTTAGGATGTAAGCGCGAGGAGATCCTTCGTTGTTCCGCTAAGACCGGCGAGGGTGTGCCCGAGATTCTCGATGCCATCGTCGAGCGTATTCCCGCACCTGAGGGCGACCCCGATGCACCGCTTCAGTGCCTTGTTTTCGACTCTGTCTTCAATTCTTTCCGTGGTATCATCGCGTATTTCAAGGTGGTCAACGGTACCATGCATAGCGGCGACCGCGTGCGTTTCGTTAATACCGGCAAGGAGTACAACGCCGACGAAGTCGGTGTGCTCAAGCTCGATATGTGTCCGCGCCAGGAGATCTCTGCCGGCAACGTAGGCTATATTATCTCCGGCATCAAGAACTCGGTCGAGGTTAAGGTGGGCGATACGATTACCCATGTAGCCCGTCCCTGCGACCGTGCCATCGACGGCTTTGAGGAGGCTAAGTCGATGGTCTTTGCGGGTGTATATCCTATCGAGGCAGAGGACTACGAGGACTTGCGTGCTTCGCTCGAGAAGCTCCAGCTCAACGATGCCAGCCTTACGTTCCAACCCGAGTCGTCAATGGCGCTGGGCTTCGGCTTCCGTTGCGGCTTCCTCGGGTTGCTGCATATGGAGATCGTCCAAGAACGTCTCGATCGCGAATTCGACATGGACGTCATCACCACCGTGCCCAACGTATCGTATAATGTCTATACCAAGGACGGTGGCATGAAGGAGGTGCACAACCCAGCCGGCATGCCCGATCTCACGGAGATTGACCGTATCGAAGAACCTTATATTCGCGCAAGTGTGATCACGACGGCAGCATATATCGGCCCGATTATGACGCTCTGCCTCGGTAAGCGCGGTGAGCTCGTCAAGCAGGAGTATATCTCCGGCGATCGTATGGAGTTGCTCTTCGATATGCCGCTCGGCGAGATAGTGATTGATTTTTATGACAAGTTGAAATCTATCTCTAAGGGCTACGCTTCTTTCGACTGGCATATGAACGGTTTCCGTCCGTCCAACCTCGTCAAATTGGATATACTATTGAATGGCGAACAAGTGGATGCACTGAGCACCCTGACGCATAGGGATAATGCGGTGGACTTCGGTCGCCGTATGTGCGAGAAGTTGAAGGAACTTTTGCCGCGTCAGCAGTTCGATATCGCCATCCAGGCGGCAATCGGCGCCAAGATCATCGCCCGCGAGACGGTAAAGCAGGTGCGCAAGGATGTGCTGGCAAAATGCTACGGCGGTGACGTGAGTCGTAAGCGCAAGTTGCTCGAGAAGCAGAAGCGCGGTAAGAAGCGTATGAAGCAAATCGGCAACGTGGAAGTGCCCCAGAAAGCCTTCCTCGCTGTCCTGAAACTTGATTAAAAATCTATTAATTAATAATAAGGTATGATTGAGCATTTAATTCCGGCGTGGATGTTATTGCCTTTCGTGGCAATGCTTCTTTGTATCGCCGTGTTGCCGCTTATCCCGCATGTCGGGGAGTGGTGGGAGCACAACGTGCACAAGTTGTACGTGTCGCTTATCCTGGGTGTTCCGGTCGGTATCTGGCTCTGCGTGAACGGTATGAGCCATGAACTCGAGCACCAGATGATTTACGATTATGTGCCGTTTATCTTGTTGCTGATGGCGCTGTTTGTCACCACCGGCGGTATTTGTATTCGTGGTGACCTCAAGGCGACGCCGATGACCAACAGTCTGATTATGGGCCTCGGTTGGTTGCTGGCATCGTTTATGGGAACTACCGGTGCGGCTATGTTGCTGATTCGCTTGCTGTTGAGTACGATCTCTCAGCGTAAGTACAAGGTGCATACCGTGCTGTTTTTTATTGCCATTGTGGCTAACTGCGGTGGTTTGCTTTCGCCGCTGGGTGATCCGCCATTGTTCTTGTTGTTCCAGAAGGGTACGCCTTTTACCTGGTGGATGCAGAATATGCTGCCCGAGTGGCTTGTGACCGGTGCATTGTTGCTGATCGTATACTATTTCGTCGACCTCTATTTCTATCGCAAGGAACCGATGGAGAATATCCGTGCCGATGTACGTGAGGCACGCCAGTTGCGTGTTACGGGTCTTGTGAATATCCTGTGGCTGCTCTGCGTAATTGCCAGCACGATGTTTATCAACTCTACGTATATTCCAGCTATGGGAGCACATGACGCTCCGTGGTATCTGAAATTGCTGCGCGAGTGGGCCTTTATCGCCATTATTGCAGCTAGTTGGTTTACCACCAAGAAAGCTACACGCGTAAACAATAATTATTCTTGGACGCCTATCCTCGAAGTGGCTTGTGTCTTCTTGGGCATCTTTGCCACTATGACACCTGCGCTGATGTATCTCCAGCAGAACCCGCTACCTGTATCCGCACCTTGGCAGTTCGTCTATTGCACGGGTGCCCTCTCGGCCTTCTTGGATAATGCACCTACCGCAATGGTTTTCCACGCTACGGCTACGACCTTGCCTGCAGGAATCGATGCGGTGGCTGGTATTGCCCCCGAGTTTATGAAGGCAATCTCTATGGGTGCAGTCTTCTTTGGCGCGTTGACCTATATAGGTAACGGACCTAACTTCATGGTGAAATCTATTGCCGAGCAGGAGGGTATTGATATGCCGTCGTTCTTTGGCTATATGATTAAGTTTAGTTTGATCGTACTGTTGCCGATTTATATCATTGTGCAGTTGATCTTTATATAATCTATCGAACTGTCGAATACTTTTCATGGAGCATTCAACAATAGAATTTCATACTCAGGCGGCGTATAAACAATCAATTTATACGCCGTTTGATTTGCGTATGCCATCGGATTATACCTTGTCGGATATAATGGATGAAGCCGCCATTTATAAAACGGGTGTGCGACGAGCATCCATTGTCTTTGATGATGAAGGATGGACAGAAAGTCCGGATTTCGGACAAAGTACTTACAACGCTGTAGGAGCACCTATCGGAGACGTCTGGCCGTTGGGTATTAATGCCTTGATATATTGCTTGTGGATTGTTTTGAGGAGATGTCGTAGGAAATACCATATGGCATGTCTTCTACTTTTAGCACTCATCCCTTCGCAATTTTGTGGTGCTGAAGAAACCGGCATTTGTATGTCACCCTCTCCCTCTCGCGCTGGCGAGACATTGCGCGTTACGCCTGCCGTTACCGATGCACCGGATGGTCCATCCTATCTCTGTTGGACCCTCTGTTACGATCCTGACTGCGAGAACGAACTCGACGACCTTGCGTTTACCCATAATCCCCTCTCTGTCGCCAATACCGTAGATCTCTCCTCGCCTGCGCCCGGTACGTATTATATGCGCACCGTTATGCGTGCTGTAGAATGCAACGGCGAAATAGTCGCCTCGGCCGTAAGCCCTACTGTCGTCTATCCATCGGATGCTGACCTTGTCCTCGTACGCACCAACCAAGCGGACGGCGAACAAATTGATCTTGTAGCCGATATGCCGGCGGAAATTACCGCCTATGGTGTGCTTCGCTTTAGCCGCGACCGCATCAATGATCCCTCCTTATCTGCCTATGCCCGTTACAACTACTTCGTCTCCTTCCCCTTCGATGTGCGGGTAGGGGATATTACCGGCTTCGGCACCTACGGACGCCATTGGCTCATCGAACGATACGACGGACTTACTCGTGCGCAAAACGGTTTCTGGGCAGACTCCGAACCCAACTGGCGCCGCATCGATGATACCGATTCCGTCCTTCATGCGAACCAAGGCTACTTGCTTAAACTCAACGCTACGCGTATGGCGGCCTCCAATGCAGCGGTGTGGACGAATGGATCGGATGTAGCCACGCTCTATTTTCCTGCTGTCATTCCGCTTGATCTGGCGACATCTGCCAACGAGACGATACCAGCCTTGAGCGAAGCATATCGTTGCACGATCGATAACTCCGTGGCATGGGGCAATGACGATGCCGACCGCCGCAATGCCGATAGTTACTGGCGCTGCATCGGTGTGCCTGGCTACGAGGGTACTTGGACTACCGAAGACCTCACCTTTTTATACGAGTGGAATCCCGCGACGAATGCTCTCAATGTAGTCTCTGCCACTGATTATACCTTCCGTCCGATGCATGCCTACCTGGTGCAAATGCCCGACCGTATTATTTGGGTCAATACCGATGCCCCTTCGCCTATAATTCGTCGCCGCATGAATTGTTCTGACCGTGAATACCTGCTCACACTCCAACATGACGATTCTCCTGCCGACCGCACCTATATTCGTCTCTCCGAGGATCCCGCCGTTACGACTGGCTTCGACTTCGGTCGCGACCTGAGTAAGGAATTCAATGATGGTGCAAATATTTATACCCTCGTTGGTTCTACCCGCGTGGCAGGAAACTGTCTGCCTCCGTCCGACTCTACGCTGCTCATACCTATAGGCTTACGTGTCGCTGAATCGGGCGATTATACGCTCGCTATGCCCGATGCCGCCGAGGGCATCACGCTCATCGACCGACTCACGGCTACGCGTACCCCGCTGGGCCTCAGTTCCTATACCGTCCATCTCGATGCCGGCATAGCCGATCAGCGCTTCGTACTCGAACTGTCCGCCTCGCCCCAGACGATCACCGGCTTCTCGTCTTCTGTGCTCGACTCGCAACCCTCTGCCGCACGAAAACTGATGATCGGCGGACAACTATTCATCCTTCGCGATGCTTGCCTCTACGACGCGCGCGGCGCACGCATTAAATAATAAAGAAAAGAAGCAACCTTTGCGGGTTGCTTCTTCGTTTGTAGGAGTGATATGAATTACATATCGTCGTGCGCGTGCAGCGACTGAACGTACTTAGCGTGCGCCATTTTAATGCGCTTGAGTTCGCTAGGCTTGTCGAACTGTTGACGACGACGCAGTTCCTTCACCACACCGGTCTTATCGAATTTGCGTTTGAATTTCTTAATCGCGCGCTCGATGTTCTCACCTTCTTTTACTTGTACGATAATCATTGCATTACACCTCCTTCTTGTGACTCTCCGGGCATTTAGCCTGTTCCGAGTTGTTGCGGATGTTTAAGTCTCCCGCCTGACCGAGTACCCAGGGCCGGGATCGAACCGGCACGGTTTCCCATTGGTGTTTGAGACCAACGCGTCTACCAATTCCGCCACCTGGGCATGCTTTTTTCACCTATTCGGCGGAAAAAGCGTGCAAAATTACTGCTTTTTTCTGATATATGCAAATATTTTCGCGTTTTTTTGCGAAAAAACAGTTATTTTTAATTTTTAATTTTGATTTTTTAATTTCTATCAGCTGATATCGCTCCAATTATGTGCTTCTATCCTTAGCATGTCGATCCGTCGCTTGTAGATCCTATTATGCTCACTCTCCAGTAGGGGATCCCGCTCTATAATCTCGCCCGCTGCGCGACGAGCCAGTTCTAATATCTGGCCGTCGGTCGACAGATTAGCGATATGCAGGTCGAATGGCAGTCCCGACTGTGCCGTACCTTCCAGGTCGCCCGGACCTCGTAACTGCAGGTCTGCCTCCGCAATGCGGAAACCGTCATTTGTGGCCACCATAATATCCATCCGTTGACGCGTCTCCTTGCTTAGCTCCATCTTCGTGAGCAGAAGACAGTAACTCTGGTCTGCTCCGCGACCTACACGACCACGCAACTGGTGCAACTGGCTCAGTCCGAAGCGCTCAGCATTCTCTATGATCATCACGCTCGCGTTCGGTACATTCACGCCCACCTCTATCACCGTTGTCGCTACCAGTAGTTGCGTCTCGCCGCTTATGAATCGCTGCATCTGCAGGTCCTTGTCCTTGGCCTTCATCTTGCCGTGCACCATCGAGATGCGATACTCCGGGAAGGTCTCGCACAGCGTGTTGTAGCCGTTTTCCAGATCTTGCAGATCCAGTTTCTCGTTCTCCTGAATCAGCGGATATACGACATATACCTGCCGCCCAGCATCGATTTGCTGACGGATAAACTGATTGATCGACGTGCGGCGCTGTATTGAGTAATGAAAAGTTTGCACCGGCTTACGGCCCGGCGGCAACTCATCGATGATCGAGACACGCAAATCCCCATATACGGTCATCGCCAGCGTACGCGGGATAGGCGTTGCCGTCATGACGAGTACATGGGGCGGGGTGGTGTTCTTGTTCCAGAGCTTTGCCCGCTGGGCAACGCCGAAGCGGTGCTGCTCATCTACGATGACCAGTCCAAGATTGGCCCACTGTACCGTATCTTCTAATAGCGCGTGCGTACCTATTAATATATCTATACTGCCGTCCTGTAGCCCCGTATGGATGGGCTCGCGTTGCTTCTTGGTTGTCGAACCGGTCAGGAGTTCGATGCGAACGGATGGCTGATGGCTGATAGATGACTGCTGGTTTAGCGGCTCAAGGAAAGCTCGGAGCGTCTCATAATGCTGGTTGGCTAGTATCTCCGTCGGCGCCATAATACAGGTCTGATAACCGTTGTCTACCGCCAGCAGACAACATAGTAGTGCCACCAGTGTCTTACCCGAACCTACATCTCCTTGTAGCAACCGGTTCATCTGTCTGCCGGATTTCAGGTCCTCGTGGATCTCGCGTATGACGCGTTGCTGCGCACCCGTCAGTGGCCAGGGTAGGCTGCGATACAGGGCATGAAACCTACTGCCTACCATTGGCATCTTGAATCCCGGATTTTGCTCGCGCCGCTTCATCTGGCGCAGCAACTGAAGCTGGATGTAGAAGAGTTCTTCGAATTTCAAGCGTTCGCGTGCCCGCTGCATCGATGGCGTGTCCTTCGGGAAATGTACATTGACTAATGCCTCCGTTAGCCCCATCATCCGGTACTTCTCTAGCACGTCCATGCCTATCGTATCCGGCACTCCCATCCTTAGGTCGGGTAGCAGACCCGCTATGATCTGGCGCATCGCCTTGGAATTCAGCCCTGCGCGCTTCATGCGCTCCGTTGTGTTATAATACGGTTCCAGACCCTGCGTCATATCCGGCGTTACCTTCGCCATTGGCGTCAGGTCCGGATGTACGAAATTATACGTATGGTTAAATCGAGAGGGTTTGCCGAATAGCAGGTACTGCACGCCCCGCTGTAGTTTCACGTACTGTACCCCCTGAAACCATACGAGTTCGATCATCTGCTCGCCATCCGTGAACTGCGCCGAGAGACGCTGACCGCGACCTACACCTATCGTGTGCCAGTCGACGATCTCACCGATGATCTGTACGTACGTATCCTCGTCGTCCAATTCGCTGATGCGGTAGAAACGACTGCGGTCGATATACTTATAAGGATACTGATGGAGTAGGTCGAGCGCTGTACGCACGCCCAACTCCTGACGAAGAATGTCGGCCCGTTTGGCGCCGACATTCTTACAATACGTTATATCTCTATAAGCAAGTTCCATGTGTCTGTATGCCTATGCCGGGTGTCGAGACACTCGACTGACTTATTGCAGACGGAAGTTGATAGGAATCGTGTAACTTACACGTACCGGTTTACCACGTTGCTTACCCGGACTCCACTTAGGCATCGACTTGATGACGCGCTTTGCCTCTTTGTCCAGCGTCTCGTCACCCGAAGAACGAACTACCTGAATGTCGGTAATCGAACCGTCTTTCTCTACCGTAAACTGGCAGATGGCACGACCCTGGATACCATTCTCCTGAGCAATGGCCGGATAACGAACGTTATCAGAGATAAACTTCATCAGCGCTGCATCACCACCGGGGAACGAAGGCATCGTCTCTACAACTTTGAAGACCACGTTCTCGTTTTCCTCTTCACGCTTGTCTTCTTCTACCTTAACCTCTTCCTTAACCTCTTCCTTAACCTCGGTAATCTCGATCGTGGAGTTGTTATCTTCGGCGGAGAACTCGATAGACTCGGTCTTCACGTCGTCTTCCACAACGTTGAGTACCTCAACTTCTTGCACTACTTCGGGTGCTGGAGGTGGAGGAGGGGGAGGAGTCATATCTTGCGTGGTCTGCTGGATGTCCAACTCTTCCTCAAACTGGAACTCTTGGTCCGCTTGCTCATACTTCGTAACCTCTTTTTGAGTCCACTCAAGCGCTACGTAGCACAAGCTGAGCACGAATACAAAACCCATCAATACATAGATGAGTTTGTCGCCCTCAAGGCTGGCTTTGTCTGATTTCTTGATCTGCATATCTTGTGTTTTTTTAGGTCCGATTGATAAATCGGCTACAAAGGTAATACTTTTTTGCGATTTATGCAAATTTTTTAGAAAAATTTTCGTAAAATAGTATAGATTATCTTGTTTTTGAGCCCTTTTTGTTTAATTTGCTGTTTCCAAAACCGCGGTTTATACGCATTCATCAGGTCGGAAGTGATCAAAGATCGGTCACCGAATTGATAGATTAAATTGAGACGCTGCGCATGGAGAAAATCGCTCGCTTCCTCTTTCGAATAACCCACTTGTCCCGGGTATTGGGTGTCTAACCACGCCCACATTCGGCATCGCTCTTCGCGCAACCTAAGAATCGATTGTGCATCTTTGGGTTGAGAAACGGACTCATGATCTCGCCAGACGGCTGTCTGCTGAGGGAGATAACCCCATTTTGTCTGCTGGTAAAACATGCCGTACAGGGGATAGTCCAGCCATAGAAAATGCTGTGCTTCGATATCGCATAGCAGCTTTTCATTCAGCAGATTGGTGCGGAATACCACCGTACAATTGGCAAACCCCGGCGAATCAATACCATATACACCTTCTCGCTGACCGAAAGTCCATTTGCTTGATCCTGAATCGGTACGACCGCCTGTGTGCACGAATCCCACTTCAGCGTGAGTGCGCAGGTAATCGATCTGCAGTTGTAACTTATGCGAATCAAACCAGTAGTCGTCGCCGTCCAGCATGGCGATATATTCGCAGCCGTCTGCCATAATGTGCCGATATAGGTCAATCGTGTTGTTTGTTAGCCCCATATTTGTTTTTCGGCGGAGATAGACGATGCGCTGGTCTTCTTTGGCCAGTCGCATACAGATAGCCGACGTGCCGTCCGTGGAGGCATCGTCGCCGATGTAGATACGCATCGGTTCGCTGCATTGCTGATTTAGGACGCTGCGAATAGCCTGCTCGATATAAGGCTCATGATTATATGTCGCGATACAAACAGCTATCATATACGGCTTTGAGTTTTTGGCCTACGGTTTCTGCACGATATACCTCGGCTCGTTCGCGGAGGCGATGCTGCGCATTCGGGTAGGGGGTGTCTAGGAATCGCGAGAGGACCTCGGCCAGTGCCTCAGCGCTGACGGTGCGTGGTAGCAGTACACCCGAGTCCGACGTGATTAGTTCCGGCGCGATGCCTACGGCCGTCGAGATAATAGGAATACCTACGGCCGCTGCCTCGGCCAGCACCACACCGCAAGTCTCATACCTGCTCGTGAGCACCAGCGCATCGGCCTCCTGCATCCGCCGACTTACCTCGCGGGGAGGCAGTTCTCCCGTCCAACAGATCTGCTCTTCCGGGATCTGCAGCTCCTTCGTTAACTTGCGCATCGCCTGATAATCAGGCCCGTTGCCTATGAGTGCTAGTCGCCAATCCTGACGCTCTGCGAGGAGCAGTTTTGCCGCGCGCAGCAGTACGCTGACGTTCTTGGCCCGCTCGTCGAAGCAGGAGACGTGCAGAAAAGTCTTCTTCCGAGCGGAATTAGATTGATTCGGATTATTTCGGATAGAATAGGCCTCGTTGAAGAAAAAATCATCGACTACATTGTCTATCCTTTCCCATCGGCGGTTGCGGATCCCGCATCGCTGCATCGCCTCGCGCAAGGTGTCGCTGACGGTTAGTATACATGCAGCATGGCGGGCAATACGTTCCAGCAACTGCCGCTTGTGGTGCGATTGACGCATATACATCCCGCTCTCCGCTAAATAACCGCTCCAATGCTCTATTATTATATAAGGTATATGGTAGCGCTTCTTGAGCCGTAGTGCCAGCAGTCCTTGTTTCTGTATCACGTTCAGTACTACCAGATCGGGCAGTCCCCATCTCCAACGGTACCGTAGCCATTTGCGCCATAGTTCCAGCCATCCCGTAGAATGAATCACCCGTACATCGATACCCTGCGCGCGGAGTGCTTCCACGTGCTTGTGCACAAACAGACCGCTCATTGCATCCTGCTTGCTCGGGTACCATGGGGTTAAGAACAGCGCAGTTTTTGTAGCCATATTGCCAGTCGAAATAGCGGGCGGTAGTATTTCTCGATGCCGTAATAGGTCGTGGCGGTGGTGCCGAATTGGCTGTAATGGCGTGCCGTACCGCTATCCATTGAGCCTTCGAAATCAAAGGACAGCTTCTTGCGATGAGCCATTTTAATGGCTTCTGTGGCCAGTAGTGCCGATGCGCCGGAGTCCTTATAGGCAGGGTCGTAGCACGGAAGAAGGTAATACATCGTGGTGCGGTCCCATACAAGGAAGGCCGCCGCATAGAGCTCTCCGTCCTGGTTGCGTACAGCGAGTATCTCGCATTGATCTAGTCGACGCGCTTTGCGTTCCAGCACCAGCAAAAACTCACGCGTATAGGAAATCCGTTTGCGCTGCGCCTCCAGACAGTGCACATGGAAGCGGTAGAAGTCTTCTACGCTCAGTTGGGTGTCTGTGTTGAGCGAGACAGCCTTTTGTAGTTGACGCCGCTTGTTCTTGCTAAAAGAGGCAATGACCTGGTCAATATCCGTCAGGAAGTCAATGCGGTAGGTAGTGCGCTTGCGCAACTTGAATCCTAGCCCCTGCATTGCCTGCGCAGGCAGACTGCCGATGGCATATTGCTGGTAGTAGTAACTCAGGTGCATATCCCTAAGCTGCTTCTCGATAGATTGGCATACTTGGGCAATCTCCCAGCGGTTGTCGGTAATAGATGGGTCTACCCAAATACCGCCAATCTGCGTCAGTTGGGGCATGAGGATGTATTTCTGCCAGAAACGCTTGCGTAGCAAGTAGGGCATTGCCCCCTTAATCTTGCCGGCCCCGTCCTCTACCAGCAGTACGTCCCACTGTTTGCCGGCACATACCGCATCCATCCACCAGGGCTGCATCATGAGCGGTACATTACCGATCTGGGCGCACCACTCTGCATATCTATCCTTGTTGGTCATTTAGAAAATATCGTTATAATTCTCGTCTTCGGTGATAGGACTCTGCTCGATGGCTTCCTCGTTCTCGGTCGGCTTCTTCAGGCTGTCAACACCATTACGGTATTGCTCGGGACGATAGAGAATTTGAACGTTCTCCGCAATCACTTCCGTCTTGCGACGGATCTGACCGTCTTTCTCCCATGTGCGGGTCTGGAGTTTGCCTTCTACATAGAGTTTCATGCTCTTACGCACATAGCGCTCGGCCCACTCTGCGAGGTTGCGCCAGAGCACAATGGCATGCCAGTCTGTGTGGTCGGGTACTTGTGTGCCGTTTTGCATAACGTAGCCGCGTTCGGTGGTAGCCAGGTTGAAATTAGCGATACAAACGCCGCGGTCCAGGTAACGTACTTCGGGGTCGGAACCCACATTTCCAATCAAAATAACTTTGTTAACGCTTGACATAATTTTTAATCTACGATGAATTGTGTTTTTTGTAATGCGAGTGCAAAGTTACTACAAAAATTGCACATGTGCAAATTATTTCTGATTTTTATTTGCGTATTTGCAAAAAAAGTAGTAAATTTGCAGCGAATTTTGTGCGGTAAGCTATTTGTGTTATGAAAAACGACTATAAAATACAAGATATTATGAAACGCACCATGATTTGGGTGGCAGTCCTTTTGCTATCCATGACTTCTGCGCTCAATGCGCAAGAACAAGCGCAGCAACGCATCCGTTGCATCGCATTCTACAACCTCGAGAACCTCTTTGATACCATCCATGACGAGGGCAAGAACGACTATGAGTACCTGCCCGACGGCGGTATGCACTGGACGAGCATGAAGTACGAGCATAAGATCCAGCGAATGGCCTATGCCGTTGCTCAGTTGGGTACCGATGAGGATCCACGCGGCGCAGCCTGTGTAGGTGTTGCCGAGGTGGAGAATATCGGTTGCTTGTACGACCTCTGCGCCGAGACCAATAGTAAGTACGGCCGTGCCTATAAGCCCATCCTGATCGAGGGCCCGGATCGTCGTGGTGTAGACGTAGGCTTCCTGTATGATACGACGGCTTTCCGTCCTACTAAGATTGCCGGCTACGAACTGAAGGCACATTATGCCGACGGCGGTGAGATCAAGACGCGTCTCCAATTACTTGTCTCCGGATATATGTACGATGACGACCATCAGACTATCGTCAAGGATAAGCTCCATATGATTGTCAACCACTGGCCCAGCCGTTACGGTGGCGAACTCTCTTCTCGTCCGGGACGTGATACGGCCGCGATGCTGTGTCTGCATATTTGCGACTCGATCTATCAGCGCGAACCAAGAGCTAAGATTATCATTATGGGTGACCTGAACGACGATCCGTACAACCATAGCTGTGCTGAGGTGCTCAATGCTAAGAAGAATCGTGAGGATGTAGCTGAGCGTGGATTGTTCAATACCATGTGGCAGCGCCTGGAGAATGGTACCGGTTCACTGGCGTATAACGGTAGTTGGAACCTGTTTGACCAGATTATTATCTCTGAGCCGCTCCTCAACGAGAATATCAATTCCGGCAAGTGGTATTACTGGAAGCCGCAGATCTTCAACAAGCCCTTCCTGACTGTACAAGAGGGCAAGGATAAGGGTACACCGCTGCGTACGCACAAAGCCGGCGTATGGCAGGATGGTTATGGCGACCACTATCCTACGATGATCTACCTGATTCGTAAAAATCTAAATTAATCACTGTCATGCAACAATTGAGTCGAAAGACAAGTCCTATTAAGATGCGTAATTACGGACGTATTATTCAAGATATGATTGAATATGCGTGCGTACTGGAGGATACCGAGCAGCGCAATGCACTCGTAGAGTATATAGCGCAATGTATGCGT
Organism: Paludibacteraceae bacterium; assembly: GCA_017551025.1. Classification (GTDB taxonomy): domain Bacteria; phylum Bacteroidota; class Bacteroidia; order Bacteroidales; family Paludibacteraceae; genus Colicola. The sequence goes on along the minus strand of JAFZNG010000018.1, from coordinate 17,213 downwards.
CAGAAGAATACGGTCTGGAACAAAGACCAAGAGTCCGGTTATGCCCGTATCGCGGAGGATCTGGAACGCCTGTCGGATGGTAAGATCCATTATGTAGCGCCGCAGCCGCAAGAACCGCAACCGCAGCCCGTAGCTGAACCTCAGCCTCAAGCACAGCCTCAAGATCAAGCTCCTGCTCAGGATCAGCCAGCGCAACCTACTCCTGCACCCAAAAGGAAAAAGAAAAAATAATGCGATAATCTTTTCTAACGATGGAATCAAATCCGTTTAAAGTCTTCGCCGGCTCAAAAGGCGAAAAACTCGCAGAGGGAATCTGCCGTTATCTCAACTGTCCTATGGGCAAGGTAAGAGTTGATCACTTCTCGGATGGCGAGTTTGCCGTCTCTTTTGACGAGTCGGTGCGTGGTATGTCGGTGTATCTGGTACAATCTACCTGCCCCAGTAGTGACAACCTCATGGAACTTCTGCTGATGATTGATGCAGCCAAGCGGGCAAGTGCGTACAAAGTAGTGGCTGTTATTCCGTATTTCGGATGGGCTCGCCAGGATCGCAAGGATAAACCGCGTGTATCAATCGGTGCGAAATTGGTAGCGAACATGCTCCAGGTGGCGGGCGCCGACCGCGTAATCACCGTCGACCTGCATGCCGACCAGATCCAGGGCTTCTTCGATATTCCGGTGGATCATATCTACGGTTCGAATGTGCTGGCGCCTTATGTAGCATCGCTCAATCTCAAGAAGTTGATCGTGGCTTCGCCCGATGTAGGAGGTTCCAAACGTGCGTCGGCGTTTGCTAAGAAACTCCACGTGATGCTCGATAAGGAAGTGCCGATGGTTATCTGCTATAAGAACCGTCCGGATTTCAACAAAGTCAGCGAGATCCGCGTGCTGGGTGACGTATACGGAAAGAACGTCGTTATCGTTGATGATATAGCCGATACAGCCGGTACGCTCTGCAAGGCGGCCGAGGTGATGAAGCGCGCCGGTGCTATTTCGGTGCGCGCCGTTGTTACCCACGGCGTGATGTCCGGAGCTGCCTGCGAACGTATCCAGGATAGCGAACTCGACGAACTGATCTTTACCGACTCGCTGCCGTTTGATACCAGCCGCTGCGAGAAAGTGCACCAGGTGACTCTGGCGGAGGCTATCGGTGCGGTAATCCGTGCTATCCAGTCTCATCAGAGCATCAGCGAAGTCAACGAACGTTAATAGTCCCTCGTGCGCGCACGCTCCCTATACATAATACTATTGATGGCTGTCGCTATGCTTGGTGCATGCGGCGGTAATGCCCGTACCCGTCGTTCCTCGGAGGTGGTACGTCCGTCGTTTAGTGCCGACTCGGCCTATCGGTATATCCAGACCCAATTGGATTTCGGACCGCGTGTGCCCGAGACCGAGGCACACGACTCCTGCGTAGCGTGGCTGACGGAGATGTTTAGCCGCTTTGGCGCCGAGGTGACGGTTGAGGAAGGCGTGACGAAGGATTATGCCGGCGAGAACTTGCGCGTGAGAAATATAATCGCGCATATTGCAACTGATAGTTCGCAGAAAACCATCCTCTTGTGTGCCCATTACGATTCGCGTCCGTGGTGCGACGAGGATGAAGAAGCGGCGTGGTACCAACCCATACCGGCGGCTAATGATGGCGCGAGCGGCGTAGCCGTACTGCTCGAGGTGGCGCGGCAGTTGCAGCAAAGCAAGGCGAATGGCGAAAGGCTAAAGGCGTGTGTCGATATCGTGCTCTTCGATTGCGAAGATCTGGGGACGCCTCGGTTTCTGGACGAACTGGATCGACAGGATACCTGGTGTCTGGGAAGTCAGTTATGGAGCAAAGATGCTTCGCGTAGGGGAAAATATACATGGGGCATCCTGCTGGATATGATCGGCGCTCCCGGGGCTACGTTCTATCGCGAATACTACTCCGAGCAGATGGCTCAAGGCTACGTGGAGAAAGTATGGCGTGCTGCGGCGGACCTGGGTTACGGATCTATGTTCCGCAATGAGCGTGGCGGTGCCATCGTGGATGACCACTACTACGTAGGTTCGGCGCTCCAAATCCCGATACTGGATATAATTCATACCGACGGCCAGACGGGTACCTTCCCCTGGTGGTGGCACACCCAGAATGACGATTTGCAGCAAATTGACCGTGCAACACTGCAGGCGGTAGGAGAGGTAGTCATGAGCCAATTGTAACACATGTAACAATCGTCATTACGTCTTTACGTAATAACGTTATAACGAATGAAACCATTACTTGAAATAAAAGACTTGCACGCAACGATTGCGGGCAAAGAGATACTCCGGGGCGTCAATCTCGTCATCAATCCCGGCGAGGTACATGCTATCATGGGACCGAACGGTGCCGGCAAATCGACCCTGAGTGCGGTACTGACCGGTCATCCTGCCTATGAGGTGACCCGTGGAGAGGTGTATCTCCGCGGCAAGAACCTGCTGGAGATGCAGCCTGAACAACGTGCCCGTGAGGGCGTATTCCTGAGTTTTCAGTATCCGGTAGAGATCCCGGGCGTAAGCATGACTAATTTTATGCGTACAGCCGTGAACGAGAAACGGAAGTACGAGGAAAAAGAACCGCTTAGCGCTCGCGACTTCCTGAAACTCATGAAGGAGAAGCGTGCCTTGCTGGAGATAGGAGATAAACTGCAGAATCGCTCGGTCAACGAGGGTTTCTCCGGTGGTGAGAAAAAGAAGAACGAGATATTCCAGATGGCGATGCTCGAACCGTGCCTCAGTATCTTGGACGAGACGGATAGTGGCTTGGATATTGATGCACTGCGCATCGTGGCAGAGGGTGTTAACCGCCTGAAGACGCCCGAGAATGCGTCTATCATGATCACCCACTACCAGCGACTGCTGGATTATATCGTGCCGGATCTCGTACACGTGCTGGCCGACGGACAGATCGTTAAAACGGGAGACAAGACTTTGGCGTTGGAACTCGAAGAAAAAGGGTATGAAGGTCTCTAAGGGAGAAATATTCGAACGCGTGTTCCTTAACGAACCGGATATCGACCTGCATATCGTGCAGGAGGCCGGTTCGCGCGTGAAGATTCATGTGATAAATCTTCCGGGAGACGCTAGAGATTCTAGAACTTCTAGAAATTCTATTACTATAGAGCAGCTGGGCGAAGGCTGCACGACCGAGTTGTATGGCCTGGCTTATGTGCGTGGCGACGAGAAAGTGGAGACCGAGACCCACGTGCTGCATAGCGTAGGTGGCGGCGAGAGTAAGCAGCTCTTTAAGTTCGTCCTGGCCGACCGTGCCCAGGGTGGGTTTTACGGCGAACTGCGTATCGCTAAGGATGCCCAGAAGACCCGCACCGAACAGGTGAACCGTAATCTGCTACTCAGTCGCGAGGCACAGATGCGAACGCGGCCTCAACTGGAGATATACGCCGATGATGTGCAGGCCAGTCATGGTGCTACAACGGGACAATTGGACGAGTCGGCCCTCTTCTATATGCAGCAGCGCGGCATTAGTCGCACCGATGCCTACCGAATGCTGGTAGCCGCATTCCTAAAAGATGTATTGGATACGCTGAGCGATACGCATCAGCGTGAAGAACTAATGGACGCGATTGATCGTGTAGTCGAGTAGTAGCAGTAAACTACGACGCGCATCACAATCCGGGAATACAGACAAGGCCTCTTCGGCCAGCCGTTTGTGTTCCTGCATTTTTTTATACGCATAGCCTATGCCGTCGAATCGGAGCACAAAGGCCTTAATGTCTTGTTCCGCTTCGTGGGCATCGATCGCTGCGGCCTGACCGGCCAAGGCTTCTGCCAGTCGGCGTATCTCTTGCGCTTCGCTCTCCGGTGCACGCTGTAGCGAGATGAGTAGCGGCAACGTAGCCTTGCCGTCGCGTATATCGTTCATTGTCGGTTTACCCAGGTCGTCGGAGTCGGAGTAGTCGAGTACGTCGTCCTTCAGCTGGAAGCAGATACCCAATTGGCGTCCGAATTCGCGCAGGGCACTGGTCTGACGCTGCGTACCGGCGGATGATTCCGCACCCGCCTCACAGCAGGCGGCAAACAGCCGGGCAGTCTTCTGCTCGATGATACGCATATACTGCTGCTCGTCGATCCACATAGAACTGTTGGCATGTAGTTGCAGTATCTCGCCCGATGAGAGCGCACGCCCCAGTTCGGAAATAATGCTCAGTATCTTGGTGTTGCGCACTTCCGCTACGAGTCCGATAACCTTAGCCAGCATATAATCGCCAGCGAGTACGGCTACTTTGTTTGACCAGCGTACATGTACCGCCTCCGCACCGCGTCGGGTGGGGGAACAATCGACTACGTCGTCGTGCACCAGACTGGCGGTATGCAGCAGTTCGAGCGCTACGGCCGTAGAGATCGTCTTGTCGGTAATACCGTTGCATAGTTTAGCGGCCTCGATAACGAGTATCGGGCGCAACTGCTTTCCGCGCTTCGCAGCAATATAGCGAAGTACATCGTTGAGCAGGGCCTGCTCGGCCGACAGGCTCTCCGTGAACTTGCGGTCGTATGCCCGCAACGCATCCTCAATCTCGGTCCGTATTTGGCGTAGTGTGTCCATTCTTTATCAAAATCGGGTGCAAAGGTACACTTTTTTTTTGACGTATGCAAAAATATAGGCATTTTGTGTCAATTTTTCCACCTTTATTTGTAAAAAAAGCAGTAATTTTGCACTCGATAGAATATGCACACATATTAACACTATAAAATACAACATTATGATTAAGCCTTTCATGGACAAAGATTTCCTGCTGCAAACCGAGACCGCACAGGAGTTGTATCACGAGCATGCAGAGCACATGCCGATCATCGATTATCACTGTCACCTCATTCCGCAGATGGTAGCCGAGAACAAACGTTTCGAATCTATCGCACAGATCTGGCTCATGGGCGACCACTACAAATGGCGTGCTATGCGCAGCAACGGCGTGGATGAGCGTTTCTGCACCGGTAAGGACACTACCGACTGGCAGAAGTTCGAGAAGTGGGCAGAGACCGTGCCTTATACCTTCCGTAATCCGCTCTACCACTGGACCCATCTGGAACTCAAGACAGCGTTCGGCATCGAAGAGCGTCTGAATCCCGAGACCGCACGTGCGATCTATGATAAGTGCAACGACCTGATTCAGAATGATCCTAAGTTTTGTCCGCGCGGACTCATGAAGCACTATGGTGTAGAACTCGTTTGCACGACCGACGATCCGGCTGACTCGCTCGAATGGCATAAGATGGTCAAGGACGACCCGACGGCCGAAGTACGTATGCTGCCGACTTGGCGTCCGGATGCAGGAATGAATATCGAGGCTGCTACTTGGAAAGCATACATCGAGAAACTGGCTTCCGTAGCTGGTATGGAGATTCGTACTTTCGCTGACCTCGTAGACGCGCTGCAGAAACGTCACGACTTCTTTGAGTCGATGGGTTGCCGCCTGTCTGACCACGGTATCGAGGAGTTCTACGACGAACCGTACACCGATGCGGAAGTGAATGCCATCTTCCAGAAGGCACTGGCTGGTAAAGAGTTGAGCGTTTACGAGATCCGTCAGTACAAGCACGCTTATCTGCATGCACAGGCTGAGATGGACTATGCTTCGGGTTGGACTCAGCAGTACCACTACGGTGCTATCCGTAATAACAACTCGAAGATGTTTGCTCAACTCGGTGCAGATACCGGTTTTGACTCGATTGGTGAGTTCACGACGGCGAAAGCCATGAGCCACTTCCTCGATGAAATGAATAGCGAAGGCCATCTGGCTAAGACCATTCTCTATAACCTCAACCCCTGCGCCAATGAAGTAATCGCTACGATGCTTGGTAACTTCCAGGACGGCAGTGTGCCGGGCAAGATTCAGTTCGGTTCGGGCTGGTGGTTCCTCGATCAGAAAGACGGTATGGAGAAGCAGATGATGGCGCTCTCTAACCTTGGTCTGCTGAGCCGTATGGTAGGTATGTTGACCGACAGCCGTTCGTTCCTTAGCTATCCGCGTCACGAGTACTTCCGTCGCACGCTCTGTAACGTGCTCGGTAATGACATCGAGAACGGCATGATTCCATACACCGGTTACGAGAAGGCTCGCGTTCAACAGATGGTAGAGGATATCTGCTACAACAATGCGAAAAACTATTTTAAGTTCTGATTTCGATATAACGATATAACGTTATAACGATATAACGAAAAAATTAAAACACAATATTTTATGGCAAAAATCATTACTTTAGGCGAAATTATGCTTCGCCTGAGTCCGGAAGGACAAGATCGTTTCATTCAATCGGATCATTTCCGTATCATCCCCGGTGGTGGTGAGGCGAACGTGGCTATTTCGTGCGCTAACTACGGTCACGAGGCGTATCTCGTTACCAAACTGCCGAAGCACGAGATTGGTCAGATCGCTGTGAACTCGCTGCGTCGTTATGGCGTGAAGGACGATTATATCGTTCGTGGCGGTGACCGCGTAGGTCTGTACTACTGCGAGACCGGTGCATCGATGCGTCCGTCGAAGGTGATCTACGACCGTGCACATAGTGCAATTGCCGAGGCTGATCCGAAGGATTTTGACTTCGACAAGATCATGGAAGGTGCAGCTTGGTTCCACTGGTCCGGTATCACCCCGGCTATCTCGGACAAGGCGGCAGAGATCACCCGTCTGGCTTGCGAGGCTGCTAAGCGTCACGGTGTAACTGTCTCGGTTGACCTCAACTTCCGTAAGAAACTCTGGACCAGCGAGAAGGCTATCTCTATCATGCGTCCGTTGATGAAGTATGTTGATGTTTGTATCGGTAACGAGGAAGATGCAGAACTTTGTCTGGGTTTCAAACCCGATGCAGATGTAGAAGGCGGTGAGACAAATGCGGAAGGCTACAAGGGTATCTTCGAGCAGATGATGAAGGAGTTCGGCTTCAAGTACGTGGTAAGTACCCTCCGCGAGTCTTACTCTGCAACCTTCAACGGTTGGAAGGCAATGATATACAACGGCAAGGAGTTCTATCAGTCGAAGCGTTACGAGATCAACCCGATCATCGACCGCGTAGGTGGTGGAGACTCGTTCTCGGGTGGTTTGATCCACGGTATGCTCAAATACCCGGATAACCAAGGTGCAGCGCTTGAGTTTGCAGTAGCAGCTTCTGCCCTCAAGCACACTATCAACGGTGACTATAACCTCGTCAGCGAGGACGAAGTCCTCTCCCTCGCCGGAGGCAACGCTAACGGACGTGTGCAAAGATAATTTTCGAAATAACGACATAACGTTATAACGATATAACGAAAATTTTGAATCAAGATGGCAAAATTTGATAAATTTCAGGTGATGGCGAAGATTAAGGCCGCACCGATGGTTCCTGTGTTTTATCACAAGGACGTAGAAGTTTGCAAGAACGTGATTAAGGCTTGTTACGAAGGTGGCGTACGTGCGTTCGAGTTCACCAACCGTGGCGATTTTGCCCATGAGGTATTCGGTGAACTGAGCAAGTGGGTAGCCGTGGAGTGCCCGGAACTGGCACTCGGTATCGGTAGTGTTGTAGACGCTCCGACCGCTGCATTGTACTTGCAGCTGGGCGCTAACTTCGTAGTAGGTCCGTTGTTCAACAAAGACATCGCGGTTGTCTGCAACCGTCGTTGTGTGACGTATTGTCCGGGTTGTCTTACACCGAGTGAGATTGGTGCCGCACAGGAAGTAGGTTGCGACTTTACGAAGGTCTTCCCGGGTGATGTAGTAGGTCCGAACCTTGTGAAAGGGCTGATGGCTCCGATGCCGTGGTCGAAGATCATGGTGACGGGTGGCGTGGCTCCGGAGAAAGAGAACCTCGAGAAATGGTTCGCCGCAGGCGTGTACTGCGTAGGTATGGGTAGCAAACTCTTCCCCGGCGATAAAGTGAAAGCCGGCGACTGGAAGTATGTGACCGACAAGTGCAAAGAGTGTTTTGAAATTATCGCGGCTTGCCGCAAATAACCATCGATATAACGACATAACGTTATAACGATATAATGAAAAAATTATGAGTGATCTAAAGAAAACCGTCATGACCAACTGGCGTTGGGTCATGTGTGCGATGCTTTTCTTCGCCACTACCGTCAACTATATGGACCGTCAGGTTCTCTCGTTGACGTTCAAAGAGTTTATTCAGCCCGAGTTCCACTGGACCGATGACAACTACGGAACCATCACCGGTGTGTTCTCTATTGCGTATGCTATCTTCTGCCTCTTTGCCGGTAAGTTTATCGACTGGATGGGCACGAAAAAAGGTTACCTTTGGGCGATCGTTATTTGGTCGATAGGTGCTGTGATGCATGCTGGTTGCGGCTGGGTGACGGAGCAAATTGTAGGCGTAGCTGACAAGGCTGCGTTGCTGAATGCGACAGGTGCGATAGTGAGTACGATCTCGATGGTGAGTGTCTGGTTATTCCTGGCTTGTCGTCTGATTCTCGGACTTGGTGAAGCAGGTAACTTCCCTGCGGCTATCAAGGTGACGGCGGAGTACTTCCCGAAGAAAGACCGTGCGTTTGCTACGGCGCTGTTTAATGCCGGTGCGTCGGTAGGTGCGTTGGCTGCTCCGGCTACTATTCCGCTGCTGGCTAAGAGCCTGGGTTGGGAAATGGCATTTATTATCATCGGTGCGTTGGGCTTTATCTGGGCAGGTGTCTGGATCTTTGTCTATGACAAACCGACCGAGAGCAAGCATGTGAATGAAGCGGAGTTGGCATATATCAACTCGGATAATGCGGAAGAAGCGGAAGTGAAGAAAGAGGCTGAGAAAGAAGATAAGCAAATGAGTTTCTTAGAGGCTTTCAAGCATCGCCAGACTTGGTCGTTCGCGTTCGGTAAGTTTATGACCGATGGCGTATGGTGGTTCTTCCTGTTCTGGGCACCGGCATATTTCCAGGATCAGTTTGGTATCAAGGCCAGCGATCCGCAGGGCATTGCGTTGATCTTCACTCTCTATGCCATCGTGACGGTGATCTCGCTGTTTGGCGGTTATCTGCCTAAGATCTTCGTTGAGAAACGTGGTATGGAGCCTTATGCAGGTCGTATGCGTGCCATGTTGATTTTTGCATTCTTCCCGATCTTTGCACTGTTTGCGCAACCGCTGGGTGGCATCTATGGCCCGTGGGCAGTAGCTATTATTATCGGTATCGTAGGTGCGGCTCACCAGAGCTGGAGTGCGAATATCTTCTCCACTACGGGTGATATGTTCCCGAAGTCGGCTGTAGCTACGATTACCGGAATCGGTGCCATGGCCGGTGGTGTAGGTTCGTTCCTGATCAATAAGGGTTCAGGTATGCTGTTTACCCACGCTGAGCAGATGGGCGAGGCATTCCGCTTCGCAGGCTTTACGGGTAAGCCGGCAGGATACATGATTATCTTCTGTATCTGCGCAGTCGCTTATCTGATTGGTTGGAGTGTTATGAAGATTTTAGTACCCAAGCATCAGCCTGTGGTACTTAAATAAGATTAACGAGTGCTAAAGCCGTCATGGCTTCTACGACAGGCACGGCGCGAGTGGCAACACACGCGTCGTGCCTTCCTTTATTCATTTTTAATTCGTAATTTTTAATTTTTAATTCTTCAAACGCCTTCGGCGTAGAAGCCGTCGGTTTGAAGACGCAGCGGAAGGTGATGTCTGTGCCATCACTGATGCCGCCTGCGATACCGCCGGAGATATGATTGATAGCGGAGCCGGGTTGCGTAACGCCGCCGAAGCCGGTGCCGTACTCAAAACCCTTGCAGGCGTTGATGCTCATGATGGCGAAGGCCAGATGAGCCTGGAGTTTATCGAAGATAGGTTCGCCTGTGCCGATGGGAAGGCCCGTGATTGTGCATTCGATGATGCCGCCTATCGAGTCGCCGTCCTGCTGATAGCGGGCAATAGTGTCGGAGAATCGGGTAGGGTCGGTCTCGCTGCCTACTTGGATGAGCGAGGCGTGAATGCTGATACCTTGTTGGGCGAGTTGCTGCTTGGCGATACAGCCGGCAACGACGCGTGCGGCTGTTTCGCGGGCACTGGCTCTGCCGCCGCCTCGATGGTCACGTATGCCGTATTTCTGCTCATAGACGCGGTCGGCGTGTCCCGTGCGGTAGGTATGGCGCAGCCACTCGTAATCTTCCGGCCGTGCATCACGATTGCGGATAATAAACGCTATCGGGGTCCCGAGAGTGACGAGGCTCTCATTTTTAATTTTTAATTCTTCATTTTTAATTTCTATCACTCCGCTCAGCCATTCTACTTCGTCGGGTTCGCGCACCGCCCGCGGCGACACGCCCGTAACCGGTAACCCGTCACCCGTCACCCCTCTTCTCCTATCCAGTTCTTGGCGGATGAGGTCTATATTGATATGTAGGCCGGCTGGTACGCCGTCCAGTACACCGCCTATAGCTCGTCCGTGCGACTCACCAAAGCTGGTAAACGCCCATTTATCGCCAAAGGTGTTCATAATTATTCTTTCTCGAATGGCAATTCATCTTGCGGAGTGATGTAATCGATGGCTTTCTTGTTGCTGATGACCGAGTGACCGAGTCTGTGCTCAATGTCTGCACGTGCATTGCGTGCCACTTCAGCGCCATCTTTCGCTACGTGAGCGCTTTCTGCCAAGCCTTCGGGATTGCGCTCTTTGCTCAAGTCGGTAGCCGTTTGTTCGGCAAGCGCATTTAGCAGCAACTCCATATTGGTCATGTTGTCCCGCAAGTTCTGGTCTGTAAGACCTTTGTGCTCCTTATATTCGCGCGTAGTCATACCGCTCCAGATCTTACTCATCAAATCCGTCAGACGGGCATAGTCGCTTTCGTTCTCCACACCGCTTCGTTTCCATTCATCGGTCAATCCTTTACGAATCTCGATCGTTTTGATACGCTGGTTAATCCAGTTTTCGGAGTAGCCCAAACGGCGATAGTCCTTTATGGCTTGTTCGATGTTCAACTCCGGGTCTCGCATCTGACGAATCCGTTCCGCGCCTACCTGTGCTAACCATTGTTTAAACGGCTCTGCCTTCTTTGATGGAATAGACTGGATGATACGCAAAAGTTGTTCAGTATCAGCTACATCTGCAAGACGTTGTTTGCCGTCTGCTGCGGTAAGTTTCAAAGCGTGACAATTTGTCACGGTTTCATTTCCCTCATCTTTGAGACGTTGTTTCAACTTGCGCCAATATGCTGTAGCATCGATACTTTCTGTCAAGACGCTAACTACATCCACAATGGAGAAATAATATTTCTCTTGCACATCATCCCAAACCACGCGTACGCGGATGGACTCAAACAATTTTATTGCTTCGTGCTCAGCCATAACTACTATCTTATAAATCTACTGCAAATTTACTACAAATATTTGGAATATGCAAGTATTTGGGCTTAAAAATCAAAATTTTTCTTTTTTTAACTACAACAACCTCGCCGAGAGGCAAGGTTGCTGTAATTTTACTTGCGCATAGCGCGCCGATACCACTCTTCATCGGGGTGATGCCCCCAATGACATTTTCCGTCACCGCCCAAATCCCAAGGACTTGTTAATTCTCGTTGATAGAATGGCAGTCGTTTTTCGTTTTTGGAAAGTAATGTCATTCGTTCGAAGCGACGAAACCTGCGATGACTAAATTGCTTTCCTCTTTTCTGTGACTTACAGCAGCAAAAAGTCCCTGCAGGAGTCCATTTCTTACTTCTACTCATATTGTCTCAAATGTTACGAACGAAGCACTCGCGCCGCTCTATTAAACATTATGAGACTGTAATATTTAGACTGTTATACATCATTTTCTCGATGAGGAATTATTCTTTCATAAATTGGGTAAAGTCAGACCAGTTCTCAACACGGAAGGCTCGAATATCACGTACAGAAGACTTGAACCAAGGAGTCGCTTTCAATGCATTCATAGCACGAAATAGATTGGTCATGTCGTTATTCTCTGTTAGATAAACGCTTCCTTGAGTACGGTAAAAGCCATACTGCTCCATAATAACACTTATGTCATAGTAAGCATTATTATACGGTTCACCGTAATAGGTCTTCAGGTCTTTAATGACCATGTCGAAAGCTATCGCGAACATAAGCTCTTAAATTGCAGAAAAGTACTTTGATTCTCCAAAATAGATACGTCCGCCCGCGTCACGAACAGCAATCTCCTGTCCTAGGAACGGATTTTGGCGTACGTTAATCACCTCGCCCTTCACCTTCTCTGTAAGTCCCGTTAATTCCGGGCTCACATATGCATACTGTCCTTTACTCATGATATTCTCCTTTCAATTTTGCTGCAAAATTACTACAAATATTTGGAATATGCAAGTATTTGGGCTTAAAAATCAAAATTTTTCTTTTTTTAACCACAACAACCTCGCCGAGAGGCAAGGTTGCTGTAAAACGTGTCGCCGCAAGGGCGAAAAGGGAGGGGGTTATCCTCCTACAATCGGATCTCCCGAACTTGGGATGCTACCAGTTCCCTGCTGAGTGTTATTGAGAACATTCGGGCTGGTTTGCATAATAGAACTCGGCATCATATCCGTAGTCTCTACAATCGGTTTTTTATACATTTTTCTCATAATTATTTTAGTTACATAGTTTTTTAGTGTTCTGGTTAACTGGTCAACTGGTCTTCTAGTAGCCTCGTTGTTGCTTGCGGGCTATCGTCATCCGCTCTCTGACACCGCCTTCTTCGAGGAATTCGGCTTCGATGCGCTGTAATAGCGTCATGAGTCCTTTATCCGCTTGATGGATTAGCGTCAATGCTACATTACAGAAAGTCTCACGATCCCATTTCTCATAATAGGGTGCGTAGTCTTCTACCTCATTATGCGCTTTGCAGAATTGCAGTAGTCCTGTGTATCGCTCGTGATCCCTTCCCCATAACTTCATACGGCTTGATCGCAACTCATCTTCGTAGTCCTCGCGTAGTTCTTGCAGACTCCCGCGCGCTACGTTTACAAGGTGCAAACCTGTATCGGTAGAAGTCATCTTGTCTTCCAGCCCCTCAACAATATTCTGCTTTCCTGAACGTGCAGCCTGTTTCATTTGCCCGTAGGTTCTATCAGATGGCTGAAGGTACTTATCAATGTAGTAGATGGTCATATCGTAAAGGATAACGGTCTTCTTGTAGCAGTTTAGGGATCTATAAGAACCCGGATACATCAGAAATCCACCTTTATTTAGATAAGTAGCCATTCTACGTTTCCAGTTTACCAGTTGACTCGTTGACTCGTTGACTCGTATAATCATCTTCTAGTCAACCAGTCCACCAGTTGACCAGTAGACTAGTTGACTAGAAAATTCACTCGTTTATTTTACCAACTGACCGTTAGCGTTATACATCTTCTCGCCGCGGAGGATGTAGAGTTGACCGTCGATGATCATCTTAACAGGAGCATCGGTAGCATTGATGTTCTCGCATCCGGTTGCAGTCTGCTCACCGTAAACTGCCATGTGTACGCGGCGAACACCCGGAGCCGGGATTACATTGCTGTAAGCCGGAACACCTGTCATATCCAGATAAGCGCGGTGTGCACCAACTTTTACAGTAGCGCCTGCGTCTTCTACATAGTACAAAGCGTTGTTGTACAGAATGTAGTAGTTCGGATTCGGAGTGATAACTTCTTCGGTAAACGAACCTACAAGACCGTTGTTGCCTTCTGTGAGCGGAGCGTTTACTTTCTTGCCGTCATAAAGAACCTCTAACTTATCAGCCGATGCGTTGAAGATATACGGACGACCAGCTACAAGAGGACGATCGATTACTTCTTCGAGGATGATGTCTTTGTTATTCTCGGCCTTGCTCAGTACGCGCCAGATGGTTCCGCCTTGAACTGCGTCAACAGCTTTATCCAAACACATCGTGTAATACCAGCCAGTTGTCAATCCAGTACGCACTTCGTCATAAGCCGGCTCACCATACTTCTTCCAGCAGAGGTTACCAATTGCAAAACGGTCCTTATGACCAGTTTTGTTGGACGGACTAAGGTTGGTAATAACGATTTGGAACTTGCCCTCTACATTGATATTCTCAATAGTCTCAGAGTAAACAGTATTCTGTACGGCAGTAGCATTAGTAACTGTATAAGACTTACCTGCTACAAGAGCACCATCTTGTTTAATCTCTACCTTGAAGGAAACACCATTGCTCTCGTTGAATGTATATTTATAGTCGAATGACAATTTACCAATACCATAATTGAATTCGGGCGAGGTAATAACACCTACTTCGTCAGTTCCACCACTAATCATCCAATAAGTAATATCTTCGCCTGCAATTACTGCAGTGTTAACAGCATTCCATCCGTCAGTAGAATTTCTGGTTGTGTATGAACTGTTAGCTCCTACCGTATTGAAATCATCCTCACGGTCGCAGTCACGCGGTACAACAACTTTCATCGTTACGTTGATAACTTTGTCTGCTGCAACACCTGCATCATCGCTAAGCGTAATAGTCGCTGAGAAGTTACCTGCATTTTCTGTATTCGGAGTAACGGTAATTGTACCATCTGCGGTAAGAGCAGTTACATCAATACTGAATGCAGTATTGTCGTCAAGCGTAACAGTAGCCGAAGCAATGTTCGTCAGCGTAACGTCGAACGATTTCGAAGATACACTTTCACCGACCTCAACTGTTCCAAAATCAACTGCCTCATCCGGATCAATAGCGAATTCATGAACAATAGGTGTTACTACCTCAATATTCGTAGCACCTTCTGCCACCTCGAAGATTTCAGTGATTCTTGCATAACCGGTGGTATTGCTTGTTGCATAATGTTTGAACGTGTTTCCATTTGCTTGATACAAAATAGCTCGAGTAGAACCAATAGCAATCAAGTAATTGGTACCATCTTGTGTTATAGTCCAATCTGTTTTGCTATCAGATAGGCTCATACTTGCGCTTCCTGAAGTACTTGACAGATATTGACCATTTTCGTCTGTTACTTGAAGATTAACAGTCGAGCCGAGTTTGCTCATATACCATTGTACAGCATTCTTTTCATCGGTACTTGCAACAACAATATTGTCACCGTTCTTTGTTATTTCAATAGCCGGGCTAACGTTATTTGCAACTGCATTAGACATTGCATAGAACTTATTGTCGTATTCGGCAATAAGTACTACTGCCTTAGTTTGTGGAACGGGATCTGTAACGGTAATAGTTTGATCAACGTTCTCGCCAGCGTAGGTGATAGTTACCTTTACGTCAGTCTTCTCAAGAGCAGTCTCCAAATCCGGCGAGAAGGTAAAGTCGGCTGCGGTAAGATTGCTATATTCAACAATGTCCGAAGCACCTACCGTATAATTCAGACTAATCTGCAAACCTGCAGGATCGAAAGTCTCGCCGGTCTCATAATCTACTTTTGTCGGAGCCTGAGCAATCGTAATATCAGTCAACGTCTTTGCTTGTGCCTCAATGGTTATAGCAATATTGCCATTAACCTTAGTATAGTCAATTGTCAGCTCAGCAGGAGTCTTCGTGATATCCCAATCATAATCGAGTTCATTTGCATCTAAAGCAACACCGCCGACCTCTACTGTAATAGCGTCTGGCCATACATAACCGGGTGTCAAGTTGTATTTCAAGATAACATCCTCAGTCGGTGTCTGCGGAACTTTAGTTGCATTACCTTCAGCAGCAGAACATCCGGTCAGTGTCTCTGAAATGTAATAACTCGGAGTGGCTTGTTTGTAGAATACAGGTACATTTCCAGTGGAGTTGCTGTAGCAGGCGAAACCATAGTTTTTGCTATCACTTACACTAAAATTGTGACGCAACATAGCATTTACGCTATTATCCGTATTATACTTATTGGTTACAACCAAATTATCATCAATAGCCCATTTTGCTTTATCAGCATATTCTCCTGTTAAATCGTCCATCAACTGTGCCTTTCCGGATGCACCGGTCGCAGCAGCGTATTTACCTGCCTTAACATTGTAGAACGTCCAATAGTCACCGGACTTAGCTAACGTCCAAACAGCATATCCGCTCGGGTTAGAGATGATTCCGTTTGCATCAGGTGTGGCAACTTCATAGTTGAAACGACTACTTGCAATCTCAGCAATCATTAAACTACCTTGATAACCATCGTCATAAATAAGATAATCACCTTCTTCCAAATCTGTCAATTCTCCATCGAACAATTCCCAATCTCCGGTCGGAGTCGGTTCATTAACGGTAATCGAATAAGTCTCTGTTTTAGTAGTTCCTTCTGTATAACTTACAGTGACTGTCTGGTTGCCAGTATTGGCCATATTATAGCCGGTAAAAGAAGCAGAAGAAGTCACGTCGTCAGTAGAATTGTCCGTATAGTGAGCCGTAACAGTCATTCCAGCATGAGAGAATTCATCTCCTTGCTCAAAAGTCGTCGGGTATGTACCATCTAAAGTAATAAAAGATAATGTTTTCTCTGGTACTAACTGGATGTCATTAGTACTGCGTGGAATAAGCTTTATTGTTCCTCCTGATGCATACATCACTACTCCAGTTAAATTATACTTCTTGGTGTTCGTTAACGTGGGACTAGAAGCAAGTAATCGTGTATCAAGAGCAATGGTGTTTGTCCCGTCAGAGAAATTACTTGAACTTGATGAATACGTCATGTTTTCCAAGGTTACGATACGTCCTTGATCGGCGGGGAAACTGCTTGTCAAAGAGGCAAGGGTCGTTACGATCGGAGTAATATCTTCAGTGATATTTGTAACATTTACTTGAGAAGATGTTAGCGAGGTTAACTCGGGACCACCGTTAAATTTTGCAATGGTGGCATCTACTACAGTTCCATTCAGTTTATTTCCGGCCACAAAACCATGGTCGGATTTGTATAATAATATACCTTTTGTATTGTCGGCATTTGTTATCCATACTTGACTTTGTTTTTCTTTTGCAGCGGTTACTACCCAGTCTGTAATAGTGAAATGAATAGTTGCACTACCAGATTCAGGCATTTGCGCTTGTACTTCTTCCATGGTTGTCAAAGGTGTAACCTTCGTAAAGGTCTTCGATACCACAGAGCTCCATGCAGAACCATCTTTTGCTGCTGCATAAATAGTAGTCGTAGCAGAAATAGAAGGCTTGTTATCATTATCATATGCTACCCAAGGAGATTGATCAGAAGGATCTCCGGCACCGGCAGTCGCATCTGTCGTATAATAAATAGCCTTGCTGTCCTCTTGAGAAAGAGATATAGTTTGAGAACCAGCAAAGTTTCCACCATCCGGATCAAATGTCACAGATTTAACGGTCGG
>JAFZNG010000017.1 GCA_017551025.1 Paludibacteraceae bacterium | reverse complement strand
GTTGAAAATTGAAAATTGAAAATTGAAAATCCCGATAGAATGGCGCAAATTCGCACTTTTTTTTAAGAAAATGACGCGCGCGCTTGCGTATATGCAATATTTTTTGTACCTTTGCGCCCAAATTGGGATTTTATAAAAATAATTGAAAGACTATGCAAGAACTTCAATTTGACAAAGTAGTGCTCACACCGCCGGCAGAGACCAATGGCGTGACTTTGTATATCAACGGCCGTGAGTTTGTGGCCCCCGTAGCGCTCAAGCCCGGACAGGAAGTGACGATCAGTTTCCGTCGTCAGGGGATGCTGGGACGTATCATGGGTACCAACCAGATGGAGCATAAGCTCGTCGTTACCGAGACGATGCGTTATGAGTTGCCGAAGCTGGAGTGGTTCCGCCTGATCAGCTACCAGATGATCCAGGTGAAATCGGAGAATGGTGTCAACATACCGTATCGCCTCTATATCAACAATCGCGAGGTGACCAACGGCTACGGCGTTTATGTGCGCGAAGCCGACCTCGAGCGCGTACCTGTACGCGTGGTAGGTGCCGGCTACGTAGACTTTGACGATGCTGTCAATTTCGTAGGCAAGGACCAGGTAGAGGTGGTGCTCGAGAAAGAGGGTGACGAACT
Organism: Paludibacteraceae bacterium; assembly: GCA_017551025.1. Taxonomy (GTDB): domain Bacteria; phylum Bacteroidota; class Bacteroidia; order Bacteroidales; family Paludibacteraceae; genus Colicola. The sequence continues at coordinate 78,177 of JAFZNG010000017.1, read as the reverse complement.
CGTAGTACTCATCGACGGCGTAGAGTTCGCTACGCGCTCGGGACGCCAGATCAACACCATCAACGTAGACGGCCATGAGTTCTACCAGATGGGTGGCGGCAAGTATCGCCTCCAAAAACGTCCGGGATACCTGAGCCAAGAGCCGAAAAAAGGCCCGTCCAACGGCGACTGGCTGGCTATCGTGCTCGTCGCACTGGTATGTCTGGTCGTAGGTATCCTCTCCGGTTGGGCTATCTTCAGTCCGAAGGATGCCAAGGTCATCAAGGCCGAGACCGTCAGCTATCCGACCGATTCCATCATCGAAGCTATCGATGATTTTGCGGCTGATCCCGAACCCATGGATATCAAGACCAAGCCGGCAGAGGCTCCGCAATCGCTGGAGACTCCGGCTGAAGAGACCGCTGAGGTGACGGCTGAGGAACCGAAGAAAGAAGATGCCAAGGCCGAGGAGAAAAAAGAAGAAACGAAACCCGAGCAGACGCAACCCGCTAAGCCGAAGAAGGTGTTTGCCGAGCTGTATGACAAGAAAAACAACGACGGCACCGAGATCTCGGAGCGTCGCCTCGAGGCCGTGCCTGAACTCAAGGGCCTCTATGCCGCACTGGCGTACTACCGTCGCGATGAGATCCTGAATAAGTATGCGCCGCTGATTGATGCCAGCGACCCGAAGATGAGTTCGTGGGCCAATCTGGTAAAAGCCGTGCGCGAGTGCCCGGACGTGAAGTTCTCGTCCAAGGGCTATGCCATCACCGGCAACCAGTCGCATAACATCACCATCGAGAAGTATATCTCCATGATCCGCAAGAAACAAGCGGAAGCCAAGAAATAAGGTGTATGGTGTAAGGTGTATGGTGTATAAAAAAAAGAGGCGCGAGCCTCTTTTTTTTAGTACGTCAACTGCATGCGGAAGAGCATCCCGTCGGGCTTCCAACCGTCGGCATAGAAGAAATCCGATACGGTGTAGAAGATCTCAATATACCCGATGCCATAGATATAATCTATGTGCTGCTGGTAGTAGAAGGTGTTCGTTCCGTCCTGCTCTACCATATACGAGGTCTCTGGCAGCGCTACCTGATAGGCGTTCTTGGTGCCGGAATTGTACTCGTGGGACACGGATACTTCGCTGTAGTTGTACATGTCGGCAGTCAACTCGTCGATATCAAAATGGCAGAAGAATTGCTGCGTCTGGCTGTCGAATTGCCAATCCTGTTGCGCTACGACCAAGTCGATGGTCTGCTTATGGAATTTGCAAGGCTGCTGTTCCTGCTGGTTACACGACGTAAAACCGAGCAAAACCACCAACAAAAGACTTAAAAATGATACTTTTTTCATAAATAATTGCATTTTGTTGCGCAAAGGTACAACGTTTTTTGCAAATATGCAAATTTTTTTGTAACTTTGCATGCAAATTTGGAGCGTTTATGAATAAAAGAGTATTTTTTCTAAGCATTATGCTATCCTCTCTGATGGCTGTAGGGGCACAAAATACCGTCGGCTATTACTGGGAATATATCGGTCGCTGGCGCGATATTACGGTCTTCCATCAGCAGGAGTTCGGTATACCGGCTTCCATCACGATGGCCCAGGCACTGCTGGAATCCGGTGCCGGTCGTAGTGAGCTGGCCGTAGAGGCCAACAACCACTTTGGTATCAAGTGCGGCTCGGGTTGGCTGGGCGGCTCATACTACCACGACGATGACCAGTCGGGCGAGTGCTTTCGCGTCTATCCCGAAGCCGAGGAGTCCTTTCGCGACCACTCGCTCTTCTTGCAGCGTCCGCGTTATAAATCGCTCTATGAATTGCCCGTAACCGATTATCGGGCATGGGCACAGCGTATCCGCGAGTGCGGATATGCCACGGATCCCAAGTATCCGCAGAAACTCGTCCGTCTCATCGAAGACTACGGACTGGATAGCCTGGCAAGTCCTACATGGACCCTGCCTACCGCCGAGCAGATCAAGGCCGCCGAGGAGGCGCGCCGTCAACAGTCCGCTCCCGCCGCACCTGCCGCACCCGCTTCGGTAGAGACAACTCCTCAGGATACGACCGCCGAAGGCAATACCGCCTATCGCCTCATCACTACCGACCCTGAACCCGGTATGCCTGCGCCGCTGTCGGCTAACGAAGAACGCAAACAGTTCTTCCAGACCCATACCGTAGAGACTGCGCGTGGTATACGCTATATTACTGCCAAACCCGGCGATACCTATGCCAATATCGCCTATCGTCTTAATATCCGCGAGCGCGACCTGCGCGAGTGGAACGACGCACTCGGGCTGGGACTGCAACCCGGCGAACGCGTCTATCTGGGTGGAAAACATTTCTATGGCGAGAAGAAAAAAGCCATCCTATGGGTGCATCCGGGTGAGTCGCTGCGCATGATTGCCCAGCGCGAGGTAATGCAACTCGAGAATATCTACAAACTCAACGAAATCAAGCGCGACGTGACGGTCTTCCGTACGCGCCAGCGCATCTATATCCATAAGGTAAAAGAGGACGAACAATGAGAGGACAGTCGTTGGCATTAGGTGAAGTGCTGGGCGAATACCTGCGCGAGAGCGGACTGGAGAAACCGGTCCTGGAGACGCGTGTGGTCAGTCTCTGGCCGGAGGTGATGGGACCCGTCGTAGCCCGCCTGACGCGTAGCGTCGAGGTGGAGAACGGCGTGCTGATCGTCCGTCTGAGCAATGCCGCGCTGAAGGCGCAACTGTTTGAAAACCGATTCGAACTCGTACGTAAGATGAATGAGGCTGTCGGCGGTGAGGTGCTGCACGATTGCCGACTGTTAGGATGACTTGCTACCCGGAAAATATTGAGCAGAAGATCGACTTCACGGTGATCCGTGACGAGTTGCGTCGTCATTGTGCATCGCCGCTCGGCGTAGAGCGTGTCGAGGCTATGCATATGCTCACCGACTATACCGAGATCTCTCGTCTGTTGCTACTCACCGACCAGACGCGTCAGGTACTCCGAGACCCCTCGCTCAGTTTTCCGCGAGGCGAGATATACGATATGCGCGAGGCTATGGCCCGCATCCGTATCGAGGGCCTCTTCCTGGACGAAGCCGAACTCTTCCAACTGCGCAAAACGATCGACTATGCCTGCCAACTGGAGGCATTCTTCAGCGGCCTGGATGAGCAGCGGTATGGCCTGCTCCGCGAACTGGGTAGTCGCGACAGCCTGGGTGTACTGGGTAACCTGGTGCGCAGAATCGACCGCGTCATCGACCGCTATGGCCGACTGGCCGACACCGCATCCCCCGAATTGGGACGTATACGCCACGAGCTGACTATCGTACAGGGCAGCGTAGGTCGCGTACTCCAGCGTATCCTGCGCCAGGCACGCGAGGACGGCATTATCGACAAGGATGCCGCACCAACCCTGCGCGAGGGACGACTCGTCATCCCCGTGCCACCGGCCTACAAACGTAAGATAGGTGGTATCGTTCACGACGAATCCGCTACGGGTAAGACCGTCTTCGTAGAACCCCAGCAAGTCGTAGAAGCCAATAATACCATCCGTGAACTGGAGGGGGCTGAGCGACGCGAGCGTGCCCGTATACTGATTGAACTGACGGGCGAGTTGCGCGAATATGTGCCCCAGATCATGGCGAGCGAACAACTGGTAGGCGAAGTGGACTTCCTGCGTGCCAAAGTAGCGCTGGCCGAGTCGCTGGGTGCTGTGCGACCCGTACTGGAAGACCAACCCCTGATCGACTGGCACGAAGCCCGTCATCCGGTTCTGTATATGCGCTACCTGGCCCAGCAAAAAGAGGTGGTACCGCTGTCGATACGCCTTACCCGGGACGAGAACCGACTACTCATCATCTCCGGTCCGAATGCCGGCGGTAAGTCGGTATGCCTAAAGACCGTCGCCCTGGTGCAATACATGATGCAATGCGGCCTACTCGTGCCGCTCAAGGAGAGTAGCCGTATGGGACTCTTCGGCCGACTGATGATCGATATCGGTGACGAGCAATCGATCGACGATGACCTCTCAACCTATTCCGGCCACCTACGGAATATGAAGACTTTCGTGGCGCGTGCCGACCACTCGACACTGATACTGATCGATGAGTTGGGTGGGGGAACCGAACCCCTGATAGGCGGTGCGATAGCCGAGGCCGTACTGACGCAACTGCATCAGCAGGGTGTATTTGGCGTGGTCACCACCCACTACACCAATCTCAAGCACTTTGCCGAGCAGACGGAGGGTGTCGTCAACGGCGCCATGCTCTACGACCGCGGACGTATGCAACCGCTCTTCACGCTCTCTATCGGGCAGGCCGGAAGCAGTTTTGCCGTGGAGATAGCCCGCCAGATAGGTCTGCCGCAAGCGATTATCCAGCAGGCCATCGACCAAGTCGGCGAGGAGCATATCGACTATGACAAACAGCTCCAGGAGATCGCACGCGACAAACGCTACTGGGAGAACAAACGTCAGCATATCCGTCAGCGCGAGAAGCACCTCGAGGAGCGTATCGCCTATTACGAGGAGCAGATCAATGCGCTGAAAGCTACCAAACGCGAGATGCTCAGCGAAGCCAAACAGCAGGCAGCGGATATCCTCTCGGAGAGCCAGCGCACCATCGAGCGCACCATACGCGAGATCAAGGAAGCTAAAGCAGATAAGGAACGCACGCAGCGCGCACGCAAGCGCGTAGAGGCCGTGCGCGAGAAACTCGACATACCGGTGCAACTACCTACGACGGGCCGTCAGGTGCTGCGCGACCTAAGTGACCTCAAGCAACTCAAGAAAGGCCTCCTGGAGACACCGGGTGATCCGGCTCCCAAACCCAAGACCAAGACGACAACGGTGCACTCCCCCGTACGCAATACCATCCGTCAGCGCACGCTCAGCTTTGAGCGTACACTCGACCTGCGCGGTATGCGTGTGGACGAGGCGCTGGAGCGACTCATCAACTACATGGACGATGCCATCATGGTCAACGCCGGCGAGGTGGTTATCCTCCACGGTACGGGAACCGGTGCACTGAAACAACTGACGCGCGACTACCTGCAGAACCTCAACCACCAGCGCCGCAAACACGGACGCACGCCGCTCGAATACGGCGACGGAGACATTAACCACGGCGGGGCAGGTATTACGCTCATCAAACTATAGACCTATAAATCCATACGATATGAAACGACGCTTTCTACTCATTTGTCTATTCACTTCCCTGGCGATGCTGCTACCGGCCAAGGACTACAAGTCGCGCGACGGCGGTCATCTGTTGCGCGGATTCGGCGAGGAACGTTACAGCCTCTCGCTCATGGCCGAGTACGGCTACAACCGTACCTGGGAACACATGGGAAACGTTGACCTGTATGCCCATATGCCGGTGGTCAAGAACGTACAACTGGATGCCCGCGTCCAGTACCAGTCCGCCAATCTTCTGACCGGAGCCCTTGTCGTACGTCCTACCTTCGATCTGCCCGTAGGTCAACTCTTCTTGGAGACCGAAGTGCTCTACAAAGGCGTGCTTCGCAATCGTATGAGCGATCTATGCGCCGCCCTCTCGCTCGGATGGCGGTTCGACTACGTGTCGGTGCAGATAGGCGGTTTTGCCCGTGTGCTCGATAGTTGGGACCGCGACTGGCACTCGGAGGACAAATACGAGACCGAACCCTTCAACCTCATGTACCGTCTCGAGGTCTTTGCCCGTCCGCAGACTAACAACTGGAACCTCTCGCTTGCCCTGAGCAACCGTGACGACTGGCAGATGGAGCGTATGTGGCAACCCCTCTTTATGCTCAACGCACGCTACGATATCAACGAGCACTGGCGACTCCACTGGGAAGCCGAGACCAAGATAACCGGTATGTTTCACCTCAATGCAACCTTCTACGCAGCCAGCCTGCGTACGGGGTTTAGCTATAGATTCTAATGCCCTATGAATAGCCGTCATTTACTCCGATCTGCATTGCTCTGCCTCGTGTGCGTAGCCTGCAACCCGAATTATGATATGCCCGGTATGTTCAACGGTACCAGTCCCGAGATTGCCGAGCGGTTCCGCGACTCGCGGCAATACAGCGACTCGGTAGGTGTCGTCCACCTCAACATGCCGAGCACCGACTATCGTCTCTTCATCTGCACCGACAGTCATATCGATACCACCCATATGGGACTCGAGAAGTTTATCCGTGCCTATAAGGCCGATACCCATCCCCACCTGGCTATCCACCTGGGCGACCTGATTAATGCACAAGGCCATTTTCATCATGCCGACAGCATCCTGCATCTTGGTGGCGTGATGACGACACGTCAGGATACGCTCTTCCTTACCTGCGGCAACCATGATCTCTATTTCAATCAATGGGCCGACTGGCAACGACTGTACGGCAGTTCAACCTACTGGTTTGATACCCGCAGAGGCGATACACTGCTCGAGCTGTTTATCTGTATCGATACCGCCGAAGGTACACTCGGCACCGACCAACTCAAATGGCTCAAAGCCTTGCTCCAATCCAAGAAGGATGCCGGTTATCGGCGCATCATCGTCTTCAGCCATACCCACCTGTTCAAGCAGGATAACTCACAAGGCCATACCTCCAACCTCTCGATGGAGGAGACCTACGAACTAACGAACCTGCTTACCCAGGCAGGCGTAGAATACTACTTGTGCGGTCATGACCATAGCCGCGAACTAACCCACTATGGCGGCGTAACCTATCTGACCGTAGATGCGTGTGCCGACGAAGAAACCGACCCGTACTATATGGTGATGGATCTCGGCCGACAAATCAGTTATCAATTCATTAGCTTATTACCCAGACCATGACAATCAGTTTTTTGTATTACGCCATGCTGCTCTTCACCCTCTCCTTTGAGGATGTGCAAGGTATCGATCAGGCGCCGCTCAAGCACCTGAACGACGTACAGATATACTATTTCTACGATAGTCGTATGCCCTCGGAAATAGGGCAACAGATGATGTATCTGACCGAGAACCTGCTCTCCAAGCAGTATCAGAAGCAGGTCAATGATGGTGATATCATCTTCTACAAGGTGGATCTGGCCACTCCGACGGGTCAGAAAATAGCTAAGAAATGCGAGATAAGCCTCAATGGACTGGTGATCACGCGTCGCAGCAAAATAGTAGACCTTACTCAAAAAGGCTACCAAATGGCACGTACCAAACCCAAGGCTTTCCAGGAAAACTTGGCGTACGAAATCAATCGTCTCCTACCGAAACGTAAACGTCCGCAGTAAGTCGCTTATTGCTTCGCTTTCTGACAGCCCTTGAAGGCGTTACGTCCCTGGAATATCTCCTCATTAAGCGTCGGGGTGACGAGTTGTCTGCATAGCGCAAAACTCTCCTCGCCAATCGATTGCAGGCTCTTGGGGAATTGGATCTCGCGCAGGGCGATACAGCCGTAGAACGCACCGTTGCCAATCGACTCCAGGCCTTCGTTCAGTTCCACCCTATAGAGCGCCGTACAATGCGCAAACACGCCTTCCTCCAGGTGCTTGATGCGACTCGGTACACGGATCTCGCTCAATCGCTTGCACTCCTGGAAGGCGGCATCTTCCAGCACTTCCAGTTTCTCCGGCAGTATGACATCACGCAGCGACTGGCATCCGTAGAATGCCTCGGCGCCGATGCGGAACATCGACTCGGGGATATTGATACGCTCCAGGTCTACGCAACCCTTGAACGCCTCCTCACCAATCGAGAAACTACCGTAAGGCAGCGTTACATTACGCAGCGCCATACAGCCGCTGAAGCAGCCTTTGCGGATATTGAGCACTTGCTGCGGAATCACGATCTCCGTCATCTTCAGATTACCCGAGAAAGCCAACTCGCCGATTTCCTCCAGACTCTCGGGCAAAATGACATCTTTTAGTTCGGCACAACCCGTGAACGCACCGTCAGCAATGCGCTTCAGGTGAGCGGGGAAGTCCAAGTGCGTCAGACTCTTGCATAGATAGAAACAACCGCGCGGAATCTCCTGTAATTCCGTTCCGAGCACTTGTTCCTGAAGACTGCCGCACTGGTAGAAACAGCCCATGCCGAGTTCGGTAACCCCGGGGTTGAGTAGGGCATTGCGCAACTTGCCGCAACTATGGAAGGCGAAGTTTTCCACCCGCGTGACCGACGAAGGAATAATGACTTCCTGCAGGTTCTCGCACTTATAGAATGCCCCTGCCGGTATATGCGTCAGGCCGTCGGGTAGAGTAAGACTCACGAGCGTCTTGTTGCCCATGAAACAGCCGCAGGCCAGCAGACGAACCGGTACGTTGGACTTAAACTGAAAATCAGGACGTATATCCTTATTCGTGGCAATCAGACAACCATCAACATAGAGTGCCCCTTTCTTCCATTTCTTATCATTTAGATAGATGCCCGAACCGGTCAGTATATCCTGACCGATCCATTCAACTGTCTGAGGAATCTCTACTTTTGTGAGGTTCTTGCAGTCACGAAACATATCATGGTCGATACGCGTTACCCTAGGCGACCATACCACCTTCGTCACGGTCTTGTTGCCGCGAAAAGCACCCGCTGCCACCAGTCGTACGTACTCCGGCACGACATATTTCGGCTTGATCGTCTTATCCGTCGCGATGAGATACATGCTGTCGAGTATCAACGTGCCTTCTGACCAGTTATCCCGGTTGAGCAGGATACCTGTTCCCTCGAAAGCCGAACGGTAGATGCGCTCGATGGTAGGCGGCAGGGTTATCGAGTCAAGCCATTTGGCCCCCTTGAAGGCATTGTCGCCAATCGTCGTCACGCGAAAATCTCCCTTCTCCGTAGTAATGACTTCGGGGATGGTGATGCTACCGAGCGCACGGGGGTTGAGTCCCACCTCAGCGGTGGCACGATCCAGGTCCAACTGATAGACCAAACCCTGATACTTGATCTCTTCGGCCTGCAGACTCAACGCGCAAACCAGTAGTAAACTGAGCAGACTGCCCTTAGCGAATAACTTCATAGTACGTACGATTATCTAATTTGCCTGCAAAATTACAACAAAAAATCCGAATACGCAAGTGCGTACCCGGATTTCTGTCAATTATTCTACAAATTTCTTAGAATTTGTAGCGAACACCCAGTGTGATACCGTCGTAGAGACCGCCGGTGTTGTAACCGATACCGCCAGTACCGGCACCACCGTTACTGCCTATGACACCGATGTTAGGACGCCAATCCAGCGACAACTGGAAGGGGAACCAGAAATCATACTCGATACCGATATGACCGGCTACACCTACGTGCCAAACGGTCGGGCTGGCGAAGTTATATACACCGCCGGCACCACCGACACCCATGTACCAGTGCCACTCACCCTTCTCGTTCCAAGGTACCGTAGCACCAAACGGATCAATCCAGTCGTAGGTAACGATACCACCGATACCCCAAACACTACTACCGGCACCCAGCAACGGAGCATGGATTGCTATGTCCAACATGTTGCTCTCACCGAAACCGTGCTGATAACTAAAACCAACACTCGTACCGAGGTTCGCACCAATGGCACGCGGCTGTGCGTATGCTGCAATGCTAGCGACAGCCAAAACTGCAATAAGTAAATACTTCTTCATAATAAAAATAATTTAAAAATGTTACTGTATAATTTTTAATTTTGAATTTTTAATTTTTAATTCCTAATACGACTCTTCGCTATTAGGAAAGCTCTGCTCCTTGACGGCCGTGATATAACTGCCGACCGCCAGCTTCACCTGTTCGCCGAGTTCGGCAAAGCGACGCAGGAACTTAGGCTGGAAGCCCTGGTTCAGTCCGAGCATGTCGTGGAGTACCAGCACCTGACCGTCGCACTCACTGCCGGCACCGATACCGATGACGGGACAACTGACCGCCTTGGTCACCTGCTTGGCCAGCTCGGCCGGTATCTTTTCCAGCACGATAGAGAAGCAACCCGCTTCGTCCAGCAACTTGGCATCGTGCAGCAACTTGTCGGCCTCCGCTTTCTCCTTGGCACGCAGGCCGTAACCACCGAATTGATTGACTGACTGCGGCGTCAGCCCCAGATGGCCCATGACCGGAATACCGGCTTGTACCATGTGCTTGATCTGCGGCAAGATAGTCTCTCCGCCCTCTAACTTAACGGCATCGCAACCCGATTCCTTGAGAATGCGTACGGCATTGCGCATCGCATCCTCTTCGCTGACCTGATAACTACCAAACGGCATATCGCATACCACCAGCGAGTGCTTGGCGGCACGCACGACGCCCTTGGTCAAGAAGATCATCTCATCAACGGTAATAGGAAGGGTATACTGGTTGCCACAAACGACATTACTGCCGCTGTCTCCTACCAGAAGGATATCAATTCCCGATTCATCCACCAGGTTGGCGAGCGTAAAATCATACGCGGTAAGCATGGCTATCTTCTCGCCGTTTTGCTTCATCTGACGAAGCCTTGCGGTGGTCATTCGGGTGTTTTGTACGTGTACAGACATAATACTAATCAGCTTTTTTGCTAAAAATGCGCACAAAAGTACTACTTTTTTTGCATATGTCCAAAAAAAACGATAACTTTGCATGCAAATTATGAAGAATAGGACACTTTTTTTTAGTTGTGCGGTCGTTTTGACGCTCGTTTTGCTGCTACTCGACCTCTGTAGCGGTTCGCTGTTTCTGAACCCCTTCTCGGTCTTGGGAGGCGGACAAAGTGACCCGGTGACGGAGACCATCCTATGGAATCTGCGTCTGCCCAAAGCGCTCGTGGCGATACTGGCCGGAGCGGCTTTGTCGGTAGCGGGATTGATGATGCAGACCCTGTTCCGTAACCCCCTGGCCGGTCCGTATATCCTGGGTGTCAGCTCGGGTGCCAGTCTGGGCGTGGCATTCGTGACCATGTGCAGCGTGATGCTGGCGTGGACACCTTTTGTACATATGGGCTCGATAGCCGCCGCTATCCTGGGTAGTACGGCAGTCTTGTTGCTCGTCTTGGCGGTCAGTCGCCGCGTGCAAAACAATGTGTCACTTCTGATCGTCGGTCTTATGTTCGGCTCTATAGCCGGCGCACTGGTCAACCTCATGCAGAATTTCGCCAATCCCGATGCGCTAAAGCTCTTTATTGTCTGGACGCTTGGTTCGCTGGAGTCGGTGGGATGGACCGACATGCCGCTGATGGCGGGAATAGTGCTCCTGGGGCTTGCGGCTTCTTTGTTGCTACTCAAGCCGCTGAACGGCCTGTTGCTTGGCGAAGACTACGCGCGCGGGTTAGGAATAAATGTATCGTGTACGCGCACGCTCATAGTGCTTACCACAGGTCTGCTGGCTGGCGGCGTCACGGCGTTCTGCGGTCCGATAGCCTTTGTGGGTGTTGCCGTTCCGCATATCGCCCGCGGTATACTGCGCACCTCCAATCATCGGCTTACCTTGCCCGCTTCGATGCTGATAGGTGCAGACCTGTTGCTTGTATGCGATATACTGGCCTCGCTGTTTACATACCCGCTGCCCGTCTCTACGGTGAGTGCCCTGTTCGGTGCACCGATTATTATATGGATTATTCTCAAGCGAAAATAGTATGAATCAACTGAAAGATATAGAGCAACAAAAACGTCATGTAGGACACCTGTTTGACCGTATCGCCCATAGTTACGACGGACTGAACCATCTGCTGTCTATGGGTATAGACCGCTGTTGGCGTCGTCAGGCCGTACAAAGTATGAAGCCCGTGGATAAGGTGCTGGACATCGCTGTCGGCACAGGCGACCTGGCCTTACTCTTATTGCGTCGCGGCAAGGCCAATCAGGTCATCGGTATCGACCTCTCCACCGAGATGATGCGTATCGGTGCTCAGAAAGCAAAACGCCGCGGCGTGGAGACAAGGTTGCATTTTCAGGAAGCCAATGCCCAAAATATGCCCTTCCCTGACGAACATTTCGATGCGGTCACCTGTGCCTACGGCGTGCGCAACTTTGCCGACCTGGATGCCGGACTACGGGAGATGTACCGTGTGCTGAAACAGGGTGGGGAATTGACCATTCTGGAGTTCGGATATCCCCAAAACAAACTCATCCGATGGATCTATGACCGGTATTTTACAACATTTCTACCCTTGATCGGTCGACTCTTCAGTCGCGACCGAACGGCCTACACCTATCTGAACCAAAGCGTCAAACATTTCTGCTATGGGGATGATTTTGTGGCTCATCTGCAAAAAGTAGGCTTTTCGGGGACATGTTTCCGCCGTCAGACATTCGGGATTTCGTATCTCTATAAAGCACGAAAGTTGTAAGAAAAGTAAAACACACAATTGTTAATAACTTTTCATTTTGGACAACTTTTTATTTTTTTTAAAATCGCAACATGCACAAAATAAGCGTGTTGCGATTTCATTTTGGACAACTTTTTAAAAATGTTAATAACTTTTCTTGCCAAAAAATTTGCACAATTCAAAAAAATGTAGTACCTTTGCACCGCAATTTCGGCCTATCGGAACAGTCGATTTTGCGCAGCTATTTGAAAGACAGAAGATTAGATAGTTTTTTTTAAGAAATATATATAGTTTAGTATGGAAACCTACATTATCAAACGTGATGGCAAGAAAGAATTGTTTGCCATCGACAAAATCAAAAACGCTATCTCCAAGGCCTTCTTGGCAGTGGGTGCTTTTGCCCCCGAGGAGACGCTGAGCGGTATTCTCTCCCGTCTGCGTGTGCATAACGGTGTGAGCGTGGAGGATATTCAGAATCAGGTCGAGGTGGCGCTGATGGCAGAGGGCTACTATCAGGTAGCTAAGGCCTATATGCTTTATCGTCAGGGTCATACCGAGGACCGCGAGACCCAGCACCGTCTGGAGTTCTTGATGAACTACGTACAGGCTTCGAATGCAGCGGAAGGAAGTAAGTTTGATGCGAACGCTAACGTAGAGCACAAGAACATCGCTACTTTGATCGGCGAGTTGCCCAAGCAGGGTTTCATCCGTCTCAACCGTCGTCTGCTCACCGAGCGTATCAAGACCATGTTCGGTAAGGAGTTGGCCGATCGCTATGTGAGCCTGCTCAGTCAGCACTTTATCTACAAAAACGACGAGACCAACCTCGCCAACTACTGTGCATCCATTACGATGTACCCGTGGTTGATCGGTGGTACGAAGTCGATTGGTGGTAACGCTACGCCTCCTCACAACCTCAAGTCGTTCTGCGGCGGATTCATCAACATGGTCTTCATGGTTAGCTCGATGCTCTCGGGTGCGTGCGCTACGCCTGAGTTCCTTATGTATATGAACTATTTCATCGAGCAGGAGTACGGAGAGGATTACTACAAGCGTGCCGACGAGGTAGTCGACCTGAGCCTGAAGCGTCGTACGATCGACAAGGTGATCACCGATTGCTTCCAGCAAGTCGTTTACAGCCTCAACCAGCCTTCGGGTGCCCGTAACTTCCAGTCGGTATTCTGGAATATCAGTTACTACGACCGCTACTATTTCGAGTCGCTGTTCGGTAATTTCTACTTCCCCAACGGCGAGAAGCCTCACTGGGATAGCCTCGACTGGTTGCAGCGTCGCTTTATGCGCTGGTTCAACGACGAGCGTACCCGCTGCGTGCTCACCTTCCCGGTAGAGACCATGGCTCTGCTGGCCGAGAATGGTGACGTGAAGGACAAAGAGTACGGTGATTTTACCGCCCAGATGTATTCCGAGGGTCACTCCTTCTTTACCTATATCAGCGACAATGCCGACTCGCTCTCGAGTTGCTGCCGTCTGCGTAACGAAATTACCGACAACGGCTTCAGCTATACGCTGGGTGCCGGTGGTGTATCGACGGGTTCGAAGTCGGTGCTGACCATCAACCTCAACCGTGCTATCCAGTATGCCGTACGCAACAATATCCCGTACCAGCAGTACGTAGAGGAGGTCGTAGACCTGATGCACAAGGTGCAACTGGCATACAACGAGAACCTCAAAGATCTGCAGAAGAAGGGTATGCTGCCGCTGTTTGATGCCGGTTATATCAATATCGGTCGCCAGTATCTGACCATCGGCGTAAACGGTATGGTCGAGGCTGCCGAGTTCCTGGGTATCGAGATCAAGGACTCGCCCGAGTATGCCGGTTTTGTAGAGGAAATCCTGAGTACCATCGAGCGCCTGAACAAGCAGTACCGCACCAAGGAAGTGATGTTCAACTGCGAAATGATTCCGGCCGAGAACGTCGGTGTAAAGCACGCTAAGTGGGATCGCGAGGACGGTTATGTCGTACCGCGTGACTGCTACAACAGCTACTTCTATATCGTAGAGGATACTTCGCTCAACGTACTGGATCGTTTCCGTCTCCACGGCCGCAAGTATATCGACCACCTGACCGGCGGTTCGGCGCTTCACTGCAATCTCGAGGAGCACCTCTCGCAACCTCAGTACCGTCAGTTGCTGCGCGTAGCTGCTCAGGAAGGATGCAACTACTTCACGTTCAATATCCCGAATACGATCTGTAACGATTGCGGTCATATCGACAAGCGTTACCTCAAGGAGTGCCCGCATTGCCACTCCAAGAACGTGGACTACCTCACCCGCGTCATCGGCTATATGAAGCGTGTGTCGAACTTCTCGGAGGCGCGTCAGCGTGAGGCCGCCAAGCGCTACTATGCCGAGTCCAGAAAAGCGCCGCAGTGCTAAAGGTAGCATCCTTTGATATTGTCTTTCAAGAGATTCCCGGAGAGGTGACGCTCGCGTTAAACCTCTCCGGGTGTCCTTGTCATTGTCCCGGATGTCACAGCCAGCATCTATGGGAGGATATCGGCGAACCGCTCGACGAGGAGCTGCTTGACGGCCTGCTGGACCGCTACGGCAGCCAGATCACGTGTGTCTGCTTTATGGGCGGTGACCAGGATCCGGAGAGTGTATTCCAATTGGCTGATTATGTAGCAGCACGGGGCTTGAAGGTCGCCTGGTACTCCGGTCGTATGGAGTTTCCTGAAAATAATAAGACCCTAACTTATTTGAAGTTAGGGCCCTATATTGAGCATCTCGGCGGACTCAAATCACCCACTACCAACCAGCGGTTCTATCGCCGCGAAGCGGGAGAGTGGATTGAGTGCACCTCCCTGTTCCAAAAAAGCACCTTTGCCGAGTAGCAAAGGTGCATTAATTTTTAATTTTTAATTTTTAATTTCCTTAGGCGTTCTTGCGGCGCTCTAGTTGCGTCTCGAGGGCGGAGATACATGCATCGATGCCGTCCTCAAAGGTATCTGCCGTCTTCTCGGCAAACAATCCGCCGATACGAACTTGGCACTGTTTGTTGTTGTTGGTCTGCGGTTTTACCACCGACATTTTCACTTCCACTTTGTCTGCATCGTTCAGGTGACGTGCAAAGCGATTCATCTTCTTGTCGATAAAATCTTCAAGAGGCTTAGCCATCTCAAAGTTCACAGCATTGATTGTAATAGTCATAATACAATAGAATTTAAGGATTTTTTTGTATTTGCTTGCAAATTTACGCTTTTTTTAGGATTTGGGCAATAAATAACGGCCAAAATTAAGAAAATAGGGTAAAAAATGCAAATTTTCTTTTTTTTTCTTGCGTATATGAATAAATT
The DNA here is from genome assembly GCA_017551025.1 of Paludibacteraceae bacterium. Lineage (GTDB taxonomy): Bacteria > Bacteroidota > Bacteroidia > Bacteroidales > Paludibacteraceae > Colicola. The sequence continues at coordinate 62,663 of JAFZNG010000017.1, read as the reverse complement.
GTAGTACCTTTGCAACCAAATAGGGTTTTTGTAAATCAATAGACGATATACTATTTAGTATTAGTTAACCGATAATATTAACTTAATTTTTGAGGGATTATGAAAAGATTTACGTATCTTTTTTGCGCTCTGTTTATTATTCTTCTGAGCGCTAACGCAACTCCGCAACTCACCAACAAGGCCGTTGAGGCTGCTAAGATGGCGCGTCAGCAGAAGGCTATGCAGTACACTGTTGCTAAAAGCCACACGCTCGAGGCTGCTCCGATGGTTGCTGCCAAGAAGGCGCCGATGGCAAAGAAGGAGACTGTTGACCTGACCGCTGAAGAGTACACCGAGCGTTTCTACACTACGGACAACGATGTATGGGTAAAGCTGATCATGGCAGACGGTTCGTTCTTCTACTTCGACGTAATCGTAGCTGAGGGTACCCAGGAGCTGGCGCTGAACCAGACCTACACGCTTAGCGACATGATCGCTAACTACAGCTACGGTAAGGACGCTGACGGCAACAAGATTGAGTACACTGCCGCTACGTTTACCAAGTCGACTACGACCTACGAGGACCAGACCCTGGTTCATTTCGCAGCCAGCGCGACCGACGCTGCCGGCAATGTGTACAACATTGCTTACGACCAGGCTCCGTTCATCATCTCCGGCGACACGACCGAAATTGTCTTCACCGAGCCGATGAATATTCCTATTTTTGCTGAGGGACTCTGCCAGTTGCGCGCGACAACGGATGACAATGACGCTGCGTTTACGTTCACTACCGTTACCGAGGGTTCTGCCGCCGGTACGTATGGTGAGGATGACATGAACCTCCAGTACACCTTCGTAAATGGTATGGAGGCTGTTTCTGCTCATTGCGTAGTAACGGAGGACGCTAATGGTCATATCGAATTGGAAGGTTGGATCTTGGCAACGGACGGTGATGTATATCACGTTACGATGTTCTTCGATGTGCCGACAGTTCAGAGCCAGGAGACCTTTACGGCTACCAACCTCGCTGTCGATGACTCGTATGTAGATTGGTTTGGCGTTATCTTCGCCGATGCAAGCAACGCTGACTATTCGATTTCGATGATCTTCTCTGCGGCTTCTATCAGTGCAATGGCAGGTACCTATGATGTAAGCGATCTCTACAGCATTGAGATGAGTGATGCACAAGGTAATGCTATCGAGATCTACAGCGGTACGATTACGGTTGCTTTCGTAAACGGTTCGGCTGTTATCACCGGTACTATTCTCGCTACCAACAACGTACAGTACACGCTCAATCTGAGCTATGTATTGCCGGAGGCTGACCGCCAAGAGACGATTGTAGGTGCAGGTGCACTGTATCTCGAGTCGTCGGACGGTATGAACTACTGGGTTGCTCAGGCACTCAATGCAGACAAGTCTCGCTATGTACAGATCCTGGCTATCGCTGACAATGCTGCAGGTACGTATACCGCCGCAGATCTCTATGCTTCGTATACATACATCGGTGCCTTCGCTGGTGTAGATACCACTTGGTATGACATCATCGATGCAAATATCGCCGTAGCTGTTTCGGGCGAGACGGCTACTGTTACCGGTACGATGCTTGGTCAGAGCGAGGACGGTTCGAGCGTAGTAGAATACACGCTCAACTTGACCCTTGAGGTTGTTGATGAGACCGGTGGAAGTGGCGAAACAGGCAGCGAGTACGATGCTACCGAGGCCTTCAAGCATGTCTTCCCGACCTATACCCTCGACGACCAGTATGCTGCTCAGTACAATGTGCTGGTTGTAGAGGCTACCGATGCTGACAACAACATTATCTCGCTCGAGTTCAATGTTGCTGAGGGTGTTACTACCTTGGCTCCGGGTGTATATTCCGTTACCGATACCTATGCTACCAACACGGTATCTGCCGGTTCGATCGATCAGTATATCTACGGTTCGTTTGCCGGTTCTACCACCGAGTCGGGACAAATCAATATCCCGCTTTGGTTGATCTTCAACGGTACGGTTACCGTACATGCAAACGGCGTGATCGAGGTAAATGCTATCAATACCCGCGGTTCGCAGATCCAGTGCCGTCTTGGCCAGTGGCCGGAGGGTGTTGAGAACGTAGAGTCCCAGGGTCAGATCCGCAAGGTAATGCGTGACGGTCAGCTCATCATCATCAAGGATGGTAAAGAGTATACCGCTACCGGCGTTAGCCTTTTCTAAGCTTACTTAAGCTTAAATAGCAAAAAAAATCTCACTTACTCTTGCGTAGGTGAGATTTTTTTTGTACCTTTGCAGCAAATTTGTAATTTGGCTTATTATGAGCAAACGATTCAAGCCGTATTTGGATAAGGAGGGTAGGGCGTTGCCGTACCCCTGGATCATCAATACAATGCTAATGCTGGTGGGTGGTTCCCAGACCATCCGACTGAACAAATGGAGTCGCAAACCCCGCCATGCGGCGGAAAAAACGCTACGTGATATCCTCACCTATGCCAAGGATACCGTCTACGGACGCGAACATCATTTCGACCGCATTCTATCGGCTACTACGAGCGAAGACCTCTTCCGTCTCTACCGGATGTACGTGCCTGTCAACGAGAGTTTTGAGACCCTGCGTCCGTACGTGGAAAAACATATGAACGGCGAGCAGGACGTGCTCTTCCCGGGGAAGCCCGATATGTACGCTACGACTTCGGGTACGACTTCCGCACCCAAGTGGATTCCTATGACCCATAAGTACCTCAAGGATGTGTACGGCAAGATGTCACATGTCTGGACCTGGAACTTCGTCAAGCACCGTAGCCGTATCTTCGGCGGACATATTTTCACCACCGTGGGTAAGGAACTGGAGGGCTATGCGCCCGACGGCACGATATACGGTGCGGTAAGCGGCGTGTTGGTGCGCGATATTCCGCCTATTATCAAGAAGCATTATACCGCGCCCGCATGCGTAATGTCTATCGGCGACTATACGGCGCGCAACTATACCCTCATGCGCCTGGCCATGCAGCACCGTGACGTGACGCTTTGGGCAACAGCCAACCCCTCGACGATTCTCGAGCTGTTGCGCACCGTGCATGAGAATACCGAAGAACTCATCCGGGATATTGAGCACGGTACGCTCACCGAGGACTTCGACATACCCGACCTGATTCGCGAGGAACTGGAGGGCTATATGCAGCCCCGCCCGGAACGTGCGGAAGAGTTGCGCCGTATCCTCGCGGAGACCGGCCGACTCGACCCGAAGGACTTCTGGCCGTGGTTGCAGTACCTGAGTACCTGGAAATGCGGCAACACGAAGATTTACATGGATAAGTACATGGACGCCTTCGACTTCCGTAAGACCTATTATCAGGAGCTTGGCTATATTGCTACGGAGTGCCGCTTCGGTTTCTCGCTCGATGACAAGAACGACTCCGTACTCTTCCCGCAGTTCCATTACTACGAGTTTGTCGAGGAGAGCGAACTCGATAGTCCGCGTAAACACTTCCTGCAGATCGACCAACTCGAGCTGGGTAAACGCTACTGTGCGTACGTGACTACCTATTCCGGCCTGTATCGCTATAATATGAACGACCTGGTGGAGGTGGGCGGCAAGTACTACGAGACGCCTACCGTACACATGATCAGCAAGGTCAACGGTATTGTCTCCATGACCGGCGAGAAACTCTACGAACCCCAGTTCATCGAAGCTGTCCACCAGGCGGAAGAGGAAACCGGCATACCGACCAAGTTCTTCGTGGGCTTTGCCGATATTGAGCAGTCATGCTATCATTTCTACTATGAGTTCAAGGACGAGGCCGTCACTCAGGAACAGGCGGATGCATTCACCCGTGTAGTGGATCTCAAGCTCCAGAAAATCAACCTTGAGTACGAGTCAAAACGTAAGTCGTTCCGACTGGCAGACCCGCAGGCCCACCTATTGCTCAGCAATGCCTATTCGCGTTTCAAGGCGGCCTGTCTGAAGGACGGTTTCCGCGACGGACAGTTTAAGTTCAACTTGCTCATGCAGGACGAGAAACGCCGCACTAAGTTTAATATGCTCCAGCGCTGGGAGAGTCGCTTCGACCGTATCAGCGAGGGCGTCATCGAAAGAGCTAACAAGATTGATGAAAGACAAAAAGCACGTGCTAAGCGGCGTCAAGAGCGTCGTTCTCGACCTGGACGGAACGCTGTACAATAAGCAGGGCCTTTCGCGCCGTATGGTGCGCCGCCTATGGTGGAGCCTACCACTGATGGCGGTAGACCGCTTGGCGCGTGGGTGCTGGTGGCGCGGCATTACCCGTACCCGCTGGTACAGGCGCATCTATTTGCCCACGATGGTTCGTCTCATAGGGCAGTATTGCCCCCGCCGCGAAGAGGTGCTGGACCTCATCCGGGAGTGCCACCGGCAGGGCATACCGTTGGCCGTGTATTCGGACTATAGCTGTATCGAAGATAAATTGGTGGTGCTGGGTATCGATGCCCGCTGGTTTGCCGTGCTGGCCGACTCGCCTTCGTTGGGGGCTCGCAAACCCTCTCGCGAAGCGGCCATGGAGGTGCTCCGACGCCTAAAGGCCGAACCCGCCACAACGCTCTTTGTCGGCGACCGCGACGATACCGACGGCGAGACCGCCAGAATGATTGGAGCACGGTTTTTATTAATTTCGTAATGACGAAATGACGAAATGACGTCATGACGACAAATATAACAATGAACAAACGTTATCAAGATTTACAAGTCACTCCGGGCACATACGTGCCGCCCGTCACGACAGATTATCCTGAGGATGATCCGTACGTAGGCCTGTACAAACCCGTGTATGATCGCGACTTCCCGGCCGTGGATGCCGCCTATCCGTATTTCGATGAGTCGCTGGCTAATCGCATGTGTATAGGCTTCGGCTATCTGTTCGTGCTCCGTCTCTTAGGCTGGATTTTGCGGCTCAGGTATGGTCTTCGCTGGCGTGTGGAGGGCGAGACGCGTTGGCATCGCTCGTCCTGCAGTGTGCGCCGATGGTTGCGCCGGTTTGATATGAGTCGCGGTGCCATCACCGTAGCCAACCATTGTTACCGCCACGATTGCGCCTCGGTACTGACTACCTTTCATGCTTCCCCGCATACGCGTATTCCGATGTTTGCACCTAATTTCCGCACCAAGGATCAGGTCTTCCTGACCATGGTCGGTGGTGTACCTATACCTGAAGCCGAAGCAGGACTGAGTGCAATGAAGGCCTTTAATGCCGCTTTCGACCGCTACCACGAAAAGGGTTACTGGTTTCATATCTTCCCCGAAGCCAAGCGTTGGGACTGGTACAAGCCCCTTCGCCCCTTCCAGAAAGGTGCGTTCACAATGGCATATAAGTACAACAAGCCTTTGTTACCGTTTGCGATCACGTATCGTCCCCGAACGGGATTGTGGCGACTGTTCGGACCGAAGGACGAACCGCTGACACAGGTGACGATAGGTGCACCTATTTATCCGGATACTTCGCGTCCTCGTGGCGAGGAGACCGAACGATTGTTAAACCTAACACATACGACTATATGCCGTCTGGCGGGAATAGAACACAATACCTGGCCGTCATCGCTCTAATCGTATCGATGATCATTTGGTCGGTGAGCGGTATCGCGATCAAGCACGCGCTCGCCGTACTGCCTCCGTTTACGCTGATTGTCATGCGCTTTACGCCCGCCGTACTGCTCATGCTGTGCATCGGTCTTATCTGCCGTAATAATCCGCTCTTCGGACTGCAAAAACTGGCATGGCGCGACTTGCCGCTTTTCTTGATAGCCGGTTTTTGTCAACCGTTCTTGTATTATCTGCTCGAGACCTTTACCTATGATGCACTCAACAGTCCAACGATTGCCGAGACCTTGCTCAGTACCAGTCCGTTGTTGAGTCCCGTATTTGCGGCCGTGATGCTACGCGAACGCGTTACGCGGTATAATATCATAGGCATTCTTGTGTCTACATTGGGCGTTTTTGTACTGACACTGGTGGGGAGCACTACGTATGCCATCGGCAACTATTGGGGGATCCTGCTCGCCTTTGCCGCTGTATCGGCGGCGGTTATCGACTCGATTATGATGCGTAAGGTGCCGGCTCGTTATAGTTCGCTCAGCTTTATCTTCTATGCCCAACTCATCAGCCTATTGTTCTTTATTCCCATCTGGTTGTGGCGAGAAGCGACGGTGATTGATTTCGCTACGCTAATGGCCAGCAGCCAATGGCCAACGGCTATCATAAGCGTGGCCTATCTGACGGTTTTTGCCAGCGTGATCGCGTTTATCCTGTTCTGCTACGCCTTGCGCCAAGTGGGTGTAACGCAGGCGAACGCCTTCAACAATATCCGTCCCGCTTTTACCGCTTTATGGATGCTGCTCTTCTTCGGCGAACGCCTTCCTATGGGTAAGTGGCTGGGGATCGCACTCATCATTCTTGGGCTATTTATATGCCAAAAACGAGAAAAAGTGTCCGATTGTTAAGATTTTTTTGCCTATACGAAATATATTTCGTACCTTTGTACGCTTTTTTGTGAATATAAATACAACAACAATATGCTTGAATTATTAAACAGTTCATTTGGCGACCTGATCTTTATCATGTTTTTGGTAGGATTGGTTGTCTTTGTATCCCTCTATTTTGTGGATGCCGGTTATGGTAAGATGCGCTCTGAGAAGTGGGGCCCGTCGATGAACAACAAAGCCGGATGGCTACTCATGGAGTGCCCGGTCTTCTTTGTGGTGCTCTACGAGTACTTCAAGGCCTACGGTGATCCGCAACTGGCGCCTATCGTGAAGCAGGCTCCGTACTGGATTTTCTTCCTGATCTTTGAGTTCCATTATTTCCAGCGCTCGTTTATCTTCCCCTTCCTCTTGAAGGGTAAGAGCAAGATGCCGTTTGCTATCATGATTATGTCGGTGGCATGGAACCTGATCAACGGTTATATCCAGGGTTATTTCCTCTTCCATATAGCGCCGCTGGATCCGTATTACTCTCATCTGTATTCTACGGCATGGTTGACCGATCCGCGCTTTATCATCGGTACGCTGATCTTCTTCTTGGGCTGGGGTATTAATATGCACTCCGACCATGTGATCCGCCATCTTCGTAAGCCGGGCGATACCAATCATTATCTGCCTAAGAAAGGTATGTACCGCTATGTGACCAGTGCCAATTACCTGGGTGAGATCACCGAGTGGCTCGGTTTTGCTATCCTGACCTGGTCGCTGGCAGGACTGCTGTTCTTCTGGTTCTCGTGCTGCAACCTCGTGCCGCGTAGCAATGCGATCTACCGCAAGTACCAGGAGGAATTCCCTGACGAATTCGATGCAAAGAAACTGAAACGAATCATACCGTTTATCTATTAAAAAAACTGTCGTCATTACGTCATTACGTAATTACGTCATTACGAAAGAATGAAAGAATCGAAGCTTTTCACTCCCTTCCAATTGGGACCTATCACGCTGCGGAATCGTATTATCCGCAGTGCTGCTTTTGAGAATATGGCGCGTGCGAACAAGCCGACCCAGGAACTGCAAGACTACCACGTGAGCGTTGCTCGCGGTGGCGTAGGTATGACCACGGTGGCATATTGCGCCGTGGATCTGAGCGGTGTGTCGTTCGACGGCCAACTGTATGTGCGCGAGGAGATTATCCCCGATATGAAGCGCATGACCGACGCCATTCATGCTCAGGGCGCCAAGGCCAGTATCCAGCTCGGTCACTGCGGTAATATGACCCACTTCTATACCTGCCATTGTATGCCGGTCAGTGCCGATACATGGTTCAACCTCTATTCGCCTACTATCCACCGTCGACTGAAGGTGTCGGAGATCCATGATCTCGTTCGTAAGTTCGGTGAGGCGGTAGATTGGGCCCGTACGTGCGGTTTCGATTGCGTGGAAATCCATGCCGGTCATGCCTATCTGATTTCTCAGTTCCTCGCACCGCGCACCAACCACCGTCACGACGAGTACGGCGGTAGCTTTGAGAACCGCGTGCGCTTCCTCAACGAGGTGCTCGATGAGGTTATGAAGCATGCCAAGGACGACCTGGCGGTAGTAGTAAAGACCAACATGTTTGATGACTGCTGGAAGGGTGTCTCCGTGGAGGAGGGTATCCGCATAGCCAAGGAGATTGCCCGTCATAACGTGCATGGTATCGTCCTTTCGGGCGGTACGGTCAGCCGTTCGCCGATGACCATTTTGAGTGGTGCGATGCCCTATAAGACCCTGGCGCATTATATGCCGACCAAGTCGTTCTGGTGGCTCAAAGCCGCACTGAATATCCCGGGTGTTCACCAGATTATGCTGCCTACCTCGCCGTTCCGTGAACTCTATTTTATGGACAAGGCCAAATTGTTCCAGGAGGCATTGAAGGACATTCAAATCCCGCTTATCTACGTGGGTGGTGTACAGTCGGGCGACAACTGTCAGCAGATCATGAACGAGGGCTTCGAACTCTTCCAGATTGCCCACGTACTAATCAAGGATCCGGAGTTCGTACACCATGTACAGGCCGACCCGCACTACCATGCCGGTTGCGGCCGTTCCAACTACTGTGTAGGCCGTATGTACACGCTCAATATGAAGTGCCACGAGTGCGTCGAGCGTGACGGCGAGGTAATACCTGCTCGTATCCAGCGCGAGATAACCAAACTCGAAGCCCAGGCCAAAAAGTCGGTAGAAGAACAGTATAATTCGTAATTTTAAATTTTTAATTTTTAATTCGAATGTTAGCATTAGTAACCGGAGCAAGTAGCGGTATCGGCTTGCAGTACGCCACCCAGTTGGCACGTGATTATCAGTGTGATCTGCTCTTGGTAAGCAACCAGGAGGCGGAGTTGCAGCAAGTGGCCGAAGACCTCAAGAAGCAGTATGGCGTGCGGACTATCGCCCGCTATGCAGACCTGAGCAAACAAGACGCAGCGGAGGTGCTCCACGCTTGGTGTCACGAGCAGGGCTACGTAGTAGATATTCTGGTCAATAATGCCGGTGTGTTCTTCTTCAACCCCTATTGCGAGACCTCCATGAAGCGTATCGAATTGATGCTGCAACTGCACATGATTACCGTTGCCAAGTTGACCCGTCTCTTCGGCGAAGATATGCTTCATCGTAGGTTGACGGCCGAGGAGGCCAAGCAGCGTATCTGCGGCCATCGACGCATGAAAGGTTATATCCTGAATATGTCCTCTATGTCCGCATGGATGGCGATGCCGGGTATCCAGACCTATAATGCCACCAAGGCGTTTATCTACAATTTCTCCAAGTCGCTTTGGTATGAACTGCGTCCGCAGAACGTAGGTATTACCGTCATGGCCCCCGGAGCGGTGGATACGGCTTTGTTTGGCTTAGCACCTAACCTGCGCCGTCTGGCGGTGAACCTCACCGTAAGTATCCCGCCCGAGAAACTCGTGAAGCGGGCGCTACGTAAGATGTTCCGTAACCGCAAAGCCGATACGCCGGGTGTGATCAACTGGCTATCAACGCCGCTACTGAAGCATACACCCGACTGGTTGCTCTTCCTCGCGATGAAGTATGTCGGTAAGTACCAGAAATAACAGTCAATGACCAATATTAAAAACATATTGTTCGATCTCGGCGGGGTGCTTATCGACCTCGACGTACGTCGTTCGCTGGAGGCTTTTCGTGCATTATTGTCACCGGATGGACAGGAGGCCCATATTACGGCGCAGGGATTGTTGGGCGGACATGACTCTGAACTGATCGACCGCTATCAGGTGGGTGAGATCACCACGGATGAGTTTATTCATACCATCCTCTCGGCCTGCCGTCCCGGAACGACGCCCGAGCAGGTCAAAGAAGCATGGTTTGCCATGCTGCTGGGCATACCCGAAGAACGTAAACAACTCCTGCGCAGCCTTATAGTACGGGGCTATACGATCTATGTGCTCAGTAATATTAATGAGTTGCATGTTGATTGGACGCTGAACCATTGTCCCGAAATCCGTCAGGCACGTCGTATCTTCTTCAGTAACGAGATCCACCTGTCCAAACCCGATCCGCGATGCTACCAGCTCGTACTGCGCGAGACGGGTATCCGACCCGAAGAGACGCTTTATATCGACGACCTGCCGGCGAATATCGAGACCGGTCGTACGTTTGGCTTCCAGACCCTACAAGCCACGGACGCCAATTGGCCCGCCCAACTCGCCGAATTCGATATACAATTAAAATAATTTTTAATTTTTAATTTTGAATTCCGAATGTATGCATTAGTGACCGGCGCTTCGTCCGGCATCGGACTACAATATGCCACCCAGTTGGCACGTGATTATCACTACGATCTCCTCTTGGTAAGTAATCAGGAGCGGGAACTCCGTGAAGTAGCCGAATCGCTGGCTCAAACCTACGGCGTGCGCACGCGCTCTTTGTATATCGATCTCAGTCGCATGGAGGCCGCCGATGAGATCTACGCTTTCTGCCAAAAAGAACAGATCGAGGTAGAGGTGCTCATCAACAATGCCGGTATGCTGATCTTCGATCAGTTTATTCGTGTGCCGATGCGTCGTATCGAGACCCTGCTGATGCTGCATATCATGACAGCTACCAAACTCTGTCGTCTCTTTGCCCCCGACATGATCCGGCGCCGCAAAGGTTTCATTCTCAACATGTCCTCAATGTCCGCATGGATGGCGATGCCGAGTATCGTATGCTATAATGCATCGAAGAGTTATCTGCTGAATTTCTCGCGGGCGTTGTGGTACGAGATGCGTCCGCAAGGCGTTCATGTGCTGGCCGTCACGCCCGGCAGTACCGATACCGGCCTGTTGCCTTTCGGTGAGAAGTTCGGACGTATCTTGCGCGGGGTAGGTATTACGATGCCGCCCGAGCGACTGGTGCACAAGGCCTTGCACCACTTGTTCTATTCCCGCCGCAAACGATCAATGCCGGGTGCGTGGAATCATATTATCGTGCCCATTATCAATCACTTACCAGATTGGCTCGTCTTCGCCGTCATGCGTCGCATGCCGATGTTCAACGGTCAGTGACCGAGACATAAAAACTCCCACACACCATACACCATACACCATACACCATACACTATACACTATACACCATACACCGTAACCCCTTATGAAAAAACTCCTTCTTAGCCTATTGCTCTGCCTCGCAACACTTGCGAGTTACGCAGCTATGCCCGATGTAACGCTGCGTGATACCCACGGCCGTAATGTGTCGGTTGCCTCGCTTGCAAAGTCGGGCAAACCCGTTATCATTGCTTTCTTCGCCACCTGGTGCAAACCCTGTATGCGCGAACTCAAGGCGCTCCACGAACTCTACGACGACTGGCAGGACGAGACGGGCGTCGAGATCATCCTCGTCTCTATCGACCAGGGACAGGACGTGCAGAAAGTGCGTCCGCTTGTCGAGGGCAACGGTTGGGAGTTTCGCGTGCTGCTCGACCCGAACGGTACGCTCAAGCGGGCGATGAACGTCCAGAACGTACCGCATGTCTTTGTGCTTGATTCTAAGGGAAATATCGTCTACAACCATACCGGCTATTCCGACGGCGATGAACGTACGCTGCGTAAATATCTGCGTTAGTCTGCTCTGTTGTCTGGCGCTATTTGCCAATGATACGACCTACGTGAGCGGTGCGCTCCAGCATGACGGTTTGCTGGAGTGGAAGCCCAAGTGGTACTACGGTAGCAATTCCTACCTTGATCTGTCGGTGCATTATCATAACGATTCTAATTCCATCGGTTTCCAGTCGCTCCGGGCATCGACGCGTGCCGAATTGACCCAATGGCCTTTACCGGGTTACGAGGACGGCATAAAGGGGCACGGTATCAGCCATTTGAGTCTCGAGGCCTCCTTCCGTTGGGGCGATATTACGGTGGGCGATGTATATGGCCAATTTGGTTCGGGCTTGGTGCTCAATCTCTACGAAGATCGTTCGCTGGGTATCGACGGTGCGCTTCGTGGGGCAAAACTCGACCTGCGTCCTTATCGTGGCATCCAACTCACCATGCTCGGCGGTAAGCAACGCCGCTACTGGAACTGCTATCGCGATCGTGCTTTTGGCTTTAACTACAGCCGCGATGCTGCATTGGGTGCTGATCTCGACCTGGATATAGAAGAATGGTCCGCCCGCATGCGCGAGCGGGATATCCACCTTTCGGTGGGCGGCAGTTTTCTGAGCCGCTACCAGCAGGACGACTCTATCGCAACCGTCCTCAATGGTCAACTCTATCGCTACCGTCTGCCCGGATGGGTAGGTGCGGGTGCCGTACGCGTAGCGTGGGGGATGCGTGGCTGGAACCTTATGGCGGAGTATGTCTATAAGGCCAACGACCCGGGGCTGGAGAATAACTACTCCTATCGCCCGGGCGAGGCACTGATCGCTTCGCTCAGTTATTCCCAAAAAGGTCTTTCGTTCCTGGCCCAGATGAAGCGCTCGGATAATATGTCTTTCCGCGCCGACCGTCAACTCAACGGCCTCTCCGGCCGACTCAATCATATGCCCGTCTTTGCCCAGCAGCATACCTACGCCTTGCCGGCCCTTTATCCGTATGCGACCCAGTATATCTCCGGCGAGTTTGCATTCCAGACGGAGTTGCGCTATACCTGGCCACGCCGCACCCGTATGGGCGGACGCTACGGCACGACGCTCCGACTCTCGGCCTCGCATATTCGCGGACTGGCCTCTGAGGGCTCCTGGCGTATCAATACCGCCGCCGACGGTGAGTACTATACGGACGTTAATCTCGAACTTAACAAACGGCTTGCCAAGCGCTGGTGGCTCAATGCCTTGCTCATGTACCAGACCACCAACCTCACCGTCACCGAAGGTCATGGCGGACTCGTGCGCTCAGGTATCGCCGTACTGGATACGCGCTTTCAGGTGAACGACCATGTAGCGATGCGCGGTGAACTCCACTACCTCTACACCCCTCATCACGAGGGACAATGGCTCTTTGCACTCTACGAACTCAACCTCTATCAGTGCCTCACGCTTAGCGGCGAATGGACCTATAATATCGGGTATGGACCCGATGCGGTGTACGAACATTTCTATGCCGCCAATGCCACCTATACCCACGGTGCCCACCGGCTCTCGCTCGGTTACGGTAAGATACGCGAGGGCTTCCATTGCTCCGGCGGTATATGCCGTTACGTGCCGCGCCAGGAGGGATTGACGCTACAATATGAATTCTCATGGTAAGACCCGGATATGAAGACTAGAATACTCTACATAGCCTGCCTGATGGCCTTGCTTAGTGCTTGTGAGCTGATCCCCGAGCAGGACCGACTGATACCTATTCAGCCGCCCGTCACGGACTCTACGCGCTGCCATGTGCTCATCGAGTTCACGGGGTTCCGCTGTGTCAACTGTCCGGCGGCCGCCGAGATAGCCAATGATCTCAGCCTGTTCTACGGCGAGCGACTCATCGTTGTAGCGATGCATCCTGCCTCCAATCCTTTTACCCAGGGCAAGTACGACTATACTTGTCCGGAGGCGGATAGTATCTATCAGCTTATGGGCGGCACGGCACAGACGCCTTTCCCTACGGGGAATATCGACTTCCTACCCACCGACAACGACTATTTCCTCGATCCCTCCGTATGGGCCTCTCAATTGCTTACCCTACACGCTACACCCTACACCCTACACGCTACACCATACACCAGCTACTGGCTCGTCGAGGATAGTGTGCTTGGTGTGCAGGCGATGCCCGACGGTTCGGTCAATACCGCCTACTACCATCGCCATGTGCTGCGTGCTATTTCTCCGTTGCCTTTTACGGCGCTACCGGCGGCCTGCGATCCCGCGCATTGCTCCGTCGTCACTGTATTCTCTGATTCTATTGACAACCATATACTCAATGCATATGAAACGAAATGGATTACTACTCCTGCTACTATGCCTGGTAAGCCTTAATGCCAAGGCATTGCTGGTCAGCGTAAACGGCTACGGCGACGTGCCGGAAGCCGGACTGGACATCACGATTACCGAGGCTGAGGAAGACCCGCTCATGGGCGAGCAACTCATGGCGCTCAACGGTCAGTTGATTGCTACCGCACCGCTCAGCGTCACGATCACCCGTTCGGTAGCTGGCGTGACGGATGAGTTCTGTTGTGCCGGTCAGTGTACTGCCGGTAATGGCGAGACAGCCGAACAGTTAGCCTTCAGCCCGAACGGTGTGGCTACGTGGTATGCCCATTATATGCCGATGGCAAACTCCGACGTGCAAATCACCTATACCTTCTCCGACGGTACCGAAAGCCGCCAAGTACGCGTGCGCTATTTCTATTCGACCGAAGGCCTGCTTCCCGTCACCGGTAACCCGTCACCCGTCACCGTGCAGAAAATCCTCCGCAACGGTATTATCTATATCCTTACCGAAAACACTATATACCATTTATAATTATGAAAACCTTTCGTCTTTTCGCGCTCTTAGCGCTTAGCTCTTTGCTCTTGGCTCTTTCGTCCTGCGAGCCTAAGCCCGAACCACAACCCGAACCCGAGACTCCTGTTATCCCCGAGTCGTTTCCAAAGAAGCATCTTATCGAGGAGTTCACCGGTCAGGGATGCGGTTATTGTCCCTATGGTATGGATTGTATCCATGAGTTTGTGGCAAACGACACCAATTACGTGCTCGTCCTTCACCACTATGGTTACGCGGCCGATCATTTCACCGTAAACGGCAGTAAGACAGTCACTAGTGCTCTCGGCGTCAACGGTGCACCGAGTATGTGTATCAATCGTGCTAAGATCAAATCCGATGCCGGCACCAAGATTATCTTCCATCCGGGTTACCTGCCTTCGGTCAGCAAATCCCAACTCGAAGAGACGACCTACGCATCCGTGACGATTCGTAATACCTACGATGCCGCCTCGCGTGAACTGAAGGTGCATGTCTCCGGTTTGCTCTGCCGCGACGATTATCCCGACTTGCAACTGACCGTGCTAATCAAAGAGTCCGGTATGATCGATACCCAAGCCGATTACTACAATACCTTCGAGGGCTGGCAGGAGTTTCGTCATACCAATGCCGTGCGGGCTTTCCTCTCGGCGGCTAAGGGCGATGCGGTGACAGTCAATGCCAATCATCAGTACGAAGCGGATTATACGCTTACCTTAAACCAAAACTGGAATGCCGACAACTGTATGGTCGTCGCGTTCCTCAGCGAAGCCTTCAAGCCTGTTGTCCAGGCCGAGCAGCGCCCTGTGGTTAGCGGTTCGAAGGGTGGGGCAGACCTGCTCCACGGCGGTATTACGCCCGTACCTGTGCCCGACTACTATCCCGAACCCGATGCCGTGTCCGGACCATCGGATTTCTCCGGCAACCGTAGCGAGTCTATCGACCAGGCGCAGGCCCTTTATGCCCAGTATCAGCAGTACGGTATTACCTATTGGGCGATCTATCTGAGCAGCTCCTCCGAGACGGTCAATGTCAATAATACTACCTGCGTCCCCTATGGTGTTATCTATTTGCTTGCGCCGTATAATGCTTCGGCGGCACTGCCTACAGGTACCTTCCCCGTGGCGCTCAGCGAAGAACCCGGTACGATCATGGCAGGTTATCGTAATGACGAGACTTTCGAGATTGGTGGCAGCACGTTCTACTTCACCTCTAAGTCGTATTACGATCAGGGGTACTTGGTTCCCGCATGCCAGTGGCTCATTGCTGACGGCCAGATGACTATTACCGACGAGGGGTGGACGCTCACGGGCCATGCCCGCAACGGTGCGTCTATCAATCTTACCGGCACTACGCCGCTGCAGAACAAGGGCAAACTCTCCACGCCCCTCCGCCGTATCCCTGGCCTGATAGGTATGTGATGCTTCGCCAAACCAACTACCTGAGTTCATCGGGTCAATACCGTATCCCACCAATACCTATATATACATATTTGTATATATCCCGTGATTTTAACCTTGTCTATGAAAAGTTCCGCCAAAATCCATTCGCTGTCGGATAAAAAATCAAAAAAGTGGCATACACTCTTGTGTATGTCATTTTTTTTTTGTAATTTTGCGCCCGTTTTGAACGAATCGAGAATTAAATAATGAAGCAAAGAAGGATATTTGTCATTTTATTAGGGATATGCGCATGCATGGGTGCATGGTCACAGGAAGTGACGGATGCGCACTTGGTAGGACACGTTTTGGATGAAAAAACGGGTGAGCACTTGCCATACGTCAATGTGCAACTAAAAGGGACCAACATAGGCACCGTGACCGATGAGTCGGGACACTATTTCCTGAAGAACCTGCCGGTCGGCAAACAGGTCATTGTCGTCTCGTATGTAGGGTACGAAACGGAAGAACTACCGGTGGTTATCAAGGAGAATGTAACCACGGAGTTGAAAGTGGCGATTCACGAGGTGCCGCAGCAACTGAACACCGTGGTCGTGACAGCTAACCGCTATGCCACCAAACGGCAGGAAGCGGCCACCATTGTTAATGTGCTCTCGCCGAAACTGTTTGAGACCACGGCGGTAGCGTGCGTGGCAGACGTGTTGAATTTTCAGCCGGGTCTGCGGGTGGATAATACCTGCGGTAACTGCGGTAAGACGGAGATTCGTATCAACGGCCTGCAAGGACAATACAGCCAGATTTTGATGGATAGCCGTCCTGTTTTCTCTTCGCTGGCATCGGTCTATGGTCTCGAACAAGTGCCTGCGGCGATGATAGACCGCATCGAAGTAGTACGAGGCGGTGGTAGTGCGATGTACGGCGCGAATGCGATCGCCGGCGTGGTGAATATCATCACCAAAGAGCCGGTACGCAACTTTGTGAATATCGCCAACACGAGTGGCGTGAACGAACGCGGCGCCTATGATATCAATACCGAACTCAACGCATCCGTCATGACCGAGAACCGCAAGATTGGTGCGTACTTGTTCGCTTCCCACCGTACCCGCAGTCCGTACGACCGAGATGCAGACGGTTATACGGAAGTGCCACAGTTGCGCTCCACAACGGCAGGTGCACGCGTGTTCTTCAAGACCAGTAACTACAGTAAGATCACTGCGGAGTATCACCATACGACGGATTTCCGTCGTGGTGGTGACCTCTTTAACCAGCCGCCTCATGAAGCGAATATCGCCGAGCAACTGCGTCATAACATCGATGCCGGTTCATTGGCGTTCGATTGGTTCTCCGTGGATAACCGCCATTTTGTGTCGGCTTATTCGGCTATTCAGCATATCGGTCGCGAGAGTTATTTCGGTGCCGGTAAAGACCCAAATGCCTATGGCAACAGTCGCGACCTTACCTCCAACACCGGACTGCAATACCGTTTCTCGTACCCTTGTGGACGGATGAACGGTGATTTGAGTGTCGGAGCGGAATATACCTATAACGGCTTGCGCGACCAAATGGTGGGCTATAACCGAAATATCCAGCAGGACGTGCATATCATTGGCGCATACGCACAGAACGAATGGAAAAACGAACAGTGGAGTGTGCTCATCGGAGCGCGTCTGGAGAAACATAATCTCCTCACCAAACCCGTCTGCAACCCACGAGCCACGGTGCGTTACACGCCGATAAATGGCTTGGTCTTACGCGCCGGATACAGTAGCGGTTACCGTGCGCCGCAAGCCTATGATGAAGACCTGCACGTAGCGGCGGTAGGTGGACAAGTGTCGCTCATCTCGCTCGATCCGAACCTGCGTCCCGAGTACTCGCATAGTGCAACACTCAGTGCGGATTGGTACAAGCGGTTTGGTAACTGGGAAGTAAACCTCACCGCAGAAGGTTTTTATACCTATCTGAAAGACGTATTCTTCCTCCGCGAAGAAGGACACGATGCGGCCGGTAACCTGCTCATGACGCGTACCAATGCCGATGGCGCTTGGGTCGGAGGACTAAACCTCGAAGGAAAAGTAGCCTTTAGCCGTTCGCCATTCGCCATTAGCCTTTCCGCCGGATATACCTATCAGCAGAGCCGCTATCTGACACCGCAGGCATGGAGCGAAACCGTGGCTCCGCAGCGTCGTATGTTGCGCACGCCGGATAACTATGGCTACTTCCTCTTGGACATTCAACCGATTCGTGACTTCACGATCTCCCTTAACGGCAAGGCAACCGGTTCGATGCTCGTGCCGCACATGGCAGGATTCGTAGCGCAAGATGAAGAAACTGTCACGCAGGCTTTCTGGGATCTGAGTATCCGCTTGGCATACGACATTCATCTGCATAAGCAATATTGCCTGGAGATCAGTGGCGGTGTAAAGAACGTGTTGGACCATTTCCAGCGTGACTTGGATCAGGGACCGAACCGCGATGCCAATTATATCTACGGCCCGACGCAACCTCGCACCTATTTCGTTGGACTGGCGTTGAAATTGTAAAGAATTACATCAAAACCGCCTTCCGCACGCCGCTGTCGGATAAAAAATCAAAAAAGTGGCATACACTCTTGTGTATGTCATTTTTTTTTTGTAACTTTGCACCCGATTTTGAAAACTATAATTTGATATGCGTATGAAACGGCTTATTTCTTCTGTAGTCTTGGCAGTAATGCTCTGTTTGCCGATGCTGGCAGACAGCTACCACGATGCCTTGGTGCAGTATATGAACGGTAGCGGCGTAGTGGATATGTCGCAATATACCCAAATGTTGCAACCGATGACAGCTCAGATGTTCCCCGATGACCCGCAGGCGGCTCAGGCGTTTACGGAGTATATGACTACGCAAATAATGACGGACATCACCGAGATATACGAACCGGCTTTTCGTCGTCACGTGAGCCTCCAAGAGCTACAGGAACTTGCTGCGCTATACGCCGACCCGAAGTATGCGGGGCTGCAACAGCGCTCCATGCAGATCGTAAGCAATATGCAGCAAACTTCGGAGTACCAGCTCTTTGTTAGTCAATTTTCGGAGGCCATCCAAAATATAATGCAGGACAAGCCCGCACGCAATGTGCAGATTGCCGATGAGGTGTCTAAGGAATATGCGGACGCTTTCTACCAGTTTTATCGTCAGTCGGGCATTGACGAGATACTGATGCGTGCCTATCGCTCGATATTCGACAACCTGGGCGAACAGTTGCGTCAGTCGGGTATTAGCAACCCGCAGACCAAAGTGGATGAAATCATCCGTTATACGACCCAGAACATGCCTAAGGTGCTCCTTGCACTCTTTCAAAATGCACTGACTATCGATGATCTGCATCTACTCACTGAACTGACGGGTAAACCGGCCTACAAGCACTCGATGGAGGCGGTGGCAGAAATGGCAAGTGACCCGATGGCGCTCGGCATAGCGCTGATTCGTAAGATGGCCGAGTGGATGGAAGTGCATTATCCGAAATACGCAGCGCCGCTCAACCAAACCTTACAAGTATTAGGACAATAAATTTTATAGCATACTATGAGACGAATCGCATGTATTATCCTGTGTGGATTAGTTAGCCTGACGATCAGTGCGCAGCACCACCACGGACGCGGACCGCAAGATGGACGCGGACCGCATCATCATATCGAGTGCGCCACCGGCGAACAGATGAACATGGCTATGCAAGTGCTCGAGAACCAATCGTTCGACGACAAGCGACTGGAAGTAGCTGAACTGTGCGTGGTACTCGGACGTTTCTGCACCGAGGATTTGGCACGTATGGCACGCGTCTTCTCGTTTGACGACAACCGTACTAAGTTCCTTACTTTTGCCTATCGTTACTGCCAGGACCCACAAAACTACTACCGTTTGCGCGAGGTGTTTGAGTTTGAAAGCAACTTCCGAACGATGATGGATGCCGTCATGCCCGGCTATGACCGTCGTCCGTAAACCAACGAATACATTCTAAAAAATATATATACAATGAATTTATCTGAATTAACCGACAAGATCTACGCAGAGGGCGTAGAAAAAGGTAACGCCGAAGCACAACAGATCGTGGCAAAGGCCAATGAGAAAGCTGCCGCTATCGTTGCTGAGGCTGACAAGAAAGCCCAAGACATCGTCGCTAAGGCTGAGCAGAAAGCCCAGGATCTGGATCGCAAGACGCGTGCCGAACTAAAACTGTATGCCGAGCAGAGCGTTAATGCTGTTAAGACCGAAGTGACCAACCTGCTGGCCGACCGCATCGCGCAGGACAGCGTAAAGGCTGCTACGGCCGACAAGAAGTTTATGCAGAGCATGATCCTCAAACTGGCCGAACAAATGGCTAAGGAGGGTGAGGTGCTCATCGAGGCTAAGGAGGCAGACGAACTCCGCAAGTACTTTGCCGCCAATGCCAAGGCGCTGCTGGACAAGGGCGTTACGATCGCCGAGGTAAAGGGTATCAAGACCGACTTCACGATTCAGCCGCAGAAGGGTGGGTACAAACTCGCCTTCGGTGACGACGAGTTTATCGCGTACTTCAAGGAGATGCTCCGTCCGCAACTCGTAGAAATGCTGTTTTAATCGTAAATCGTAAATTGTCAAATCGTAAATTAGTTTATGACTTACGAGTATTTATTAGCAGGGTTGCCGGAACTGAAGGCGGGTGCCGATTCGCCGGTCTCGCTCGAGAAGCTGGAAGAGCTGCTCGACGAGCAACTGGCTGCGTCCGATAAGAAGTATCTGGACTTGCTGCGTGCACCGATCGATGCCGAGACGCTCAGTCTGGGACTGCAGGCCAAGAACCGATTCATTCGGGATTGGTTTGCTATGAACCGCGACATGAATAATGTCATGGTGGCCCAGATATGCCGTAAGCACGGCTTTGACCTCAAGCAGCAAGTCGTAGGTGAGGACGAAGTGGCAGAAACGCTTCGTGCCAACGCCAGTCGCAAGGACTTTGGACTCGGTGAACTGCCGGGCGACTATGATGCCTATATGGCTCTCGCCCAGATCGAGGATCTCATGGCTCGCGAGAAAGCTATGGATGCGCTCCGCTTCGAGTGGCTGCAAACCCGCACGGAGTTCGACTTCTTCTCGACGGAGATGGTCTTCGCCTACTACCTGGAGGCCGTGATGCTCCACCGCTGGAGCCTGCTCACCGTAGAAGAGGGAGAAAAAGTCTTCCGCGAATTGGTCGCCGACATGAAAAAAGGAGTACGCCTCGAAGCGTAATTTTTAATTTTTAATTTTTAATTTGTAATTAACGATTACAATATATGACACTAGGAAAAGTAAAAGGTATTATCGCCAACCTGGTCACTGTACAGGTAGATGGTCCGGTCGCTCAGAACGAGATCTGCTACATATACGTAGGTGAGACCCGTCTGATGGCTGAGGTCATCAAGGTGATTGGCGAGAACGTCTATGCGCAGGTGTTCGAATCGACGCGTGGACTGAAAGTGGGCAACAAGGTGGAGTTCACCGGCCATATGTTGGAGGTGACGCTCGGTCCGGGTCTGCTGAGCCGTAACTATGACGGACTGCAGAACGACCTGGACAAGTTGACGGGTGTGTTCCTCAAGCGCGGTGAGTACAACTTCCCGCTGGACAAGGAAAAACTATGGGCCTTCACGCCTATCGCTAAGGTAGGTGATAAGGTGCAGGCCGCTGCATGGCTCGGCGAGGTGGATGAGAACCACCAGCCCCACAAAATCATGGTGCCCTTCGTCTTCGAGGGTGACTATACGGTAAAAAAGATTGCGAAGGCGGGTGAATACAAGATAGAAGATGTAATCGCCGTACTTGCCGATGCCGAAGGCAAAGAGCATGAGGTAACGATGATCCAAAAATGGCCGGTGAAGAAGCCTATCCTGGCATATACCTCCAAGCCGCGTCCATTCAAACTGCTCGAGACCGGCGTGCGTACCATCGATACCGCCAACCCGATATGCGAGGGCGGTACGGGATTCATCCCCGGTCCGTTCGGTACGGGTAAGACCGTGCTCCAGCACGCTATTTCCAAGCAGGCCGAGGCCGATATCGTGATCATCGCCGCCTGCGGTGAGCGTGCCAACGAGGTAGTGGAGACCTTTACCGAGTTCCCCGAACTCGAGGATCCGCATACCGGCCGCAAACTCATGGAGCGTACCATCATCATCGCCAACACTTCCAACATGCCGGTGGCCAGCCGTGAGGCATCCGTTTATACCTCTATGACGATCGCCGAGTACTACCGTTCTATGGGTCTGCGTGTGCTGCTCATGGCCGACTCTACCTCTCGTTGGGCACAGGCGCTGCGCGAGATGAGTAACCGTCTGGAGGAGCTGCCCGGACAGGACGCCTTCCCGATGGACCTCTCGGCTATCATCGGTGCGTTCTACGCCCGTGCGGGATACGTATACCTTAATAATGGTGCTACAGGTTCGGTGACCTTCCTCGGAACCGTTTCGCCGGCCGGTGGTAACCTTAAGGAACCGGTGACCGAAGGTACCAAGAAAGTGGCACGCTGCTTCTACGCTTTGGAGCAGGCTCGTGCCGACCGTAAGCGCTACCCGGCTGTTAACCCGATTGACTCCTATTCCAAGTATATCGAGTATCCGGAGTTTGCCGACTATATCGCCCAGAAGATCAACCCCGAGTGGCTCGGCAAGGTCAACGACATGAAGACCTACTTGCTGCGCTCCAAG
Organism: Paludibacteraceae bacterium; assembly: GCA_017551025.1. Lineage (GTDB taxonomy): Bacteria > Bacteroidota > Bacteroidia > Bacteroidales > Paludibacteraceae > Colicola. Next base: position 40,211 of record JAFZNG010000017.1, on the reverse strand, counting down.
GAGATCCAGGAACAGATCAATATCCTCGGTGACGACGGAGTTCCCGTAGATTACCACGAGGAGTTCTGGAAAGGTGAGGTCATCGACTTCGTTATCCTCCAGCAGGACGCCTTCGATAAGATCGATGCCGTCTGCCCGCTGGAGCGTCAGCAATACATGCTGGAGCTGGTGATGGATATCTGTCGTCACGACTACCAATTCGATCTCTTTACCGAGGTGAGCGAGTACTTCAAGCGCGTCATCAACCTCTGCAAACAGATGAACTACTCCGAGTTCCAATCCGCGCAGTTCAAAGACTACGAGAAGAAACTCCACGAACTGCTCGCAGAGAAGCAGATAGCAGCGTAATTTTTAATTCTTAATTTTTAATTTTTAATTACAATGGCTAAAGCATTTCAAAAGATATATACGCAGATTACTGCGATTACCAAGGCGACTTGCTCGCTCCGCGCCGAAGGCGTAGGTAACGAGGAACTGGCCATGGTTAACGGTAAGTTGGCCCAGGTCGTTAAAATCATGGGCGACGAGGTGACGCTGCAGGTATTCCAGGGTACCGAGGGTATTCCAACTAATGCCGAGGTAGTCTTCCTGGGCAAGGCGCCGAGCCTGAAGGTCAGTGACCAGCTGGCAGGCCGTTTCTTCAACGCCTACGGTGACCCGATTGACGGAGGACCGGAAGTAGAGGGCAAAGAGATCCAAATCGGTGGCCCGTCGGTGAACCCCGTGCGTCGTAAACAGCCGTCGGAACTCATCGCAACCGGTATCGCCGGTATCGACCTGAACAATACACTTGTGTCCGGCCAGAAGATTCCTTTCTTCGCCGACCCTGACCAACCCTACAACCAAGTCATGGCCAACGTAGCCCTGCGTGCCGAGGCCGACAAGATCATCCTCGGTGGTATGGGTCTGACCAACGACGACTACCTCTACTTCAAGAACGTCTTCTCCAATGCCGGTGTATTGGATCACATTGTATCGTTTGTCAACACCACGGAGAACCCGCCGGTAGAGCGTCTGCTCATCCCCGATATGTCATTGGCTGCGGCTGAGTACTTCGCCGTAGAGAAGCACGAGAAAGTGCTCGTCCTGTTGACCGACATGACGCTCTACGCCGACGCACTCGCCATCGTTTCCAACCGTATGGACCAGATTCCTTCCAAGGACTCCATGCCGGGTTCGCTCTATTCCGACCTCGCTAAGATCTATGAGAAGGCCGTGCAGTTCCCTGAGGAAGCCGGTGGTGGTTCGATCACCATTATCGCCGTGACAACCCTTTCGGGTGGAGATATTACCCACGCTATCCCGGATAACACCGGTTACATCACCGAGGGTCAGCTCTACCTGCGTCGTGACTCCGATATCGGTAAGGTCATTGTCGATCCGTTCCGTTCGCTCAGCCGTCTGAAACAACTCGTAGCAGGCAAGAAGACGCGCGAAGACCATCCGCAAGTGATGAACGCTGCTGTTCGTCTGTATGCCGACGCAGCCAATGCCAAGACCAAGAAGGAGAATGGTTTCGACCTCACCGACTACGATGAGCGTTGCTTGAAGTTCGCTAAGGAATACAGCCGCGAGATCCTGGCTATCGACGTGAATATCAATACCACCGAGATGCTCGATATTGCATGGCGCCTGTTCGGCGAGAACTTCAAACCCGAAGAGGTGAACATCAAGCAAGCTCTGGTAGAAAAATACTGGCCTACTAAAGGCTAATGGCTAACAGCTAAAGGCTAAAGTATATGGCAATTACATATCAATTTAATAAAACATCCTTGCAGAGTCTGGAAAAAGACTTGAAGATGCGGCAACGCACGCTGCCTACCTTGCAGAACAAGGAGACAGCCCTTCGTCTGGAGGTCAAGAAGGCCAAACAGGAATTGGCCGACCTGGACGAAGAAGTCAACCGTCGCATCCGAGACTACGACCAGATGATAGCGTTGTGGGGCGAGTTCGACACCAGCCTCATCCACGTGGACGACGTACGCATGTCTATCAAGAAGATTGCGGGCGTGCGCGTACCCGTGCTCGACGAGGTGGTGTACTCTACCAAGGAGTTCTCGCTGTTCTCCAGCCCGAAATGGTTTGCTGACGGCTTCGAGCAACTCAAGGCGATTGCCGATGTTGGTATCCGCCAGGAGTTTGTGCGCCGTAAAGTGGACTTGCTGGAATATGCCCGCAAGAAGACCACCCAGAAGGTGAACCTCTTCGAGAAAGTGCAGATACCAGGTTACCAGGACGCTATCCGCAAGATCAAGCGATTTATGGAAGACGAGGAGAACCTAAGCAAGTCGAGCCAGAAAATCGTAAAAGGTAAACGCGAAGCCGAAGCACGACTGGCTGAGCAAGAAGCGAGAAAGGGGGCTGCCGTATGATTACACAAATGAAGAAATATACCTTCCTGGTATTCCATCGTGACTACGACCGCCTGCTCGAACAATTACGTGCATTAGGTGTCGTACACGTGACGCTCAAGCAAGAGGGCATGGCCGATGACGAATCGCTGCAGGAATCCCTCAACCGTCAGGCTGAGGTGCAACGATTGCTGCGCCAGGGTGCGCCCGACCAGTTGCTCCAGGAGCGTCAGGCCGTGGAGGAACGTATCCAGGCTACCCGTCAGGAAGCTGATCGTATGCGTATCTGGGGCAATTTCTCCCGTGAACGCATGCAGCAACTGTCCGAGGCAGGTTATACGCTCTCGTTCTATACTTGCCCCAAGCAGAAATACGAAGAACCGTTCGGCATCATCGTAGCAGAGCAGGGTAGTACCTGTTACTTCGTACATGTGAACCATGGCGAACCGGTCTCTCTGCCGGATTATTGCCAACCGCAGACACTCAACGAGAAGTCCTCTGCCGACCTGGAGAAAGATATCGATGGTCTGCAAGGTCTGCTCGCTGCGGCCGACGCACGTATCGAGGCTTGGCAGAAAACGCAGATCAGCGTGCTCGAACGCGAACTCGAGGACCTGCGCCACCAAATCGACTGGAAGCGTGTCAACCTCTCTACCGACTCCTTGGCCGAAGGCTCACTCCGTCTGATGGAGGGTTTCTGCCCGATTGATCAGGTGGAGGCACTCAACGCGATGCTCGATCAAGAGCAAGTATATTACGAGGCAGTTGATCCCGCGAAGGAAGACCAGACGCCTATCAAGTTGCGCAACAACTGGTTTGTGCGTCTCTTCGAACCGCTCACGGGTATGTACGGTTGGCCGAACTACAACGAGTTTGACCCCACGCCTATCCTCGGTCCGTTCTTCCTGCTCTTCTTCGCCATGTGTATCGGCGACTGCGGTTACGGATTGATGCTGACGCTTATCGGATACCTCATCTATAAGGGAAAACTCAAGATTGAGATGTTCGACGGACTCGGCGGTATTATCATGGCGCTGGGCGTAGGTTCCACCATCGTAGGTTACCTCATGGGCACCTTCTTCGGTATCAACCTCTTCCAGGCTGCTTGGTTCCCCGAGGGGGCTAAGGCGATCATGCTCAACCAACTCGGTGACGGTACGACCGGCAAGATCGGCGAATACGACGTGATGATGGTACTGGCAATCCTGATTGGTGTTGTCCACCTGATCCTCGCTATGACCATCAAGGCTATCTCCTATACCCGTCGCGATGGCTTCAAGGCTACCGTCTCCACCTGGGGCTGGCTGCTGCTCATCGTAGGCGGTATCGCTACCATGATTGTCTCTATGCTCTTCTCGCTGCCAACCGACGTGACCAAATGGACTCTCATCGGTATCGGTGCCGTTTCGGCGTTGGGTATCTTTGTGTTCAACACGCCGGGCCGCAACCCGCTCATCAATATCGGTGCCGGATTGTGGGATACCTACGGTATGACCACCGGCCTGCTGGGTGACGTGCTCTCATATATCCGTCTCTATGCTCTCGGCTTGGCAGGCGGTATGCTGGGTGCAGCGTTCAACCAACTCGGTACACAAGTGTTTGGCGATACGCCGGGTATCGGTAGTTGGGTAGGGTTTATCTTGATCGTGACCTTCGGCCACGTACTCAACCTGCTCATGGCATGCCTCGGTGCGTTCGTTCACCCGCTGCGTCTATCGTTCGTCGAGTACTTCAAGAATGCCGGCTACGAAGGCTCAGGTAAACTCTATCAACCGTTTAAAAAATAATCTCGATATAACGTTATAACGTTATAACGATATAACGAAAAAAATAAATCATTAAAACATTATAAAATTATGGAACAAATTTTAGGTTATCTCGGACTCGGCCTCATGTTAGGTCTGTCCGGCGTAGGTTCTGCTTTTGGAACGACTATCGCTGCCAATGCAGCTGAAGGTGGACTGAAGAAGAACAAAGAAAAATCCAGTGCGTACATGATTCTTTCCGCACTGCCCGCAACCCAGGGTCTCTACGGCTTCGTAGCTTTCCTGATGATGAAGGGCCTCATGGAAACCAACCCGATCCTCTTGTTCGGTCTCGGACTCGGTATGGGTATCGTATTCCTGCTGTCGGCTATCCGTCAGGGACAGACTGCTGCAAACGGTATCGCAAACATCGCTGCCGGTCATGACGTTATGACCAACACGATGATCTATTGCGCACTGCCTGAGTTCTACGCAATTCTTGCCCTTGTTGCAGGTCTTATGGCATAAAACAAACTATTCGTTTTATCCTAAAAAAATAGAGAACCGTATGGCTCTCTATTTTTTTAGGTGTAATTCTACGCGGCGATTTAATTGACGCCCATCCGAAGTGGCATTATCGGCTACAGGTCGACTGGCTCCGAACCCTTGGGCCGTCAGTCGTTCCGGTTTACACCCCAAACGAATCAGAGCCATACGCACTGCTTCTGCACGTGCCTGAGAGAGCCATTGATTATGCTCCTCCGAACCCGTATTATCCGTGTGCCCCTCTACGATTACGCTGATGCCGTACTCCTGAATAGCATGCGCGATGCGTCGTAGTTCAGGTTCGGAAGTGGGCTGAATGTGTGACTTGTCGGTGTCAAAGAAGACATTATTCAACCGAAGCCACTTATCGCAACCGTGTAGTTGCTGATACAGTAGCAGCGTAATATCCCGATCGATATGTAGCGAACTATCCTGCTCCGTGAGGTCCAGATGATCGCTCTGCGGGAAGCAGTATCGACTCTGGGCATAGTAGCCGTAGTGTTTTCCCAGCGGTAGCGAGACGAAGAATCGTCCGTCCTCGGGGTCTGTCTGTATCTGACCGATACGCTCACCGGTGGCCAGGTCTTCCCAGTAGATCGTGCCGTCCAGCGGATGACCGTCTTCATCCATCAACCGGCCGGAGATAGTTGCTATCGGATCGGGACGCTTGTCCTGCGGTAGGGCGATCTGGTAGAGTAGGTGGCTCTGTTTGCCTTTCACGGCAAAGAGGGCATACCCGCCGTCGTTGCTGATCTTGTACCAGCACTCCGATTGCGTCGTGTTGATCTGCGGTCCCAGGTTCTCGGGTTCCGACCACTCGGTCCAACTCTTCTCGTTGAGTCGCGTAGTGCGCCATACGTCCAGTTCACCCAGCGTGCCCGGGCGATCCGAACAGAAATACAGTGTCCGTCCATCCGGATGCAAATACGGCGAACGCTCCGTAGCCTCGGTGTTAATCGTCGGACCCAGACTGATGGGCTTCAGCCATCGGCCGGTACTGTCGCGACGGGCTACATAGAGGTTGATGCTTGGTCGTCCGCCGTCATCGCCCCGCTCGTATGCTGCAAAGAGCATGGCCTCGCCGTCACGCGTCAGCATGGCATCGGCCTGCCAACCACCTATGGTGAAGTTACGGCCTATAGGCTTTGGTTCCGACCAACCGCGACCGGTCTTCTCCGAGACCATGATACGGCCTTCCCGAAACAGCAGCATCGTCCTGCCGTACACACTCATCGGCGCCTCGTTGGTATACGGCGTGCTGAGGTTTCCTACCAGTCGGGCTTTCGACCACTCGCCTTGACTGTTCCTGGTCGAGACGAAGATATCTTCCAGTCCGATATTATCCGGACGGTTCAGTCCCGTGAAATAGAGCGTCTGCTGGTCGGCTGAGAGAGCCGCTCCGTAGGTCTCACCCCGCGGCGCATTAATCGTTGCCGGAAGCGGAGTAGGGAGACTGTCCTGTTCCGCTCCATACAGCACGGAGCAGAGCAATAACGACACTATGAGAATCGAATTTTTAATTTTTAATTCTTAATTTTTAATTCCTATGCCATTAACTTCTTATAGCGAATTCTGTGCGGCGCTACGGCATCCTCGCCCAGACGCATCTTCTTGTTTTGCTCGTAGTCCGAGTAACTGCCTTCAAACCAGAACACCTTGCTGTCGCCTTCGTAGGCCAGGATATGCGTACAGATACGATCCAGGAACCAGCGGTCGTGACTGATAATGACGGCACAACCGGCGAAGTTCTCCAATCCTTCCTCCAGCGCACGCAGCGTATTCACGTCGATATCATTCGTCGGCTCATCCAGAAGCAGTACGTTTGCCTCGGACTTGAGCGTCAGGGCTAAGTGCAGACGGTTTCTTTCACCGCCGGACAGCACGCCGCATTTCTTCTCCTGATCAGCACCGGTGAAGTTGAAGCGACTCAGGTAAGCACGAGCATTCACTTCCTTGCCGCCTACGCGGATAAACTCCGTACCGTTGGAGATCGTCTCAAACACGGTCTTCTCGGGATCGATATTCGAGTGTACCTGATCGACATAACCTACTTTCACCGTCTCGCCCACCGAGAACGAACCCTTATCAGCCGTCTCCATACCCATAATCATGCGGAACAGCGTCGTCTTACCCGCACCGTTCGGACCAATCACACCTACGATGCCGTTGGGCGGCAACATGAAGTTCAGGTCCTCGAATAGTACGCGGTCGCCATAGGCCTTGGCAACACCTTCCGCATTGATCACCTTATTGCCCAAACGCGGACCGTTCGGGATAAATATCTCGAGTTTCTCCTCACGTTCCTTCTGCTCCTCGTTGAGCATCTTATCGTACGCCCCCAGACGGGCTTTGGACTTGGCCTGACGGGCTTTCGGCGCCATGCGTACCCACTCCAACTCGCGCTCCAGGGTCTTCCTTCGCTTCGAGGCTTGTTTCTCCTCCATGGCCATGCGGGTGGTCTTCTGCTCGAGCCAACTGGAGTAATTGCCCTTCCATGGGATGCCTTCGCCGCGGTCGAGTTCCAGGATCCAACCGGCTACGTGATCCAGGAAGTAGCGGTCGTGGGTGATACAGATCACCGTACCGGCGTACTGCTGCAAGTGCTGCTCAAGCCAGTCGATGGATTCGGCATCCAAATGGTTGGTCGGCTCGTCCAGCAATAGGATATCCGGTTGCTGTAGTAGCAGACGACAGAGTGCTACGCGACGGCGCTCACCGCCCGACAAGGTCGTCACTTTCGCCTCATCGTCCGGACAACGCAACGCATCCATGGCGCGGTCGAGTTTCTGGTCGATATTCCAGGCATCGGAGGCGTCCAGTTTATCCTGCAGCTCCGCCTGACGGGCCAGCAACTTATCGAAGTCGGCATCGGGTTCGGCAAAGGCCATATTGATCTCGTCATACTCGCGCAGCATGTCCATGATAGGTTGTACACCTTCCTGCACACACTCGCGCACCGTCTTCTCGGGATCCAGTTTCGGGTCCTGCTCCAGGTAGCCTACGGAGTAACCCGGCGAGAATACTACCTCACCCTGATACTCTTTCTCTACGCCGGCAATGATCTTCATCAGCGTCGATTTACCACTACCGTTTAGACCGATAATACCGATCTTAGCTCCGTAGAAGAAGCTCAGGTATATATTGTTCAGTACGCGTTTTTGCGGCGCAAAAGTCTTGCTCACGCCGACCATCGAAAAAATAATCTTCTTGTCGTCTGCCATCAATTCGTAATTTTTAATTTTTAATTTTTAATTTGCTTGAGGCTTAAGCTGATCCTTCCACGGGTGCGATCTATGTCGATCACCCTTACCCGCACATGTTGGTGCAGTTTCACTACCTCTTGCGGATCCCGTACACGCCGGTCAGCTAGTTCGGATATATGGATCAAGCCGTCCTTATGTACACCCAGGTCCACAAACGCACCAAAGGCCGATATATTCGTTACGATGCCCGGCAGTACCATCCCCGGTTGCAGGTCATCTATGGTATGTACCTTCTCGTCGAAATGGAATTCCTCCAGTTGGGCACGCGGGTCGCGCGAGGGTTTTTCCAATTCGTGCAGGATATCCGTCAGCGTCGGCATACCTACTTCGTCCGTTACGTAGCGCTTCAGGTCTATTTTCGCGCGCAACTCGGCGCTATGCATCAGGTCTTCTACCTTGCACTGCAAATCGCGTGCCATACGCTCGACCAGTGCGTAGCGTTCGGGGTGTACGGCTGAATTGTCGAGCGGGTTGTCGCCATCGCTTACGCGCAGGAATCCTGCCGCCTGTTCAAAGGTCTTCGCACCCATCTTAGGCACCTTCATCAGGGCCTTGCGGTTCTTGAACCCTCCGTTCGCCGCACGGTACTGTACGATATTTTGTGCCAAAGCCGGACCTAAACCCGATATATAGGTCAGTAGGTACGGACTGGCGGTATTCACATCCACGCCTACGGCATTTACCACGCTCTCTACCGTCTGTTGCAGACTTTCGCGTAGTTGCACCTGGTTTACGTCGTGCTGGTACTGGCCTACGCCGATCGATTTGGGGTCTATCTTCACCAGTTCGGCCAGCGGGTCCATCAGTCTTCTGCCGATGCTTACTGCACCGCGCACCGTTACGTCTTCGTTCGGAAACTCCTCGCGGGCCAACTTGCTGGCTGAATACACCGATGCACCGTTCTCGCTCACCACAAATACCTGCGGCTGTCTTTCTTCTTTGAGCGAAGCGGTCTTTTGTCCTTCGACCTGTAGAGCTATTTGTACCATCTGCTCCGTCTCCCGACTCGCCGTACCGTTACCGATAGCGATCGCCTCGATGCGGAATTTCTCAATCAGTTGGCGCAGCGTCTGAATCGACTCCTGGTTATGCAGATAGACCACGGTATGTGTCAACAGTTCACCTTGCGGCGAGAGCACGACTACCTTGCAGCCCGTCCGAAATCCCGGATCCAGTGCCAGCACACGTTTCTGACCCAGCGGTGCCTCCAGCAACAGTTGCCGCAGGTTGTCGGCAAAGACGCGTATGGCTTCGGTGTCGGCTTTTTCTTTGCTGAGCGTCGCAAACTCGGTCTCGATGGCGGGTTTCAGAAGGCGCTTGTAGCCGTCCTCCATGGCCAGTTCCACCTGATACGATGCCTCATTCTGTGCCCTGAGATAGATATACGCCAGTTTATCCAGTGCTTTCTCTTGGTCGGGGGATATATCTACGCGGATAAAGCCCTCCGATTCGGCTCGGCGAATAGCCAGCAGTCGATGCGACGTGATGCGCTTAAGCGGCTCCTTGATCTGGAAATAGTCTTTGTAGTTCTGTGCCTCCGGTGTATCCTGTTTGTCCTTGACGGGCTTGGTCGTAATGATCGCCGAGTAGCTAAACTCGCGACGCACGGCATTACGGCAACGCTCATCTTCGGCGATACGCTGTGCGATAATATCCCGTGCACCTTGCAAGTCATCGGCCGATGCAGTCAGTTTACCGGTACGCTGACGCAGCAGTTCTTCGGCCAATGGTAACAAGCCTTTCTCGATTGCCAGGTCTGCACGCGTCTTGCGGTGGGGCTTGTAGGGTAGGTAGATGTCCTCCAGTTCGGTGCTGTTCCAGCAGTCAGCGATACGTTGACGCAAGGCCGGGTCGTGGTTGTCCAGTTCGTCCAGCCGCGCATAGATGGTCTGTTTGCGGTCCGAGAGTTCCATGAGGCGCTTGTACTCCGCATCGATGGCAGCTATCTGCACCTCGTCCAGCGAACCCGTCTTCTCCTTACGATAACGCGCGATAAAGGGTATCGTCGCTTTCTCGTCCAATAACGAAATCGTTGCCGCTACCTGTCGCTCCGTAAGCGAGAGTATAGGAGCAATAATATGAGAGAAATGATCATCGCGCATACTCTGCGAAAGTGTAGTCATACGGGTTCTTCTCATCCGCCTCGTGGCGTTCCGCACTGGTCTGATGCCAGATCTTCGGGTCTATCTCAGGGAAGAACGTGTCGGCATCCTCCCAACTGTGATGGATGTGCGTGATATAGAGTTTGTCCGCACGGGGCATCATCTGGCGATATACCATGCCGCCACCGATCACGAAGGCTTCTTCCTGCGGATCTACGGCGGCTACCATCTCGTCGAGCGAATAGACGGTTTCCGCACCCTCAAACTGCTTGCCCTGTTGGTCGGTCAGCACGATATTACGGCGGTTGGGCAGCGGATGCTTGGGCAGCGACAGAAACGTCCGCTCACCCATCATCACGGTATGCCCACCCGTGATCTGCTTGAAATGTTTCAGGTCTTCGGGCATGTGACACAAGAGGTCGCCCTTCTTGCCGATCGCATAGTTCTCAGCGATAGCTACGATTATAGAAATCATTTTTAATTTTTAATGTTTAATTTTTATTTCAGACGGCTACAACGCCCGCAATATGCGGATGCGGGTCGTATCCTTCCAAGGTGAAATCTTCATACTGAAAACTAAATATATCTTTTACCGCCGGGTTCAGCGTCATCGTCGGCAGCGGACGCGGGTCACGCGTCAACTGCAGGTTGACCTGCTCCAGGTGGTTGAGATAGATATGTGCATCGCCCAGGGTGTGCACAAACTCACCGGCCTTCAGTCCCGTCACCTGTGCCATCATCTGTAGCAGCAGGGCATAACTGGCGATATTAAACGGTACGCCCAGGAATATATCGGCTGAACGCTGATATAGCTGTAGCGAGAGTTTGCCGTTGGCTACGTAGAACTGGAACAGCGAGTGGCATGGCGGTAGGGCCATCTGATTCACTTCCGCTACGTTCCACGCACTGACGATCATGCGTCGGCTGTCGGGGTTGTGCTTGATCTGATCTACTACCTGACTGATCTGGTCGATCGTTCCGCCCTGATAATCCGGCCACGAGCGCCATTGATGGCCGTACACCGGTCCCAGTTCGCCGTTCTCATCGGCCCACTCGTTCCAGATACGTACACCGTGTTCCTGCAGGTATTTCACGTTCGTGTCGCCCTGGAGGAACCAGAGTAATTCATAGATGATCGACTTGAGGTGGAGCTTCTTGGTGGTCAGTAGCGGAAAACCGTCTGCCAGGTCGAAACGCATCTGATGACCGAACACCGATTTGGTGCCCGTTCCCGTGCGGTCGTGCTTCTCGGTGCCCTCCGCTAATACGCGCCTACATAAATCCAAATATTGTTTCATATTAGTACATTCCGTATGTTGTTTTTAGTACTTTAAATTCCGTGCGTCGGTTGATTTGGTTGCATATCTCGCGTTGCTGTTCGGTGAGCGTCATGATAAACGCTTCGTCCAGCGCTTGCCCCTTCGGTATAAACGGATACCGTTCGCTCAGTCGTTTATCGGCTACGTAGGGTTGCGTCTCGCCGTATCCCTTGGGCGTCAGTCGGTCGCGGGCAATGCCGTGCTTGACCAGGTAGTCGCATACAGCCTGCGCACGTTTCTCGGAGAGCGTCTGGTTAAACGCCTCTTCGCCCTGCATATCCGTATGAGCCGATAGCTCAATCGTGATATTCGGGTTGTCGTTCAGCAGCTTCACGAGCGCCTGTAGTCCTTGCTCCGATTCCGGCGTGAGGTCCCACTTGCCGAACTCGTAGAAGATATTCTCCACGCCTACCGGACGACTGATACTGGCCAGTTGGAAATGCTCCTCAAAGGTCTTGCTGTCTCTGAGTCCTTCGGTCGAGAGGGTCTGGCGTTGGTTCAGATAGCCGCGACAGGTGGCGAGCATAGCGTAGCGTACGTCCCGCTTGAGTTGCACCTTAAACGTGCCGTCCCGCCGTACCTGCACCTTGGTGTTCGTGCCGTCCGTTCCTACGATACGCAGCGCAGCATCGGAGAGCTGTTCACCCAGGTTGTCGGTGATGCTGCCTTCCAGCAGGTACACCAGTTCCGGCAACTCGAAGCGGTAGATATGATCTATGCCTTTTCGGTCGCCGCGGTTAGAACTGAAGTAGCCGTTCTGGCTCTCGCCCTCGAAGGTCATGGCGAAGTCGTCGCCCGACGAGTTGATGGGTTCCGCCATGTTCATGAGGATCCATTGTACCGAGTCGTGCACCGTCGTGTCGCGATACGCATGAAAGATATCCAGTCCGCCGTACCCCGGATGACCGTTCGACGAGAAATACAGACTGCCGTCCGGATGCACCGTCGGAAACATCTCGTCGGCCGAGGTGTTGATCTGCGGGCCCATGTTCTGCGGCGCAATCCAGTCCGTGCCGTCCAGTAGGGCAAACCATATATCCTTGCCGCCTTGTCCGCCCGGGGCATCGCTCACGAAATAGAGCGTGTCGCCTGTCGGGCAGAGCGCAGGGTGGGCGACGGATATCGTGCTGTCGGGGAAGAGGCGCACCTCTTGCGGGTCGCTCCACTCACCGCTGGCTCGCTGGGCACACATGATCTTCGTGCCCTGGTCCTGACCGCTCATCGCCTTGCTGTACGTGAAATACATCGTCTTGCCGTCCGCCGAGAAGCAGCATATGCCCATTTCCGCCGCACCACCGGTCTTGCCGCTCTGCTGCGTGGTATCGTTTCCGGCAGTCTCTTGTTCGCTCTCGGGGGAATACAATCCCTCCGGTTGCTTGATCTCTTCCCACTGTCCGGCGGCGTTCTTGCGGCTCTGGAACAGTTGGAAACTCTGCTGACCGGTGATATTGCTGGCGCGTTTTTGCTTCTTCTTGTTCTTGGTGGTCTGCCGGTTGCTCGTGAAGAAGAGTACGGTGGCATCCTTGTCCATGAAGCACGGCGCAAAATTGCCGCTACTGCGGTAGTTGAACTCCTTGCTCAGCGTTACGCGGTAACGTCCCGGATTCTTCTTCATCTCCTCCATGCGCCGGCAGGCGGCATAACCCGCCCGGGCTACATAGTCGTCCGGGTAGGTCTGTAGGTACTGCTCGTAGAGTTTCTGTGCCTCCTTGTACTTGGCCTGATAATGCAAGGCCTGCGCACCGTGGAGATAGACGATCGAGTCCTGGTACTTGAGTTTGATCGCATTCTGGTAGGCGGAGGCGGCTCGCGGACTGTTCAATATGCGGTAGCACTCACCCTGACGGAAAGCCACGTGGGCTTTCAGTTCACGGTCTTTCTTGCTGTTCAGTCGCGGGTAGCACTGCTTATAGATATCCGCCGCGGTGTAATACTCACCGATGGCGAATTTCTTATCCGCCCGTTCTACCCGTTTCTGGATACTGCAACTCGTCAGTCCCAGCGCCAAGGCCAGTACAATATATACTAGTCGTCTAGTCATCTAGTCGTCTAGTCTTCTTAGATTAGCTCGTGTATTACGAGTCCCGAACGCAGTTTCGGCTCAAACCAGGTCGTCTTCGGCGGCATGATATTGCCCGAATCGGCGATATCGATGATCTGCTGCATCGTTACGGGGTAGAGGGCCAGTGCCATCTTCATCTCGCCGGAGTCTACACGGCGCTTTAGTTCACCTAGTCCGCGTATACCGCCTACGAAGTCGATACGCTTGTCCGAACGCAGGTCTTTGATGCCCAGCAGTTTGTCCAGGATCAGGTTGCTCGATATTGTTACGTCCAGCACGCCTATCGGGTCTGCGTCGTTGTATCTGCCCGGCTTGGCGGTCAGCGAGTACCATTCTCCCTCGAGATAGAGCGAGAAGTTATGCAGCTTGCTCGGCTTGTAGATCGCTGTGCCTTGTTTTTCCACTTGGAAGTCCGCTTCGAGCGCTTTCAGGAATTCCTCCGCCGTCATGCCGTTCAGGTCGCGTACTACGCGGTTGTAGTCGATGATGTTCAGCTGGTTGTCAGGGAAGCATACAGCCAGGAAGTAGTTGTATTCTTCCTTACCCGTATGGTTCGGGTTCTGGCGGCGTTTCTCGTCACCCACTAGGGCGGCAGCGGCACTGCGGTGGTGTCCGTCCGCGATATACATAGCCGGTATCTCGGCTACGATCTCGGTGATGCGGTCGATGGTCTTGCGGTCGTTGATTACCCAGAAGGTATGGCGGAATCCTTCGGGTGCAGCCACGAAGTCATATTCCGGCTCAGCGGCAATCGTCTTCGCAATGATTTCGTCCAGATCCTCACGATGCGGGTAGGCAAAGAAGACCGGCTCGATATTCGCGTTGTTGACGCGCACATGTTTCATGCGATCTTCTTCTTTATCGCGACGCGTGAGCTCGTGCTTCTTGATGCGACCTTCCATGTAGTCGTCCACCCACGCGGCTACTACCAGTCCGTACTGCGTCCGCTCGCCGTTTACGGCTAGCGCATGATCGGCCGGAATCGTCTGGGCATATACGTAGTATTTCTCCTCCGGGTCCTGGCATAGCCAGCCTTTCTCGCGGAACATACGGAAATGCTCCACGGCCGATGGATATACCTTCGGGTCATGCTCATCGGTGCCCTCGGGGAAATTGATTTCGGGCTTGATGATATGATACAGCGACTTTTCGTTACCTGCAGCCTCGCGGCGTGCTTCATCCGAGTTCAGCACGTCGTACGGACGGCTACTCACTTGCTCGACCAGCGCTTTCGGCGGTCGAATGCCCTTAAATGGTTTAATACGCATAATAATCTTTATTCTTTCAACGAAGTGGTCTTTATTCTTTCAACGAAGTGGTCTATTCTCACGCTTCCACTGCTACTATTTCCGGCTCGTCATCGATAAAGGTGATGATATTCTCGTCCTGTCCGTTGCCTATCGAGCTCTCGTTCACGGCCAGCACGGGTGCTTCGCCCTTCGGTTCGGGCATCGGCTTGGGTTCCGGTTTCTTCGGCTCCTCTTTCTTTGCTCCGAATCCGAAGAGCGACTTCTTCGGCTCGGCTTTTGCCTCTTCTTTGAGCGAAGCGGTCTTTTCTCTTTCTACTTTCGACTCCTTTTCCTCTTCGCGCTTCTTCTCGGCTACGGTCTTGATTTCCGGCTTCTTCTGCTCCTCTTTAGTCTTTTGTCTTTCTTCTTTGAGCGAAGCGGTCTTTTCTCCGCTCACCGGCTCCTCCTGCTTCATCGAGCAGCTGCCGTTGAAGCGTGCCTTCGGTTCTACGACGAGCACCTTGGTCTGTACGTCGCCGTTGATACTACCGGTCGCGCGCAGCGAGAGCATGTTATCTACTTTGATCGAACCTTCTACGCAACCGAGTACGTCTGCGTTTTGGCAGCATATATCGCCTTGTACGGCGCCTTTCTCGCCGATAACGATTTTACCTTTGCATGTTACATCACCTTCTACGATTCCATCTACGCGGAAATCCGAGTCGGTGATGACTTTTCCGATGATTTTACTTCCGGCGGTCAGTGAGTTGTACAACGCGCCGATAATAGGATGTGAAGTAGCCATAGATTATTTCTTTGGTTAATTGTTAAACATAATTTGGGTGCAAAAGTACAAAAAAATTTTGACATATGCAAATTTATTCGTACCTTTGCAGCGTTTTTTCAAAAAACGCCTTATGAGTCGCGAGAAAGAGATCTATCGTATTACCCTTTGGGGGAGTCTGGTCAACATTTTGTTGACCGCTTTGAAATTCGCTGCCGGTATCCTGGGTGCCTCGGCAGCTATGATTGCGGATGCAGTGCATTCCTTGAGTGATTTGCTCACCGATTTTGTGGTGCTGCTCTTCGTGCGTATTAGTTCGCGTCCGGCGGATCATGACCATCCTTACGGCCATGGTAAGTACGAGACCCTGGCTACCACTATGGTGGCCGTCGCTTTGCTGGCAGCGGGTGGGGTACTGCTCGCCGAGGGAGTGGAGAAGATATCAGCAGCGCTCCGTGGCGAAGAACTGGCCATGCCGGGACGTATCGCTTTGTGGGCAGCGCTGATCAGTATCGCGGCGAAGGAGATGATCTATTGGCTCACGATTCGTGTGGCGCGTCGGGTGCGTTCGTCGGCGCTCGAGGCCAATGCTTGGCACCACCGTACCGACTCGCTCTCGTCCGTGGCTACGGCGCTGGGTATAGGCGGTGCGCTTATCTTCGGCGGACGGTGGGCGATACTGGATCCGATCGCGGCGGTGCTGGTGAGTGTGTTTATTCTGGTGGCGGCGGCTAAGCTGTTGCACGAGGCGATCCAGGACCTCTTGGAGAAGCGCCTGCCCGATGAGGTGGAGCAGCAAATTCGCGATATCGTGGCGGAAGACCGGGAGATGAGCGAACTCCATAAGCTCCGTACCCGCCGTGTCGGTATGGTGTATTCGATCGACATGCATATCCGTATGCACGGCAATGTGTCGCTCTACGAGGCGCATCGTCACTCGATGCTCCTGGAGGACCGTCTGCGCCGTCAGTTCGGTCCCGAGACCCTGATCTCCATTCATATCGAGCCCTTCAAAGTCAACGGCGAGTATCAAAAGACCTGACTATGCCCGTTCAGTTTGGATAAAAATCTTATTTTTTCTTACTAAAATTTGCATGTATGCAAAAAAAGTAGTATCTTTGCAGCGTGAAATGATTTTTGGTCACATTATGTGACTTTAGTTAATATGTCAACCGCTTCGTACATATCGCAATTATCACCTGTGCTTTTCTGGGATATTGACCGTGAGCACATGGATATAGAGCGTCATTCAGCCGGGCTTATCCAGCGCGTGCTGGAGTATGGTACGTTACAGGATTGGCGACTCACGCGTGATTACTATGGCATGGATCGAATTGTAGCAGATTGTAAACGTCTACGTACGCTGGATCCTATGGCGCTTTCATTTGTTTGCGCGATGTCTAATACCAAAAAGGAGGACTATAGATGTTATCAATTCAGACAGTCAACCCCGACACCTTGGAACTCCTAAAGGCAATTTCTTTACAGCCGGAGGTTCAAGAGACGCGCTTAGTGGGAGGTACTGCTCTCGCCTTGCAGTATGGTCATCGTCAGTCGGTTGATTTGGATTTCTTTGGTCGCATACCCGAAGATAAGGATGAGTTAATTGATGCGTTGAAGCGGGTAGGAGAGGTTACGGTTCATAATCGCAGCAAACTAATTCTGCAAACGGTTGTTAATCAGGTTAAAGTAGATTTTGTAGATTATAGTCGCTATCCATGGATTGATGCACCTATTAAAGGTGATGGTTTTGTGTTGGCTTCGGATAAGGATATAGCCGCCATGAAGGTCAATGCAATTATGGGGCGCGGCACTCGAAAAGACTTTATAGACTTATATGTATTACTTCAGCATTATTCATTAGCAGAGATTTTGGATTTTTATCGACAGAAGTATCCTGATTTTTCAGAATATCGTGCTTTGCTGAGTATGACTTATTTTGATGATGCTGAAATGCAAGATATACCTCTGATGTTTATTGATACTCCTTGGGAAGAGATGAAAGCGACGATTATTAAAGCCGTTGAAGCATATCAAAAATAACACCTCTGCCGCGAGGTATAAATGCGGCCGTCGGATCTGAGACGTAAAATGGGATGACATAATGGAAATTTAGCGTTTGCTTTATTTGAGGATTCATTCAAACTACCACAAATGAATACACTATTCCGAGAATAATGCGAAACGCTCACGTTTCGGCGTGAGCTTTCTGCATATATTGGATAGTGTGGGTGTGGTAGCCCGAATGAACCAATAAGCAGTTGGCTCGCGCTTTTGTTATATGCATTATTTGGAGTGTGCCGAAAATCCTATAATGAGTACTTTTTTATTTTATAAATCCGAGGCATAAAAGCTTCGGATTTTTCTATATTATATCGTTAGATAACGCATCCAATCGGCGATAGTTTATCAGCCTTTCTATTCTAGCGAAGCGCTCTAGGACATCTAGAACGACTAGCAAAATCGTTCTATTTTTTTGACATTTTCGTACCTAAAATTTGGAAATCTCAATTATATTTCGTATCTTTGCAGCGTCTTACATAAGCCTTTATTGGGGCATCGTAAGTCCTTTACCGTAGGATAACCGTAGGATACCCGTAAGATAACCGTAAGATAAAACCAAAAATCCGTCATTAATCAACTTATACTATATATATACTATGTATATATATACTTTTTATCAAAAATTTTAACTCTTGAACAACTCCGCTAACCGTGTAATTCGGTACTCGGATTAATATTCATTTGCCGTAAATTAAAAAAAATCCCGCGTATGTTTGCGTATGTGCGATTTTTTTTGTACCTTTGCAGCCTGAATTGTGTATGCATGAGCGCGCGACGTGCGTAACGCGCTTATATATAAGAAGATGAGAAAAATTTGGAAGATATGTTTGCTGTTGCTGGTGACGATTGGTTGCCACGCAGCGTTGTGGGCGCAGGAAGCGAGACAGCTCCCGCCGGTGACCAGTACCGAAGGACGTGAGTTCTTCGTTGCCTGGCTGCCGAACGGTAGTGCGGACCCGCAGTCGATGGACCTGAAACTTCACCTGATCGTTAGTTCGCGTAAGGCGAATCAGATACGTGTGGAATTCCCGAACGGTGCTACGAGTGATTATTCCGTAGCTGCCGGTCAGTCGGAAGTCATCCTTATCGACCCGCAGTCTGTCTATTGGGATCCCGCTCGCGACGAGGAGGAGAAGCCCTTGAAGAAAGGTCTGCGCGTCTATAGTACCAACGACGAGAAATTTACACTCTATTCGACGAGCCAGATAGGTACCCTGGGTTCTTACTGTCTTGATGGCGGACACGTCCTGCCCGTCGAAGCCCTCGGTACGGAATATATGGTCCAGACTGCCGATGCAGATGCGACTGCTACGGAGTTTGTCATTATGTCCACCAAGCCCGGCGTGACCAACGTGACTATGGAGCTCAAGGTCAACAGTCGCCGCGGTAATACCCAGCAACTGAACGTCCAGCTCAACGGCGCCAAACAGATCTATATCGTGCGTTCCAAGGCGCCGGACTCGGAGGTGCAAAACGACGTAATCGACCTCTCCGGTTCTACGATCTGTGCCGACCAGCCGATCGCCGTATGGAGCGGTAACCAGGTAGCCCTCGTGCCGAACCAGGAGGGTATGAACTCCGACCATGCCTACGACCAGTTGCTGCCGCTCAATAAGTGGGGCAAACAGTTCATCATCCCCATGACGGCCTGCAAGGTCAAACTGAACGTGCTGCGCGTCGTAGCCATGCAGGACAACACCTTCCTGCAGGTGATGCGCAACAATAACGTCATGGAATCCCGCACCATGGGCTCGGGCGATACCTACTCACGCCGTATGGTGCAGGAGGGCGACAACCCGAATCCCGAGAAGAACTCCTACTACATTACCGCCGACAAACCCGTCCAGGTATACCTCTATTCCTCCAGCGGTGCGAATAGTACCTGGTACGACGACAACGACTCGACCCGTCTGCCGGGTGACCCGTCCATGACCCTGGTGCCTCCGTTGGAATACCTCACCGATACGACGATCTTCCGTACCTTCGGTGGCGGCGACGGTAACCTGACCCACCAGATCAACCTCTGGGCACTCAGCTCCCAAACGGCCAACGTAAAGCTCGACGGACAGCCGATCACGGGTTGGCGCACCGTGCCCAGCAACACCGCCTATTCCCAGATCACCTATACCGTAACCGATACCACGCATACCATCACCGCACCTACCAAGTGCTTCTCCGGTTATGCCTACGGTATCAACGACGGTCAGGCTTATCTCTATCCTGTCGGCTATGACTATACGCCTAAGCAGGACTCGCTCTTCCTGCTCGGACAGAGCGGCCAGTATCCCGTCCACGGCTCAGAGTGGAAAGAAAACAGTATCAGCCCCACCGAAAGCGGCTGGTATCTCGACCGTATCCTCCAGGACAACGGTTCCTATCTGCTTGACTCCACCTTCGTCTGCGACAGCACGGAACTCACGTTCCCCGTTAAGACCTACCAGGCTTGGTATAAAGTGCGCTGGGAGATCGAGGGCTCTATCCAGGGGGCAGGGTATTATACCCCCACCGAACAACTCGCTACCGATGTGCCTCGTCCGGAACTCCAGCACCAGTTCACCCTCCTGCCTATCGAGCAGAACAACGAACCCTTCGAGGACTTCGAGGTGCGCGGCATACTCATAAGAAAACCTATCATCTGTGATATCCCCGAGGATAAATGGGAACGCGACACCTTTGCTACCGTCGTACGGGTGCTGCGTCAGTATAACGACACCACCTGGCGGGCAATCTGCGAGGGCGATACCGTTCATTTCTTCCGCGATACGGTTTGGGACGGCACTAACTTCACCCTGCGCGAGACCATCTTCAACGATACGACCAACGACCTTAGCCGCGGCCTCATCCAGTACCCGCTGGGGGCAACGACCATCACGCGCCATTATATCTCCTCCGGCGGTTGCGACTCGCTCAGCACGCTCAAGCTCTTTGTCTGCTCGCCCCACTTCGAGCGCCGCGATACCGTCGTCTGCGAGGACGGCACACGCGGACTGGACTATGGGGAGTTCTTCCGTAAATATAAGACCGGCAACTCCTGGCCTAAGGCCGACACGACCAGTATCCTACGTGATACGCTGCGTGCCACCGACTGTATGAATAGCCCCGAGTGGCAGGAGTTCGCACCGCATTGCCGTTCGTTCAACGGTTGCGACTCCGTGCTCGAACTCCACCTGCGCGTCATGACCGTCGTGCGCAATACCAAGCGCGTCAACCAGTGTCTGTCTACCGGTCCGATTTATGAGTGGCGCGAAGAGAAAAGCGGACGACTCATCCATACCTTCTCCGCCGACACCATGACCACCGATTCGATGTACACCTTCCGCGACTACATACCGTATGTCACCTGTGTCGACTGTCCGGATGGCGGTTGCGACTCGGTGCGTAATGTGCTGTTCCTTACCTTTGTGACCGATGCCGGTCAGAGCCATACCGTCCATATTTGCCAGTACCGCGATACCACCTATCGCAACATGAATAACAGCCTCTATTTCACGACTGCCGGCAAACATTGTAATACCCCTTACGTAGAGGACCTCACCGTGCAAGTCATCGGTTACGAGGACGGACGGGCCGTGGTGCTCTGTGAATTCATCGACCGCGTCACCTTTATCATCGATACCGTCTTCCGCGACCAGATGACCTACGATACCGTCTGCTACGACCCGCAGATCCAGGACCAGACCTATTCCTGGTACGGCCATCCCCGCTTCAACGCTATTCCCGTCAACGGCCCCGGACTCTTTACCTACCGCGATACGATGAAGACCTACGACTGTGGTTGCGACTCGATATGCGTTCTTAAGTTGCGCGTTGGCCGTCCGTACGAGAAAACCGAACAGGCCGAGATATGCGACAACGAGTCCTTCCTCTGGCAGGATACTACCTTCTACGGCATCAACTACCAGGGTGCGCTGCCTACCAACGGCAAGTCGCGACTCATCACGACTTCGATCGATACGCGCCGCGATACCGTCTCCCGCTACGGTTGCGACTCGCTCTTCTTCTTCCATCTCGAGTTGCATCCTACCTACGTGGCCGAACGCAAGGATACCTTCGTCTGCGCCAACGAATCTTACGACTTCTACGGCACGTTCTATAATACGCCCTCCAACCGCTGGACACCCGGATTGACTTATCCGCTGACTATCAACGACCAGTCCGTCTTCGGTTGCGATAGTATGGTGCTCCATAACGTGACCGTTTATCCCTATTATCCCGACCAGCGCGAGGATAACGATACCGTCTGCCAGGTGCTGCACGGTACGGCGTACTACGAATGGCCGGGCGTGGACCACCAGGCTTGGAATCAGCAAAACCTCCAATCCATCAATCGGGCCGGCACCTTCCGACTGACCGACTACCTGCAAACCGTTCACGGTTGCGACTCCACGATCACCCGTATGCTCGTCGTCATGCCGAGCTACGAACTCTTCTTCCGCCATACGATGTCCAGCGAAGATACCGTCCATTGGGAAGGACGTATCTATGCCGGTATGGATGCTGTGTTCGACAACCCGAATGCCCTGCCCGTGATCCGTTGCTCGGGCGTGACCGAGATAGTAGACAGCCTGCTGACCAAGACGGTCGGCACGCATGCCTGCGACTCGGTACGTACCCTCACGTTGCGTATCGGACAGACCTTCCGCGATACCGTTTACGACGCTACCTGCGCCAACTGCGGCACCTATTCTTGGATCATCCGTAGCCCCATTACCGGCGAGGATACCACGATCTATATCAACGACCTGCCGCAACCTTATCAGGAGAAGATCTACTACGACAGCCTGCTCACCAGCATGGGCTTCGACTCTATCTACGTGCTCCGACTGACGGCTTATCCTAACTACAACTACGAGGACCAGGGCGTTATCTGCCAGGGCGAGACCTACGACTGGATCGGACACATGGCAGGCGATAATGGGGTAGTGCACCGCCTCTACGTGGACGGACAACCCGTTACCGTTATCCCTACCGAGCAGTTCGGCATGATACAAGTCACCGACTCGATGATGACCGATACCGTCTTTACCGACCCGCGGACGCATATCCAGAAACCGATGCATTGCGATAGCGTATGGACGCTGACGCTCACCATCCATCCGACCTACAACAGTCGGTATGTCAACCTCACCGACCACGTGAGCCTCAGTTCCAACGATACGATATCTCACTTCACGCAACCCAACATGCTCTTCGTCGGCCATCACTTCGACTATGCCGCCGCCGGTACATCCCCTGCCGAACTGGAGCAACAGTACGATACCGTGATCTATCTCGGCGTGGAAGTGAGCGGCCTGTACACCGACTCCGTGGTCAACCTTTCGCAGTACGGTTGCGACTCGGTACATTATGTACAGATCCATATATGCGAGGTGCAGTTCACCCAAGTCTACGACTCGATTGCCGATAACGATTCTACCTGGTTCTTCGGTGGCGAGACCGGTACTACCTCACGCGGAGAACATACCCTGCCGCTCGTGACGGGTCACCGTTTCCATTATTATGACGACGGCACACCGGTTGACTACTCCGTAGCCGAGGGACGTACCATGCGTGAATACCTCTTTATCGATACGCTCTTTACCACCTCCGGTTGCGACTCTATCGTCCATGACCTGGTGCGCGTCTTCCCGAGCTACCGCTTCGAGTTCGATACCGCTATTTGCTCCAATGCCCGTTGGGATTGGCGCAGCTATACCTATCTCAACCATAACCACTCCGGCTATGTTTACGACTCGGTCAACTACAGCGTAGGTACGCACCGCTTCGACTCGGTCTATGTGCTCGACCTCGAGGTAGTGCCGTCCGGATATTGGCATTTTGATACGACGCTCTGTATGAACGATACCATCACCTGGCATCATCAGAAAGTCTATTACCAACCCGGCGGACTCAACTATGTAGAAGCCTTCTACCAGGGTGTCAACCACCTGTGCGGCGATATCTACCACCTCGATATCAACTTCGTACCGTATTTCGGACAGACCATGGTCGAATACGATACGATTTGTCAGTCGGATGTCTATCGCTGGATTAGTCCGGGTGAGACCAAAGAACATACCGAAGCACTCTGTGACGGTCGCGGCAACCGACTGACCGGTATTCCTACTGACCAGGCCGGCGACTTCATCTACTACGACAGCCTGCGTACCGTCGCGTGTGGCTGCGACTCGGTCTATACGCTCCATCTGAATATCAAACCTACGTATCATTTCTACGATACCGTCTTCACCCTCTGCTCCGCCGATACGCTCACCTGGCACGGACAGCAGTATTACTACCAGGGTGAACCGGAAGTGCGCGATACCTTGTTCGACCTCAGTACGGTTTATGCGTGCGACTCCAACTATTATATGCACGTCCATTTCGACCTCTCGTACGAAATAACCGATACCTATTATCTCTGTTCCGACGATGCCCACTTCCGCTGGGAAGACCTGGTGTTCGACGATACCTTGGCGGCCTCGCGTGTATGGACCGAACCGCGCCATTACCACTATGTCCGTTCTTTCCAAACCGCCATCAGTGGTTGCGACTCGATCCGTCATCTGGACCTCACGATTGCGCCGAGCCACGATATCGTTTGGACCGATACGCTCTGCCGCGGCGAGATATATACGCTCTTCGACCAGCAACTGACCCTGCCGGGTGATTATGTATCCGTTCAGCCCAACGAGTTCGGTTGCCAGGATCATTACTACCTCACGCTTGTCGAAATGCCCTTGCCGCAGTTCACGATCCAGGTAGAACCTGTCTGCGTTGATGAGGCGGGTGTCGCGAATACTTATCTGTTGCAATATACCTACGAAGGCGGCGATGCACCTATAAGCTATACGCTTCGCTACGACTCGGCCGCCCACCTCGCCGGATTTGAAGATGCCTACGATATCCCGTTAGCCGAGGGAGAACAGACGCTTCATATGCCCGTACCTGATTTCGCATCGCGTGATCAGTATCCGCGTCCGGGTTATTACGAGGCCGTGATCTCGTTCGAGAATGGTGTCTGCCTCTCCGACAGCCTGATGACGTATCCGTTTATCATGGAGATGCGTTATCCTTCGTGGCTGACCACCCAGCATTGGAACGATGCCATCTTTATCATGGACTCCACGCAAAATGGTGGTTATTCGTTTGCCGGCTACCAGTGGTATCGCAACGATACGATCCTGCCGGGCGAGACACGTCCGTACCTATACGACCCGCAGTACCTGCACGACGGCGCGCAATATAGCGTTGCGCTGACGCGTAGCGAAGACGGAGTGACGGTACGTACCTGTCCGATCGTGCCCGACCTGAGCAATCCGTACGACAATTCGCCCCAACAGGCTTACGTATCCGTCGTACCTACCGTCGTAGCACGAGAGAATGCCATCGTTTACATCCTCTCTACCACGACCGGCCACTATAAACTCCTCAACCCGCAAGGCCAACTCGTTTCGCAAGGAGCATACCAACCCGATAACACGAATACCTATCCGGTACAACTGCCTGCCGTAAGCGGCGTATATGTCTTCCATCTCGTGGAGGATACGACTGCAGGAACCGGTCGAGATCTGAGCAGAACCGTTAAAGTGATTGTACAATGATGAGAACATACAGAAAATATATTGCGGTAGGATTGTTGTTGCTGACTGCGGTCGGTGCCGTGGCACAAACACGACTGTACGGTGACGGCGGCAACTACTACAAGAAGCAGAAATCCAAGACCAACCAGGCCGGACTCTATACCGACCAGTACGACGGCGTACACCACCTCGTAGGTCTCCAAGTGGATGCCGCCTTTTCTACCTTCCTTCAGCAGACCAATCTGATGTCCACCCGTCCCGGTGGATACGGACTCGGACTGACCCTGCAGTATGCCTACCTGAACGGACCTTTCTTCCTGCAGACAGGTATCGGTATCCGCTGGCAGGACGTCCGTAATAACGTGGCCGATCAGCAATTCCAACGCGATGCCGTTGATGCCACCGGTACGCTCAACCATCTGACCTACACGTTTCACGACCGCACCGACCAGACCCGTAACGTCTATGCCGAAGTGCCGTTCTATATAGGTGGCTATATCCACGGTTTCTATGTCATGGTCGGTCCGAAACTGAGCCTGCCTGTCTGGGGAGATACACGACTCAGCCTGCTGACCACCTCCACCGCACGCTACGACGGCTATATCGGTCCCGTCGGGGAAATGGATAACCACGGCCTCCGCAAAGACGTACCCCTCACGCCCGAACAGCAACAGGGCGAGGCGCTCCAACTCAAACTCGATGTCTTAGGTGTCGTGGAGCTCGGTTACGAACTGGCGTTCTCCAACAAGGGACGCCCGGGCTACCACCGCTCCAACATGCGCGACCAACGATTGCGTATCGGTGCCTTTGCTGAGATAGGCATGCTCAATATCGCCCCGAAACAATCGAAAGTGCTGTACCAGGTACCCGAATACGCCCCCTACGACTTTCAGGAATTTACCTACAATCATGTCCTTACCAGCGGACAGGTCGGTTCGGTTCATAACCTTTATGCCGGCCTTCGATTGACCTACTTCTTCTTCGGTCACCAGTCTAAGGAGAAGTGCCTGCTCTGCGGTGCACACGGTACCGTCAGTCCATGGTAAGCCGGACCAGGCTCCGGACCCGAATAGCCAACAGCTAATAGCCAACAGCCAAAGAAAACAAACACCATACATTATGGAAAACTACATAGTATCAGCTCGTAAGTATCGTCCGCTCAGTTTCGACCTGGTGGTGGGCCAGACAGCCCTCACCCAGACCCTGCGCAATGCGATTCGTCAAAACCACTTGGCGCACGCCTATCTCTTCTGCGGTCCGCGTGGAGTAGGTAAGACCACTTGTGCACGTATCTTTGCCAAGACGATCAACTGCTTGCAACCTACGGCGGAACATGACGCCTGCAACGAGTGCGAGTCATGCCGGGCATTCAACGAGCAACGTTCGTTTAATATCCACGAACTCGATGCCGCCAGCAACAACTCGGTAGAGGATATCCGTTCGCTCATCGAGCAAGTACGTATCCCGCCGCAGATTGGTAAGTATTCGGTCTATATCATCGACGAGGTGCATATGCTCTCAACGGGTGCATTCAATGCCCTATTGAAGACCCTGGAAGAACCGCCTGCGTATGCCATCTTTATCCTCGCTACGACCGAGAAACATAAGGTGCCGGCTACCATACTCAGCCGCTGCCAAGTGTATGACTTCTCGCGTATCACGGTGGCCGATACCATCGCCCACCTCCAGTTCGTGGCCCGTCAGGAAGGCGTAGAGGCCTCCGAGGAAGCCCTGAACGTCGTGGCCCAGAAAGCAGACGGCGGTATGCGTGACGCCCTCTCGATATTCGACCAACTCGTGTCTTTCTGCGGCAAACAGATCACCTACGAGCGCACCCTCGAAGTGCTCAACGTGCTCGACTCCGACTACTATTTCCGGCTGGTAGAATTGGCTCTCGCGGGGGATGTGCAGCAAAGCCTGCTACTCTTCAACGAAGTGCTCAACAAGGGCTTCGATGCCCAGCATTTCGTGACCGGCCTGGCGCAACACCTGCGCGACGTACTCGTGGCTAAAGACCCGCAGACGGTCGTACTGCTCGAGACCTCGGATGCTATTCGTCGCCATTACCAGGAGCAGGCTACGCATTGTACCGCCCCCTGGCTCTTCCAGGCACTCGATCTCGCCAATACATGTGATATCCAATACCGCACGGCTAAGAACAAACGACTGACGGTCGAACTGATGCTGATCAAGTTGACCCAACTGCTCGCATCGGCTAAACCCGCTTCGCATACGACTGCCGCATCCCAAAAACCGGCCGCCAAACAGACTGCTCCGGTAGCGCAACCCAAACCTACCACGCCGCCACCGGCACCTAGTCCGGCACCAAGTCCGGTACCTCAGCAGACAGCTCATCCGGCAGCGGCTCCTCAGCCTGCGCCCTCTATCCCCGAATTGCCGAAGATACCTACTATCCCGACAATCCCGTCTGTCAACGGCGCAACGGCTCCGACGATGCCGGCAAGCGCCGCTGCACCCGCTGCCCCGGAGAAGCAAAACAACCCTTTTTCGATAGACCAGTTCGTTAGCGCGTGGGCTGGTCTGAAAGACCTCTTCCCCGAGGATCCGCGCTTAGCATCGGTATTCGAAATATATACCCCGGAATGGCAGGAAGCAAAGCAACAGTGCCTGTTGACCCTGACCAATCCTTGGCAGGAAAAAGAGGTGCGCCGTCACCTCCGCCTGATCGAACAAAACCTGCAACGTAAACTGCAAAACGACTATATTAAGGTAGTTGTAGAAGTGGCGGAATATACGCCTGAATTATCCGCCGTCACAGCCGAGGATAAACTGAAACGCATGCAGGAGAAAAACCCTAATCTGACGCAACTGCGAACGCGACTGAACATGGTATTAGACTAAACACCCGTAATGTACGACCTGAAGAAATACTTACCGACCACCAAGAAAGAACTCGAACTCCGAGGCTGGGATGAAGTGGATATTATCTTCTTCTCGGGCGACGCATACGTGGATCATCCCCAATTTGCCGCCGCCGTGATCGGTCGTACGCTGGAGCAGGCCGGTTACCGCGTAGCCGTCGTGCCGCAACCCGACTGGCGAGGCGACTACCGCGACTTCCGCAAACTAGGACGACCGCGTCTCTACTTCGCCGTTTCGGCCGGTAGTATGGACTCCATGGTCAATCATTATACCGCTGCCCGTCGCCGCCGATCCGACGATGCCTATACCCCCGACGCCCGTGCCGGTATGCGTCCCGATTACTGCACCACCACCTATTGCCGTATTCTCCGCCAGCTTTATCCCGATGTACCGATCATCATCGGTGGTATCGAGGCCTCCATGCGCCGACTGAGCCATTATGACTATTGGCAGGACAAGTTAATGCCCTCTATCTTGGTGGACAGCGGTGCCGATGTACTGGTATACGGTATGGGGGAGAAAGGAATGCTGGAATTGGCCCGTCATATAGCCGACGGACGATGGCAGACGGGCGAATGGAAACAGATCCCCCAAATAGCCTATCTGGAGCAGGGCAAACCTTCGTTTTCGGACGAGACCATCTGGCTGCATAGCCATGAGCAGGAACTGGCCGACAAGCGTTGCCACGCCGAGGACTTCCGGCTCATCGAAACCGAGTCGAACAAGATCCATCAGACACGTATCTGCCAGCCGGTAGGTGACCGAACGGTCGTTGTCAATCCGTCCTACCTTCCCCTCACCACGGAGGAGCTCGATGCTACCTACGACTTGCCATACATGTATCTTCCGCATCCTAAATACCGCGGAAAACGTATTCCCGCCTATGAGATGATACGCTTCTCGGTATGTATGCACCGCGGTTGCTTCGGAGGATGCTCTTTCTGCACGATCTCTGCCCATCAGGGCAAGCAAATCACCTCGCGCAGCAAGTCCTCCATCCTGCGCCAGATTGACCGTATCAAGGACCTGCCCGAATGGCGCGGCAACCTAAGCGACCTGGGAGGACCGTCGGCGAATATGTACGGCATGCACGGCCTCGACCGCTCGCTGTGCGAGAAGTGCGCTCGCGCCAGTTGTCTGTTCCCAAAGATTTGCAAGAACCTCAATTGTGACTTCGGACCGCTGCTCGATATCTACCGCACCGTAGATCGGCTTCCTTATATTAAACGCGCGTACGTAGGATCCGGTATTCGCTACGATCTTATGTGTGAGGAATACGGACGCCAACTGATCACGCGTCACGTGTCCGGTCGTCTCAAAGTAGCACCCGAACATACGGCTCCGGACGTGCTCCAACTGATGCGCAAACCCTCGTGGGAACACTTCATGCAGTTCCGCGACTTCTTCCTGCGCGTCAACGAAGAGAACGGTATGCACCAGCAACTCATACCGTATTTCATCTCCTCGCATCCGGGGTGCACCAATCGTGACATGCAGCACCTGGCCGAGTGGACTAAGAAGATGCATTACCATCCGGAGCAAGTCCAGGACTTCACGCCGACACCGATGACGCTATCCACCACTATGTTCTATACCGGACTCAATCCCTATACGATGAAGCCCGTCTTTGTCGCGCGAACCAAAGAACAGAAAGAACGCCAACGCAACTACTTCTTCTGGTGGAAAAACGAAAAACAACAACGCCTATGAAACGACTGACGAAATATCGCATCAACCCCGACACGCTCCTGCTGGAAAAAGTGGAGCGGAGTATTCTCTCATGGATCGGACGCACCAGTGCCGTACTGTTTATCGGCATCGGGGTAGGTATCGGTTTCTTCTTTCTTTTCCACTGGCTCTTCCCCTCACCCGAAGAGGCACGGTTGCGCCAGCAGAACCGTATGATCAATCAGCAAATGCAGGTCATGGAGCGCCGTACACGCCAACTCCAAACCGTCGTCAACGACCTCGGCGACCGCGACCGTAACCTATACCGTGTCCTGCTCGGTACGGAACCTCTCACCCGTGCGGAACTGACGGGCGAAGCCCAACGCACCGCCTACTACGACTCTATTGCCGAGATATCCAACAGTCGTCTTTATGCGCGTCTTATCCAGTCGATGGACCAACTGGAAGCACAAGTATATCAGCAGTCTGCCTCCTACGACGACTTGGTGCGTGCTACCAAAAACCAATCCCAACGTATGGAGTGTATCCCCGCCATCCAACCCGTGATGAACAAAGACCTCAAGCGTATGGCCTCCGGTTACGGATGGCGCGTCGATCCCGTCTATCATGTGCGCCGCTTTCACGCGGGTATGGACTTTACCGCACCCTCCGGCACCGAAGTGATGGCTACCGGAAACGGGGTGGTGGAATTTGTAGGATGGAAACAGGGATACGGAAATACCGTTATCATCAATCACGGCTTCGGCTACGAGACACTGTACGCCCACCTGAGCAAACAACTTTGTCGCGTCGGACAACAAGTCGTACGTGGCGACATTATCGCCGAAGTCGGTTCTACGGGTAAATCTACCGGTCCGCACCTCCATTACGAAGTACACGTACAGGGACAACACCAGGACCCCAGCAACTATTATTTCTACGATTTGTCGCCGGAACAGTACGATCAGATGTTACGTCTGACCCAAAACTCGGGAGATATGTTGGATTAACCCAAACGGGAAATGTGCTTGAGACCTTCTTCGTCCAGCACCTTGATCTTACGGCCGTCTACGCTTACCAGACCCTCCTGGGCAAACTGGCTCAGCGTACGAATCGCATTATTGGTGGTCATATTCGACATGTTGGCCAAATCCTCACGACTGATATAGAGCGCTAAGGTACAGCCGTCTTCATCATAGCCGTATTTCTTACGCATCGTCAGCAGCGATTCCGCTAATCGACCGCGGATATGTTTCTGGGTAAGATTGATAGTCTGGATTTCGGCTACGGCCAGGTCGGTGGCCAAAACGCGCAAAAACTGGTAGCAGAACAGATTATTCTCGCGCAACAGTTTCATGAAGTCTTCGCCATGGATCTGATAGACCTCACATGGCTCAAAAGCACTGGCGCACGAAGTATAGGTATCCCCCGCGATGACCGCACGAAAACCAAAGAAATCATGGGCCTTCAGCAGACGTATGATCTGCGCACGCTGACCTACACCCTCCTTGTAGATACGCACCTTGCCGGTGATCAGCACCCACACACAGTCTGCGCAATCACCTTCTGAGTGAATCAACGCATTCTTGGAAAAACGAACAATCTGAACGCGACTGTCCAACCATAACTTTTCCTCCGGAGTCAGAGTGTCCCACACAGGACTCAATTCCCACAATTTCTTGTGCTCAACAACTTTCTTCATGCCTCAAATATAACCTTCAACGGACGAATACCTACATTCCGTGCTGCAAAGGTACAATAAATTATTGACATACGCAAGTATTCTTGGATTTTTTTAGCCGAAAAGTGTCATTTTTAGGCATATTTTACCCTTTCATGCAGAAATTATTAAAATAATTTTACAGTATCCGATTTTTTTTGTATCTTTGCACGCAAATAGCAAAACTTAACTATCGTGAAAGCAAACTATCTCTCCTCGAGGCACATAGGCCTCACTCCTGCAGAGCAGGAGAAAATGTTAGGCGCTATAGGCGCAGAGTCGATCGACCAACTCATTCATGAGACGATGCCGGCGGATATCTTGATGCCCGACGCACTGGATCTCCCGGAGCCGCTTACCGAGCAGCAACACCTGGAATCGATGCAGCAACTGGCTAATCTCAATGAGCCGCACCGTAGCTATATAGGTCGCGGTTGGTACGGCACCATCATGCCGGCTGTTATCCAGCGTAATGTACTCGAGAACCCTGTATGGTATACCTCCTATACGCCGTATCAGGCCGAGGTGAGCCAGGGACGATTGGAGGCGCTGTTTGTTTACCAGACCATGATTAGTGACCTGACCGGACGGCCTTTGGCTAACTGCTCTTTGCTGGACGAAGCAACGGCCGCTGCCGAGTCGGTTACGATGATGCGCAATTTGCGTAGCCGCGAACAAGTGAAGAGTGGTGTACGTCGTGTATTCGTTGACGAACGTATATGGCCGAATACACTCAGTGTGCTTCGCACCCGTGCTGCCGGACAGGATATCGAACTCGTCTTCGGACGCTACGAGCAGTTCCGCCCCTCAGCCGATTTCTTCGGTGTCATCGTCCAGTTGCCTAATGCCGAGGGTGCCATAGAAGATTATGCTGACCTGATCGAGCTCAGCCATGCTGCCGGACTGAAAGTAACCGTCATTGCTGACTTGATGGCCATGGCATTGCTCCGTCCGCTGGATGCGGATATCTATTGCGGTACAGCCCAGCGTATGGGTCTGCCCGTCGGATTTGGTGGTCCTACGGCCGGCTATATGGCTACGCGCGATGAATTCAAGCGCGACATGCCAGGACGTATTATCGGCCTGAGCAAAGATGCTTACGAGCGTCCTGCTTATCGATTGGCACTCCAGACACGCGAACAACATATCAAGCGCGAGAAAGCCACCAGTAATATCTGTACCGCTGAAGCTCTTTCGGCTATGATGGCCGGTTTCTATGGCGTATACCACGGTGCGGAAGGCGTTCGCGAAATAGCCGAGGGCATCCACAACAAAGCGGCTTATCTTAACGAAATGCTGCAAGCCTACGGCTATCGTCAGGAGAATACCGAATTCTTCGATACGCTGCGTATCACGGGTTGTGAGACCGAGAACTGGTTACCGCTCCTACGCGAGAAAGCCGAAGCCATGGGTATCAACTTCTACTACGACGAGCCCGAGGCCGTCAGCCTCTCTATCGACGAGACGGTCACGCTCGATGATATGAACGACTTGATCACGCTCTTTGCTGAGGTGGCCGGTGCGATGCCGCAAACGGAATCCACGGAAGAGGCCTTTGCCGGTTGCTGGGCGATCGATGAGAGTCGTATGCGCGAAGTGGACTACATGCAGGCCGAGGTATTCCGCCTCTATCATACCGAGACCGAGATGATGCGTTATATCAAGCGTCTTGATCGGAAAGATATATCCCTCACGCACTCCATGATACCGCTGGGTTCATGTACGATGAAGCTGAATCCTGCCGCTTCGATGATACCTATCACCATGCAGGGCTTTACAGGTGTGCATCCGCTGGCACCCGCCGAGCAGACGGAGGGCTACCTAAACCTCCTCACCGAACTGGGTGAACAGTTATGTGCGATTACCGGTTTTGCTGCTTGCAACTTGCAACCTACTTCCGGCGCGGCCGGAGAATATACAGGTCTGGTGACGATACGTGAGTACCTCCGTCGTCATGGTGGTGAGGCACGCAAAATCCTCCTTATCCCCGCTTCTGCCCACGGTACAAATCCCGCTTCGTGTGCCCAGGCCGGCTTTACGCCTGTTGTGGTTCGTTGTGACGAACACGGCAACACGGATATCCAGGACTGGTGCGCTAAGGCAGAGGAGTATCGCGATACCCTGGCCGGCTGTATGATTACGTATCCGTCCACTCATGGTATCTTCGAGATGGCCATTCGTCAAATGTGCGAGACTGTTCACAAGAACGGCGGACTGGTCTATATGGACGGCGCTAATATGAATGCGCAGATTGGTTATACCTGTCCGGCTTTCATCGGAGCAGATGTATGCCACCTGAACCTGCATAAGACCTTTGCCTCGCCTCACGGCGGTGGCGGACCCGGCGTAGGCGCCGTATGCTGCACCGCCCAATTGGCCGACTGTCTGCCTACTGAAGATCGCAACCGCGTCAGTGCTGCGCTCTATGGTAATGCTAATATGGCACTTATCTCCTACGGTTATATCCGCATGATGGGTGCCGAAGGACTGCGCGAGGCTACAGCCGCTGCCATTCTCTCTGCCAACTACCTGGCAGCTCGTCTGAAGGACGCATACGGTATCGTCTATACCGGTGAGCAGGGCAGAGTAGGTCACGAACTGATTCTCGACTGCCGCCAGTTCCATGCCATTGGTGTTACCGAGTCGGATGTCGCCAAACGACTGATGGATTACGGCTATCATGCACCTACGCTTTCTTTCCCCGTACACGGTACGCTCATGATTGAGCCTACGGAGTCGGAGTCGCTCGCCGAACTCGACCGTTTCTGTGATGTCATGTTGCAGATCCGTGAAGAGATTGCCGAGATCGAACGTGGCGATGCCGATGCAAAAGATAACGTGCTGCTTAACGCACCGCACCCGGAATACGAGGCCGTTGCCGACGAGTGGCATCACGCTTATGCGCGTAGCAAAGCCGTCTATCCGACGCCTTGGGTAGCCCAGACCAAATTCTGGATTCCTGTTGCCCGTGTCGATAACGGCTGGGGTGACCGTAACCTGGTAGCTAAGTTCTAAACAACCGAAAGGGATGAAATCGTCATTTCCGCATCTACCGCGCATTGGCGAATTTGCCAACCCGCACAAGTCGCCAAAAGGTAATGCCGTACGTACTGTCTTTGAGTACCTCGGTATTATCTTCGGCATCTTTCCGATGGCATTGATGGTCAACTGGGTTCTGTTGCCGCACGCCTTTGTGGGCGGTGGACTGACAGGTATCTGTTCGGCCATCTACTATGCCACCCAGGGATTGTTACCATCCGTCTTTCCGGAATATGGCGGTGCCGTGCCGGTATGGTTGACGACGTTCTTGATCAATCTCATCCTACTCATCATTGCGATACGTACCGTAGGATGGCGCTTTTGCCTGCGTACAATAGTAGGCGTGATCTCCATCTCCTTCTGGTATCGCGTTATACCTATCTTACCTCAACCGATGATTGAGGACCCGTGGCTCGGTTCGATTATCGGAGGCGGTGTCTTTGGATTGAGTTTGGGTATCGTCATGGCGTGCAACGGATCGTCCGGTGGTACGGATATCTTGGCCATGATTGTCAATCATTATCGCGATATATCCCTCGGACGTATGATGCTGCTCTGTGATATTGTCATCATTGCCTCCGCCTTCCTGCTACCGCTTCCTGCCGGAACGGTCGTGGACGGACAAAGTATCGCCTACCTGAAAATCAAGCGCGTACTCTGCGGTGTATGCATGACGGTCAGCTATACGGCGGCCGTAGATGCTATCATGTCGCGTGTCCACCAGTCGGTGCAGTTCCTTATCTACAGTTCGCATTATGCCGAAATAGCTACCGCTATCAATCAGAAAGTCAACCGTGGCGTGACCGTACTGGATGGTACGGGCTGGTATTCTCAGCAACCCGTCAAGGTGATTTCTGTATTGGCTCACCAGGCAGAGAGTCAGATGATTTTGCACCTCGTGCATGATATCGATCCCAACGCCTTTGTCAGCCATGCGAAGGTGACGGGCGTCTTCGGGGCAGGCTTTGATAAGATAAAACGCTAAATATATTAAATTTAATTGTATAGATATGAAACCATTAAACGAATTGACCATTGCGTTGGCTAGTGACCACGCTGGTTTTGGACTGAAATCCATGATTCAATTGTACCTCGAACGCGAGGGTGCTAAGATCGTAGATTTCGGTTGCCATTCTATGGAGAACTGCGATTTTCCTGATTTTGCCCATCCTATGGCTACGGCCGTGGAGAAAGGTGAATGCGATTTAGGTATCGGTTTTTGCTTCACCGGAAACGGTATGAGTATGGCTACCAACACCCATCCGCACGTACGTGCTACTATCTGTTGGGAACCGCGTATGGCGGAGAATGCACGCCGCTTCTTTGATGCCAACATTCTATGTCTGCCGGCAGGTTATGTTGCGCCGGACAAAGCACTGGACATCATTCATGAGTTTGTGACTACCGCCTTCGACGGTGGTGAACGCTACGAGCGTCGTATCCATCACCTGGCTAATCCCAATAACTACCGAATCGAAAACGGAGAATGGATCTTGCTGAATTGAGAAGTGAAAAGTGAAAATTAAAAATAAACAATGAAAAATTTTAACGTAAAACTGTATGTGTTAGCACCAATCACATTGTTGGTGGTGCTTCTCCTGTGGTTCTTGCCGAGCACGGCCTTTGGCATTGACGGACTGACCGTTGTACAGCAACGTACCATTGCTATTTTTGCCTATGCGGCATTAATGTGGATGTTTGAGATCATTCCGGCTTGGGCCACTAGTGTTACGACCATCGTATTCTTGTTGCTGGCAGTCTCCAACAAGGGATTCGTCACTGCCGAGACAAACATTGATCCGGAGACAGGCGAGAAAGTAGTCACCTATCTCCAGGGTACCGTGGTTGATTTCAAGGCCATCATGGCATCCTTTGCCGACCCGATTATCATGTTGTTCCTCGGCGGCTTCGTACTGGCCATTACAGCCAGCAAAGTAGGCCTGGACATCGTGCTGGCACGCGTGATGCTTAAGCCTTTCGGCACCAACCCCAAATGGGTGCTTCTCGGCTTTTTGACCCTGATCAGCGTTATGTCGATGTTTATGTCCAATACCGCCACGGCGGCCATGATGCTCGCCTTCCTGGCACCGGTGCTTCGCACCCTGCCTGCTGACGGCGGCGGACGTGTGAGTCTGGCTATGGCTATTCCTATTGCCGCCAATATTGGTGGTCTGGGAACACCTATTGGTACACCGCCGAATGCCATTGCCATCGGTCAGTTGGCAGGTATGGATATCAATATCGGTTTCGGCGCTTGGATGATTCGCTTTGTGCCGGTAGTTATCGTGATGATCTTGTTCGCATGGTGGTTGCTTATGTTCCTCTTCCCCTTCAAGGCTAAGGATGTGAAGATCGTCATCGAGCCGAGTGAGCACCATAAGATGGACTGGCAATTCTGGGTAGTAACGATTACCTTCCTTGCTACGATCTTGTTGTGGATGACGGGTGAGATCACGCACCTCAACTCCAACGTGGTCGCACTTATTCCGTTTGCAGTATTTGCATTGCTGGGTATCTTCAAGCGTGACGACTTCGCTAAGATCGACTGGCATGTACTGTGGATGGTAGCCGGTGGTTTTGCTATCGGTACGGCATTGAACAAAACCGGTCTTGCCGCTGCTCTCGTCGAGGCAATTCCGTTCGGTAGCTGGTCGGCTATAGCCGTTCTGATCATCGCCGGTTTGCTCGGATGGTTGCTCTCCAACTTCATTGCCAACTCGTCGGCCGCCAACCTGCTTGTGCCTATCCTGGCCGTAGTAGGTACTGCTATGAGTGAGCAGCTGGGTGCCTTTGGTGGCGTGACCACACTGCTGGTTTGCGTAGCGGCTTCTACCTCGTTTGCAATGTTGTTGCCGATTTCCACGCCGCCGAATGCCATCGCTTGCTCTACCGGTCTTATCAAGACCAACGAGATGGCAAAGGTCGGACTGATCGTCGGACTGATCGGTATCGCTATTTCGTATGCTGTATTACTTATATTCCCCTTCTAATATGAGACACGTAGCAGCTATTATGTTAATCGCTTTGATCGGAGTACCTGCCATGGCGCAGGACTCCGTCAAGGTGGAGAAGAAAGAGGCGGTCAAATCGCATCTTAAGCAGCACTTCAAACCCTACGGCTTTATTCGTAACTATTTTACGTATGACAGTCGTGAGTCGATGTCCGGCACGGGCGATTTGTACAACTATCAGCCTAAGGACGAGAACTGGAATCAAGCTGAAGGTGCTGAACTGACTACCGGCGTAGAACGCCAGGACCTGAATGCACAGTCTACTTTCCGCTTCCTCTCGCTGACTACACGCGTGGGTCTGAATATCGTGGACTACAAGTGGCGTGGTACGGAGTTTAGCGGTAAGATAGAGGCTGACTTCTATGCCGGACTGAGCACCAAGGGAACGGGTACGCACTCGCTGTCCGGAACGGCACAGTTCCGTCTGCGTCAAGCTTATATGAGTTTCGGTTGGGACAGTCTTAAAATGGGTAAGGATTACGCGCGCGTAGATTTGACCGTTGGTCAGACTTGGCATCCGATGGCGGCTGATCTGTGCGACGTGATTGCCCTGGCATCCGGCGCACCATTCGGTCCGTTCAACCGTTCACCGCAAGTACGTATGGATGCTCGCCTGGGTAAGTATTTTACCTTGACGGCGGCAGGATTGTGGCAAATGCAATATTTGTCGATTGGTCCGGATGGCCAGTCGGCCGAATATATGGCGTATGGCAAAACCCCCGAAGCATATCTGGGATTGAGTTTCCATCACCCGAACGGACTCTTGCTGCGTGCCGGAGCTGACGTGTTGAGTATTCGTCCGCGCCATCAGGGTAGTGTAGTAGGTACGGATGGCAGTACGGTCTCGGTCAAGGTCAACGACCGTATTACGACGGCATCGCCTTACCTCTACCTGCAGTATAAGAAAGGTGATTTCTCGCTTAAGGCTAAGACCATCTTTGCCGAGGCGGGAGAACATATGAATCTCAACGGCGGTTACGGCGTTAAGGCTGTCAACCCGGACGGATCGTACGAATATACTCCCACGCGTTCGTCTGCTTCATGGATCAGTCTGGTCTATGGTGGCAAGGTAGGAGCACAAGAGGCGAAACATCCGCAACGCCTTCAGGGTATTCTCTTTGCCGGATATGTACAAAATTTCGGCACCAAAGACGCACTGCTGGATGCCAATGGAGATGGTCAGGCCGATATGTACTACTATCCGCGTGCGAATAATATGAACCGTATGTGGCGTTGCTCACCTACGTTGCTCTGGACGGTTGGTAAGTTCCAACTCGGTTGTGAATATGAAGTGACGTCCGTACAGTACGGTACAGGTAAACCGGCAGCTACGAATGGCTTGGTAGAGAACAACCTGCATTGGGTCACCAACCATCGCGTACAGCTGATGACGAAGTATAATTTCTAGTGAGGGATTTCTTCGTAATCCCAACAAGCTGCCGCTGGCACCTTGTTCAAAGAAAAAAGGGCGATTTGCTTGCTTGAGTAAACTCAGACAGACAAATCGTCCTTTTTCTTTGCGGAGAGTGAGGGATTCGAACCCCCGGTACCACTAGTCGGGTACACCGCATTTCGAGTGCGGCTCTTTCGACCACTCAGACAACTTTCCTCGTTGACGCTATCTAAATCAAGGTCTTAAGGCCTGCATCCCTTGTAAATCAAGGCATTTGGGCGGAGAGTGAGGGATTCGAACCCCCGAGACTGCTCCCTATGCATTACCTGTTTCTAACCGTTGGTTTTAGACAGTTAATAATCCATTTTTTAATCTTACCGAAAAAATCGTGTCCCGATTTTGTCTCGGCTTTGTATCGATTTTCAACGCTTTGGAAATCGCCTGCAAAGGTACTGCTTTTTTTTGATATACACAAGTTTTTCAGCGTTTTTCTTCAAAAAAAGTTGATTTTTTTGCATAATTATTCCATTATACGTATTTTCCAACTTTTTTCCAAAAATTTTCCAAAAAGCAGAACCTCGCGCGCGCCCGCAGGAGCATTATTATTTTATTAAACTTTTGAGAACTTTGATCTGCGCATCCTTCTCACGCAGCTTCATCTGCATCTCCTTAATCTCCTTCTGCAGACTTTCCTCGATGCTGTCACTCGGACCGGTGACGTTACCCTTTCCGGTGAAGATATATTCTTTGTTGATCTCCGGATATATTTCGAACAGGGCACAAAGCAAGTCAAGAGAGATTCCTCTTTGCCCGTTTAACTGTGAAATCAGTTTTGCCGGTTTCCAGCCCAACTTTTCCGCCAAATCTACCTTTTTTACCCCTCTGGACGAAAGAAAAATATTTATTCTTTCCGTAACTTGCTGTTTCATAAGGCTTTACAATTAGTTTTTATACCTAATTTTGCACTTTTTGTGTGTACAAATATTGGAAAAATAGTGCAAAAAGTTGCATATTAATTCAAAATGTATTATCTTTGCACAAAATTTCGTTGCAAAATTACAGTTTTTTTCCAATATATGCAAGAAAAAAATGAAAAAAAATGACAAACGATTCAAAAATTTTATGGAGAGCATCGCTC
Organism: Paludibacteraceae bacterium; assembly: GCA_017551025.1. Classification (GTDB taxonomy): domain Bacteria; phylum Bacteroidota; class Bacteroidia; order Bacteroidales; family Paludibacteraceae; genus Colicola. The sequence goes on along the minus strand of JAFZNG010000017.1, from coordinate 332 downwards.
TAAAGGATGTTTCTTCGGTACGGAAAGAGGTGATAGAACGTTGTGGAGTGAGTGTTTCATGCTACTATCGGTGGCTTGAAGGCTCTTCTACCCCAACAATGGAGCGAAGGGAGAAGATAAACGGTGTTGCATTTAAGTTTCATTATCCAATAGTTTATAGGTATGCGAAAGGTTACCACAAGTATTAGACGCAGGCGGAGCGTCAGCAAGTGTGTCCCCGTCGGCTCTGAGTTTTGGGAGTATTATCGCTCCCTCGACCGTGAAATCAAAGCTGATTTCTCCTTTGAGGTGATGCAAGCCACCGGATGGGGAAAGTCAACCTTCTACACCCG
>JAFZNG010000016.1 GCA_017551025.1 Paludibacteraceae bacterium | reverse complement strand
ATTAAGAATTAAAGATTAGTTTCATTTTTTCGACTTCGTGGAGGAACTCGTTGCCGGGAAGGAGGGTGAGGTAGCGCAGTTCGTCGTGGGTAAGCAGATGGAGATCGCCCACGATAGACTCTACGAGCTTCTGACGGGCATCGGCGTTCTTGTGTTCCGGGATGGATAACTCGATGAGGTTGTTCGCGCACCAATCGAACTTATCACGATTGAGGTGGTGGAGCTGTTTTTGAGGGTCGCGCGGTCCGTACCAGATCTCGCACATGGCATGGTGGCAGAGGATGCCGTTGGGGCGTATATCATCGCAAAAATGTCGCAAAGAAGGATACTTAGAGCCCCCTACTCCTTTTTCCATAGCCTTTGTCCAGACAGGTTTAATCTCGTTAAAACCAAATGACGAGAGCGAGAAGAAACACAAGGATTCACCCTCTCCGCCATATAGGCGAGCGGAGCCGCAGTCTAAGTGAGCGGTGGGATGACGGCGGGTGAGGAGGGAAGAGCCATCGATAAAGTGTACGCGGACGAATTCTCGGGGTTGGGCAGTAAAGTCGCCGTAGCGGGTAATGACGACCACGCCGGGGTCTAGAAACTCCCATGACCGGATGGGAATAGGATGGTAGTTGAGCATTTTGAATAATGTTTTAATGTTTTAATGATTTAATGATTTAAGGCGGTCTCCATCATGAGACGCACCGCCTCTCAACGGAAAGGCGATGCAAAGGTAGGGAGAAAAAAAATATAAAATGCTGCAAATTTGCTACATAAATCTCGAAATGTTTTTTATCGCGCGAGAGACTGTGGAGCGTTGCTTATTGAAGATTATGGCGGTTTTTTGTACGGGAGCCGCCCATTTAGGGTGTCGCGAGATATAACGGAAGCACACTACAATAATTATTTTCTTGACGACTTCGAGATCGATGTCATCGGGAATGTTGTTTTCTTCATCGCCTACATTTTCGTTGAGCCATTGAAATAGCCACTCGGCGAGATCAGCATAAAATTTTATCATTTGTCTAAGCGGTTACGCGGATACCACCAAGGCGACATTACCTTGTGTGGGACGAACCTCATAGACAATAAGACGACACCTCCTGCAACGATTTTTTGCAGGAGGTGGTAATTATGGTTAGACTGTTGATTATCAGTTGCTGAACATTATTTAGCAGTTTTGAGCGGGTGCATTTGTTCGCGATAGGTTTCGGGGGTCATACCCATTGTGCGGGCAAAGGCGACACGAAAATCGCGATACGTACGGAAGCCTGTTTCTACGCCGACTTCCTCCGGGCTCATATCGGGATGATTGCGGAGCAACCGGCAAGAAATCTGCACACGTCGAAGCGTAAGGTATTCTTCCACCGAATAGACCGATGCGTGGCTGATAGCTCGCTCCAATTGGTGGAGGCTCAGTCCGAGTTCGGCAGCGAGTCGCTTATCGTTTAAGTCGGGATTCCGATATAATTTTCGAGACACCACCTCATCATCTACCCATGCACTCAATTCGTAGGAGGGCATAGCGGGTGCTTTGCGTTGTCCATTAGACGGTGCCGGGCGATTCTTGTATCTATCACGGATATATAGAATCAGCGAGTATGCACAGCCAACTAAGGCGACAACAATAAAAAAAATGGCGATATAGAATATGGGGGGGGTAAAATTAAACATATATTCCCGCTTCTTATAATATTTCGCTGCAAAGGTACAAAGAAATTCTGATATATGCAAGAAAATCGAGAGATTTTTGCCGGAATTCGATTCCGGGCTAATGAACGGAGCACGACACGGCCGCAAAAATGCGACCGCATAGAACACCCCCTTAAACTTCAAAAGACAAGTCAGGATGAAGGACGAAGGACGGATGTACGATGTACGATTGATGTACGAAGGACGAAGAAGACGCACCCGATATAGTAGCGAGTACATACTTTAGAACCGAAGCGATTTGCGGGTCATCGAACGGCGCACAAATCGCCAAACACTAGGGTGTAGAGTGTTGGGTGTAAAAAAATCTCGCCCCGAAGAGCGAGATTTTCGTTACCTTAGCCGTTAGCCATTGGCCATTAGCCATTAGCCTTGCTTACTTCTTTGCGCCGAGGTCGTCGATGCAGAAGTAAGTCGGGGTATTCAGGCCCCAATCGCCTGTGCGGCTGCCGGTCAGGGTGAAGTTCAGTTCATCTACCTTACCCAGTTTGCTCAGGTCAACATAGGTCCACTCGGTAACGATGTCCGTACCCTGTGCCAGGTAGAAGTCGACGGTAGCGTCTACGGCTGCGCCGTTGAGCGAACCACCGATAGTCAGTTTAAACCAGTCGTCCTTAGCGAAGGGAGCACCGGCGTAGTCGTCGCCGTTCTTCATCGAGTTGAGTGCATATACGTTGTTGCAGACATACATACCCGGTACGGTACCTGCGGTGGTGAGTTTGATCACGTTGGGCGTGAAGCCGTCTGCGTACCATACTACGTAGTTCTTACCTGCGTGTGCGCCACCGGCTGCCGACTTATACGCATCGGTGTAGTCCTTGAAGTCGGTGCTTGTGATGTTGGTCACTACGCCACCCGTTACGTACGTTCCGCCGTAGGCTACGGTCTGCTGTACCTGGTAGATACCGCTCTGCAGGAAGGCCGAGGTGTCGGTGGTAAAGGTCAGTGCACTCTCGGGCGATGCGGGACTGATAGCTGCTTCCTCAAAGGTAGCAACGGTCTTGTCTTCTACGTCGTAGTTCGGCGTACATGCCGCAAAAGTCAGTGCCAATGCGGCTACGAAAAATAGACTCTTTTTCATAAAAACTTTAAATTTTAAAATAAATTGGTTAATTATTACATTGATGTAGATCAATTGCTCCTGTTATTTCGGTGCTTGTCTCGCCGGTCGGATAATTCACCTCGTCTACCGCGGTATAGACGCGCACGAAATCGATTGTTGGCAGACAGACGGGATTACCGTTCGCGTCTATAGCCCACGATAGATCTAATGAGGTTCCTTCCGTATCTTGATTCGGCTTGTTGTCCGCATAGCCGAAAGGGAGTATTCGTTGTACGACCTGGCCGTTGATCGTGACGCTCTGCGGCGGCAGCATACTGCCCGTGAGCGTATATTGCTGTTCGGTCAGCCACTGCGGGTAGTACGGCTGCTGATGGAATTCGTTGCGCAGCGTATCGCCCTCGCGGGTGTAGGTCTTGCTCACATGGTGCCGGGTCTGTGGATCGTCGTACAGGCTGCCGCGCAACTCATACCACGTGTCGTCCGGTTTGCCGTTGCCGTTCTCGTCGCGGCTGACCAGCACGATACCCGGTTCGCTGCTTCCGAAGGTGGTCGTGCCCGTCATGTAATAGGCGTTGCCCAGGATCTGCAGATCGCGTCCGTCCAGGTTCTGTACCGGATGGTCAAACCCGAAGGTGATATAACCGCCCCAGCCGCCGAGACTCACCAGACCGCCGGCATTCCGGGCAATCAGTTTTTCGCACTTGCGGCACATCTTCTGTTCGTCATCCCCCTCTTCGTATTTGGGGAGCAGGTTTACGAACTGCCCCATGCCCGGACGGTATTCATACACCTTATAGATATAAGGTGATTGGTGATTGGTGATTGGTTATTGTACAGTTCGTATTCCTCCGCTACGCGGCATAGATGGCCCGGAATGTCGCCCGTCTTCGCATGCCAAGCCTCCTTGCCGGTGATGCCGTAGCAATGCAGTATGCCCGACGAGACATAGTTCTTGGCGTCGGTAAGAAAGATCATGTTGTCGGTTAGTAGCAATCCGTACGGGTGCTCATACTCCGTGAGATCCAGGATGCCTACCGGCGAGTAGTCTGTCGTGCGGAAGGTATGCAAGGCTTTCTGCTCCGCGTCCAGGATGGCCACCGTCGATCCGCAGATCGATATATTGGCGCACGGCATCGGGATACGATGCACGACCTGCTCGTCCCGGAGGACCACCACCTGAGGTGCAACCGTGCTGTAGTTGCCCTGGCAGCATACCCATAGTTTTCCCTCTTCGTCTGCCCTGAGACGGGTGGGATTCAGTCCTACCGGTATGCGACGCAGTTCCTTGAACGTAGCGAGGTCCACCACCGAGACGGTTGAGTCGTAACGGTTCGTGAGGTAGCCGCCCGAGTTGACGACATAGAGCCGCTCACCCAGGATACACAGTTCGTCCGGCTGATGCCCTACCTTCACCTCACGCGTGATCTCGAGTGTCGCGGTATCTACCTCAAAGACCGATCCCAGCAGTTCCGGTGAGGCCACCGAACCGACATAGGCACTGACGTATAGTTTGTCGCCCCGGAAGGCCATATACCGGCAGTTGGGGATATCTATTTGCCCGATATGCTTCGCCTGACGATCCATGACTTCTACCTTATGCGAACAGTTGATCACGGCATACAGACGGCCGCCGTACTGCTGCAGGTCGTTGCCTACGTCGCCCAGTTCCTTGAGTTGGGTCGGGTTTTGCGCCCCGTACCAGTTGGCGTAGTAGTCACCCGTATAGAGGTTCATGTAGTCCAGTCGGGCTTTGTTGGAACCCATATTTCCTTCGCACAGCACGTACAGTCCGCCCTCCCCCACGAGGTCGGTCACGTGCGTCCCGATCGTGGGATACACGACCTCGTCCGTGCGGCAGGAGGTGAGAAAAAATGCAAAATTAAAAATTAAAAATGCTATTAATATTTGACTGCGAGTGTGCATCGTACATTCGTTTTAGGCATCGGGTAGTTTTGGATCACTTCGTAATCCTGCCCGAGCAAGTTGTTGATTTCCAGATTGGCCTTCAGCCATACGGGCTGGCTGCTTTCGACTTTGAGCGAAGCGGTCTTTCGACTTTCGACTTTCCACTCGCCATATACGCTCAGGTCATGCGTATACCAGGGTTGCACGTAGTTATATACCGTGTTCTCCTGCTGGCAGTAGCGTTCGCCTACGTAGATAAACGAGTAGTTGAGTCCGTAACTATCGCCGCGACGGCTTTGCCATTCCAGTCCTGCTACCGCACTACCGCTATGCCACGGGATATACGGGATCTGATGGCCGTAGTACGTGTCCCCGGGATTGGTGACGTCGATGGCGGTCTGGTAGGTATAGTTGAGTCGGCTGCGCACTACGAAGCGTAGCGGCAGTTGTAGAGACAGGTCGGCTTTGGCATCTACGCCACGTATCTTCACCTCTCCCAGGTTGAGCATCGTCCATCGGAACTGCTGTCCCTTCGGGTAGGCGATGATTTTATCCGTTACCTTATTGTAATAGTAGGAGGCAGAGAGCAACAGGTCGAAGCCCACGCCATTTTTAATTTTCAATTTTTCATTTTTAATTTCATAATCTACCCCTACGCTATGCTGCCGTGCCAGTTCCGGACGCAGATTGGCATTCCCCAGGTCGGTATAGTACAGGTCGTTGAAGGTCGGGTACCGGTAACTCTGCTTATAGAAGGCATTGAGGCTTAGGTTGGCGAATGGTGATTGGCTAAAGGCTAACGGCCTGAGCGACACAAACACACCCGGCGTCACCTTCGGCCGCTCACCGCTAACCGCTAACCCTTTGCCGTTATCCACCGCCGTCATCAGCACGGAGGCCTGTATACGCAGGTAGTCCTTGGCGCTGAGTGCGGTCGCGGCCGAGAGCCAGTGGCTGTGCCGCGTGAATCGTTCATCCGTGGTACTGATGATGTGTTCGTCCTTGCGGAGGGTGTTCAGTTGGTAGTCATACGCGAGGGATACGTCCCACCATTTCGTGAGTTGTACCTGGTTTGTCAACGAGAGATAGACTTCCTGCTGGAGGTATTCGTTGTCGGAGGGCAGCAGTTTATCGTCGTAGTTCAGATAATGCGTATAGTCGTTGGCGTATTTCAGGAGCAGGCGTGTTGACCAGCGGTTCCACCACTTGTCCTGCCACTGCGCCTGTACGAAGGTGTTGCGATCCTGCAGTCGTTCGCCGTTGCGCCATACGTTATTTACGATGGCACCCGGTACGCCGCGATTGCTCCAGTAGTTGTAGGCATGCAGGCGCCAGAAGCCGGTGGTGCGGTAGTAGTGGTGCAGTCCCAGTTCGGCCCGTACGGCCTGTATGTCGCCGTTTTGGCGCACGGCTGTCGTGTCGTAGGCGGTCTCGCCGTTCGGCAGTACGCGGCGGTAACGGAAGTTGTACTTGCCGTCCGAATAGACGTATTCGGCATCCATCGTCAGCGCAAGGCCGTCGGTGAGCTTTATGTCGATGCCTACGTTTGGGTTGGCGAGCGCGAACGAACCGAACCGCATTCGGCCGCGTACGTGTATTTTCTCGCCTTGCCGGAAGTAGGGTTTGCGGGTGGTCAGGTACACATTGCCTGCCGCACCGAACTCGCGTGCCGACTGCATGATGTCGGACTTCTGACCGTTATAGAGCTGGATCTCCTCCATGTTGTCCAGCGAGAAACGTCCCAGGTCCACCTGTCCGTTCTGGGCATTACCCAGTTGTACACCGTTGTAATAGACTGCTGTATGCTGACTGCCCATCGAGCGCACGTTGATGGTCTTGATACCACCTACGCCGCCGTAGTCTTTGAGTTGTATGCCGGAGAAATAACGCAACGCGTCTGCTACGGAGAGGGCATTCAGTCGCTCCAGTTCTACGCCCTTGAGTGTCTGGGGCAGGATTACGTCTTTCTCCAGTGCGCGAGCGGTGACGGTCACCTCTTCCATCTCACGATGCCGGAGGTCGGTAGAGTCGGGCAAGGACGCATCCTGTGCGTGCAGCGTGAGCGACGTGCACGTACATAGTAATCCCAATAATATGTAAGCTGTTTGGCAGTGCATCCTTACTCTGTTCCTCGAGAGTAGTAGCGTGTTTAAGGTGAAATACGGCAGGTATTCTGACTTGTCCTCTTCGTCTTACCGCCTTCCCATCCGTCTTCCGGACAGTGGCTTCGTGGATCAGACTGAGCGTTCAATTCGCCTCGGACTTACAGCAGCGGGCCTGTACAGGATTCTCACCTGTTTCCCTCTTAGCTCATCGCATCGATAAGCACCGCATTTCCAAAATCGGGTACAAAATTACTGCTTTTTTTCCATATGTGCAAATAAAACTTGCGTATATCCCAAAAAAGTTGTAATTTTGCAGCCGCAAAATGTAAATAAACAGGTATGATTACTTTTCTGGTAGCATTAGCATTGCTCATCGTAGGCTTTTTCACCTACGGTGTACTGGTAGAGCGGCTGTTCGGCATCGAGCCGGAACGCAAGACGCCGGCCCTCACGAAGACCGACGGAGTAGATTACGTACCGATGAAGGGATGGCGCATCTTTCTGGTGCAGTTTCTCAACATCGCGGGTCTGGGTCCGATATTCGGTGCGATCATGGGTATTTTCTTCGGTCCGGCGGCCTTTCTATGGATTGTGTTCGGAACGATTTTTGCCGGTGGTGTACACGACTATCTGAGCGGTATGCTCTCGATCCGCAAGGGCGGTGTGTCGTTGCCGGATATCGTAGGTGACGAACTGGGCAAGGGTGTGAAGGTATTCATGCGTGTGCTGTCGCTGGTGCTGCTGATCCTGCTAACCACGACCTTCTTGAGCGGTCCCGCCACTTTGCTACAGGGACTGTGCCCTCTCTCGACTTTCGACTTTCGACTTTCGACTATTCCTATCGCCTGGGTGCTGATCATATTCGGTTATTACGCCCTGGCGACGGTGCTGCCGGTAGATAAACTGATCGGAAGGTTCTATCCTATCTTCGGCGGTATGTTGCTGTTCATGGGATTGGGTATTATGGTGGTGATGCTGGGATGGCACAGTGCCGAGATGCCGGAGGTGATGGACGGATTGCAGAATCGTCAGACGGGTGATCTGCCGCTCTTCCCGATGATGTTTGTGTCGATTGCCTGCGGAGCGATCTCGGGATTCCACGGCACGCAATCGCCGATCATGGCACGCTGCGTGACCAACGAACGTCAGGGTCGCTGGATCTTCTACGGTGCGATGGTAGCCGAGGGTATCTTGGCCTTGATCTGGGCGGCTGCAGCCGGTACGTTCTTTGCGGATCCGGAGACGGGACTGTACGGTATCGACGGTCTGCAAGCTTATGCCGCAGCGCATCCGGGTCAGAACATCGCCGCATTGGTGATCGATAAGGTGAGTCGTTCGTGGTTGGGTACGGTAGGTGGTATACTGGCGATCATCGGTGTGATTGCCGCCCCGATCACAAGTGGTGACACGGCCTTGCGCAGTGCCCGACTGATCGTAGCCGACTTCCTCGGATGGGACCAGCGTCCTATCCCGCGCCGACTGGTCATCGCCGTACCGCTGTTCCTGTGCGTATTCGGTATGGTATTCGTAGATTTCAATATCGTATGGCGTTATTTCGCCTGGACCAACCAGACCCTGGCGTGCTTCACGCTCTGGGCGGGCACCGTATGGCTCTACAAGAACTCGAAGTATAAATTCGCTTATCTGATTGCGGCTATTCCGGCTATCTTCATGACGGCCGTATGTATCAGTTATATCCTGATTGCACCGGAAGGCTTCCATTTGCACCTATGGTAATGTAGGATTTATGATTTATGATTTATGATTAAGTTTGCTAATTTCGTTATCTCCAGTCCGGACGTGATGCAGTGCCCTAAGTCGGCGCTGCCGGAGTATGCGTTTATCGGTCGCAGCAACGTGGGCAAGTCGTCGCTGATCAACATGCTGACCCATAACCCCAAACTCGCCAAGACGAGTCAGAAACCGGGAAAGACGCTGCTGATCAACCATTTTCTGATTGAGAGTTCTACACCAGACACCCTACACCATACTCCATCTCAATGGCACATCGTGGATCTGCCGGGTTACGGGTATGCACGGGCGAGTCAGAACCAGCGTGATCAGTTGCGCCGCATGATCGAGCGCTACTGTCTGCTGCGCGAACAGTTGTGTAATCTGTTTGTACTGGTGGACAGCCGTCTGGAGCCGCAGAAGATCGACCTGGAGTTTATGAACTGGCTCGGCGAACAGCAGATCCCCTTCTCTATCGTCTTCACCAAGGCCGATAAACTCGGTCGGGAACGGCTGAAAGAGAACGTAGAGGCGTATAAGCAGGTGCTGCTGGAGACTTGGGAAGAACTGCCGCCTATCTTCATCACCTCGGCCGAGAAGAACCAAGGAGGCGAGGAAATCGTTCAGTATATCGAACAGATAAATGCCTCACTCTGAATATATGACTGCGGAGGCACTCCGCTAGTCGCATAGCGAGAATAGGTCTTCTCGCGGATTGACGAGCATGACGGGCACCAGGGCGCGGCGTATGGCGTGGCGTTCGGGTGGACCGAAGAGAATATCATCCAGTCCGTAGTCGCGACTGGCGGTAAGGATGAGCAGGTCGTGCTGGAAGTCGCGTTGCCGTTCGCTGGCCTCGCGGATGAGCGAAAAACTATCCTTACGGGCTTCTACTACTTCGTACGAAATAGGCTCTTGGCCATTGGCCGTTAGCCGATCGTTGACGCTACGGATATGCGTCAGGATACGGTTGACGTTCTGACGGGCATGATTACCGTAGTCGTGGGCTTTCAACAGGATGATATGTGCACCTGTCTTACGTGCGAGGTAGGTGCATATCTCGGCTTTGTAGGTCTCCTCCTCGAGCATAGTCACGGGCACCAGCAGTCGGTGGAGCGGCTTGACGGTCATCGTATGGGTGATCACCACGTACGGCCGCCGTTCTTCACGGCAGTCGTCGAGCGCCTGCTGTACGGCACGTCGGTCGTTACGGCATTCGACGAGTCGGATATCTTCGTTTTGGTCCCAGATCATTTGATATTACGTTGACTCAGTTGCTGGCGGTATTCGCGGGCAACACGTTCGTGTTGGGCGGCCGTCTCGGAGAAGACGTGCGTACCGGAGAAATCGGGGTTGGCGCACATAAACAGATACCGGGTCTTGGGTGCATTCAGTACGGCATCCAGTGCGGAGGGTTGCGGCAGTCGGATCGGTCCGGGCGGAAGGCCGGTATGCTTGTATGTATTGTACGGCGAATCGATCTCCAGGTGCTTGTTCAGTACGCGGCGCAGGCTAAAATCGCCTACGGCGAAGATGACGGTCGGGCAGGCCTGGAGCGGCATCTCCAGGTGCAGACGGTTCAGATACAGACTGGCGATCACGGGATGTTCCTCACGGCGATGGGTCTCGGCCTCGACGATCGAGGCGAGTGTCGCTACTTCCACGGGAGTCAGTCCGAGGGCCTCGGCTTTGCGGCGTCGCTCGGCGTTCCAGAAGTGGTTGTACTCCTTCTGCATACGCTCGAACAACTGCTCGGGCGTCATCGACCAATAGACCTCGTAGGTATTGGGGATAAACAGACACACGGCCGTCTCGGGCGTCAGTCCGTACTGACGAAGGAACGGCACGCTGTCCATGTAGCAGTTGAGCGTCGTGCTATCGGTCATGAGCACTTCCGCCAGTCGTCCGCAGAGTTGTTGGCGGGTACGGATCGTATTGTTGAAGGTAAGGCGGATCGGCGACTCTTCGCCACGCGAGAACATACGTATCAGTCTCCGGTCGGCCGTTCGGGCGGCGATGGTATAGTGGCCGGGACGGATGGTATCGAGACCGAGCTTTTGGCAGTCGCGCCGCCAGGCATCGGGCGAGGCGATCTCGTAGTCGGCCGTGAGCATGGTGGTCAACTGCTCGAGCGATGTGCCGGGATAGACGAAATAGCTGTGTTCCTGGCCGTCGCGGGCAGAGAAATTACTCCTGGCATAGCGGTAATACCGCATACCGAAGACGCTGATGACCACCAGTCCGGTCATCACGATCATCGCCGAAACGACAATCACGAGTCTTACGCGATCTATCTTCATAGTCTTAAAGCATATTCGAGTTATAGTATTCCGGACGACCGGTCACCTCTTCGCCGAGCCATTCGGGACGGTCGAACGTTTGCGCCTCGTCTTCCAGTTCGATCTCCGCCATGACGAGGCCTTGCTTCTGACCGTGGAACTCATCGACTTCCCATTTCAGTCCGTTGCCGGCAGGAATGATCCAGCGGGTCTTCATAATCATGCCGGGCAGGCAGAGCCGCAGCAGTTGTTTGGCATCCGCGAGGTCGATCTCGCGTTCCCACTCAAAGCGGGCGATACCCTCCTGACCTGCAGAGGACTTGATGGTCAGGTAGGCCTTCTCGCCGGCGATACGCACACGGATGGTCTTGGCCGGTTCGCGACAGAGGTAGGCCTGGCAGATATCCATCTTACGGGTAGCCTGGGCTTGATACGCCGTTCCCCGGACCAGGAACTTACGTTCTATTTCGGTATTCTTAGGCATAATGATTCACATTATCGGGTGCAAACCGGTTTAGAACCGGAGCAAGTTATTTACATTATCGGGTGCAAAGGTACAAAAAAAAAATGACCTGAGCAAATTTTCATGTCATTTTTTTTCGCGTACGCACCTTAAGTAAGGTATATGTTATGGCCAGGAGCAGCATGAACAGCATCGGCACCTCTCCTACGGGTGAATGGTAGGATTCCTCACCGATACCGCCGGTACTGCCGTTCTCATCCTCGTCGGGACGGCCGCGCCGAACGGACGGCGCATGATAACATGCCCCACCCTCGCTATTGAGCGTCTCGAAGTTCTCGGCACTGATCTGTGCGAGCGACCCTGCGGTGCGGCGTTCCGGAGCAGGCGTAGCCGATACGGTCATGGTCGCGTGATGCGCCGGTGCACCGTACCCGCCGCAGCCGTTTGCCGCAGCACGGTAGGTCGGGTAGCTAAGCGCATAGGCTTGCGCCACCACCCACAGACAGACTAATATACCTATTATTTTCCTCATCTCACCACCATCCTTTCTGTTTTGTTACCACGCTGGATAATATATACGCCCGTAGGCAGAGAGCAAGTTGTGATAAGGTCGTGCTCCGAGAGCGTCATCAGTCGGCGTCCGAGAACGTCGTAGATGATGGTGTAGGGTGTAGGGTGTAGGGTGTTAGCATCCTCACCACTGACCACCTCAACACCGGTTGTCGTACCCTGTTGCTGGTCGCTATGCGGGGTAGCATGGCCGTTGATATAGTAGCGCAACTGGTTGCTAAGCGGTGTCTCGACAGCCACTTGCAGACCGTTGAGGATCAGCACGCTGTCGCCCGTCAGTGCATCATACAGGTAGAGCGGCTGCTCCCACGTTCCCTCCAAGGCGAAGCTGAGGACGGTGCGGTTGTTGATATCGAAACGTTCGTCGAGCGTTGCCATCACCAGGGGCACCGTACGCAGGGTATCGCGGATATCGAGCATGAGTGCCTCGTTGTCTGCCACGGAGTAGAGACTCAGCGGCGTAGAGAACGAACTGTAACTAAAATAGTTCTCACCCGACGACAGGCTGAGGGCATCTTCGCCCTTACGGTAACCGCGATCGGCACCTGCCTGCTCACCCAGGGTCAGGTAGGCTTTCTTCACGCCCTCGTCCGTCTCATTGGCCGCACATATATAGAGGCGCTTGGGACTGCTGACATCTGAATACTGACGGCTTACTCTACGCATAGGCGCACCCTCGGCTTTCACGTCCTCACGACTGACGACAATACCGTCACCCGTGAGGGCTACCAGTGCTTCGGGACGAAGTTTGATAGGCAGGGTCTTCAGGGCTTTCTGCGTATCGTTGGCGATGAGTCCTACGGTTCGTTGCGGGGCCACGAAGTACTGACCGGGACCGCTGATCTCCTTGATGGTATAGCTGGAGGTCGTGCCGTCGATCAGCTGGTAGGCCGTGAAATGATGCGTCTTACCGTCGTGCAACAGTACACCGGCATTATCCAGACAGAGTTGGTATACGTCGATCAGCGCCATGGTCGGGTTACCGAAGAAGAAGATCTCCGATTCGGTCGCATTATGCAGGGTATACGTAATACCGTCCGATGCACCGAGTGTCGTCTTGTCGTAGGCGAGGTTCTTGCCCGAGGTCTTGCTGACCTTACGGACAGCACTGCTCTGTACGTACGATCCGTTGTACTTACCGTAGGTATAGTACTCGGTATCCGGCTTCGGCAGACGCACGACGATCTCGCGACCGTCCGCATCGGTCTCGTCATACCCCATGATCACGCATGCCCCACCCGGGTGATACAAGGTGTCGATAAGGTTGGTCTTCACCCAATCAGCCACGTTCTTCGACTGCTGGTAGGTATATTCTACCGGGTTGCCGTCCTTGTCGGTATTATGGAACGACACGCTGACCGACGAGTTGTAGAAGCCCTGATAGAACGCGAAAGGATAGATACGCGGGTTGTAGGTCCAGGATGCACCCGGTACCGGACTGAACGCCTTCGGCGCAAAGTCCACCGTATCGACCGATGCACCGGTGCCCGCCGAACCCTTCACGTAGGTGCTGGCATACGGGATAAACATATCGCCCGAATAGATCTCCTTCAATGCCGGCGAGAAGGTCTGCCAGTTGCCGGTCGTGAAGAGCACGTCCACGTAGGCACGCTCGTAGTCCAGGTTCTCCTGACCTAACATGGTCGCACGAGGTTTGAAGAGGATCTTTTGGCAGGTATTGAGTACAAAACCATAATCCAAGGTATCCACACGACGAGCCACCAAGACGCTGTCCGGAGATACGATTGGCAACAGATTCTCCTCACCGGGAGCAGGAATGATGACCTTCGTGTCTTTGTGCGGAATGGGCGCGATACAAGCCTTAAAGTCCGCTCCGTTCACGATAGCGGTCCAGTTATCATCATCGTTCCAGTAGTTAGCCGACTCCGGATGCGAAGGTGTCCAACGCACCGTATCCGGGGCAACGGCCAAGATGAACTCCGCGAAGTTAGTAGGATCTGCTCCCGGTTCTGAATATACTGCTGATTTGGAGGCTCCGTAGAAGCCGGTACGGAAGGTATACCAATACCCGGCTTTGAGGCTTATCGTATTACCGTCCGCTGCTTTGAAGCGAATCACGTTACCTTTGGTATAATAAGAAGTCTCTTCCGGTTTGTGGTCTCGCATATCGATATCTTGCTGATACTTGAACACCTTGGACGGATCAGCCAACCACTCCGGATCGTTACTCTCCACGAGAACTGTTTTCTCCCAACCCAAGATAACGGTATCTATTGCCGCACTCGAAGCGATCTCTGCCACACGCACCGACAAGCGGTTCTCTCCGGCTGCATTCGCATCCGTTCTGGACGCACGGATCACCGGCACCTCGTAGTTGCCGTTCACGATATTGTCATAACCGAAACGAAGCGTGTAGTTGGAAGCCTTGGAGTGCATCTCAAACCACTGCGGCGTGTTACAAGCCGCCAAGTCATATGTCTCGCCGCCCTTGATATAATAACCGCTACCCGGGATCGGCTGGATGTACGCATAGGCATCTTGATTATTGCCGAGGAACACATCGTAATAATCGAGACCGATTTCCAGTTTGCGCTCCTTGACAATCAGTCGGTTCAGCACACTGTAGATAGAGTCCGCTTGCGTCTGGCTGCGTCCCGACCACATAAAGTCCTCCGGACGCACATCATTCCAGTTCGTCACCGTACGCGTGGGGTTATTCTCATTGTCCGCACGGAAGATTTCCAAGATCTCCAAGATCTGCGAACGCGTTACACCATAGGCTGTCTTGAACGCATTATTGGCGGCGGTCACAGCAGCCAGTGTGCTTGCAATTGTTTCCGCGTTTCCTCCTGCTACAGCGGTTAACCAAGCACGATATTTGGTTTCGTAATCGCGATCCCATTCGTAGGAGCGAAGCAAGTCGAACTTACAACCGGTAGCCGTCGCACCATCCGGTGCATTCTGCAGCGTCACGGAGAGTCGGTACGTATGGTTGGCTTCTACCGGATCAGGGTCACCTGATGCTGCTTCCAGCACTTCACGAGTGCGATTCGTCCATCCACTTCCGTCTATATTCAGCGTCACAGGGTTCTTGATGGTCACGATACGCTCGGTCGCACAACCGGCAGTCGAGAAGTTAGGCACCGTTCCCAGACTACGCATCGGCATCATCGCTACACGGAACGTATCACCTACCGCGGCATCCACCTTACAGGACAAGCACATCACATAGTACGCCTTATCCGAATCGTTGGCACCCTCGTTGACATACGACTTCTTTTTGGTTTGCACCAATTCCAGGCTGGAAACAAGCCCTCTTTCATCGGCATATGAAGCTGCTTTCGTAGTAGCCGTTGCAGCCTCCTCACCCATCTTGGTTCGAATACCATGCACCACCGTCTGCAGGTCACTATTGCTGCTCGAAGAAGGATTATACGTACTGCTCGGAATCATGATCATACCGCAGCGATCGCCGTTCACATCCTTGAGCCAAACGTCATCATCAGCAATCTCCTCATCTTTCATTCCCTCGATGAAATAACCGTTCATCTTGTCGGAGGCCAACGGCACATACGTGTTGCCAACTTTCTTTTGGTACTGGAATGCCACTAACGTACCGGCAGGGAACGTGGAGTTCCGATAGTCGATACGGGCGACGATATCCACTTTATTGTCCGACAGACAGGTAGTCTTGTTCTGATAAACAGCCACCGGACGCTCCTTGGCGATGAAACGAACACGGTCCATCAAGAGGTACGCATTATCTTCCATCGAACCCGGCAAAGCGGCAACGCAGCGGAACTTCTGATAACCCGCCAGACGCTCCTGCGCAATCGGAATAGCCAACTGGTACCAGCGTTGCGAACTCTCATACGGGATCTCACCCGTCTTATAGCGGTAGATAGGCACCCACGCGCTACCGTTCCATCCCTCCAAGTCTGCCGTAAACTGCGGATTATATCCGTTATTCACCGGGTTGCAGATGTTGGCCGTAAGGTAGATATCCTGATCCGAACACGGCATCTGCGGATACTCAAAGTCAAAGACCTTCACCGGCTTCTGCGACGCATGAATGCACAGCATATACCCCTTTGCAGCACCGTCCATCGATTCGATGATATTCGACGAATTGGTAGGATCGATAAATTTATTGATGTAGCAGTACTGCCCCTTTTCCGGCAAGAAGAGAGTGTCGGTACGCTGTGCCTTCGAAATCTTATTTTCGCCTTTCAGCGGATAATGGTAGCTCAACTCCGTAAACGACCACGGCATATGATGGTAATAGGCCGTTGTATCCGTCGTACGCGGGGCATCAAAACTCTCATTACCCAGCGTAAACAGGATATCGAAATGGTTCTGGATACTGTCTTCCGAGATAATCGCCACCTGGGACGGGCCGTCGGTAGCCGGATTGGTGGTACGAACGGCAAACTTCGCCAATTGGAAGTGCTCCGTACGCAGACGATAATAGACTGCAGACGCCAAGTTGGATGTCGGATGAACCGTTGCACCCACCGACAGCGAACCGTCGGCTAACATCTTATAGCTGGCATTGTTTGTACCCTCTACCGCCACGGTGTCCCAACTCGAACCATCCGTACTGTATTCCCAAACAGGCGTCTCTTGGTGTTTCACCTGATCCGGTTCTACAATCTTATATACGAGCCAATACTGATTCGATGCATCGCCGTCCTGATCGTTATTGATGTGCAAATTAGCCGGATACGAACCGCTACCGGTACTAGCTGTCAGATAACCATGCGCGCCGGCGCCCCAGTATGACATATAGAATTGAAGCAAGTTGTCATCCCCTCCGGCGATGCGACTTGCGTCAGAAACAGACTCCGGATGAGAATAGGTGATGGTATTCGTACCGGTGATGGAACCGCTACCCGTAATCCAACGTACGCGACGGCCGATCTGCCAACCGTCATAGTAGTACCATAATCCACGTGTGGCATCTTTGTGCGAGAGGACGAACGAACCCGAACCGTTCTTGGTTAATGTCAACTCGTAGTTGCCTTGCACAGAGGGGTTGAGGTACTTATCCTCCAGGTAGTCCTTCAGGTCGTCGGTATTGGTTTTGGTACCTATCGAACCGGCGGTGAACTCTTCTTCACCGGCTTTCTTACCTAATACATAGCCGGAGGTCTTGCGGGCATTGACTACCAATACTTTGATCGAACCCGATTCGCCCAAATCATCTATATCGTCCTTGGTAAGCAACTGCGCCGTACGCGTTGCCGAACCGGTATAACGCGGTTCGCCGATACGACCGTACGAGGCTGCTTTGGTATCGTTCAGATCTCCCTTAGTGCCCATATTCTCATCATTTGTGCCGGTCGTATTGAAATAGTAGATATACTGCAGATGCTCTGCTTCCACAACATCATTTTCGGAATTCAATACCGGATACTGCTGTATCAAGTTGAACGCACGACCTGCCGGAACAAGGATATTGTAATTCTCCATCCATGTACCGCCTGTACGATGGGTAGCCATCTTGTCTGCCTGCTCTTTTGCCGGACGAACAGTGAAGATATTACGGTAACTAAGCGTCGGTTCCGTCAATTGTTTCAAGGCACCGATAGTTTGCCCATGGGTATTGATATCCGTATAAGCACTCACATCACAAGCAATACTATCCGTCTTGCTATTCGATTCGGGATACATCACGGACGGGATCGCGGTAGAAAAGCCCGGAGTGAAGTGGTCCGAAGTGCCGAAGGTGTTATCATGATCAATAATATCCCATTGACCACGCGAAGAACCGTCCGTCACGTTGTTGATCGGCATATACTCCATGTTGATCGGGCTCTGCTGGTTCTTGGGTTTCTCCACCCAAGTCCATTGGCTGTTCGCCGGGTCCACCTCATGCGTTCCGCCGCGATAATCCCATTCGTACCAACGGTAATACCCCCAGTGGTCACGATGGATAGGCAGACTCAACTCCTCACCCGGAATAGCATAAATCGTATATTTCTTAGTGTGCACCTCCTGCGGCGCGTCTGTGCCTGTCTTATGGTTGAAGGTGTACAACGAGGCCGAAGTGGTTTGATAGCCTTTCTGCGTGATCCAAATCGAACGAACGGTTTCTACCGTATCGCCGACAATAGAGGAGTGACGATAGCAATAACGGTATCGAATCTGCGCTACTCGGTTATCGGTCTGCGAGGTGCTGGACAAGCGCACCTGTACGCGAATCGAATCGAGGTCTTTTAGATACACCGACTCTATCCATCCCGTCGGATTCGTCGAACTGTTATACAAGGCCGAAGTGCCGTCGGCATTCAAAACCTGCACCATCAAGGTATCGTACCACAGACCGGTTTCCGGATCCCGGTATGCCGGACGGGTGTGGATATCCAAATCGCGTTCCTCACCAATCTCCGTACGTGCGACAGCATGATTCGCATGGTGAATCGTATTTCCCTCCTGATAACGAATAGCCACACCGAAAGTTAGCGCCGTATCGGATACCGCAGTCACCGGAAACAAATCTTCATCTTTGTACTCAAACACATGGTCGACAGGACTCACCGAAGAACGCATCGTCGTAAACGGGTCGTTGTGGAAGGTCTGACGGGTAATCAGAATCGAATCCACAAAATGCTCATATACTCCGCTGCTATTCTTTACCTCAAAATGCTGACGAAGCCAAGCAGAGTGATCCACATAATCTTCCTCCTCCGGAGCCGCCTCACTTCGTTTGCGCAACATATTAAACGGCGAGGGACCAATAGCAAAAATCGTGTCGTGCCACAGATTCTCTGTCGGGTTCAAGGAAAACTTTCTTTCACTCACCCACAGCATCGTAGAATCCGTCCAACCGAACACAGGCGTGTATGTATATGCTACCGGATTCGACTCAGGCACTTCGGTACTGTCAATTCTGAGCAACGTATAATACTTCATCGTCGATTTGCCGTTATACGCCGATCCGTATTCTCCTCCGCGGGGATTGGATGACCATTCGTACCATCCGCGCAGCTGGTACGCGCCATTCTGATCTAAGAGCGTAGCCTGGTTACTCTCCACCGTCGGTTCGTTCACAAAGATATCCATTTGGTTGTAACGGCTACGGAAACGGTCCATGTTCTTGTAGTAATACACACGCGAAGTGATAGGCAGTTTGACGGTATCAGCCTCCGTGTTCAGGCCGAAGGTATAGGCATTCGGTGTAATGGTGGAGGTCACGTCGTTACCCGTCTTTCTATCCCACACCGAGATACGTTGCGATAAAGCAGGACGAGTGGAGAATAGACGGGTGTAACCGAACAAGGGGTCATACGCCATATAGCGATATACGTCCACACCCGTTGCATCCGAATAGAAATACGTCCAGCCATGCATCTGCTGATCCTGGTTCGTCATATCTTTCGCCGTATGCCACATGGTAGCATGCGCCTCATCGCCCAGCACCAACTTACTGTAGGTCGCACCCGCTGTCTCAGGATCAGCAATCGTCAGATAACAACGATCACGGTGACTTTTCAGCGAATCCGGCACCACCAATTCCGCCAACCACACGTTCTTCACCGTACGGGTATAGTCCTTGTTACGCAAGATCTCACCCGTCGGACTCCACATAGGACCGGCGATCCACATGGTCTTGTAGTTCGGCGCATCGTATGCCTTGATGGTATCACGCAGCACACCATTCACACGAACGGTATCCACTCCCATGTAGTAACGCTTGCCGTTATAGACCGTCGAGAACGTAGTATACGAATTAGCTGGAACCGCAATCACCGGATCCACCACATAACCACCCTCCGCTCGGATGGGTTCACACACGCACGCAAGCGCGAATATATAAAACACAAATAGCCACTTTTGGATGGCTGCAGGAAATTCACACCTCATTTTTGTACCTTAATATACTAATACCTAATCCCTTTCTTGCGAAAGGGAGTGGCAAAATTACAACTTTTTTGCCACATACGCAAACTTATGCGACATATCTACCGCCATTTCCGCTATATGCAACACAAAAAAAATCGACATACGCAATCGCATGCCGATTTTTGAATAAACGACCGAAGGTCTATACACCTCCTAACGGTCGCAGACCTATCAACCGTTATTCCACTTCCACGCCCTGCGCGGTATACATCTTACCATCGCGGATGATATAGAGTACACCGTCGCGGATGATCTTCTGAATGCTGACGGCTGAAGGCTGAATACTCTCTACTCCTGTCGGAGTTTGCGGGCTGTTCTCCACGAACTGCGCATGCATGCCGCGGCGCACCGGTGCATTGTTCGACGAACCGGCATCCTTCACGTGGAAGAAGCCACGGAAAGCACGCATCGGACCGGTGGACTTACTGCCGTCTGCCCAGTAGAGGCGACCGTCCTGACCTACACCCAGGTAGTCGGGACTGCTGCTCGAATAAGCCGATAGCAAGAACGGACGCATGATGCCCTGGAAGTCCACGTGGTCGGCTACGATCAACTCGCCTACCGTACCGTTCGGATTCACCATCTGATCGGTATAACTGATCTGTACACCGGTGAAGATCAGCGGATTCGGCAGATCCGTCTCCGGCTTAAGGAGGAAGGGCTTGCCTGCCTCGATCTCCGTCAGCTCGCTCAGGTAGAGGTTCAGGTCGCGCTCCGCACCCTCGCCCGTCACGTCCGCACCGTCGTAGTTCTTGAGCGTCGCACCCGCCAACGGACTCGCTGCGATCTCTGCCGCACTCATCGAGAACGGCAGGCAGCAGGTATTATAGATGCCCGTCACGAACGAACGGTTGATCTGTACGTCCAGCGTCTGACCGTTGAGTGCCGCAAGCGTTGCGGTATAATCAGCGTCGTCTGCCATCACGATCTGGTTCGGCGTACTTACCGTCAGCGTACCGGTCTGATAACTAATCGTATAGTTGTCCGACGAATAGCCGCTCGGGGTGATATCGTAGTTGCCCAGACCGCTACCTACGGCATACAAGCATGCCAGATCCAGCGTTCCGGTAAGCACCGTCTTGTCCTCACCGTTTACGAAGCCCGTGATGGTCGCCGTATAGCTCGGCACAGCCTCACCGTAAACCACCTGCTTGTTATCCGCCTCGATGGTCAGTTGTGCCGGAACGATCGAAACCGCAATCTCGTTCTGCGCAGGAATGAGGTCCGCGTGCGTAGCGTCACCCGCTACCATATAATATACCGTATAGTTGCCCGGAATCGTTTTCGTCGGAATGGCATCGCTCCAGGTGCTGTTGTCCGTAGAGTACATCATCGTACCGCCATCAGCCGCACCGGCACTTACCAATGCTTGTGCTACGCCGGCATAGATCAGTCCGGCATTTGCAGTCGGTGCATCAATCAAGGCCGCATCGTTGGAATAACGTGCATAGAGCGTCATGTCTGCGTTTACTACATCGGTTGCGAAGTTCCAAGCCTCCGAGAACAGGACATCCTTGTACCATCCGGTAAACGTAACACCCGCTTTGGTCGGGTTCTCCGGTTGGCTGGCTTTCTCGCCCGAGAGTACGGTCTGACCCGTTACGGCACTACCGCCACGGCTGTCGTAGGTTACTTGATAAGCCACCGTGCCGTGGGTGTCTCTAATGCTATTCCAAATCCACAATGCATTACCTATACGTACAACCTCATCACCGGGATAGTTCTGCGGGGTAAAATGAGATGCGGTCTCATTCGTGACATATGCGCTCTCAAAGGAGAATTGTCCGCGGGTCTTGCCATCATATCCGCCCAAGTTCATCATAATACCAATCGGCGTAGTATTGGTCATCTCGCCATCAATCGTTACCTTTTGTTCCAGGCAGATGTCGTTAGGCTGGTTGGTATTACCCTCGTTGCCACCGTAGTTGCCGTAAATGAGCGGTGCACCATGCAGATAGAACGTACCACCACATATATCCACACCGCCGTTATGCCAACGCTGATTTGCGAGCGAGCGATTATGACTTATCTCTCCGCCATAGAGACGTAAGGTAGCATCACCGATAGTAAGCGCACCCTGCCACTGAACCGTATTATAGCAGATACGACCTCCATTCATGGTGATGGTTGCATATGATTCTTGTGCTTTAATAGCACCTCCGTGCGCGTCTGAGTGATTACCAATGATATTTCCTCCATTGATAGTCAACTGTCCGTCCACATAGATGGCACCGCCTTGCTCATTTGTGTTACCGCCGGTGATATATCCACCATTGACGGTTAGCGAACCGCTCGCTTCATCAAGCGTTGCCAAGCCGGCACCGTTGTATTCGTTGCTTAATGTATATTTATGCACTGCATCCGGATTACTATCGTTGATCGTCAGGTTGCCGCTACCTCCGATATAGAATACTCGTCCGTAACCTGTACGCTTGATACCAAAGCCATTCAAGTCCAGCGTGCGGGTATTACTGATGTTGATAGTACTACCTCTTTCGACATTTGCCAGCAGCGTAAGCGTACTGTTGTTCACCCAATGGTTCACGGCGTCATCGAAG
The DNA here is from genome assembly GCA_017551025.1 of Paludibacteraceae bacterium. Taxonomy (GTDB): domain Bacteria; phylum Bacteroidota; class Bacteroidia; order Bacteroidales; family Paludibacteraceae; genus Colicola. The sequence continues at coordinate 3,693 of JAFZNG010000016.1, read as the reverse complement.
GTAGGATAATACGTCGTTTCATTACCCGAAGTCGTCACCTTTGCCACCGGCACGAAGTTAATCTCGCTATTGGCATTTGCCATCGTCAGCGTATACGGATTCGCCGTGCCGGCAAGCGTTCCGGTGGTGGCGGAATAATTCGGCGCACCGCTGAGAGTCATCGAAACCGCATCGCCGTTGCCACCGTAGAGCACATTGTTGTATTTAATACCCGTGCCGTAGGACGTGATACCGCTGACGTTATACTCTGTTGCTGCAGCAGCCGAAGCTACGGTCACGCCTTCGCCTGCGGTGATGGAATACATCTGCTTAGCTTGCTCACCACCGAAGGTTTTGGTATAATAGCAGTTGGTGATGGATACTTCATTCAGATTGGAACCACGTGAGAAGGTCATACATCCATCCGTATTCATAGTTGTTTTTGTCGGTGCAAAGACACTATTGCTCAGATACATCTTGAGATTTCTATCATTCGAGCACCAGCCGACAAATCCGCTGCAGTTATTCGTATTGCTTCCCGACAATTTTCCATCGAAGATACATCCCTCAATGATGACATTATCCTCCGGAGCGGAAATAGCTCTATCCGCACCATATACCCGGCCGACGAGACCTCCGTGCGAACCATCACCGTAGGTCGTAGCGTTTATCTCCACCGAAGAACGGCAGTTAGAAATTGTATTTGCGCCATAGGCATAGCCTACGATACTACCGGCATATCTAGAAGATGCTGTGATTGTTCCGGCTATGTGCAGATTTTTAATTGTAGCTCCTATAGTCGAACGGAAAGGTGCCGTAGCGGTCGAACTACTGATTGTGACCGTGAGTTTATGTCCGTCACCATCATACGTACCGCTAAATGGGCGAGAAGGGACTCCATCCCAGGTGGAAGTACCAACCATCGTGGTCACGCTGATGTCAGCCGTCTGACGGAAGTACTTGCCTGCATAGGCCTTACCACCGGTCACGTTGGCTGCCAACTGATTCCATACTTCCGTCGAAGGAATGAGGTACGGATCCTCTTCCGTTCCGTGACCCTGGAAGTCGGTATACTGCACCTCTACCTTCACGTCATACCGCGGCATCGTGAACGTCCACTCATGATCCTTGGTGACTTGCGTCAGGTGCAATTCATCAAACTCAACCGCCTTCGTCGGGTCGGTATTCACTACCTTCCAAGGATACGTGCCGTTGTCGCTGTCCGTGTTGGACTGTAACGCGTAACCGGCAGGAATAATCGTTGTGTAGGAAGTGCTGGTAGTTGGGTTAAAATGATATTTACCACCATAGAGTATGTAGGTGCCATGGCTGGCTCCTGCTCCAGAAGGATCGGCGTTATTGAACGTCATGAATTTACCATCATAGATGGTTACCGTACCCGGGGTATCGCCTTTCTTGTAGTTATTAACGACACTATACGTACCGCACTTGATAATCACTTCATGACCGTCTGACCACAAAGTATTATTCATAGTGACGTTTTCAAAAATCAGCGTACCGCTAAACCAATCGTCCCATCCACCTGCACCGTCCACTCCTGAGAGCGCACCGTTCTTGATGGTAAGCGCATAGCCGTACTTGTTATTCGGAGTCATGATCGTGCCGGCCGTAAAGCCATTCAAATCTATCTCCGCCTCATCACGAGTAACGGTCAAAGTGTTCGTTACATTTTCCATGAACTTCAGCTTCGACCGATCGGTGCCGTTAAAATCATTAATCTTTGTAGAATAATCGGAACTTCTGATCTCCACCGTGCTGCTGATATTACGGCTAACCGTCACATTCTCTATCGTACGCGTACCGTTGTTGTTAATTGCTACCGTAAGTCCCTCTTTAGCAGAAGCCGGACTGAACGACCAATCCGATGCATTCTCCGTACCGCTTGCCAATTCCACCGTATAAGCCGGAGCGATATATAGCGTCAAACGAGCAGCATAATAGTCTTCGTGATAAACCGTTACATTTGTCGCAGAACCGATGGTGGCTGCCGGAATCGTCACAACGAAGTTCTTGCCCGTCACCGATGTCATATTGATGCTGTGTGTGGTCGAACCAACAACAACCTTCAGTGTCTTAGACGCAGTCGTCTCACCCCAATAACCCTTCAGTTCCACAGCACCACCTTCTATCTGGTGTGCAGACAAGTTACCGACAAGCGTAGAGAATGTGATATCATCCAACAGGTTACCCGAATTCGGCTTTGCGGCTTCAGAAACGAAGCCAAATCGCGTTACCGTCTGTCCGTCCGGAATGATATATACACCTTGTGCCGTCCACCAGCCACTGGAATGATCTGTCTTCGTCAAACGAAGATACTGCAACTCGGTAGCAGAACCAAATCCACGGGTACTGGTATTACCACTATTGTCCTTTACCCCATTATAGCGAAAAATAGCTTTTGTGGATGAGACAATTTGCGGATTGAGATTATCGGCCCAACCGGAGGCGTTGACAATATTGCCGTTACCATCACGGTTAGGCGCACCAATCTCTACGTGCATAGGCTGTACCTCATCGCCACCGGGCGTTACTGCGTGCTTCAAGGTCCAGCGAATCACATCTCTTCCGTGTGTGGTCAAATCCTGATAGAGCATAGTAGCATGATAGCAGTTCATCTCCACATACTTATCCGACATAGGAATGGTACCGTTGTGATGACAATCGTGCGTAGCGGAACCGTCTGAATATTCAAACAACGTACCGCGCCACCAACTCAACTCTGTGGTATTCCAACCCTTATCAACACCATTGAACACTACGCTTGATGCGTATGTGTTACCTCCGGAATCGAAATTTTTGTTGTTAGGACAAGAGCTGTAGGTGACATTATTGTAGGTAAACGTCATCCATGGCTCGTCACTAAAACTACCGTTCTTAATCTGGGTTGGCTTGTAGGTACTTGAGCCATCCACCGCCACGGTAATCTGCTGCGCCGTCATCGATGCCGCACAAAGCAGCAGCGATGCAAGAATTGCGTAAATCTTTTTCATGGTACCTCGCGATTTTAATCCGTTATACCTTCGATACGATTCGGTGCGGTGAACGAGTTCTCGTTACCACCATTACCAACACTTAGGCCTAAAACATCCATCAGACGACCACTTGTAATAGGCGTCTGGTCCACCATGGGAATCAGATAGGATTTTTTCATAATTGTATATTCTTTATATTCTTATTTTCCTTGCTCGTTCGGGAACGAAAATCATAATCCGGCTGCAAAATTACAAAAAAAAACGCACATATGCAAATTTTATGTGCGTTTTTTAAGAAAAAGTCTCCGATTATTCCGAATACTCCGATTATTCCGATTATTCCGATTATTCCGATTAATCAGCCCCTACACCAACGGCTTAGCCGTTCTGGGCGTCGTAGGCGTCGCCGCAGACTTTCCAGAGATAGGCCTTCAGCGTCTTCTTGCCGCCGGCAAGATCCTTCTGGGCCTCGAAGGCTTCGCGATCAGTTGCGATCGTCGAGAGGTTCTTCATACGGGTGTTGACAGCCGCCTGAACAGCGGTGAAGCGGGTACGAGCCGCGAGCTCGTTCTGCGTCGGTTCGGTCGAGCGCTCTACCTGATCACGCATGTAAACACGCGTACAATTCGGGTTAGAGGTTGCAGCCTTGCGGTGCGTGCCAAGCAGCATCTTCTCGTGCTTGTGCTGACCGTCTTTCTTCGGTTTCGACAATGCGCCGGAT